>NZ_CBVJ010000029.1 GCF_000513275.1 Paenibacillus gorillae | reverse complement strand
TTCCCCATCCTTATAACCAAGCGAAGCAGAAATTCCAGCACTTGTTGTACCGATCGCTTCAAAACCAGCGGCTTCAAAAACTCGTGCGCTGCTTACATCCCAGGCATTTGGCAAAATTAACGTGCGAGATAAATGATGCAGCTCTTTAAACCGCTTATACTGACTTTTTTCGGTTACTCATGCTACCACTCATTTCTATTTATTTTCACAAGTATAATCATATCACAGCAATAAAATAACAAAAGCAGCTGATCTTCTGATCGGCTGCTTTTGTGTTGTTCCACATTGTTTCTCTTTATCTAGCGTTGAGCCCGCTACTGTCTGAAGTCGTACGATCGTAGACGACAGTTTCTTTAGTGCCGTCCGCATATTCCAGTTCAACCTCATCGATTCGGATCGATTCCAAGGCCCCTTGATACGTGAAGCGGTTGAATACAAGTAGATTATCATCAGGCTCAATTGGTCCAACAATACGAAGCTTAAAAGTATTTTTTCCAGAGTGTTCGTCATACGAAGGATCGCCTACAGGATTAAATGTACTGAGTTTGACGTTATAGTAATTGATCGTTTTTCCTGTCAAATTATTTACTTGCCACGTCAGCGTGATACCATTCGCGGAATTAATGGCATATTTGAATGCATTTGGCTCACTGAAACGATCTTCTGCTGTCACTCGGTTCACTTCGGGCTCGTCAATAGACTCTTCGTTGCCGCTTTGATTCGCGTCACCAGAAGTCTCTATCTTTTCTTCGACCTCTTCAATCGGTGGTTCTTCTACAGTATTCGCCTTTTGCTCATTATCTGAGGCCGCTTTTTGCCCAGTTACGACTGGTGCCGATTCATTCCGATCATAAGCTAATGTTTTATCGTTCGTGAGATTGAATTTAGATTTTACTTCATCCGAAAAATACACGCCGCAAATGAATGCGATTGCAATTGAAATTATAAAAGATAAAAAGAAACTTACTTTAGTCGCCATGCACAAGTTCCTCGCCTTTCCGTTATTTGCTATATAATAACAGATTCAGGCTCAGAGCAACAGGAATAAAATAGTAATATTGAACTACAAAAACAGGCTATGCGAAATGTTGCAGCACCATGCTTTCTGTCTTTGTTAGCCACACTGTTCGCTCCTCATAAGTGCTGTCCGCCATAACACGGAATACTTTACGCTCCACACGAATTGGACACTGCTCTTGATGCTCAACATATCCAGCGTGTGAGCCTGGCTGGAGGCATACAAATCTATCCGGCCTCAGAATACTTTGCCCTGCAGAAGCCAGTTCGTCCTACATTCATGCTCGGCTATGCTAACCTTACTGAAGATCAGATCAGGCACGGCATTGGCATCTTGTCACAAGTCATTAATCACTCTCCCTCCCGCTAGACCTTAATATGTCTCCTGCATTCAACGGGAAAATAGAAAAACGCCGCCTGCAAGTATGGTTAAATGACCATACTTGCAGACGGCGTTTTTTGGAATGCAACCAAGTCCGCCGTCCACATTAAAGCAGAAGCCTGCATCAGGTGTTTCCACCCTATGCATCTACTTGCCCGCTGCCGGCTCTCAATAATTTTACAATATAGCCCTTCTCAATATATTTTCATATATATCTCCATAAGATTTACTCGAAGGCGTTGGTGTAGCTTGGATAATTGATACAAAATTTTTATCTGGAACTACAGTTATCTCCTGCCCCCCGAACCCTCTGCATCCATATCCGTTAGGAAAAAGCCACCATAGATACCCGTATGCGTTATCGTCACTTGATGATGAACCAATCGAAGCATGAGTATACGAAGAGTTAATAGCTTGCTTTACATACTCCAAAGAAACAATCTGCCTTTCGTTGTACTTGCCATGATTAAGAAACAACATCCCTAGTTTGGCAAGATCCCTTGCAGATAAATCGGACTCCTCCTCGCCTTTCATGACCGTATAGGAAAAGCCGCAAGGACTTTGAGGCCATCTCCCGCTTGAAATATGGAGGGGCTGATACAAAAATTCTTTTGTGATGTCAAATGCAGTACTTCCACAAGCTCTGCCAATCACTGCAGATAGAAGCATGACGTCCCATTCCTTGTACTGAAATTGCATGCCGGGTACACTGTTCATATCGATATCTGCAATATGCGATATCCAATCATTCGTTCTCATCATTTGAACCATCATCGGACAATGATAATGAATCCCGCCATTCCAATAAATGCCGGATGACATGGTAAGTAAATGGCGAATCGTAATGAGCTTATGGTATGGATGAATATTCAGCGTAAATTCCCGCAAATAGCTCCCTATTGGTTCATCCAAGCTTTTGATAATCCCCTTGTCGAGGCATATTCCTGTTGCAATGGAAAGAATGCTTTTCCAAATGGATTTAATACTGTTTCTGCTATTCTCGTTGTACTTATTGTAATATCGTTCAAAAACAATCTTTCCGTTTTTCACTACCAACACGCTGTTTACAAGACGATATCGTTTTTGCTTGATATAATCATCAACTTGATTTAAAATGCTGCTGTCCATTCCTTCATTTTCAGGAGTAGCAATCACCCATTCAACGCTCATATTTGCACCCGCTTCAGATATTTCCCAATAATCGAATTTTTGTTTGACGTTAACTCCTTCGGAGTGCCTCGTGCAAGCACATATCCACCGTCGCTGCCGCCGCCAGGACCCATTTCGATCATATAATCGCAGTTTGCCAAAACAGCTGGATCATGCTCCGTAACGATAATCGTATTCCCGGCATCAACAAGCTGCTGCATCAGCTCAATCAAGCGGTCCGTATCGTATAAGGAAAGACCCGTTGTCGGTTCATCTAGAATATATACATTGCCGCTTCCGGTTTGTTTGCAGAGTTCTTTTGCAAGCTTGATACGTTGTGCTTCGCCGCCAGAAATCGTCGGAGTCTTTTGCCCGAGCGTAATGTAGCCCATTCCGACGCGTATAAGTGTGGCAAGAATGTCAGATATCGATTTGTCATATGCCTCAGATTCATTGCGCCCAAAAAATTCTGCGGCTTCCGTTACACTCATGGCCATGATGTCTTTGATGTTCTTCCCATCGATCGTTACGCTCAATGCTTCTTCGACATAGCCTGTTCCACTGCACATATCACATTCCACTTCGATCGAGTTCCCGAATCCGATATAATAGCTCTTAAAACCTTCTCCTTTGCAGGTTCTGCATCCGCCTTCAGAGTTCACCGTAAACAGCCCGGCTCCATAGCCGTTCTCAATCGCTTCAGGCTTTTTGGCAAACATCACACGGACACGATCTGTAATCCCTGTATAAGTAGCCGGACAAGAAGTTTTACTTCGCCCGATAGGCTTTTGATCCACTACGATACATTTCTTAATAAGTGCAGTCCCGGTTACGGAAGCTTCATTCATCATAAGTGAAATATCATCGTCATCAACTTCATGCACGAGTTTGTTCTTCAATAATTGCTTCAGCTTAGGTACCAACGTATCGTGAATCAAGCTGGATTTCCCGCTGCCTGACACTCCCGCAATACCCACCATTAATCCAAGGGGTATCGAAACGGTAACATCTCGCAAATTATGCAGATTCGCATGCGCGATTGTCAGCAATTTCTGGTTATCAACCAGTTTATAGCTATTTTTGAATCTAACTATGTTTGTGCCAGTGAGATAAGGTGCGGTTCTAGAGGTATTACATAATTTAAACTCCTGTAGACTGCCTTGGAAAATTCGCTCTCCTCCATAAATACCGGCATCGGGACCAAGGTCTATAATATAATCGGCGGCAAGCATAAAGTTTTCGTCATGCTCCACGGCCACAACGGTATTTCCGCGTTTGACAAGGTTTTGTATGATGTTGATCAGCGATTCTTTTTCCGCCTCGTGAAGCCCAATTGTTGGCTCGTCAAAAATAAATATGATCGAATCCATTTCTGCGATTATAAACGATGCGAGGAAAAGCCGCTGAATTTCGCCGCCTGAGAGAGTAGGCACTTGACGAGAAAGAGCGAGATGGTGCAAACCGACATCTATCATACACTGCAGCTTTATGATGATCTCGCCAATGAGGTTTTTACCAGGCAATGCGTCCCTGTGATTGATGAAAAAGTCTAATAGTTCGTCTATGTACATATTCTCAAGCTCTGTAATCGTTTTGCCTGAGAGTGTAGTGTGAATGGCTTGTGCACCAAGACCTGAGCCTTTGCATTTGGGGCATATTACATGAGCGGCTTTGATCCCCCATAAGTCGATTTCTTTATCCATACTATTGTGCCGGATGTGCTTGCTTGTCACATGCTTCTGCATATCATGAAAAAACACGACAGCTCCCACAAACCCGCTTTTGCGGCATCCATATTTAAACAATAGCAATAATTCGTCCGATAATGTGCCGATTGAATGATTCACGTCTATTTGATGCAGTTCGCAAAACATTTTTAAAATTCGTTTTATGGAATCTATGCTTCATCAAAAAACCATTAAAAATGCTTTTGATCGGGATATCCAGCTTGATAATTGCATCCTCATCAATCTCATGGTATCGACCGGTACCTAAGCATTTCACGCACATTCCTTTAGGAGAATTTTTCTGGAAAAACTCCATAGAAAGCGGCAAACCATCGTCGTGCATAGATTCGCGATATCCGTATGCGGAAAATAAAATCGCCAATAAATTCCCAACCTTCGATCGCGTGCCGACTGTACTTCTCGGATTGGATTGGCGGATAATCCGCTGTTCAACCGCAACAGTGGGAGACAATCCGGAAATCATGTCAAACTTAGGGTTCGTATCAAACATATACGGTTCCCCTGAAAATTGGAGGTACCTTCGCTTACCTTCTTCATATAAAGTATCGAAAGCCAAGCTTGACTTGCCGCTGCCTGAGACACCGGTAATTACAGTCAGTTTATTTCGCGGAATTCGTACTTCGATGTCTTTCAGGTTGTGTATCCGAGCACCTTTTATTTCAATAAATTCATTCATATTACCCTCCACCTGGCAAATTGAATTGATAAATAGAAACAGCACATCGTGTACATAATGACTCAAGTTAATAGTAGTTTAGCGCACATACGTTCTCTTGTAAATGTTTCCATAATTCACAAATCTATTTATCAACTATTCAAACGGTGTCCTGCTCTAAATTAAGTGAGCATGGCATAAAGAATTTGTACATAACGCTCCTTTGGACATTCATTCTGTCCATACAAGTAGATACTGACAATACGGAAGCCCCATGCAAGGACAAAAACATCCCGCACAAGCTTATCCCCCAAGTCAAAATCTACACCTTGAAGCTTTGCGCCTTGACAGTAGCTGTCCATGATGCCCCGTCGTAAGCCAGGCAGCATGGAAACATCCCAGTCCGAATAGACGAAAGCTTCTATAAGGAGGTCTATGGCATCCTCTCCCATCCGGCCATATCCAGCGCAGTCCCAGTCAATGAGATATACCGAAGTGGTCCCGCTATCTTTGCGTAAAATTATATTACCTTGGTGTACGTCTCCCTGACACAGAGTTACTGGAAGAGCTTCTAATAAGTTAAGCAGCTCATTAGCTTGCTCCGCATAGCCATTAAGAATTTGCCGTAATTCATCAGGGAAGCCTTCAATAGTGTCGCGAAGCGGCTCTTTCACGTTGTTCCACCAAAGGTCAAAGCTGGAACCTACAGCCGGGTAACCTCTTAGCAAACTTAGATCCCTCCGTCCTCTTAGGTGGTAATCTGCTTGGAAGCTGCCAAGCCTTTCTGCAGTGAGTACCAGATCTTCAGCATCCAGATGCTTGCCTGTTACACCTTCTACATATTCCATCCAGATGCGGGTCAAGTCTGCCTCCTCTTCGAGCAGCAAACAGCACGGCAGCTTGATTTGATTGGGAATGATTACATTTGCGTCATATAGATCATGTTCCCGTCGCCAGCAATTCGGATCGCCATGCCTTTCCCACTTCCGCTGTGTTTTCACAACAAGCTTATACGGTTGACGATCACTTCCTGTTACAGCCTCACCGCTTACAAAGTGTACTTCCCCAACCGTTCCTCCCTGCAATGTCTCCATCTCATACGAGGCATCGCTGACGGGCGTACCTAACAGTATAGTCAACGCTTGAAAAAGTGACTCTTCTTTTATCATCAACATGTTATGTCTCCTATCCATTTTTCTTCTTTCCTTTCTTCATTCCTGAATTTCTTGCAACAAAGCCCGATTCACGTTTTTGCGCAAGATAGCTGCTCCACTTCTCTTGTGTCAAGCTTCCGTTCTTAATCGCAGTCTGCACCGCACAGCCCGGTTCCTGGTTATGATTGCAGTCAGAAAACCGGCATCCGGCAAATAGTTGTTCAACCACGGAAAAAGACGCGCTAATTCCTTCATCTGCCTGCCACAATCCGAGTTCACGCATACCAGGTGTGTCAATTATAAGAGCGCCCGAAGGAAGCTTCACGAGCTGCCTGTGTGTGGTTGTATGCCGGCCTCTCGCATCATCCTCACGAATTTCCTTAACGGCCATCAATTCATGCCCAGCCAATGCGTTGAGCAAAGATGACTTGCCTATCCCAGATGAGCCTAGAAAGACAATCGTCTTTGCGGGTTTTAAAAAATCACTAAGCCGTTCAAGACCCATTTTCGTAAAACTGCTCAAAGCGATAATGTCGATATCGCCTGCAATATTTCGCAGTAATTCCACTTTCTCCTCATAGGTTTCGCATAAATCGGCTTTGGTCAAGACAATGACAGGAAGGCCGCCACTTTGTCTAGCTAGCGTTAAATACCGGGCAATACGGTTCACATTGAAATCCTGATTGAGTGACGACATGATGAACACATAATCGAAATTAGCTGCTACAACTTGCTCTAGTACGGTTTTGACATAGCCTGCAGCGTGTCCGGAAAAATCCGTTCTGGAAAATTTTGATTGCCGAGGCATAACATTGACGATGCTTGAGCTTCCGTTGTGATTGTATTTCAACCATACGAAATCGCCGACTGCCGGGAATTCGTTTCTTTCTTTCAGTTCATAGACAAACGAGCCTTTGAGGGTAGCAGCAACCTCTCCATGCTCGCAGATTGCCTTGTATTGCTCACGATGGATTTCTATAATCCTTGCTGGAATTAATCCGTTAATTGTTTGGCTGTCTCGATAGCCGTATGCTTGCAAATTAATTATTTTACATCGCTCCTTAGTTGAGATACGAATTTTGGACGCAAAAATACCGCAAAACAAGCAGCCTCTTTGGAAGCTGGTTGTTTTGCGGTATCTGTCAGAAAAATCTGCAAACAAATAGAACACGATTTGCATCGCATCCCGCAAACAGCAGTATACACAATAGGTTACTTTGAATGCGGCGCAGCTAATAAAGGGGAAGTCCCCCTAAACTTTTGACTTGCGCCTAATATTCAGTTTTAAAGTAAAATCACCGTATTTGAAATTGTCATTGTATTTGTCATATGCTTTTGCACATCCCCTTTCGAGAGTAAATCATCCTATGCGGATTGAATTTATTTTATTTGGCCCTGGTATATTTGTCAATATCAGGAGTTGAAACAATAGGAAAATAATAACGGATCAAAGCAACGGCAGCGGATACTTCGGCTAAAAGTTTGGTTCATCCCGCTTGAAACAAAAGCAACTCATACGTGGCAACGACACCGTCCTGAATACTATACTTCTCCTCATATACCTTATACATTTCAGTGAACAATCGCCGAGAGCTGAGTCTGCCTATTTTAATAGCTTCAGAGGTGCTTGCGCCCATCGCTTTTATAGATTGAAGAAATTCTCTGGGTGAAGTGTACGCTTCCTTTACTAGATCCTGCTGATAGCAGATAGTAGAAAACCCAGCTTCCATAAGAGCGTCTTTCCATTGATCTGGTGACAGTACTGATAATCCATGCCGCTGCGGCTCCATTCCATTTGCGTAATAAACATCAGTAAAAGCCTGATGGAGCTCGTGGAATGTTTTTGGTCCAAATGTCGTGAATACTAGCAAGCCCCCCTTGCGAAGGATCCTCTTCAGGTGACTTAGCGTTTGACTCGGGTGACTTAGCCATTGAAAGCAGGCATTGGAAATAATGAGGTCGACGGAATCAGATGGAGCTGCGGCTGCCCACATCTCCACATCGGCCTGAAGAAAACTTATATTACCCGATTGACTGGACTTAAACCGTTGTTCTGCAGCTTTAATCATTGCGGGTGCGATATCTAGCGCAGTAATCGAAGCATATGGCCATTGGTTTAGCAATAGTTCAGTCAAATTACCTGTACCACAGCCAATTTCCAGCATGTTCAGCTCGTCTGCATTTCTGCCGCTGCTGTGCCAACCTATAAGACACTTTGCAAGTTGGGCTGCCATTGTACGCTGTACATCGGCGTGAATGTCATACAATCCCTCTGCGCTACGATTAAATTGACGCTGAATTGCTGTTTTTCGATTGTTCATGCCACCAGCTCCTGAATCCTTTTGCAATTTGCTCTTCCCTCCCCAGAAATGGCACATGTCCGCTATTAGGTATTGAATCTAGCCTGGCATGAGGCATTAAAGAAGCAAGCTCCAAAGCTGCACCATAAGGACATATTTCATCTTCAGTGCCATGAACCAGCAATACCGGACAATGAATATGGGTCAATTGAGATAGGACTTCCTCTTCTCGTAAGATTTGCAGCCCAGCGATTAATGCCTGGACCGTCCAGGCACCGTGAGGAGGAAGATTCTGATCTTTCCTCATCTCACGTTCCGCTTCTGTAAACAGCATTCGTCGAAATTTTGTTTCTACTGCTTCTCGATCTTTCACGATTCCGGTGCACATCTGCCTCACATAGGCATCGGCCCAACCACGATCAGACTCATCTTTGGGACGTGTAAATCTAGCGGTTGCCGCAAATAGCAATAGACCGTCAGCCAAGCCTTTGGCAGCGAG
Source organism: Paenibacillus gorillae (assembly GCF_000513275.1). GTDB lineage: Bacteria > Bacillota > Bacilli > Paenibacillales > Paenibacillaceae > Pristimantibacillus > Pristimantibacillus gorillae. The sequence goes on along the minus strand of NZ_CBVJ010000029.1, from coordinate 14,496 downwards.
TCTCAATGCCAATAAACTCCCAAGGGACCAGCCTCCGATTATCAAGGGATGCTGTATATTTGCTGCTGCTATCTCAGTAAGAGACTTCATTTGCTCTGGCGTATCCGCATGACTATAGTCAACGGTTACATGATGATATTCTGGCAACCACTCGCGAAGCCTATTGAATACGGAATCTGCTATACTCCAGCCGGTTAACCATAAGATAGACCCGTTCTTTTCAGATACAGTCATCACAGCACCCCAATTTGATGTCCGATAGTACGGATATAATAGGCGGCATCGATCAATTCCTTGTCCGAATGTACGGCTGATAACGAAAATCGAATGCGAGCTGTACCATCAGGTACTGAGGGAGGACGAATCGCAACCGCTGCAATCCCTTGTTCTTCAAGCGCAAGACTAAATCGCATAGCGGTTTCATTATCACCCACAATCAACGGTACGATTGGAGAGTCACCGTCACCGGTAATGAAACCAGAATCGCTTAGCAAAGAACGAAATAATCGGCTTACTTCGAGCAACCTTTCCCGGCGCCAGTGATCCGAAATGACCAACTCTAATGCCTTTGATATCCCGGTTACAATAGACGGCGGCAAAGCAGTCGAATATATAAGCGGTCTAGCATGATTAACTAACCATCGAATCAATGTACGGCTGCCACAAATATAAGCGCCATAAACGCCGAATGATTTACTGAATGTCCCCATATGAATATCGACTTGATCCTGCAATCCAAGATCATAGCTCAATCCCTCACCGCATCTTCCGTAAATCCCCCCGCTGTGCGCTTCGTCCACCATCAGCATCGCTCCAAACTCTTGTTTTAGAGCAACGAGTTCGCGCAAGTGAGCTTTGTCACCATCCATGGAAAAAACGGCATCCGTAACAATTAGCTTTCGCCTTCGATCGCGGTATTTTTTCAACAGTGTCCGCAAATGTTCCATATCATTATGACGGTACCGAACGTGCTCCGCACGACTGAGAACCACCCCGTCTACGATGCTTGCATGGTTCAAACGATCACTAAAAAGCGACATCTCCGCGGCCAACAAGCGCTCCAATTACTCCGGAGTTAGCCATATAACCGTTCGCAATTACAAGTCCAGCTTCACATCGTTGCCACTCTGCCAGAGCTTGTTCCAGCCGGCCATAGGGCGTCCGGTTGCCTGTTACTAGACGTGAAGCTCCTGAACCGACACCTTCGGACAGCAGAGCTTCCCTCATCACCTCGATGATAGCGGGATTGTCTGCGAGACCAAGATAATTATTGGAAGAAAGATTAAGTAGTGCACGTCCGCTGCGCATCGTGTATCCAGGAGATTCCCGGTCGATTTCGCTTTGATGCAAAGAACGCTCCAACGACATTGCTGACAATAATTTGAGTTCTTCTTCCATCCATTTCATAATGTCACCGCCTGTTCGAATCCAAAATTCTCGATGATTTGATGATCGATCGACACTTCATATTTGCAATTTTGATGTCCAACGTAATCATCCTCCCATGGTTTGAACTGTTATTGCATCTCTAATAGGCGCGAGATTAATTGCTGCTCGAAATGTCTCTAGTAACGTTTCTGAGTTAAATCCAGTATGCAAACGGGGTAATCGGGGTAATCGACCAAGGACCTTAAGTCCACTGTAGCGTTCAATGAGCTCTGCGTTCATAGCGATACTAGGGTCGTCATTCGATTCTGTATGTTCTATGTCATTCATAATAACGCCAATGATTGGGACTCCGATTCGCTCAAGATAGGAGACGGTTAGAATTGTATGGTTAATCGTACCAAGACCGGAGCGAGCTACGATCAATGCAGGTATACGGAGTTCCGCAATGAAGTCTGCCACGAAAGCCTCTTCGGTCAACGGTACCGCGACACCGCCAGCGCCTTCGACGATTAGCGCCTGGTAATGATCAACAAGCGGTGATCCTGCAGAGATAATCTCCCTTACTGTTAACGTTACTCCAGATTGTTTGGCAGCGAGCATCGGAGTTAAAGGAGCTTCGAAAGTAAAAGGGGCAACAACTTCAGGTCGTTCCTGGATTCCCGTAAGAGACAACAATCTTTCAGCATCGGTCATCCCGCGGCCCATCGTCTCACCTGATTGCACGGGCTTCCAGACACCGACATCCATCCCTTCGGCACGAAGCGCAGCGGCAATGGCGGCCGTTACTATTGTTTTTCCGACGCCAGTGTCTGTACCAGTTATAAATAAACCAGGTATGATCGTTTTATCAATCGCTTTGCTCATTTAACTCAACCACCTTCGGTAACGTCAATAATAGATTGCGCCAAAATATCCGTCATAGCATCCAGCTCGGTTTCCGAGCTGGAAAGGGGAGGAATGAATACCATCACATTACCAAGAGGCCTTGTTAACATCCCGAGTTCCCTTGCCCGCTGAGTCGCACGAACACCTATCCGTTCTACCCATTCGTAGGGCTCGCGTGAAATCTTATTTCGCACGAGTTCGATGCCGACCATTAGTCCCTTTTGCCGGATATCGCCAACATGAGGCCGATCCTTTAACTTCGCGAGTTTATGTTCGACAAACGCTGCCTTTGCTTCTACCTTTTCAATCATCTTTCGTTCTTCCATCAGCTTTAAGCTAGCCAATGCAACTGCACAACCAAGCGGGTTTCCCGTATAGGAATGCCCATGGAAAAAAGTTTTTTGTTCTTCGTAATCGGCATAAAATGCTTGATAGATTTCATCCGTAGCAAGCGTCGCTGCCACAGGCAAATAGCCTCCGGTAAGTCCTTTTCCAATTACCATCAAATCCGGACTGACCTCTTCCAGATCGCAGGCAAACATAGCACCCGTCCGACCAAAACCGGTTGCTACCTCATCAGCTATCAAGAGGACATCATGCTTTCGGCATAATGCAGCCATCTCTCTCAAACAGTTTGGTGGCATGATAATGATGCCGCCGGCACCTTGAACAATCGGCTCCACGATAAGTGCTGCGATCTCCTCCGCACGTGTCTCGAGAAGATGTCGAAGAGCGGTTAATGTTGCATCGAGTGCCATCTTCTCGCCACCTTCATGACGATAAGCGTAGGGATAAGGAATAACGTGAGATGGGAATAGCATAGGACGGAACACTTCGTGGTAGAGTGGTATCGCACCCACGCTGACTGCCCCGATTGTATCGCCGTGGTACGCCTGATTCATTGTGATGAAAGTGCTTTTGCTCTTGACCCCCTTATTCTGCCAATATTGAAAGGCCATTTTAATCGCAATCTCCACTCCTGTCGCTCCGGAATCAGAGTAAAAGACTTTGTTTAAACCTTTCGGTGTAATTCCCGCCAGCTTTTCCGCAAGCTCAATTGCTGGTCTATTGGCCATTCCGAGCAGGGTTGAATGCGCAACTCGACCTAACTGATCTGTGATCGCCTGATTTAATTCCGGCACATTGTGACCGTGTACGTTAAGCCAAACAGAAGAAAAACCGTCATAATAAGCGCGGCCTTGTACATCAAAGAGTTGTATTCCCTCACCGCGTTCAATGATAAGCGGGTCTATGTAGTCTTTCATCTGAGTAAAAGGATTCCATAAGTAATCTTTATTTAGGCCAGCAAGTCGTTCGTAGTCTGTTAGCATTATGATCACCATCCATTTTTAATTGTTAACCTATATTTTAAAATAATAGGTTAACAATTAGTTATACTAGCAGATCGATACTTCGATGTAAAGAGAGTTCCATACGGAGACACTGCAGCATCGCAGAACTTATTTTGAACAAATTATGAACCTCCAAATTCAGTTTCTCTGCTTTGCCGCCCACCTTTTCCAGTGCTTGATACAAAGGAACTGTACCGATTGGTACGGGAGAATTGCGGATAATCCATTCCCGTGTCTAATGAATATTTTTACCCGTGGACAGATCCATAATGGTATCCGCTCCCCAACGTGTTGCCCATCTCATCTTTTCTACTTCTTCGTCGATAGATGATGCTACGGCGAAACTTCCGATATTGGCATTGATTTTCACAAAGAAATTTCGTCCGATAATCATCGGTTCACTTTCACAGTGATTGATGTTGGATGGAATTATGGCTCGCCCGGCAGCCACTTCGTTACGCACAAATTCTGGAGTTACGTTTTCTCTTAACTCGATGTACACCATTTCAGGGGTTATGACCCGATTTCTTGCATAATGCATTTGAGTGACATTCGCTCCAGCTGCAGCACGCAATGGACGTCGGTTCATTCCAGGGAATAGCTCTGCTTGCTTGACTGCTCCCTCTGATCTATGACCATTATCTTCAGCTTGAACGGTTCTGCCTGGATATTCTTCGACATCCAACCTTTAACGACGGTCATGTTCATCCATTTAAATTCTCGACATTAATTCAAGCGCCGCTAATTAAATAAAAAGCCAAAAAGAGATGGACTGCTGGTATAACAATAACAAAGAAGCTTTCGGCCGATGCTATGGTCCGAAAGCTTCTTTAGTTATTGCAAATTTATTTAGAAGAATTAGGGCATTTGTACGTTTCTATTAATCTCGCATTGAATACTGTGATTAAGAGCGTTTTTATAAAATTCATAGAAAGCTGATCCATCCAGTTGGACATGCTGTAATCACGCTGGGAAGGATTTTTTGGATTCGCTTATTCAAGTAAGGTTTAAATAAGGAGATGGTTTTACATGCTTAACATTCTGGATTTCGAATTTGAAGAGGTGCCGATTGGCGGAGGCTCGCTGCCGCTAGCGGTAAATGCCGGACAACCCGAGCTGCCGTTAACCGAAATATGGCTTGGAGTGACCGGGATAAACCAGTATATCTTTATGTATTCCACGGTAGGATGGCAAGCGCTTGTGGGTACTTCGACCATTGCGCCGGAACTGATTTTCCGCATTCGCCGTGGAGGATTTGGGACAAACTCCCCGATTGTGTTTCAAACGTCGGATTCTGCACTTTTAATCGGGAATACAGCCATTAGTGCCAACATCGGAATCACGACGGCTTTTAATCATACGGAGCTTCCTCCAATGTCCGTTATCGGTGTTGCCCAGCAATATTTTCTGACGGTTCAAAATATCGGAGTAGGCAATGCCACTATCGTCGGTCCTGTTAATTTAACCGGGTTTGTCTTAGGCTAATTAACGCATATAAACGTTAAACCAGCAATATTTTATCACGAAGGAGCTGCATTAAATGCTCAATATCCTTGATTTTGAATACGAAGAGATTGCGATCGGCACCGGATCCCTTCCTTTAAATTTGCCTACCGGCACTGAAGTTGCATTAACCTCAATCTTTCTCAATATTCCGAGTATTAATGTTAACATTTTATTCTCCGCTACGGTCGGCTGGGAGACACAGTTATTAAATCAAACCGTTATTCCTAGCCTGATTTTCCGCATTCGCCGCGGAGGATCCACTACAAGCTCGCCGATCGTATTCCAGACGAATGATGCTCAATACCTGCCGGATTTCAATCAGTTTATTATGCCGATCAACTTTAATAGCTCGTTTGATCATTCGGAGAATCCCATTCCTTCCATCGTCGGCACCTTTCAGCAATATTTCTTGACCGTCCAAAATAACGGAATCGGAAGTGCAGCCGTTATAGGCCCGGTAAATTTGTCAGGCATGATACTCGGGTAAACGTACAGTAACCTATATCTCACATTTCTATTACGAAAGCGAGGAACTAAGAAATGCCTACTATTTTGCAATATTCAACGCAGGATGTTCAGGCAGGCGGAGGATCTCTTCCACTTGGATTGACCCAAGGCGTCGAAATCCATTTGACTTCCATTTGGCTCACTGCCAGCAGCTCGACTAATCAAATGACCTTTTGGGGCAATATCGGCTGGAGCGTGCAGCTATTGAACCAAGCCGTCACTCCTCAATTGACTTTCCGTATTCGCCAAAATGGTTTTAGCCCCTCGAATCCAATTTTATTCGAGACCACCGATTCCGAGCTGTTTCCCGGAAACCTGGGCTTTATTATTCAAACCTCATTTAATACTTCGTTTATTCATACGCAGACGCCAGATCCCACATTGATAGGAGTTGCCGTACCTTATTATTTGACGGTTTCCTATTTTGGCCTTGGCAATGTTGCGATTTCGGGTCCTGTAAATTTAACGGGTCAAATATTGGGATAGATAGGAGAGAGTCTGCATGACCAATATTCCGGTTACGAACGATACGTTGTCTCAGCAGGAGCCGTCCATCACCGTAAACACACTGAACAATTTGACGGTCATTGTAACTTCCAGCAGCATTGCTACAGGCACTTCACGAATTAATGTTTATGTCTCCCAAGACGGGGGATTCACCTACCCCTCCGCCTTCACGCTTGCGCTGGCACCGGGCTTTACGACGCAAGGCAATGCTGTTGGTTCTTATGGATACCGCAATAAGTTCATCATTGCTTCCACACAGCTGAATCTGAATCCAGTTATGGATTCATCGATTGCGGTTTATACCTCAAACGACAATGGAGTAACTTTTTCGAATCCCATCATCACTTGTGAAGGCTATGGTGTACAAATCTATAATGATAAGCCGTGGATTGAAATCGATAATTCCAATGGCAGTCCCTATCAAGGCTTCGTCCATATGGGCTTTAACCGCTATTATGATAATTTTGCCACCTCAGGTTCCTACTACCAACGATCAATGGACGGCGGACAAACGTGGTCGACTCCAATTCTGCTCTCCAATCAGATGGTCGGTACTGCTACATTCGGTTCCAATGTCGTAGTTGGACCAACCGGTCAGGTATATATAGCTTGGGCACAGTACAGTCCTGGCAACCCGCAATTCCTCTTTCGCCGCTCAGATGATGGTGGAGCTACGTTCAATTCGACCGTGGCCGTATCCAATATTTCTTTAGTACCTAGTCCGCTTCCAGTGACCGGATTTGGTTTCCGTGTGCTAACGAGCGCATTTCTTGCCGTGGATTTGTCGCCAAATTTAGGTCAAGGCATCGTATATGCCGTCTGGCAGGATTACCGAACGGGATCTTCCCATATCTATCTATCCAGATCGACCAATCAAGGTAATACATGGTCCGCACCGATTCAAGTTGATGACAGCCCTCCCGGGACGCAAAACTTTTATCCGAATATCTCGGTATCCCGTGTAACCGGTCTGATCCAAATCGTTTATTATACGAATCGCGTAAATTCCAGCTTGCTTGATGTTTATGGTACGACTTCCGGAGATGCAGGAGCTACCTTTGCGGTCAATACTCGGCTTTCTGCAACCTCGTTTGATCCAAACGCCGATCCGAGCTATGGAGAGCCATGCAGGTCTTTAGGCGACTATATTGACGTAGCCTTCACTTATCCGGATAGGCCGATAACCGTATGGACCGGAATGATTAACAATGTGCAGAATATTATCGGGAATATTTAAAAACGACGACAATCGGTCTTTCTGACCGGCAGCCGTCGTTTTTCTTTTTTAATACTAATCTTATTAAAAAGTGCTTCAATAACAACAGCAGCCAATTACTCATGGGCTGCTGTGACGATATATTAAACGATTACTTCCCGCTAACCTAATCAACCAATCACAGAACCTATTGTGAGTTGCGCTTGCCGATTGGAACAATTAGAGGGGTTTTCGTAACGGGGTCTTCAATAATTTTGCAAGGCAGATCAAATACCTCTTCGACCAGCTGCTCCGTCACAATATCGCCGGGACGGCCTTGTGCAACAATATGGCCATCCTTCATAGCAATAAGATGAGTAGCATAACGCGCTGCGTGGTTCAAATCATGCAGCACAGCGACAAGCGTATTCCCCTGTTTGTTCAACTCCGCAAAAAGCTCCATCAATTCGATTTGGTGAGCAATATCAAGATAGGTGGTCGGTTCGTCGAGAAGCAGGAGAGGCGTCTGCTGTGCCAGCGCCATAGCAACCCATACCCGCTGCCGCTGCCCGCCCGACAGCTCTTCAACCAAACGATGCGACAGCTCTCTGGTCCCCGTCGCCTCCATCGCATTTGCGACAATCTGCTCATCCGTCTCCGACCACTGCCGAAACAGGCTTTGATGCGGATATCGTCCGCGTGCTACAAGATCCGCTGCTGTAATGCCCTCGGGTGCAATTGCAGACTGCGGAAGCAATCCCAGCTTGCGGGCAATCTCTTTGCTTTTGCTGGCTGCTAGTGCCTTGCCATCCAGAACAATATGTCCAAGCTCCGGCTTCAGCAGACCAGACAACGCGCGTAACAACGTAGACTTCCCGCATGCGTTGGGACCGATAATAACCGTAAAGGAATTATGCGGAATCTGCACCGACAGCTCTTGTATAATTTTCCGTTTATCATAGCTGACAGTCAGATGATGGGCCCATAGAGGTGAATTCGGTAAATGCATATGCCCTTTCTGGTGGCGTTCGTCTTGACACTCAGTATTTATCATCTCGGTCTGCAACCTCCACTCCTATTGCAATGTTAATCGTGTTGTCTTTTTCTTGCCTGTGAGAACAACAGCCATACCAAATAGACGCCGCCCAGAGACAAGGTGACCACTCCAACTGGTAAAATCGTTCCTTTAACAGCCCGTTGAGCTAGAAAATCGGACGCTAGCAGCAATAAAGCGCCCATTACTGCGGCTGGAATTAAGCTGCGTGACGAACCGGCCAATCTGCGGGCGATTTGGGGAGCCGCCAATGCGACAAAGGTAACCGGCCCCATCACAGACGTCGGTACTGCAGTCAGCACTACTGCTGTCGCGATGAGCAAGAAACGTGATCTTTCAATAGATACGCCATGCGCCTTCGCAGCATCATCTCCAAGCTCTATTTCACGAAGCGCTCTTGTTTGAAGTCCGGAAAGCAGCAGCAGCACTAGTGTAACGATAGAAGCAGGCGCCACATGCAACCAGCTTACACCGTTAAGTGAGCCGATGCCCCAAGCTGCAGCTGAAAATGCCGCATCCGAATCGCTGCGCAGCAGCAGCATCGCATTCAGACTGCTCAGCATAGCGGATAAGGCAATCCCGGCAATAATGAGCCGGAAGCCCTTCGAACCGCCGCGAAACGCAAGCGCATAAACAATAACGGCGGTTGCAAGACCGCCAGCAATGGCGCCGGTTGCAACCATTGCAAAGGAAACGGCGCCTGTACCGAGCAGCACCAGCAGCGCTCCCGTGTAGGCACCTGAGCTAAAACCGATGATATCAGGCGAACCCAGCGGATTCTTGGTCAACGATTGGAAGATCGCTCCGCTTACGCCAAGGCCTGCTCCAAAGACGATGGCGGCAACCACTCTTGAAAGCCGCCACTCCACTACAACCGTTCGAGTCATCCCTTCCGCTTGTCCAAATATGGCACCCACAGCGTCAATAAGTCTGACTTGCATCGTGCCGTAAACCAGCGACATTGCGGCAAGAACAAGTACGCCTCCCAGCATGACTAAAGTTATCGCCGCGGCTCTAACTCCCACCCTGCATTTTACAGGCCAGGTCAATACAATCTCACGCCGGCCGAACTGAATGGGCTGCATCTCTTCATCCCCCTTGCTTGCCATTCCCTCAGTTATAGGCCGCTTGCTTGTTTTCTTCGAATGAGCACAATCAGTACAGGAGCACCGATAAATGCAGTGATGATACCTACTGGAATTTCTGATGGCGGCATCACCACCCTGCCAACAATATCAGAAGCTAGCAATAGCAGTGGAGCTGCTGCTAGTGAATAGATAAAAATCCAACGTTGATCCGGTCCCACGATCCAGCGTACGCAATGCGGAACCATTAAGCCAACAAAGCCGATTGGGCCAGCGACCGCTGTCGCCCCTCCTGCTAGAAAGGCTACAGCTATCAGCGAGAGGATTCTCGTTCGATTAATATTTACACCCATGGAAGCCGCACGTTCATCGCCCAAAGCAACGGCGTTAAGCGTTGGCGCAATGACCAGCGCAATCAGCGTACCTAGCAAAATAAATGGCAAGACGGGCCACAGCTCTGCAAGGCTCCTTCTTGCCAGCGATCCAACGCTCCAATACAGCATTTTCGAAAAGGCTTCGCTATTAATCATCCGCAGAACGGTAGTGATTCCGCTCAACACCGCTCCGAGCGCAACTCCCGCCAGCGTAATCTGCAAAGGATTAGGCGCAATTCTCCCTGCCCCTCCGCTTATCAAGTAAACGGCAATCGAGGCAAGCAATGCGCCTCCGAAGGCATACCACATATAACCGGAAATGGACGATACGGAGAAGACGCCTACACCAATCGCTACAGCAAAAGCGGCTCCCGCATTGACACCCAATATACCAGAATCGGCGAGCGGATTTCGCGTAAAAGCTTGGATAAGCGCGCCCGACAATCCGAGCGCCAACCCCACTGTCAATGCTAGAACAGTTCGCGGCAATCGTGTTAGCAGGACGGCTGTATGGTCATAACTGCCGTCCGGGGCGGTTAGTGCCGACCAGACGACTGACGGAGCAAGCGCCTTAGCTCCAACTAGTAAGCTGAGGACTACTGCGACCGCAAGAAGGACTAGCAGAACAAGCAATCCTGTTGTTCTGCCAGCCAGTGTTCCGAGTATTCGAGCTGGTGCCTTATCTTCACTAAGTTCATTCCTTGATGCTGATGTCACGACGGATTACTCCTTACCATCCAGCATTTCCGCAAATTGTGGCACCAGATGATCGATTGTCCAAAGCAAAGCCTTGATGCTGCCTGTAGAAAATGCACGGGAGGATTCGCGATCCAATACGAGCGCCCTGCCTTCTGCTACGGAAGGAACCTTTTGAAACAAGGGATGCTCTCTCACTATATTCGGTTCAACGCCGATAGGCACGATTACCGTCAAATCTGCATCTAGCAACTCCAGCCGCTCATCCGCAACTTTAATGGCGAAGTTCGTATTTTCCATCTTCTCGATCTCTGGCTTGACCACAAAACCGAGACGGGTAACAAAGTCAATACGAGTGCTTCCCGTTACATAAGCACCGAAGCCGCTCGATTGATAAGAGCCGACAACCGCAGTCTTGCCCGCAAACTCCGGATGCTCGCTTACTGCTTTGGCGAATCTGTCATTGACCTGCTTGAGAAGCGCTTCTCCCTCTGCTTCCTTGTTTAACGCTTTTGCAATAATGCGCAGCTGGTCCTCAGATGAGGTTTTGTATCGGTCTGCCCCTGCCGGAATGCCCACCGTTGTAGCGATTTCCGACAAACGCTTGTATCTTTCCTCGTCACCAGACGATTTCACATCGAAAATCAGGTCTGGCTTAAGACTTGCAATCAGCTCGTAATCCGGCTCTAGTGTTCCGATTAAAGTAGGTGAATTCTTGTAACTGCCCTCCAGCCAAGGACCAATTCCGTCCCCGCCGAATGCCACCCAGTCGCTAGCTCCGACAGGCTCGTATCCCAGGCTTAGAACCGTTTCCGCATCCCCCCAGCCAAGCGCGACGATCCGCTGCGGCTGCTGCGTGATTTCTACTGTTCCGAACTTCGTTTCAATAGAAGCCGCATATTGTTGTGGTGTTGACGATTCTACCGTTCCAGCTTGTCCAGTTCCGTTTTGCTGTGTAAGGGCCGGCGTCGAATTTCCCCCTGCTGTTGTACCTGAACCGCTGTTGCCGGTCGCCGAACATGCGCTTAACACTAGAGTCAGACAAAGCAGCATCGTTACTGCCAATTTATTACTGCGATACATCATAGAATTTCCTTCTCCTCCACCTGAATAATAATGATAATCTTTATCACTATTGTATATGGACGAAGCGGGACCTCCAATGTCATATCGAGCCAAACGGGATGACATATAAGGACGCTTAGAATCTCTATGCTTCTCCTTGCGATACTGCAGCGGCGATACCCCAAGACGTTTTTTGAACATTCTGCTGAAATAATAACTGTCCGGCTGTCCGATGCTTTCAGCAATTTCCTGCAGTGTAGCGTCTGTGCTTACAAGCAGTTCCTTCGCTTTCGTAATCCGGATATCGATGATATATTCAATCGGACTGCTGCCAGTGCTATTCTTAAACAATCTCGTTAGATGACGTGTGCTGCAATTCAGGCTTTCAGCCAATTGTTCCAGCGTGATTGGTTTCGCATAATGAGCATTCATATAGTGAATTGCTTGGGCAACGATATCGTTGCGAACAATGAGCGCACCTTTTGTGTTCGCTTGATGAAGCACCTCATAAACGAACTGATAAAGCAGCGATTTGACGCGAATTTTCTGAAGCTTGTCTCTTCGTTGGCCTTCCCAAGCCTCGTGCATCTCCCTCACCTGATGGAGCAAGTCAGCCGAAGAAACCGGTTCAATGCTATAACAATGATGATAGGCTCCGCTGCGCACATTCACGGGCAGCAATCGGCGCCGGATCAGTTCAGGCAGTTCTGCACCATAATAGATCAAGTAATATTCGAACGTATTTTCGACGCGGTCAATTTGCATGACACTTCCCTTAACTCCATGTAAGACGATTAAGCTTTTGACGTTTTGGCGGATATCGCCCAAGCTTACAGCAGCTTTTCCTTTAACCACGTACATAAAGCAGTTTGATGGTAGATGGTAGGTCAAGGCCGCCTCTCCTTTATACCGGACAAAACGGCGAATATCATGCAAATTAATGTGCGAATAGCTCCAAACAAGCTGGTTTGACTTCATCCCAACGTCCCACTTCCTCGTAATAGTTAGGACTCATTATAATTGATAACGTTTCTCATTGTAAAGAAGGGCGTACTCCCCCTTCAAGGAATATAGTATAAGGAATGATTCTAAAGATCCGATAAACATTTATGCAATAGCTCCCACAAAAAAACAAAGCAACTCCGGGAGCAGCTTTGTTTGTTGATAGAGAACTTGCTTATTTTTAATAAAACCTCACAAATACCTCTATTGTTCAGTTAATATAATTGGGCCGTCTGCCGTAATGGCGATCGTATGCTCATATTGTGCGGAAAGCGAGCCGTCTTCGGTTCTGGCGGTCCATCCATCTTCATCAATTGTCATTGTCGCTTTTCCCGCATTCAGCATCGGCTCGATCGTCAGAACCATCCCTTCCTTCAAGCGGAATCCTTTGCCCGGAATCCCCATATGGGGGTAATTAGGCTCCTCGTGCATCTCTCTTCCGACGCCATGACCAAGCAGATCACGCACCACCGAGAATCCGTTCTGCTCGGCATGAGATTGAACTGCGTGCATCACATCGCCGATCCGGTTGCCGACGATAGCTTTTTCGATACCCAGATATAAGCTTTCTTTCGTAACCCGCATCAGTTTATGGGCTTCTTCCGACACTTCGCCAACCGTATAGGTCCATGCCGAATCACCAACCCAGCCATCTGCCTGCGCAACGATGTCAATTGTGACGATATCACCATCTTGGAGCGGCTTATCGTTCGGGAAACCATGCGCAATGACATCGTTGACCGACGCACATGTCGCAAACGGATAGCCGTTGTAGCCAACGGTATAAGCCTTGGCCTTATTCTCCTTCAGGAACCGCACCGCGAACGACTCGATATCAAGCGTCGTGACACCCGGCCGGATCATACCTGCAATTGATCGATGAAAAGCAGCGACAATTCCGCCGGCTTTTCTCATTTCCTCAATTTCTGTTCTCGATTTCAAGATGATCATTCCATTCATCTCTCCCTTGCCTGTATGCCTGAAAAAATCATATCGACGATTCCATCCGCATCGATCTCATTCCGCATATTGTGGTGGATATTTAATGTTGTGCAGCCCACTAGCGAACCAAATATCAGATTTGCAGTTTTCTCCGGTGACTTGGAACCAATCTCCTGACGAATCATTTCCACTAAGGGCAAATAGATTCGTTCCTGAAATTCGCCATACAGCTTGCTGAACCGGTTCCCCGGGAAGTGATGAAAGTTATCGGCAACTGTTTTTAGCAAAATAAATACGGAAGGCTCCTGAATGCACTTATGCAAGAGCAGCCTTGAGAACGACTCCGCTTTAAACATACTGCTACTTCCGTCGTCTCCCGTTAAAGCGGGTATTACTGCGGTTTCGGCCTGATTCAAGGCATCCCACAGTAAATCCTCCAAGAGCATTTGCTTATTTTTATAGTAATGATACACGGTTCCGTAGCCAAGCTCTGCCTGGACCGCAACATCACGGATCTCCAATTGAATGCCTTTCTCTAAGTATACTTCCGCAGCCGCTTGCATAATTTGGCTCATCCGCATCTCCCGGATTGCATCATTTTGTTCTTTCGTGCGTGGTGACATGGCTCCTCCTTTTTTTGACCTGCTGTAATGTCAATGTAAAAACAATATACATCATCCAGCAGTAAGGATCAAGTCTTTCAATGCTCTATGTATAACCGTAGCAATAACTTTTTTCGACTCAAAATCAAAAAAATGCCGCGCTTTACGCGGCTCTCAAGGATCAACTTTTCATTAGTACGTATTATAGATGTTCTCACATTCTTCTCCGGTTGGTTCATAAAAACAGTGCTTCTTCCATCGTCCTGCGAGCGGCTGATTATACCAAGTATCCGGACATGGCCCGGGATTCTCGAACGATCCTGGACGGAAATACC
>NZ_CBVJ010000028.1 GCF_000513275.1 Paenibacillus gorillae | reverse complement strand
ATAAGGAGAATTTGGCCGGCCAATTCCGCTCCCCATTCACAGCGCGCTGCGCCAGACGGCGTTCCCTGTCTCTTGCACCTTGATAATACAAGCTATGCTGCAGCGCTTCGAAAGCATGCGGCTGATTGATCATTTGGGGAATGGTCCGAAGTTCTTTGAAGTCAGAGCAATTCCCTCTTATCCGGTTAATGCCGACATTTCCAACTAGGAGCATACCCATTTCGCCTTCAGTCTCCGCTTCAGCTCGAAGCAATCTTGCCAACATATCGATATCCTGTTGTCTGGCTTTTACGACTCCCATTGACTCACCTCTTTAGCTTTCTAGACTCATCATATTGTAGGCGAAGCGGAAGTGTTACTCTGGCACAGGAGTCCAAGTAACTTTTACTAAAGTCTTGCTTCCTCCTTGTCGGAGCTAGGATTCAATCTCCACTGCTGCGCCTGATTTCTATCCTCATAAAAACGGCGATATAATCCTTCTTCGGCCGCTAATTCCTGATGGGTGCCCCGTTGTATAACTTTGCCCTGATCCAATACAACGATTTGATCAGCATGTTGAATGGTATGCAGACGATGCGCAACCACAATTAATGTCTTATTAGCGGACAAAGCTAGCAAGGCCGCTTGAATGTCCCGGTCATTTTCCGGATCAAGGCTTGAAGTCGCTTCATCAAGGAGTACGATCGGCGCATCCTTCAGGATAGCCCGGGCAATGCTGATGCGCTGTTTCTCACCACCGGACAAGGTAGATCCGCCTTCACCAACTAATGTTTTATAACCATCCGGAAGCGCCGAAATAAAATCATGACATTGTGCCGCCTGTGCAGCTCTAACCACTTCTTCATCCGTCGCTTCAGGCCGTCCAAAACGAATGTTGTTTTCAATCGTATCATGAAACAAGTACACATCCTGAAACACAACCGAGATATGTGTCATTAAGGTATCCATACTCATCTCACGAATATCGGCGCCGCCAATAGAAATACTGCCTTTCTGTATATCCCAGAAGCGGGCGATTAGATGAAGAAGGGTCGTCTTCCCGCCTCCCGATGGTCCTACAAGCGCGGTTATGCTCCGCTCCGGAATGGAGAGACTGATTCCTTTAAGGGTCAATGGTTTTTCGCCTGCTGCATCCTTTCCTGCTGTGTGCTGATCATAACCAAAAGAAACTCCATTCAGTTCAATGGCAAACCCATTCGGAACACTTTCCTGCCCGGCGTCTGGCTCTTTTAGCGGTTTTGCTTCAAGCACTTCCGACACCCGTTTCGCAGCTGCCATGTAGTTGCGCCGCGAGAACGTATAGTCGAGCAGCGGAATCGGTTCAAAAAAGCCCAGCATGACAATCATGAACAGCAGCATTGTTGTACCAGCTAACGCATTCTCTGCATACAAAGCGCTGCCAAACAGCAAAACACCGGCGAAGCTGACTTCAAATATCGAGCCGTACCAGAACTGATACGGAGTTATCCGGTTTTGTACCGCCATATTAGCATCACGGTATTCTGCCATCGCTTGGGCATAGCGATCAAATCCCAGATCTCCGGCAGCGAAGGAGCGAATTACGGGTATGCCCTGAACATACTCCAAAATTTGGCGGCCTGCTTTTTCTTTGGCTTGCTGCTGTCTGAGCATCGATTTGTCAAACAGGCGGTTTATTCCCCTAGTCATCCATAAGTAAGGCGGAATTGCCAGAATTGCGCATAACGCCAATCGCCAGTCTAGCCACAGCATTCCAATAAAAAGCAGTGCGGGCGCAGCGATTCCGCGGACCAGCGAGCCTATGGAGTCATACACAGATAATCCTGTAATATCCGCTGTCAAACGCTGTTGAAGCGTTGCTGCATCGCGCTGTAGGAAGAATCCCATCGGCAAGCGTCTCAAATGCCGGCCAAGATAAATGCGCAGCTGCTTCTCCACCGCATTGTCATAGCGTTCAAAGCTGCGAAAGGACGCGATCGTTAGTGCTACTTGGCCTGATAGGCAGAGCAGCAAAACGCCTGCATATATCCATGCCTCGCCAATCCGATCCACCATTAAAGCGCGAATAACGGACATCATCGACCAAGTGGTCATAGCAATGAATGGAGCTGCCACCAGCGGAAACAAGCACGCGCGCAGTAACCGTCCACGCTCTGATCCGGCCAAGCTCATAAGCATGCGCCAATAGCTTTTACCCGCTCCAAGCTTGGTATATTCTGTTTCAGCACTTACAGTAGAAGAATCCTTCTCTTTGGCATTTCTCATATGCAAAGAAGCAGCACTCGGCTTCCTTTGTTGCTGCGGTTGCGGTATCGCCCAATCACTTTTGCTAAGCCCCCTGTCGCTTGCCATGGCGGCCTGCCACATGCGAGCGTAACGTCCTTGCGCCGCAAGCAGCTCGTGATGCTTCCCTGTCGCTTCAACCGTGCCCTCTTGAACAACTACAATTTGATCTGCATCCTTAATTGTTCCCAGACGGTGAGCGACAACGAGCAGCGTTTTCTGCTTGCCATTGTGCGGCCGAATTAAGGCGCTAAGCGCTTCCTGAATGCGCGCCTCATTCTCCGCGTCCACATAAGCGGTAGCCTCATCCAGCAATAAAATCGGCGCATCCTTCAGAATCGCCCGCGCGATGCTAATTCGTTGGCGCTGTCCGCCGCTCAGTCTGCCTCCATGCTCGCCCAGTTTGGTCATATATCCTTGAGGCAACGCCATAATAAAATCGTGACAGCAGGCAGCCTTGGCTGCTTCTATAATTTCCTCATCGCTGGCCGCGGGTTTTCCGATCCGTATATTTTCAAGCACTGTGTCGTTGAACAGGAACACCTCTTGAAACACACTGGACACCTGGTTTACCAATACACTGCTGCCCATCTCTTTAACATCTATACCGCCAATTGTGATGGAGCCGTTATTCGTGTCCCAGAACCGGTTCGCCAATCTTACAATCGTCGACTTGCCTGATCCGGATGCGCCAACAATCGCTGTTACCTGACCCTCACGTGCTGTAAAGCTTAGCTGATTCAATACATTCCGTTTGCCGTCATAGCTGAAATCTACACCATCAAAGCAAATCTCAGAGCCTGTAGGCTGAATAGGCCTCTCCGGTTCCGTCAGCGATTTTTCCTGCAAAAAGGCTGTAATGCTGTCCATGCTGTGCTTAACAACATCCAGCGCATGGGCTCCTGCATGAATGACATTGAATATGGTCTTGCCGAAGCTGAGCGTCATCAGTACAAAGAAGACAAAGGTCGCAATGCTCAAGCTATCGTTGCTATACAGCCAAATACCAAGCGGAATAACAAATAGCAGTCCTGCACGGGAAAATCCGACCACGACACCCTGGTAGCGGCGAATACGAAGATTAATACGCAGCATCTCTCGTGATGCTTTTTCTACCACTTGTCTAAAAGCATCATAGTTTTCTTCCGTGCGGGCAAACGCTTTGATCACCTTCATACCATACACATATTGCAGAATCATGTTCATTACATTCATGCGGTGCCGTTGAAATTCTGGCATCATTACGCCAAGTCTTCCAACTACCCATTTAAAACTGAAATAAACCAGTGGCGCATATAAGAGTGCAGCTAGTCCCATACGCCAATCAATTAAGAGCATCGTTAATGCCGTTAAAAAAGGTACAGCCGTGGATGCCATCATCTCCGGAATGAAGTGCGCCATTCCTTGTTCCAATCGCTCTACCTTCTCATCTATTAACTCTTTCATTTCACCAATTGGACGAATATGAAAATAGCCTAAAGGCAAAGCAGCCAGCTTCCGAGCGAGCAGTAAGCGAATGTCGTACAGAACGGGGAATGCCGTCATATGTGCTGCACGCGTTGACCATGCATAGAACCAGCCTTTGCCCAGGATAGAGACCAATGCAATGATTCCCAAGACAACATAAGACTGGCTCTGCAGCCATCCAGATTCGTTACCCAGTACTTTTTCTGCAATCAAATATACGATTAGATAAGGAACAAGACCAAGCGCAGTTGACAATACAGCCAGAACTGCAGACAGCGCAATGGCACTCTGACGCTTCTTCCCCATAAAACCAAACAGCCGCTTCATCGGCGGCTGTCCTGTATCCGCTATATGGTCTTTCATGACCCTCTCTCCTTCATCCATAATGGTTCGGCTTGTGTGGACGAGTGCTGACCGCTAGCAAATAGCACTCGTCTACACATCCAGTGATTAATTTAACGCATCAATTACTGTGCGAACGCCATATTGGACAGCAAGCGGCCCACCTGTCAAACCGGACAAATCGATAGCGAATACTTGATTGGCCTTAACCGAGCGTAACGATTTCCATACAGCGGTCTGTTCCAGTTTTTCTAAATAGGCTTGATCTTCCGCCCCAGATATAAATAGATAGTCAGGATCGATAGTTGTGATGGATTCAATAGAAAGCGCTCCGGTTTCTTTCGGCCATCCATCCGGAATAGTAAGCCCTATGCCTTTTTCTTTATCATAATACATAGCCAATTGATCTACGCTGAAAGAGGATAATGCGCCATTCCAGACCCGTACAAATCCAACCTTCTTCTCAATTTCACTTGCCTTTTGTCTCGCCAAAGCAACTTGCTCCATCGTTTGTTCAATAAATTTCTCTGCCTTCTCTTCCTCACCTACTACTTTCGCAACGGATCGGATTGAACCTTGCCAGTCCGAGAAAAGCGCCCCAGAGTCAAACACAAACAATGGAGCAATCTGCTCAAGCTTATCGTAAATATCCGCATTGGCATTTGTAGCTAATATCAAATCCGGTTTTAAATCCAATAATTGCTCCAAATTAATAGAGGTTTGGGAATCTCCTAAATTATCGACAGAGTACTTCTGAAAATAATCCTTCATGGAAGCCCATTCAGCCATCGCACCAACCGAATCCGCCGCAATAGGCGGAGTATCCAGTGCCATCAGGTTTTCAGTAATCATCCACGTCACCACGGCTACTTTTTTTGGCTTGGCGGAGATTGTAAGCTCTTGCCCTCTAGCATCCGTGATCGTCCTTGGCCACATTGCCAATTCACTGTTATCTTCCCCCGCAGCAAGCTGCTCCGCTGCTTCTTTTTTCAAATTATTATTTTGTCCGCTGGAGCATGCTGTTAACGCCAGCATACAAGCAAACAAAAGCATTGCGGTTATTCGAAATCGTTGACTGTTCTTTTTCAATTCTCTCTTCTCCTAACACCACGTTTATTTTTACCGATAATGATAATCGATATCAATAATTATAGAGAAGATCTTAATTAGAGAACAGATCATATTTCCCGAAATTCATCTGGACAATTTCTAGAGTACTATAATAGACTTTGCGTCCGCCGGAACTCTGATGGAGAAAAGCCCATATGTTTTTTGAACATGCGGCAAAAGTAATTAGCATCAGCATAGCCTACTGTTTCGGCAATCTCATGAATCGGAGCTGCTGTCGTGCATAGCATAATTTCAGCACGTTTCATCCGATAGTGAATCAGGTGATCGATTGGGGCTATCCCCATATATTTGTGAAACAAATATGAGAAATACTTCCCGCTCATGCCATATCGCTTAGCCAAACGCTCAAGTGTCAATTTTTCATTGTAATGCTCTTGTATAAAGGTTACTGCATCATGAATCATCGGGTAGCTGTCCTGACTTTCTCTAGAACGGCTTGCCTGCAATACTTTGGACACCAGCCGGTAAAATAGACTTTTCTTTTCCAATTGTCCTACCATATCCGGCATTGTGGCAGTAGACTGCAAAAGCTCCAGCAGATCAAGCACTTCGCTATCCAATCCTGCATAGAACGTCGATACTTCTGTCAAAAGCAGCGTATCAGAAGGAGTATGATGGCTTGGCATATAGTGAACAAGAAAATATTCCATCTCTTGGCTCCCGGTCCGAAGTGTCATCCTTTTGTTCAGACCGCCAAAAAAACCTTCTCCCGCGCTCAGCAAATAAGTTTCTTCCCCATTGAAGCAAAACTCCGCTTGACCTCGCAAGATGATTAACAGTGCGCATTTTGTCGTTGGACGCTCCTCATGTCCACGATAAAATCCGTTAGCCGCCACAGGTGTCTTATATACACCAAGCACATTGACAGGCACCCGATCAAATTCTTGAGCCAGTTTTTCTTGCTGCGTCATCCAAATCGATCCCCCATCTGATTCCCACTAATCTCTACAATCGCTTAAATTATAGCATGAAGGGACTCGGCTGCATGAAAAAAACCGGACTCTCATAAGGAATCCGGTTCTTGACCTACACTCTTATTTTCTTTTTGATTCTCGAAGCGATCACTTCTAGAATGACCGCAAAGGCGAGGATAAAATACGTGATCATACCTATTTCCCGCACATCATAATAGAACGAGCTGGCCATAAACATATCGTAGCCGATCCCTCCTGCTCCGGCAGCCGCCCCCATAGCCACAGCAACGGCAAAGTTAATCTCGAAGCGCATAAACGTCCAAGAGATTAAGTACGTTGCGCTAGAAGGGATAACGGCTTGAAAGACAATTTGCCACCAGCTGGCCCCGCTCGATTTCAACGCTTCAATGACGCCATCATCCAGCTCCTCGAAGGACTCAGAGTAAGCTTTAACCAAGTAGCTAATGGAGTGAAACGTCATTCCGATGACAGCTGCGACGCTGCCAAGTCCTGCGGCAATGGCAAATATTAATACCCATAGCACTGTCGGAACTGCACGGATGAAGGAAACGCCAGCTTTAATTACGGCTGACAACCTAGGGTTTGTAAGATTACGGGCCGCCAGCAGTCCAAGGAACAACGCAATAATGCCGCCAAATAACGTCGTTAGAAAGGCTAAAGCGAGTGTAATGCTTACCTGAGTTAGAGCATCCAGAAATGTAATATGGCTTAAACGAGGCAGAAAAAACATCGTTTTTACAGTATCCAGAGCAGACAAAATCGCGTTAAAGAAATCAATTTCCTTGTAGTCAAAGGTTGCAAATCCATATACGGTAAGCAAGATTAGACCAAGAAGCGTTAAGCGTATCACTAACGACTGCTTATTGAACGGCTTCGCTTTGAGTCTTGCATCAATCCGTTCGCGTTCAGCGTCTTTGTCATGGATGGTTGTCAAGCCTTCCAGTGATTTCATGCTACATAATCACCTTCCTGACATAGTTGGAGACCGATTCGATAACTATAATTGCACATACGATAACGATAACGACCATGGAAGCGGAATTATAATTCAGACTCTTGTAATATAAGCTGAACAGGAATCCGATGCCGGTACCCGTCAAAATCCCAATCAGCGTCGCTTGCCGGATATTCGTCTCAATCATGAACAATATCCAACTGAGTAATTGAGGAATGCTGGACGGGATAACCGAATGAGCAATGATAGACCAGTAGCCGGCGCCTGTAGCCCTGAGCGCCTCAACGGAGCTGTTGCTCACCTCGTCGATCGATTCCGTGAAAGCACGGGTTAGAAAACCGAAGGAACCGAAAAACAGCGCAAAGTAGCCAGTCAGCACATTTTGCCCGAACGACAGCAGCAGAATCATGGACCAGGCGGCAACATCGATATTGCGGAATAAAGTCGCAATCGAACGGCTAATCCAACTAATTAAGCCGCCCATTCCCGTTGTATGAGAACCCGCAATGGCAAACAGCAAGGCGAATATAGCCGCAACGATAGTAGATGCGATAGAAACAAGCAGCGTCTCGATTAAACTATTGACAATATCGGGCAATCGGCTCAAGGCTTTTTCATTGGGATAAAAGTTGCCGAATGCCCATTCCGCGGCTTTGGGAATGGAGGTAAAGCCGCGGATAACATCATAGTCGGTTGCGATAATCGAGACCATAGTTATGACAAGCATTAAGAAGCAGAACAGCAGCGTATTTATCCGCTTTCTCGCAAAGAAGTTATCCTGCATGCTGTTTTTCCAACTCCCCAATATGCTCCTCGATCTCCGAGCCATAGATTCGGGTGAGCTGTTCCCGCTTAATGCCAGCAGGAGGCCCGTCGTAAATAACAGAGCCTTTGTTCACCCCAAGAATACGATCGGAATACTTCAGCGCAACCTCGACTTGATGCAGGTTGACGATAACGGTAATGCCCATCGTTGTACAAATATCGCGTAAATGATTCATGATGATGATGGAAGCATTCGGATCGAGAGAAGCAATCGGTTCATCGCATAACAGCATTTTGGGATCTTGTACAAGTGCCCGGGCAATTCCAACACGCTGTTTCTGGCCGCCGCTTAGCTGGTCGCAGCGTTTATAGATCTGCTCTTCCAGACCCAATGTTTTTAAAATGGTATACGCTCGTCGCTTCTCTTCCTTGCTATAAAGTCCGAGAACGCCTTCCAGCGTTGATTTGTACCCCAGCCGTCCGTGCAGCACGTTCTCAATCACCGACAATCGGTCAACCAGATTGTAATGCTGGAAGACCATTCCGATCTGGGAGCGCAGCTGCTTTAATCCCCGCTTGTTCAAGCCCATAATATTTGAATCCTCGAACATGATTTCTCCGCCGCTTGCGTCAATCATTCGGTTAATACAGCGAAGGAGCGTGGATTTACCCGCTCCTGAAGGTCCGATAATCGATACGAACTCTCCTTGCTTCACTGTGAAATTAACATTTGATAACGCTCTTGTATCCGCGCCGTATTGTTTGGATACCTGCTTGAATTCCAATAACGTTGTCATCGTTTCTCCCCTAGATCTAACAAGTTTTATTATTTGGACAGTTCTCTAATCGGGTTGAACCATGCATCTTCAACTGGAAGGAATTTTTCTTTTCCGGACTTTTGTCTGAACATGCCGGAATCCTTCGAGTCCTTAGGCAAGAACACCTTTGGATTATTCGTTACAGCATCAGAGGTGAAAGCGTCTATCAGCTTCTTCTGATCATCGGCACTGATTGCGCTTGTATTGATTACAAACGGAGAATTGAGTACCGGTGTAGCAGTAACAATTGTAAATTCTTTGCCTTCCAGCGTATTGAACGGCTCAGCGGCCCCTTGCTTCACTTTGTAAATCGCACCTGGCTTGTTCGCTGTTCCGGATTCAAGCTCCACATAATTTGCGACACAGGTATCGCAGAATGCAGCAATATCAGCCTTACTGGTTAATAGATTTACTGCAGAGCCTTGATGAGTACCGCCATACAGCACCTCTGAGAAAAACTTATCCTTGCCGCCTTGCAGCAAATCATCAGCAGTCAGGCCTTTAAACTGATCCTGTTTGCTGAAATAAGCGACGATACCAGCAGATGGCACTTTAAAACCGGATGTCGAGGAGTTGGACACGAAGGACATTTTTTTACCAGCGATCGGATCGAGGACAAAGCCGCTGCCATTCTTGTATGCCTCTTCTTCGCCTTTGCGTACGTTAAGCCAGCTGTAGTAGACAGCGTCATCCAGAGTGCCCGACTCTCCGCTCGGTACAACCAACGGCTGAACCTTATTGTTTTTCGCGTTCGCCTCCACATAAGCTTGCGGACCGACAAAAGCCATATCGGCGCTTCCGCTAGCTAAAGCTTCGACTGTTATCGTATAATCCGTCGTCAGCTTATGCTCTACCTTTTTACCCGTCGCGGTTTCGATAACCTGACCGATCTCATCTCGGGCTGCCTCCATATCCGCACCGGATTCGTTAGGCAGCCAAGCAATCGTAATGGTATCTTTGCCTTGTGCCGGGGGTGCTGCATTATTCCCGCCGGCAGCTTTCGTACCGCAGCCTGCCATTGTTACTGCAAGTGATAAAGAAATTAGAAGCGTTGAAATTATTTTCTTCACGTTTGAAACTCCTCTCACATCACCATGATTTGATGTTGCCTATACTATACAGGTCTAGCGTAATACTGTTTTGTTTTCCGAATATTTAATTAATTCAAGAGAATGTTAGTTTTTTGTTTTTCTGCGAGGTAAAATCTGCCTTGCTGAATCCGATACTCCCGATTGCATAGATCCTCCATGAATTCTAAATCATGAAATATACCAAGCATGGTCGTACCTTGCGCCATCAACTGTTCGATCAGTTGCTTGACCTTCAGCTTAGAGCCTTGGTCGAGACTCGCGGTCGGCTCGTCAAGCAGCAGCAATCTCGGGCGCTTCACCATCGCTCTGGCAATATTTAAGCGCAGTTTTTCTCCCCCGGAGAATGTGGCCGGATAGCTGTCCCATAAGCTGCGGTCCAGTTCGAAGTGTTCCAGCATCTTGACAGTCTCTTGCTCCGCATACTCCTGATCGTGGCCCATCTCCACTATTGCATTATGAACAAGCTCCCGGGCCGTCGTACGCGGCATAACGTTCAGAAACTGGGATACGTAGCCAATCTCATGCTTGCGAAGCTCAATGATGACTTGTTCAGATGCAGAAGCGAGATCGATGCGGCCAAATCGTTCCGACTGATACCAGATATGGCCGGAGTTCGGCAAATACGTGCGATAAATGCATTTGAGCACTGTCGATTTGCCGCTGCCGCTTTTACCCGTTATCCCTACAAACTCACCCCCTTTCAAGTACAGACTGACATCTTCAGCAGCAGATATATGTTTTTCCAGGTTGTGCAGCGTGAATGATTTGGACAAATGCTCGATAGACAGCAGGTTCTCCATGTCTTGACCTCCTGTTAAATTCTATAGTTCGTTTTTTGAATGAGCTTGCCGTCAACGATAACGGCAGTTACAACAGGGAAATTTCCCTCTAACCGCTCAACGATAAGCAGATCGGCTTTTTTGCCTTCTTGAATCGAGCCGTATTCCTGATCAATGTTGACCGCTTGGGCCGGATGCAAAGTAACAAGCTTGAAGAGGTCAGCAAGCCGTTCCTCA
Organism: Paenibacillus gorillae; assembly: GCF_000513275.1. Classification (GTDB taxonomy): domain Bacteria; phylum Bacillota; class Bacilli; order Paenibacillales; family Paenibacillaceae; genus Pristimantibacillus; species Pristimantibacillus gorillae. The sequence goes on along the minus strand of NZ_CBVJ010000028.1, from coordinate 15,208 downwards.
GATGTCCCGGCAAGCTGGAATACCGCATGCAGCATTGCCGCAGGGTAATAGTCGCTGCACAAAATATCGACACAGCCATCCTCGATCGCTTCTGCTGCCGAGAGATTGCCGCTATGTGAGCCTCCGAGAATGACGTTCGGGGCTCCGGCTACAGTGTACAAGCCTTGTTCTTTGGCTTTCCGTGCGATTTCCATCGTAATGGGGAATTCGCTGATCGCCGTGCCGAAGCTCTGTACGAGCTCCAGCTTTTCGATAGAGTCATCGTCATGCGAAGCAATCGCAATATTGCGCTCTGCGGCCAGTGCAGCTATTTCCCGAATCGCTTCTTCGGTCATCTTTTCCTTCGTCTGATGATTGGCGATCAGAACTGCAATATTCTCATCGGAAATATGATCATAGCCGCGAACAGTCTGCTTATAGATCTCCAGATCTCTGTACTGCCCTTGTCCAGGGGTATGGTCCATGAACGAGACCAAATGCACCTTCTCTTCCCGAATGTAGCTTTTCAAGTTGTCGATCTGATCCAGATTATCGATCTCGAACCGGGCGTGGAAACGGTGACGGATCAAATGCTTGCTGTTATGTGTCTGATCGATTAGTTCAATGAGCTTGCGAACATTTTCCGGCTCGCGAATCGGACGGTATTTGTAATCGGCGGATTTGAAGATAGATAAGGAATGATACATCATCGTAATACCGTGAGAGACAAGCTCTCTCTCCGTTTCTCGCAGACCGATTTGAAAATCAATAAGCGAGGTTGGTCTTGGCGCCGTCATATGCTCGATATAGTCCGAGTGAATGTCAATCATTCCGGGGGTTACGTAACCTCCATGCGCATCAATAACTTCCATGTCCGGGCCCGGTTTAACAGATCCTTGACGAATAAGGCGGGTAATCCGGTCTCCTTCTACCCAAAGATCAAAGCCTTCCAATATTGCTTCTTCCGTAATGATCTTGCCGTTCGTAATCAGATACATCGAATAGTCCCCTCTCGCAGATTTATTACAGCAGGGAATGAACAAGCTGTTGGGTATATGCATGCTGCGGATCTTCAAGAATTTGGTCGGTAAGTCCTTGCTCGACGACCCGGCCATCCAGCATCACCATCGTCCGGTCGGCCAGCATCCGAATGACGCCAAGATCATGCGAGACCAGCAGCATGCTGATTTTCAGCTCGCGCTGCAAATGCTTAATCAAATCCAGTACATTGGCTTGTACGGATAAGTCCAGTCCGGTTGTCACTTCATCGAGCAGCAGAATCGGCGGATTGTTGGACAGCGCCTTCGCAATTTGTACGCGCTGCTGCATACCGCCGGAGAATTTTTTCGGCGCTTCCTTCATACGGTAAACCGGGATATGCACCTGATCCAGCAGCTCACTGCCCCGCGCTTCCATCGCTGCTACATTCCGGTTGCCGGCGGCAATCATTTTCTCGGCGATATTGCCGATAGAGGAAAAGCCCATACGCAGGCCAAGCACCGGATTTTGATACACCTTGCCCATCAGATGATTGCGAATGTACTTTTGCTGCTGCGACGACTCCTGAAACAGATTTACCGCACCCTCTTTATAGGGCTGCAAGTAGGCTTCGCCTGTCGTAACTTCCTGATCGAAGTAGAGGCTTCGCATTAACGTCGATTTGCCGCTGCCGCTCTCCCCCACAATGCCCAGTACTTCGCCGGGATAGAGATCGAATGATAGATTCTGGCATGAATAGACGGTGCCGCATGCCCGGCAGTAGTTCCTTTCCAGCTTCCGGTTATCGCTATTACTGCACTGCTCGCAGCCCTTGCCGAATTGTTTATTTAATTGTCGTACACTCATAATAGGAGAGGAAATTTGCCCCATCTTCATGTCACCTCTTTCTTCATCAAACTTATACTTCCCTATGTTTAAACTAGCGGCTGCGCATTCATCCGCTGCAGGCAATAGCTCGTATCATTGCATTGGTAGTACGTCTCTTCCTTCTCGCTATCGTAGAGCTCATCCATAAACACATCCTCTGCTCCGCATTGCCTGCAGCTGTGGCCGGGGAATGACTCCGGCTCAAAGGGAACATCTTCGAAGGCAAGCGAGACGACTTGCGTATACGGAGGCACGGCATAAATTTTCTTCTCACGTCCGGCCCCCAGCAAAATCAAAGCTTCGGAGTAGTTCATCTTCGGATTATCAAACTTCGGTATCGGGCTTGGAGCCATCACGTAACGGTCATTAACCATAACCGGATGATCCGCGCCAGTCGATACGCTGCGGTATTTCATGATCTGCTCGAATAGCATCAGCCAAGCGCCGCTGTAATCCTTCTCCCCGTGCAGCCTCTTCGTTTCCAGCTCGCTGGGCTCATACATCCGCAGCGGCTCCGGCATAGGGACCTGCAGAACAAGTAATTGCCCCGTACGAAGCGGTACTTCAGGAATACGGTGACGGGATTGAATCAATGTGGCAGCCTCCGTCGCATCTGTAGCAGGCACACCAGTCGTTTTATCGATCAATTTCTTAATGCTGACCGCGTTGACCGATTCATCCGAGCCTTGGTCGATCACTTTCAGCACATCAGATTTACCGATTAAGGATAAGGTGAGCTGCAAGCCCCCTGTCCCCCACCCGCGTCCGATCGGCAGCTCCCGGGAGGCAAATGGAACCTGATAGCCGGGTATGGCAATTGCCTTCAGCGTAGCTCTGCGGATTTCTCGTTTGGAGCCTTCATCCAGAAAGGCAAAATTGTATTGGATCCGCATGTCCGTTACCCCTCCTTCTCCGTTGATTGTTTTCTCGTCTTGCGAACGTCGTTCAGCTTCGCTTGGAAGGTGACGTAATGCGGCATTTTCAAGTGTGAGATAAATCCGGTAGATTCCACAGAATCGATATGAAAGAGCACGAATTCTTCATTTTGCGTCGGAATCGACTTGTCGCCTTTTTCAAGGCTTTTATCCAAAATGCTCATTGCTATAGCTTTCGTTTCGTTCTGCCCATAGCAAAGGCCGTACCCGAAATCAAGCTCCAGCTCTTTCCTTCCGTTCTCCTTCTCCACTGTTGCCGGAACGAGCATTTCCACTTCCGTTACCTTGATCTCGCCGATGTAGTAAGCCTCATCCTCGTCCGTGTTCTGAGTAAGCGGGCTGTCGATATACACGGGCAGTTCGCCAACACGCAGCTCGCCAACCGTCGGATGCACCATCCCATAGCCGCGAATGACGGCGTAAGCAAGTGAAGTCACTGCACCGGTCTGACCTCTTGTCAAAATCTGCAGCTTTTCGCTTCGAGTCGCCGGGAAAGTTAAGCTCGTCCGCGTAACATCGTCGGGCTCAGTGGAATCGACCGAGCAATCAGCGATAAGCCCTTCTTTTCTTAAGTAATCCAGCACTTTCGGGAAACGTCCTTCTTGCGCAAAGGCTTCTTGGTCCAGCTCTTCCATCCCGAGATATTGTTCCAGCCAAGCCGTTGCGCTGGCCGTGGTTTCCTCCAACAGATCAAAGTCGAGCAGCCGATGCGAATAGTCTGTAGAAGCTCCTAGAACCTGACCGCCGGGGATATCCTTGAAGGAAGCGGAGATCCGGCGTTCCACTCGCATTTCCGCGGAATGAACCGTGCGGGAATAATGCTTTCTTGGAAGTGTGGAACGATAGGCTCGGAGCAGAAAAACTGCTTCTTCGGGATTGCCTTCCGCCTGCTTGATCGCCAAGGCAGCGAGTTCCTCACTGTAAAGGCTGCTTTCCGACATGACCTGATCGACCAGACCTCTCATCCCGGATGAGATCGCCTCAACCTCAATGACTTTGCCGCTTTGCAAACGTTCGAATTGCAGCCGCTTCAAGGATTCTTCAATGGCGCGCGTGCCGCCTTTCACTGCTACATAACCCATTAGCGGATCTCCTCCTTCGCAACTTGCGCCGTTCTTGGCAAAGCAAGCAGCCGATTAGCGCTGTCGGTAAAGATCAGATCCAGACCCAATGGAAACTCGGCATTCCGTTCCCCGCGAATATCGATCCAAGCTTCGTTCAATTGGATTTCCGCTTCCGCAACTGTGCGGATACCAGGACCGCTTAATTGAAGCTTTGAGCCGCCGGTTAAACTAGGCGTTTCAATGATGATCGTCGCCGAACGGTGCGGATCTTGCAGCTCTCCGATTTTGGCCGACTTCAGCACTTGCAGTAGTTGCTCCGGTGTCGCGTCGCTCAGAACAAAGATGAAATCCGCAGCTTCGAGCGTCGTCTCATTCGCATAAGTTAACTGGTTGAGCAAATGAACCGCTTCTGCTTCTCTCTCGGACACGACGCCAAAGCTCACCTCTGTATCGAGCAGCATGCGGGCGAGAATTTGCGTCGCAGGCAGCATGCTTGGTTCCGGATTGAGCTTGCCCGCTTCTTCCGTAATATCCGCCAAATAGCCCGGCCTTGACATTGCATCTACTAATTGCCGATATGCGATTTGTATGTCGTGCACCATATCCAGACTCATCAGGTCAACTCCTCTCAATCGGTATCCATCGTTTCGAAATCAACTCTCGTCTTCAACACTTGCATGTGCTCGCTATTACGCACTGTCTGGATTCGCTCATGCTCCGCCAGGAGTGCAGCTGTCCATGCCGCTGTCTCATCCAGTTCTGCGGTATAGGCCGCGTCAATAACGGCAAGGTTGTAAGCCAACTCCGGTTGATCGCCTTTTACAATCCCAATCCCTATCGCTCCGTTCGTACGGACTTTACATTCCGTTACGAGCACTTCGCCTAGATAGAAAAGACTTTGCTGGGCGGTTTCCCTAACCTTCACCATGACCAGACCATGATTCGGCTCTTCGATCAGATCAACTTGATAGCGGCCTATAATGTCGCCCGCCAAAGCTGCTGCGAGATCGGGGGCGCCGGCGGTTAATATTTCTGTTCGTTGCTTGCGCTTCATCGCGATGCCTCCTCTAACTTGGCTCTATGATTTTCCCACGACTAACGATATCTTGTTGCCAGGCTAGCGGCTGTTAAGGTTGTGTAAAATGTAAAAATGTCTGTAACCAGCTATATCGAATACGTGTACATGTCGCCGCAATACATCGTTCGGCACACTTCCAGGGTGATGCCCGTATCGCCGTCTTGGCATTCCGATTCCAGCACCAAAAGCGGGACAAGACTCGAGCAGGCCAGCAGCCCGCGCTCATATTTGTTCGGCAGCGCAAGCCGCATTGTCGTATCACTCGATTGAAAGTTATGATAGCCATGGCTGTGGAAATATTGAAAGATCGACGTGATTTCATTTCCGACGTGTTCAATGTCCGGGAACACTGTTTCAGGGATATAGGAAATATGGATCGCAATCGGCTTGCGGTCGATGAACCGCAGACGCCCTATTTTGAACACCCGAATCTCTTCGCCCACGCCAAGCGACTCGTAGATGTTGTTATTGAATTCGATCGGCTCGCAGCAAATGTTTTTGGATTGATATTCATAACCAAGCTCGGCCATCTTTTCACTGAAGCTTTTGTCGGCGCTAAGCATGAGCGGAATCCGTAAATTGCGGTCATGGACAAAGCTGCCCTTGCCTTGCTTGGAGTAGATGTAACCCAATTCCTGAAGCCGCTCGTAGGCTTTGCGGGCCGTGATACGGGGTACCTTGAACGCATCCGCCAGTTCATTCTCGGATGGCAGTTTATCGCCAGGCTCATATTTGCCGGTTTGAATAAATGAGATCAAATGATCCATAATGTCCATTTCTTCAGACATGGCGTTCACCTCCAAGGATAATCAGCCGTATTTTCGAATAAAAGCATCGATATCGTTCAATTCCAGAAACCGCTCCTCCAGCAGCTCACGAGACCAATCCCACCAGGCAATCTGCAGCAGCTGCCGAATCGTCTCCTCTGAAAATCTTTTTCGGATCGGCCTGGCCGCTACACCGACTACAACGGTGTACGGCTCCACATCCTTCGTCACGATGGCACCCGACCCGACAACCGCACCGCTGCCAATCGTAACGCCTTTCATTACAATCGCGCCGTGGCCAATCCAGACATCATGGCCGATCGTCACCCGGTTTCCTCTGCGCCAGTTGAAAATATCCTCGTCATTCGTCTGGGCAAACCCGAATGCAGCCCGTCTATAGGTCATATGATGCTGCGTCACCCGGTCCATCGGATGATCCACCGGATTGATGCAGACGTGGGAAGCGATAGAAGTGAATTTGCCAACCTCGGCGTAATTCACCGTGACATCGTCCATCGTATAGGTGTAATCCCCGATTCGGGATTCAATAATTTTATTGTTCGGCCCTATCGACGTCCAAGCTCCGGCAAAGCTGTTCGTAATGTGGCTGCTTGGGTTGATAGCAGGCTCGGCCGATAATGGGATATCGGCATGTGTTTGATGAATAGGCTTCATGCTATACCTCTCCTTTTACGCTAGACTTTTGTGGTGCCGACGCGTATCGCATCTGAATTTCATCCCATACAGCCCTGCCTGGGCTTTTGCTGCCGAGCGCTACTTCCTTTTCACCATAAAAGCCGTGGAAGTCCGAGCCTCCCGTCATGATCAGCTTGTAGGCTGAAGCAAGCTCCTGTGCCTGGCGCTCATCCTCTTCGTTATGCAGCGGATGCCATACCTCAATGCCTTGAAGTCCAGCTTGGACAAGCTCCGGCACCAGCTCAAAGCTCCTGTATTGCCCGGGATGTGCAAGTACGGGAACGCCTCCAGCCTGTAAAATGACGCGAACAGCTTCGCATGCGTCCACATACTCCGTCGGGATATAAGCGATGCCCGGCTGTTCGCCATTTTGGCCGCGTGCGAATAGCTTTTTATATAAATCGCCATAGATCGAATCCGTATATCCTTGATCAATCAAAGCATGCATAATATGCTGCTTGTAGACACCCGTTCCGCCTTCCGCATAGCTCTGCACCGCTTCCCAAGTTAGGCTATACCCCGCTTGGATCAAACGGTTGACTGCTTGGAAGCATCCTTCATGCCGCTGCTCCAGCATAGGACCGCAAAACGATTCAATTGCCGGGCTGTTGGTGTCAATACCGTAGCCAAGAATATGAACTCTTCTCCTTCTGCTGAAATCATAGCCGGAAATCTCGATACCGGGCATGATTTCAACGCCGCGCCTCGATCCTTCGATTACCATTTCATCTAAGCCTATCGTTGTATCATGATTGGTTATCGCCAGATGCCCTACACCTTCTTCGACAGCCAAATCCAGTATTTCATCGAAAGTAAAAGACCCATCTGAAATCTTCGTATGACAATGCAATTCGATTTTCATAAAAGCCTCCTTAACACTTTGCATGCGGCAATGCCGGCTTGCTTGATGACCTGAGTCTAACTTGATGCCAAGTAGCAAAGGTTAAAGCAATGTAATGACGGCGTTAAGATTTTGTGAGGATCCCATCGAAAAGTGAAAAAAGAAGCAAAAAAAGCAGAACCGCTTTGCGATTTTTTCGCAAGGCGGTTCTGCTTTTTAGCGGTTGAAGTGAATTATTTAAGCGCAAGTTTTGATGCCGCTTCTTCAGCCTCTCGGTATGCTTTCTGTAAAATCTCATCTTTATCCAATATTGCAGTTCCTTGAACCCGAAGCATTTCAAAATCTTCAATGCCAAGAAAATTGAACATCGACTTCAAGTACTTATAGGAGTATTCAATTTCAGTGTACCAGTCATCATTAGTATACACCGATCCGCTTCCCTGGATAACAACCATGCTTCTTCCGTCTTTAAGCAGGCCAACGGAACCGGTTTCCGTATACTTGAACGTTTCTCTAGCGATCAGAATGTTGTCCATATAGTCTTTTAATTTAGACGAGACATTAAAGTTATGCAAGGGATAGGCGATGACATATTTATTTGCACTTTTGAATTGCTGCAATACCTCATTCATGCGTCCAGTTACTTCTTGTTCTTCAATAGTAAGTTCTTCACCATTACGTTGTTTTCCCCATGCTATTAAAACAGTCTGGTCGATTGCAGGTACAACGTCGCTGTATAGATTAATTTGTTCAATAACCTCGTCGCTTGCATGCTGTTCTTTATATAGTCTCATAAAGTAATTTAATACGTTTAGACTGTAGGAAGAGGCAGACTCCACGTCGGGGTGTGCATTAATGACAAGCAGTTTACTCATAGTATGGTTCCTCCATGTTGTTCGTAGTTTGTACATCTAATAAGACAACTGAAGGAAGCAATCTGTGACATGATCCGAAAATAATAAGACAGACGGCGTAACTGGCTGCTCAGCCCGTTTCGCCATCTGTCATCTACATGTTCTCTTATTTATCTTATGACATTAATTAATCCAGCCGTTTATGCTCGAAAATAAAACCAAGAATTTCAGCCGGTGATTTTTTACCTTCCATAAACTGGGCAACCATTTGCTTGGTTGCAAAGCCTTCTGTCCACTGATTTGATTGCATCAGAATTTGAATAGCTTGGTCAAAGCTCTGATAAAAAGCGATTTGCATCTCTCTCGCTGATTTCAATTCTTCTTCACTCGAACGAATGCCTGACGATTCCGGTTTCCTCTCATTAGTCGCCTGAGAAAGTGCTTCATGCATACGCTCGACGTCGAGATCAGTGCAATAAGCAGGAGAACCAGGCTGTAAACGCCAGGAATCTTCCAGACCGCCTGCATCAACCGGATCGAAACCGGCTTCGATCACTAATTGGGATACGATTGCCTTAGCAGCAGAATCGTCACCGGATATCGGCAAAGCCAGACGATTGGGAAGTGCCGATTGAATTTCTTCTGTCAAGTTATAAAAATTTGTGGCGTTGAACGCTTTGATAACGGGATGTTTGAGCTGCTGCTCAACCCAGCGGCTTTCAGGCAGCCCCTTCTCAATGAGCCCAATTGCTCCGTCTCGGTGCAAAGGATAATAGTTAGACGTATCCACAACAACTGCTCCCGGATTAATTTTATCCAAAAAACCTGCCGGCAATTCAGTAACGCTTTTTAAGGGAATCGAGATAATAACTATATCTGCGCCTGCAGCAACGTCCTGAACCGTAGCGGACGTTGCTCCAGTTTCCTGCGCCAATTTATGCAAGGCAGCGGAGTTACTCGAGTTTGCGATTGTGACCGTATGCCCCTTTCGCGTGAAGATCCTGGCAAGATTGCTCCCAATATGCCCCGTCCCAACAATACTAATTTTCATTTTTTACACCCTGCTTTCCCAATTTGATTGCCCCATATAAAATGTGACTGCAGTCAGTATACTCCGGTCACTTTTTGTTTGTCAACTGCCAGATCTAGTTTTGACTAACCAAAACGCATGGGTTATAGTTGGTGTAATAGAGGGGGTCCGGGATGAAGGTTAAGGAAACAAGTCGGCAAACCAAGGGGAAGGCCACGAAGAAAAAAATATATACCGTGGCGAAGGAACTCATTCTTACCAAGGGATATAATAACGTTACGGTTGATGAAATTTGTGAAAAATGTACCCTTTCTAAAGGAGCATTTTACATTCACTATAAGTCGAAAGAGGATATCGTCAAAAAATTGTTCCGCGATGATTATTCCGAGTACATGGACATAAATTTCGGGAAGTATGTTCATGAACATAAAGATGCTTCTCCAGTAGACAGACTGAAAAAATTCATGATGGTTGCACTGAGCTTTCCATTAGTAGTTGGAGAAGAACTTACTAAACTTACTTTTATTATGAATCTTTCACTAAATTCAACAGAACCCTCCTATTTTGCGGATTGCATCAAGCAGGACTTGTTTTATGAAGCCATTGAGGAAGGATTATCACGGTCATTATTTAGAGATGATTTGTCCATTGAAGATATTGTAAATTGTGTTTACTCTTTTATTACAGGTGCTATTGTTACGTGGTGCCTTTCAGACTCTGATTATGATATTGAAAAAGTAAGCGGAAAAATGATAGATACTCTAATAAGAGGTCTTCAATAACTGTTAAGAAAGCTTGAGAAATCAAGCTTTTTTTGTTGCCAAAATCAATATTGCTGGTTCCAATCAATGTTATATTTCAACGATGTTAATAATAAAAAATATTTAAAGCCTTCTACTTGCTTTGTACTTCCCCAATTGATCGGATATCATTAATTTATAATGCAGCAGCTTCGAATGATCTTGCCAAAGAGGAGCAAATGTAATGAACAGCAGTAAAGGAGACCAGCAGGCGCCAAAAAGCAAATTAGCAGCGCTTCTGGAAGTATTCACCGTGTCAACAAAGCTTGGTCTTACTTCATTCGGAGGACCAATTGCTCATCTAGGTTATTTTCATAACGAATACATACGCCGCTGCAAATGGATGGATGAACGAAGCTATGGGGATCTGGTTGCACTGTGCCAGTTCTTGCCGGGTCCCGCCAGCAGTCAGGTCGGCATTGGAATCGGCATCATTCGCGCTGGACTTCTAGGCGGGGTGACGGCTTGGCTTGGTTTTACACTTCCGTCGGTCCTCGCTTTGGTCCTGTTCGCTTTTCTAATGCAAGGATTTGATATTAGCAATGCGGGCTGGATTCATGGACTTAAAATCGTCGCTGTAGCAATCGTTGCTCAGGCCGTACTTGGTATGGGTCAGAAGTTGACTCCTGACCGTAACCGGGCAACCATCGCGATCCTTGCTGCGGTCGTTACCCTAATGTGGCAAACTGCTTTTAGCCAGATATTATTGATCGTTATTGCAGGTCTAATTGGCATGATCTTATACAGAAAATCTACAATTCCTGAAACTGAGGAACTCTCCGTCCCCATTAGCCGCAGCTTCGCAGTTATCTGCTTGATCGTCTTCTTCGCGCTTCTGATTTTTTTGCCGCTCTTCAGTCAATTTGCAGGCGCCGACTGGCTGTCTTTGTTCGACAGCTTTTACCGTTCTGGTTCACTTGTGTTTGGCGGAGGGCATGTCGTTCTCCCGCTGCTCGATCGTGAACTCGTGCCGGAATGGATGAACAAAGCCGACTTTCTAGCGGGATATGGCGCAACACAAGCTGTACCAGGACCATTATTCACTTTTGCCGGATACTTGGGAGCGATGATTAACGGAGTTACTGGCGCGTTAATTGCTACTGTGGCTATTTTTCTCCCTGCTTTTTTATTAATCGCAGGGGCGCTTCCATTCTGGAACTCCCTGAGGAAAAACTCGAGAGTTCAAGGCGCATTAATCGGGATCAACGCAGCAGTTGTAGGAATCTTGTTAGCGGCATTATATAATCCTCTATGGACAACAGCAATTCTGGCTCCTGTTGATTTTGCCTTGGCTGCCATTCTGTTTCTAATGCTCGTATTCTGGAAAGTACAGCCTTGGATCATTGTAATTACTGGTGCTATCGGCGGTACGTTGATTACTTTTGTATAATTATTCACTTAATGAACAAGGGAGCAGCGCTTAACACAGCCTGCTCCCTTGTATGTTCTTCTTTATTTTTCTGTAAGCATATTGTAGCCCTGCATCTTTATGATGCAAGCTTCGATTTCATTTCGGATTGCTTAGTTAATATCCCGCTTGAAATGAAATAGAATAACGCAGCTGCAAAACATAGAGCAGCAAATATGGCCACGCCGGTAAAGCCGTTAAAAGTCGCATAAATCACGCCGGCAATCCCTGAACCAATTGTTGTTGCAGCGTACATAATTGAATTGCCTAAACTTGAAATTGTTCCGCGGAGCGTCGGATCTAATGATGTCAGCTGCCCCATAATTAGCGGATAAGCGATGCCCATGTTTAAAAATATGAAAAAGTAGACAAAATCGAATGCGGCAACCGATGGCAGGAACGGTACGATGATAAAGCATAGGATAGCGAGAAGAAATCCCGCAACCAGCGTGTTAAAACGGTTGAACTTTTGAATGACATAAGCCCCGCCAAAGCTCCCTGCCAAATTACCAACACCTAGAAAAAGGATTGCATACCCCACCTGATCAACCGATAGCTCAAAGCGGTCAGTCAACCATTTTCCAATAAAAGCAAAAGCAGCCATGAAACCGCTATTGAAAAAAAATGACCCAGCAAAGATCTTCTCGCCATTTTGCTAGTCAGCAGCGGGATATATCTTTTAAATATCGGTAACTTGGTCGCTTGGCCTTGAATTGGCTTCATCGAGGGTAGAGTGTAGTGGATAAATATCGATACGACTAGGGAGAATAACCCGATTACATAAAAGGGATACGACCAATGGGTTGAAGCGAGCAAGCCTCCAATCGGTATTCCGAATGCTTGAGCTGAAGCTAAGCCTGCCATAACGATTCCGGAAACTTTGACGCTCTTGGATGCAGGGTACAAAACCGGGATGGAGGCCCAGACCTGAGGTGAAGTAAACGCTGCACTGATTCCAGCCAAAAAACGGAATAAAATCATCGACCAAAAGTCTGTAGCAAATCCGCATAAAATAGTGGAGATTGAAAAAGAAATCATGCCGTAAAACATCACTTTCTTCCGATCCCATCCATCGGAGAGCGGTCCGGCAATCAGTGCAAATATGGCATAGCCTAACGCATAGGCCCCCACCATCCAACCTGAATATTTAGTCGGAATATCAAACAATTCCTGAAGCGTCGGAATTAACGGCGAAATGATAAAGGTATCGGTACCGATAAAAAACATGATTATAAATAATAAAGCAGTTCGTTTACCCATTCTGATTCACCCTTTGTGTGTGCAGTTGATTTACGTTAGTTTTGTAGTTCAAAAAGTATTGAACTATAGAGCGAAAAAGAAGATTTCCTTCTACAAAGTATCCAGAAATCCAGGTAAGTAAGCTTGGAAGGTCTCCATTTCGATGCTCATATACCTCGTTTGAGCTTCTTTTCGCACCTTGATCAACTTCGCCTCCCTTAAAGTACGCAGATGATACGAAGTATTCGATTTCGAAGTCCCTTGAATGTCCCCCACTTCTCCGCAATTCATTTCTTTCTTACTAGCATAAAGATTCCGTATCATTTCCAATCTCGTCTCATCAGCTAATGCCTTAAATATTCTGACCCGGGTCTCATCATTCAATACTTGTTCAATAGTCATAAAATTATTGTACTAAGAACAATAATTAAATCAAGTCCGCTCGAAAAAACAGCAAGCCGATCGATTTAAGTTGTCCTCCTTTCTTTAATTAAGGCTTATTTTATAAAATTTCAGTATGATAGATCAATGTCATTTTTTCTATAGAAATAATAGATGAAATGAATCCAAAATTTCATACGTTTCCAACAGTTCAAACCATAGCTTCAATTTTGCTAGTTTCCCCGACTATTTAAAGGATAACTGATCATGCATCTTGATCATTCGAAATCCCCCATTATCATCTGGTCTAATGTCGTACCGCCTAGAACCATCGGATATACATTCTCACTTGTTGGCACTACAAATTCAACAAGTACAGGCCCTGTTGTCTCCAAAGCCTCTTTCCAAACGCTGTATGCTTCTGCTTTATTGCCTGCTCTTAATCCCTTCACTCCGTAGGCTTCAGCTAGTTTTACAAAGTCAGGACTTCCTGCAAGACTAATCTGGCTATAACGGCTTTCATAAGAGAGCTCCTGCTGCTGTCTGACCATACCCAACACTTGATTGTTAATAACGACAATTTTGACAGGAATATTATGAATAGCACAAATCGCCAATTCTTGTGCACACATCTGCATCCCTCCATCCCCGTTTATCGAAATTACTAGCCGATCCGGGTTTCCGATCTGAGCACCTATAGCAGCGGGAAAACCGAATCCCATCGTTCCAGAACCTCCGGAGGTTACTAATGAACGGGAATGATTAAATTTGTAAAATTGTGCAGTCCACATTTGGTGCTGGCCTACGTCAGTGGTTATGATCGCCTCCCCTTTCGATGTCTCATAAATCATTTCAATAACAAATTGCGGTTTAAGCTCCTTATCGGAATCTGTATATCGTAAAGGGTACATAGACTTGTCTTTTTGCACTTTGTCGATCCAACTGCTTGATTTAGAGGGCATCGCTTTCGTATTGGCATATTCTAGGACAGCTTTAATATCGCCGACACATGCAATATCCGTTTTGATGTTCTTGCCAATTTCAGCGGGATCAATATCGATGTGAGCAATCCATTTGGCATGTGGCGCAAAACCGTCAAGCTTCATCGTAACCCGGTCATCAAACCGTGACCCAATGGAAAGGATGAGATCAGCGTTTTGAATAGCCGTATTCGCCGTATACGTACCATGATGTCCTGGCATTCCCAGCCACAGTTCGTGACCGCTTGGAAAACCGCCCAAGCCGAGCAATGTGGTTGCCACCGGTATTTTTGTTTTATTCACGAAGTCCAGCAGCTCAGTTGATGCATCAGAATAAATCACCCCAGCTCCAGCTATAATAACTGGCTTTTCTGACTCCGCAATAACCTGAAGCAGCTTATCTATCTCTGTAGGATCAGCACTCGGAGTTGCGTTATAACCCCGTATAGATAGTTTGTTTGACGGGTGATAAAGCATTTTGTGATTAGACACGTCTTTAGGAATATCGATTAATACTGGACCTTTCCTTCCCGTATTCGCAATATGAAAGGCTTCATGAACGATACGGGGCAGATCATGTACGTCACGTACGGAATAGTTGTGCTTCGTTATAGGCATTGTCATGCTAACAATATCCGCTTCTTGAAATGCATCTGTGCCCATGACAGTTGTTGACACGTTACCAGTAATTATTACAAGCGGCACAGAATCCATATAAGCGGTTGCAATTCCTGTCACTAAATTAGTTGCTCCTGGTCCGGAGGTGGCGATGCATACACCTGCTTTCCCTGTTGATCGCGCGTAGCCGTCCGCCGCATGGATAGCGCCTTGCTCGTGCCGGGTCAGAATGTGTTTGAAGTCTGGATTGTCAACCATCGCATCATAGATATAAAGGACATTGCCGCCAGGGTACCCAAATACACATTCTGTACCTTCCATTAGCAGGCATTGTAAAAGCACCTCCGATCCCGTTAACAGTTGCTGAGAATGCTGCTGTGTTTTGTTTGCTGACATCGATACTTCTTCCATTTGAATTCCTCCTCAAATATAAATAACCCCTCTCATCCTCAGGCAACAGTAAACAACTGTCATACCTGAAGGGACGAAAGGGGAACTTTTCGTGGTACCACCCTGATTTGCCGGAAATCTTACGATTCCAGCCTCATGAGGTAAGGTTGCCCTTACCTGCAGCACAGTAACGTGTGCCATTCCGTTTGAACTTACTCATCGAACCCAATCTCAAATTCGACTTTCGGTCAAAAGCTCAGAGATGACTGCGTACAAAGGATT
>NZ_CBVJ010000027.1 GCF_000513275.1 Paenibacillus gorillae | reverse complement strand
AGAGATGACTGCGTACAAAGGATTATGGCAAAGGTTTCAGCGTTTCCTTTGCTCTCTGGACATAAGAGCCTTCGTACTTTATTCTCTTCATCGCTTTCTAGGTCTGTAAAAACAAATAACCCCTTTCATCCTCAGACGACAGTAAAGACTGTCATACCTGAAGGGACGAAAGGGGAACTTTTCGTGGTACCACCCTGATTTGCCGGAAATTTTACGAGTCCAGCCTCATGAGGTAAGGTTGCCCTTACCTGCAGCACGGTAACGTGTGCCATTCCGTTTGAGCCTACTCATTCGAACCATTGTCCCGATTCGACTTTCGATCAAAAGCTCAGAGATGACTGCGTACAAAGGATTATGGCAAAGGTTTCAGCGATTCCTTTGCTCTCTGGACATAAGAACCCTCGTACTTTTTCTCTTCATCGCAATTTATATTAGTGACAAGGATAGCACAGAACCTTTGCGTTTTCAAATGATTTATTGCAGAAAATACCCGTCCATTGACCTTGAAGAACCTTGATTAGGTCAAGTTGCGCACAGAATCTGAACGACAGCTAGTTAAGGCAGCTTAATTTTTCCTGCTAATTCAATTAAATACTCAATGTTTTGTATTCCTGGGGATGCAACTACATAGAAATGAGTATCTGTAATTAAATGTACGAGTTTACGATCAGGAGAATCTTCTATGACTGCAGAATGACCGTTAATCTCAACAACTTTAACATCGTTTGGGTTATACCAAGATTTCGTATCTTCAACTGCAGCTTCTTCATCCTCGAGTATGTTATGAGATTGTGTAAACATTACTTCATGTTTACCATCACTGAGCTGATATATTGCGGATATATAAGTTCCTTGACTAGACTGTTGTGCATATGCATTAACGAGTTTTATGATTTGTAGATTACTCAATGAAGGAGTATTGGAATTCTCTACAGTTGTCTCAGCTAAATCTAAAGGTATATTAATAGCCTCATTAACTAAAGCTAAGTCTATCCTTTTTAAGGAAGGAACACTCTTGGAAGTGTCATCCTCTTTTTTGAGCTGTTCCAATACATTAAAGCAGTCCTTAATTGTTCCATTTGTTGTAGACACTGTAAAAAAGTGATCTTTGGTAATTAAATGAGCAACTGCTCGTTCTCCCCCATCAACATAAATAACTACATGTCCATTTATTTTGGTCTGTTCCTTTTCTTCTAATGGATAAGAATTATTTAATAAAGATTGAACCGTTTCATCTTCATTCATTGTTGCAGGTGCCTGGACTATCCTTAAATTCACACCGCTTGTCGTGAAAAAAGACGTTCTTAGAATAATACCCACATCTTCCATATTTACAGCAGAGATAGTTGGTTCAATTATTGTTTCTGACTCTTTCTCGGAGGAGCCTGGGATCTTAATTAGTCTGGGTATAAAAATTTCATTGTCTGGAACTTCAGATAAGTCGATCGGACCTAATGGCTGTTCACCTTGATTATTATATTGAAGAGGTAGTTCTTCTACTGTATCTGCTAGTCCGCCTTGTGTTTCATGCCTATTATGCTGAGGTCCTTGTTCAGAATTCGTAATTGTGGAACTTGAGTTTTTCACATCAAATTCATTGTTAATTGAATGAAAAATATCTGTTCCGCTTGATGTGAAAAGAATGGCCGCAACTAGGATTAGACATGCTAGACTTGCAAAAATCATTCGGCGTCTTCTGTTCTTCTTGCGCAAACTTTCTTCCTGCATAGTACGCAACCTAATTTTATGCATGAGGTCATTATTAAATCTCTTTTCCTTAACAATATCGGCCTGTAAAAATTTATACCAATCAGGATCTGAATGTTTCATTTCATAAAACCTCCCCTAATCGTACATTCATTTTCTTTCGGGCTTCGAACAATCGTGATCTTACTGTTCCTTGAGGAATATCCAATACTTTAGCAATTTCAGCTATGGATAGTTGATAATTAGCGTGTAAAATAACGGTTTCCCTCAACTTCACAGGCAATTTAAATACGTGTTTCCATACATCATTTGTTGCCTCTTTCTCGAAATAGGATTGTTCTGCTGATATGTTGTTTTCGGTCACTACTACTTTCCCGACTAAAAATACTTTTCGAATAAAGGCTGCCTTGCGGTAGTTATAACTGATGTTTCGTGTAATTTTTAGCAGCCACGTCTTTATAGAGGACTCGTTTCGGAACGAAGTTACGTGACTAAACACCTGCAGAAACACATCCTGCGTAATATCGTCGGCCATACTATGATTTTTGACGATTGAATAAGCAAAATTCCAAACCTCTTGCCCATAATCTCTCATAAGCCTTTCGAATGACAAGGCATCTAAATTTTCCAGATATCTAAGGGAACCTTCCATCAATTCTCATCACCTCTATATATAGACAATCCATAACTATTTTTTGTTCGATATTTTTAGTAAAATACTGTTCATTTCTTAAATATACCAAAAAAAGGAGCTGCCGAACGGCAAGCTCCCCATTTAAGCATAGATACGTATATGCAACAATCTCCTCACATACCTAGTGCGTTACGATTGCCGATTTTAACATCCGCAAGTCCGTCGATCGGCCGATTGTGACGGCTGGTGAGACCGTATTCTTTACAATCCGGGTTGAAAATAATGGAAATATCGAGCTTACCAACTTTATAATTGAAGATTCGCTATTGGGACTAAGCCTGCGGACAGCTCGGTTCCGAATTGGCTCTATCATCACTATTCGTATTCCGTTCATTGCGCCCGAAGTAGAGGAGGACACGATCATCGTGAACACAGTAACAGGCCGCAGTGATACGACAGGTTCAAAGAATGCTACAGCTTCCGTTCTCGTCCAATCTCAAGATGACGAATAAACTAGAAAACAGACTCGTTCTACGCTGTGGCTGGCGTTGGAACGAGTCTGTTTTCCAGTTGTGATTAATCTAAATTTAAAATTTCGATTTCTCCCGGAGCGAAGGTCTGTTCTGCATAAACCGCTCCCCAACTGCAAAGTGTTCTGAGCATAGGTTCAAGCGATTGTCCCAGCTCTGTCGTTGAATATTCTACTTTCGGAGGCACTTGAGGGTACATCCTCCTGCGGATCAGTCCGTCAGACTCCAGCTCCCGAAGCGTTTGAATCAGCATTTTTTGTGTAGTGTTGGGCATGAGTCGTTTGAGTTCACTTGTTCTCTTCGGCCCTTTAATTAAATAGTAGAGAAGGAGCCCCTTCCATTTCCCTCCAATAACCTCCAGAGTCAATTCCAGCTCGCAGTAGAAAGTTTTCACTTGGATACACCAGCTCTCTCGCATTTAATCCCCGCCAGACTGCACTGGACCTGTAGATTATGCGAAGTCTGGTTGGGATACAATCTAGCATTTATGATATTATCCTTAGCTTGATACGGATTAGTATCTCTCAGTTAAATTTGTGCTATACCTCCGTCTGCGAACAATTCAATACCGTTAATATAACTGCTTTCATTGGAAGCCAGATACAAGACCGCATTTGCGATCTCTTCAGCCTTCCCTACCCTGCCTAATGGAATTTCATTTTTCGATTGTTCCAGAAAGGCCTCTAGATTAGCACCAAACAACTCATCGTAAGCTGGCGTTACTACTGTACCAGGACTCAGAACATTGACACGAATTTCAGTTCCCTTAAGATCAAGAATCCAACTGCGGACGAGTTGTCTTATCGCTGCCTTAGAGGCGCCATATATACTGAATGCAGGTATGCCTGACGAGCCAGCAGTAGATCCAGTCACAATTATCGATCCTTTTTTGTTGGGGAACAAAGGCAATGCCTTCTGCACTGTGAAAATCGTTCCTTTTACATTCACGTCGAATGTCTTATAATAATGCTCTTCAGAAATCTCGCCTAATGGAAGCAAGGAGCCTAGTCCGGCATTTGCAAAAAGAATATCCAGATGCCCTTTCTCACGCTGTACAATATCATACAGATGATCTAAATCTTCTAATTTAGAAATATCCCCTCGAACGCCTGTGACATTCTTCCCAAGCTGTTTCACTGCAGCATCCAGCTCAGCTTGTCTGCGTCCAGTAATAAATACATAGGCGCCTTCTTGTACAAACTGTTGTGCTGCGGCTAGACCAATACCGCTTGTACCTCCTGTTACGACTGCTACTTTCCCGTCAAATCTTCCCATCTATAACACTCCCTTTTAGAATATAATCATTCATTGAATTGGACATCGAAGCTAAATTATTGCATGAGCTTTAACGTACGAATGTCCTCTGAGCGTTAGTATGGATGAATCGCAGCGAAAACGGAAGTACTCACTTTTTTGTGATATAGTCACCAAAAGGTAACAATTTAGACGGCACAAGGGATTATTTTAACGAGCAAATCGGTAATAGTTCAACCAGGCTCGATATGGTATACGTGCTTGGAATGGCAGGCGTGTTCTTATGCAGGGTTCTATTGATCCAACAGGTAGCAATACCTGACAACTGGCCGCCTTTAATATCTGTATTTAACGAATCCCCAATGATGAGCGCTTCTTCTTTATTGAAATTTGGAATATGGTTCATTACATGATCAAAGAATTGAGTCGAAGGTTTCTGGTATCCGATACTTTGCGAGTCAAAGATATCTTCGAAGAAATGATAAAGGCCTGATTGCTTTAATCTCTTAATCTGTGTGCGGGTAATTCCATTCGTAATGACAAACAGCCTGTGGGACGCAGATAACGCCCGGCAGACCTCTAGTGCACCTTCCATTAAAACCTGTTCACCGTCACCTAATAGCTCTCTATATATATTTTCCCATTCAACACCGTCTACAACCTTACCGAGCTTCAGCATCGTTTCCGAAAATCTTGAATTCAGCACAATGTCCAGCGCAATAGCCCCATTCTCGTATTGCGTCCACAGTTGTTTGTTGACGGAGTTATATAATTGAAACCATTCATCCGAGAACGTGTAACCAAACTGCTGAAACAGCTTCGATAATGCATACGATTCATTCATTCCAAAATCTAATAAAGTATCATCCAGATCAAATAGAAGTATTTTATAGCCCATAGTTCCCCCTGAACCTAATTATTTGGAGCATAGCAAAAATCCCTGCCCATCATCGATGCACAGGGATTACGTGACAAATATTATTTACGAACTGCCGACTGATATCCGCCTGGCACCATAGTTGTGGAAATCGCCATACGGTTCCAGCTGTTAATTGCATTAATTGCCATAATTAAGTTGACATATTGACCTTCATCAAAATGTTGACGAACTTGCTCATAAACTTCTTGAGGTACGCCAGCATCCGAAATTCTCGTTACGGCTTCAGTCAAAGCCAGTGCCGCACGTTCTGCTTCAGTATAAAACGGAGCTTCGCGCCATGCATTAAGCAGGAACAGCCGCTGTGTTGTCTCCCCTCTCGCAATTGCATCTTTCGTATGCATGTCGAGACAGTAGGCGCAGCCATTGATTTGAGAAGCACGAATTTTAATTAATTCCAATAAATTAGAATTAAGACCGCTTTTTGTTACATAACCCTCTAATTTTAACAGCGTTTGAAAAGACTCCGGTTGTACTTTCATATAATCCAATCTCATTTCCATTTTCATACACTCCTTCGTTTTATACGATATTATCGTTTGGGAAATACTCACTCTGATACTTTGACCATAAATATTGCGCTTGATTCCAAAAACTAAATAGATCGATAAGCTTTACGCTTCATGAGCTCGGGCAGAGCGATACCGCATAACGTAATCCCTACTCCAAGCCACTGCAGCCAGCTTACAGATTCATGCAGCACCGCGAACGACATAATAACAGCTGCAGGCAATTCTGCTGCACTTAACAGGGTTGCCATTCCTCCACCAATATGCGGTACGCCAATTGCGTAAAATAAGGGCGGAATGACGATGCCAAAGAGGGCTAACAGCAAAGCCCATGGCAGCAGACCGCCGTGTAAAGAGCCATCAATAAGAAAATGTGGCGGAAATACGAACATGGCAAGCATAAACGAGCCAGATAACATGATTGCACTTCTTTTTACAGGCATGACTTGGTTCGCTGTTCTTCCACTAAACCAAATGAAAAGCGTGTAGGTAATAGCGGACAACAAGCCGAGTGCAACTCCAACCCCTGATATAGTCTGACGTCCCCCGTCTACATAACCACTTGCTGTAATAATGCCAATAAACAAGATAGCGAGCGAGACAAGCTTTGCTTTATTCGGTTTCCTGCGTTCTACAATCGCTTCGAGAAGAATGCCCATCCACGTAAATTGGAATAATAAGATGATGGCAAACGAAGCGGATATATACTGCAAGGCTGCGTAATAAAACATTCCAGTCAAACCTGTTGTTGTGCCCACCGCCATCAGCGACAAAATTTGACGCTTTGTTGTATTCATCTGTGCCGTTGAAGGCTGCTTATTCCATTTCTTATTTACGATCACCAATATCCATAACATGCTGACACCAAACAGATTCTGGCTGCCCACAACATCGCCGACACTGTAACCATACTCATAAGCTTTTTTTACAAAAGTGGCTAATAATCCGAAACTGCATGCCCCGGCTAACACATATAAGATGTATTTCATTGCGGATAATTAAAAACGGGCGGCTAATTCAAACGCCTGTTGAATCGCTTTTTCTTTAATTAAAGGAGCTTGATCCCGTGACCCTGTCCCCTCGATATAAATAACTTCTATTGATGGTATTCCCATGAAATTTGCTACGGCCGACAAGTATTGATGACTAAACTCCAAACCTGTCTTAGTGAGCACACTGCCTGAAGCTTGGATATGAAGAAGCTTCTTGTCAGTGGCTAGGCCAAAAATGCCTTGTGGCGTGTATTTAACAGTTTTCCCCGGTATGCAAATTGCATCAATATATGCCTTCAATACAGGCGGAAACAAGAAGTTCCACACTGGATTTACGATGACAATTTTATCGGCTGCAAGAAACTGGTCGACCAGTTCATTTAGACGAGTCACTTTAGCTTGAGAGCCAGCACTCAATTGCTCCAATGACTGTCCGCCTTTCAATTGATTCCAACCGGTCAATACATCTTCATCTAGTTGAGGAATATCTGCTTTATAAAGATTTAAATGAACAATTTCATCAGTTGGATGTGCTTTACTGTACGTTTCGATGAATTGTTGACCAACAGTCATACTGTGAGAATCTCCCACAGCCAGCGGGTGTGCGGTTACGTATAAAACAGTCGACATAGCGGGTTCCTCCTTGGTGTTCGATTACAACCAGATTCATTTCCTCCACTTCAAATAAATCATGAACTTATAATGATCTCCTCCAAATCCATTTAACGTCGATCGATTGAATCGTCGATTAAGTAAATCGTTGATTAACCTTGTCAACAATATAACGCCTATTTCTATCACTGTCAATAAGGACTCAAAAACAATTTTCTGGTAAGGAGATGAATGCCTCGCTAGATTTGACAAGCATTTTAAATCAACCTAAGATGATTAATAATAACTTTTTTAGAGAGTAGGTCTTTGTATGCAATATAGTATTGGCGTTGAATACGGTCTACATTGCCTGGTATACTTAATCGATATTCCGCCGGATGCGACTATTGGCATTAAAGAGCTTGCTGCGTTTCAAGGTATTTCGGAGACTTATCTTTCCAAGGTTTTTGGTAAACTTACCAAGGCAGGTATCGTAAGCTCTGTTCCAGGTGTTAAAGGCGGTTATAAATTAGCCAAGCCTCCTGGAGAAATTACATTCTGGGATGTAGTAGAAGCTGTTGAAGGTACCAGTCCAGTATTTCAATGTAAAAATATAAAAGATAACACGTTCTTATGCCGTGATGAAGACTTCCGGGCATGCTCCGTTGCTTCCCCCTGCGTCATTAATAGAACTATGCTGGAAGCAGAAGAAAGCATGCGCAATATGCTTCGGAATAAGACTCTTACATGGCTGAACGAAGAGCTTGACCGCGTACTGACTCCTCAGTCACGTAAAGAAACTCGTGAATATTTTGAAAGTGCTAATAAGTCCTAATGTTCTGTGTCTGATAGACTTTCACAGGTGACTAACCTTATAAGAGCACGTAAAAACACCTCAAGATAATTAGACCCTACCATAGGATAGGGAACTACCTTGCAGGTGTTTTTGCATGGGCAGCTACACGTCTGAGGCATACCAGTAGGCAAACAAAAAAAGCATTATCAGCGAGCTATCCCGTAAGGGTACGACCGCTGATAATGCCCTATTCATTCCATACTAAAGTCTGAAGCGCTCTGCCTCGAAGCTTGTAACTATATATGATAAATATCACTGCTTTTTTGGGTGCGTAGGCAAGGAGCTTATTAATGAATATAAATTGGACGAATATGCACTACCTAGCTCAGGGTACAGAGAGACAAAGAAATGCTTTTATTTGCTTATCAAGTCTGAACATATTCGAAAGTCTTACTTTTTACGCCCCATTATTGGTGGGTACAATTCCAATTGATATAGACATTGAGGAAAGCGATTTAGATATTATTTGTGAAGTGCACAATTTTCCGCAATTCACTCAAAAATCTGAAGATGTTATATGGGGGATGTAATCAGTTTGAGATACATCAATCCATAGTACAAAATCAAACAGCAGTTGTATGCAATTTCAATTATGATGGCTTTACTATTGAGATTTTTGGACAAAGTGTTCCTGTTCTCCAGCAAAATGGATTCCTGCATATGATGATTGAATATCGACTATTGGCTTTAGCAGGAAGAGATGTACAGTATCGCATTCGTCAGCTAAAAACGACTCGGTTTAAAAACCGAGCCCGCCTTTTGTGAATACTTCAATATTGATGGGAATCCTTATACTGAACTACTGGTTATCGGAGAACTTTCTGATGAACAACTTAAGGAGAAGTTTAAATTATAAAGAACGCGGCCGTTCTTCTACATTTATTACTTCACACTCTCATCTTCAACCCGAATATTCGTGCCCATAATGGATGAACGGCCAAAGACCGCAGCTTTATCCGTTCTTAGCATAAACTTCCATTCCCTCTTTAAAGGATCAGGATAGGTTAATAATAACGTCACGTGATCAGCATGGTATCTTCGCTCAAGTGCTTGTTCAAGTTCAATTTTAAAAATAGTTAATGAAGCAAGGTAAAGGCAGGTGATTATGACACAAGCCATAACAACACCTCTTCCCTTTCTGAAAAATAAACTTATACTCACAGCGGCAGCTAGAGGAATAAGAACCAATAAATCATCCCGATCGATTACGCTGAACTCATATTCATATTGTGCTAGCGGATAAAACAATGCAACGCCATTTCCAATGTAATCAATTAATAGATGAGTCCCTACAGAGAGAGTGAACACTATCCACCCTAACATGAATGAAATACTATGTTGAACCTTTGTAAATACGAAGGAGAATAATAATCCAGCTATTGGTGCGAGTAATACAGAATGAAAAAATATGTCTCCGAAATACTTCGTGAAATCCGGTGATAGGCCCGCAATCGCACCAAACGTAAGCAGTAGTATTCGCAGTTTAAAGTTATCCGGTTTACCAATCAGATACGCGATACTAGCACCAGCAGCAGCGTGAATAAGAGTATGTATTATCAGTTCCAACTAAACATTCCTCTGAAGCTTAACTTCGCATTCTGTCGTTGTCGCAGTGGAGTACTCCATATAATTAACAGAGCCGGTAAAATTCAAATAAGCCTCATAACGCTTGCGAATCCCCGGTAAAGTGATAAATTCGAGAACGTTCTCCTTCGGAACCCATCTGCATTCGCTCGTCTCATCAGAAGCAGATAATTCGCCGCCGACAGCCTTGCATACGAAATCAAACATGACCTTCGTAGGAACATCAGTAACACCGTCATACCATTTATGGATCGCTGTATTGGAGACTACACTAATTAAATGGCTGACCGTGGCGTCTATTCCACTTTCCTCTTTAATTTCACGAATGACACCGTCAATCAGATTTTCCCCAACTTCGGTTATCCCTCCAGGATACACCCAGCCATCATCATGAGCTTTTACTAATAAAATATTACCGTGCCCATCTTCTACAAACCCGCCTGCTGATACAATATGTGTCGGAAACGCCATTCGTACGACCTCCTTATAGAGTGCTCAAAACTAGTTAACTACACTACGAATCTCTCAATGGCAACAGCAACACCATCATTATCATTTGAAGCGGTTACATGAGCTGCATTATTTTTCAGTTCTAATATGGCGTTTTCCATGGCGACCGGAAATCCGGACATATGAAATAGGCCTAAATCGTTATAGTCATCCCCAAACACCATTACATGTTCTGACTTGACTCCGATATCGCTTAACACCCATTGCACGGCTTTTTCCTTAGAGGCTGATTTATGCATAATTTGGATCAGTACTCCTCCATCGGTTGCAATTACGTTCACCTGCTCACCGAATTGCTCGCATATATCCTTCCCATTGCTGCAGCCCAAAACCAATATTTTAGTCGGGGAAAGCGAATGAATAGACGCTTTATCAACAACCTGAGGTTTCGGATCATTCGAGCGGATGCCTAATTGAGCGTACTGGGAGTCGGGAATGGGTCTGCACGTATAACATGAGTCGTTAACCTCGTATGAGATAAACGATTGAGATACTTGCCGTTCTATGAAATTAGTAATCTGTTGACTGATTTCCGTAGGGATACTAATATGCTGCTCACTTTGCTTAGATTTGCATGTCACTAAAGCGCCGTTGTAATAAACCATATAGTCTGCAAAAGGGAACTTCTTCAAAAATTGATTAGCCGCTCTAGGCGGCCGCCCCGTTGCTATAATAATATGAATTCCCGAATCATAACATCTTTTTACCGCCTGATAGTTTCTAGAAGATATCGATTTATCACTGCCCAGCAAAGTTCCGTCCAAATCTAGTACAATTGCTTGAATATTTGACATCTATATCCTCCTACGAAAACTAAATTGGTAAAATAATACTACCTTTTGCAGATGTAGTCAATCGTAAATATTAACGATAGGAATTTCATTTTCTATTCTATCTGTATACCATTCATTCTCTCGGGGGGAATGACAAATAACCTAAGAATAGACGTTAAATGATTCCGTCTACTGCTTAGGCATAAGCTAACAATCAGGTTGGATGATGGTCAATATATTCAGAAACTATAGATGTGAAAAACATGCATTTTCAAGGTGGGAAGTATCATTCAACTTTGCAACTGTTCGTTCGCCCCATTTATTTATCCGCAATCGTGTTATACTGCAAGGGTCTATATCGAATGATACCTTAAACATATCCGGCGAGAACTCCAGCCAATAATGAATAAGTGAAATAATGGCATTACCGTGACTAACTAATACGATAACATCATCGCTAGCTTCATTATTTATTTTGTCCATAAATGCTGACAGACGCTCGTACATCATTCTCCAGCTTTCTGCCTCGGGATATGGAACCCAATCAATAACCGGTTCGGTTATTGGATTTCTTACTTGATCTGCTTCCTCTGCAGTTAAATTAGCAGCTATTCCATTGTTTAGTTCTCTTAACTCCTCGACGGATACAGGCTCCTTATCAAGAATATGGCCAATAATTTGGGCGGTTTCCTCAGCTCTTGATAAGTCACTACAGTATAAACGTACAGAAGCATCTGATAACCATTCTGATATTTTTTGCCCCGTACATTTTGCTTGTGCTCTGCCCAGCTCCGTTAACCGGGTATCCGTCCACCCGCCAACTAATCCCGCCAGCAGATGTTCAGCTTCGCCATGCCTGATTAATATTAATTCTTTCAACGATGATCCCCCTATTCGTCTACGAATTACAGTACTCATGTCTTAGCACTGACATTACGATCATGGATTCATAACTTTCACCGTTAAAATAACTGTCTCTCAGCGTACCTTCATAGACAAATCCAATGGATTCATAAATATGTCTAGCTCTTTGATTGAAGTCCATTAGATCAAGCCATATCCGGTGGGCTGCAGTTTTCTCGAATGCCCATTCAACAATGCTTTTCATCACTTCTTTTCCATAGCCTTGACCTTTGATATTAATTGCAATACGTTTGATACACAATGCCTTGTTGGAATCCAGCAAACCGGATAGGATCACATAACCAACCTTTTCGCCCAGCTTGTCTTCTATGATGAAATGAAGCATATCCTTGTCTGTTAAAGATTGTTGATGCTGCTCAAATGTCCATTGCCCGATAAAAGCTTTATTTTCATTATCCTTTTCCGTGTTTACTACAAAATCCAAATCATTAATCGCAGTATTGCGAAGGATTAGTCTTTCCGTTTGAATTTTCATTACCGCTCCCTCATCTTATATGGTTTTTATAAAATAACATGAATTGCTGTTTGCGAGAGAATATTTCACATAATTTCTTATATCACCTATAATTAGAAATACAAAAATATATTACGATGAGGTGGTTTGCATGAACCCAATCCTAAACAGGATTTTGAACCAGACTGGCGATCCAGAATTATTAAATAAACTGCTTTCTTTGTCAAATGCGGATTTAAATTCTCTGCTGCTAGAGCTTTTTGAAAAACAAACGGAAAAGACTATTCCAGCGGATCTCTTAAAGACATTCCGATCCAACCGGTTTTCTATCCCTAGCGACTTGAATCCAGCCCGATTCCATGCTCTTGAAGCACAGTTATTAACTGCAGCTAAAGAAATGGATATAGAAACGGTTCTGCTTTCACCGTCAGCGCCTCTTGGAAGCTGCAGCATTTTTGGATGTGTAGACCAATATAATGTGGTAAGTGGATTACGCGGAACGGAAACCCTTTCTGATCCCTCCAACATGCTGGCCATTATTATAGCAGACAAGCTGAAGAGCGGGACAGTAAATAATGTTCCTGCCGTGCACTATGCTGCAACTGCGAGAGTTGTCCGAGCACAGGCATTTTCCGGGAGCGGTTTTACTGCTCATTTCGGCTTATTCTGCATGGTATCCTCAGGCAAAGATAATGGTTCATACAACTGTGAGATAGAACTGATTACAAAGCACTTTCTGTTCTATAAAGAGTTAATCCGAGAACATTACAACGCAAATCTATCCATTGTCTTGCGAAAAAGAGGCGGGTATACAGACGGAGATGGCTTCTTTGCACGAATGACTGAAGTTGTACAAACAATGCTTCCTGACACCACGATTACTTTTGACTATGACAACGAAGACAATAAGTATTACCAAGGCATCAACTTTAAAATTTATATGGAAAACGAACATGAAAAAATAGAAATAGGCGATGGCGGATTTGTTGATTGGATGAATCAAATGCTCGGCAGCAAAAAGGAGCGCTGTTTAATTAGCGGCGTCGGACTGGAACGGCTGTTATTGCTGAGTGAGGAATAGCTCCATTTTTATATCAGCTTCCATATACTTGTTGTTAGTAAGCACTACTTGATGGAAGCCATATTTCTCATACAAATGTATAGCTGGGACTAATTTATGATTCGTAAAGAGAATAATTTTGTTGGCACTGTTAGCTCTAGCATAGTGAATACAGACGTCCATCAATTGTTTGCCAATTTTATGACCTTTGTATTCTTCTTTCACAGCTAATTTCGCTAATTCAAAGGTAGTATCGTCAATTTAAATCATGGCGGCCGTTCCTACTGCATCTGATTCCGATATAGCAAAAAAGATAGTACCCCCATTATCTAAAATCTGTCCTTGCGGGTCATTCAATATTTGCAAATCGGCTTCTTCCACAGAAACATACTTTTCAAGCCATTCTATAGAGAGATTAATAAAACTGCTGTGATACTTCTCATCCCATTCTACAATTTTAATGTGTTTCATTTAAAGTCACTTCCTATTCTTCTATAACTTATATTAAAATCGCTTTGATCATCTGTTTTGTTGCAAATACAACGAAGTGAGTATATTATATTTTTATTGTATTTGCAACATTATTGGAAATGGAACAAGGCAACCGAATCCTCAAATTCTGTTCGGCTGCCATTCTTCGCCCATCTTTTTAGACGCTCATAAATTGTTCGGTTACTGCTTTCTGTATCTGATTTAGAACAATCGAAATGACTGCAAATATAGTTGCAAGCAATACGACTAGCCCTCCGACCCATCCAATCGAGGATAGACGGTCGCACCTACCGAAAAAATGAGCTGTTTTTGCTTTGATAGCATTCCAGCTCATTTTTTCTCTTCTACGCAACCATTAGGCGTCAAGGTTTCCCATAGCCTGGGGCTTCATATACTATTTAAATATTCCTTTAATATTTTTTATCAACTGTTGCCCTATGTTTGCCTCGGTAATCGTAACATCCCACATCACAGCATTCGTAAGCGGGTTTTGATCATCATTCCAAGGCCGCGACTTCGCCGCCTCCTTTTGTCAAATATTCATTGATGCCGCCAATAATGACAATGACTCCAATCGCAAGTACAACTGATGTTAATACAATTTTCACGAACCCTTTAAATGTATCACGGTTACGGGTTACGAATCGTTGTGCCCAGAATCCTACCGCTGCTCCCATTGTATTAATGATGATATCGTCAATATCAAAGGCACCCAAGCGAGTGATCATTTGTAAAGTTTCAACAATTGTAATCGACAGAACAAAAAAGAGTATTAATCGAACTAAGCCGCTGGCGATACAGTAGTAGAATAACAACCCCAAATGGAATAAATTTTACTGTTTATAATATAGTTGGAATAATTTCATATTAGCTTTTCGAAACTGCCTTATTATCAGCTTTATTTTTCATGAACTAAGAGATAATCGAACGATCGATCGATCAAAGTCAATTTTGCTAGAAACCACAATCCATGAGTGGTTGTTAAAAATAATTCATCAACTGAAAGTTACAGTTTACCAAAGAAAAAACTGAAATCATCAAAAAAATGGGCAACAATGTTTCAAATCGGAATAAACTGTTTATTTTAATGGAATAGAAAGAAAGGTGTTTAGATAATGGAACTTATTTATTTGTTACGTGTTGTCATAGCTGGGCTATGCGGCGCACTGATTGGATATGAACGTAAGAACAGGATGAAAGAGGCCGGGATACGTACTCACTTTGTAGTTGCTGTAGGCGCATCACTTATGATGGTCGTCTCCAAATACGGCTTCATGGATCAGCTCCATTGGGATAACCTGTCCCTCGACCCCTCCCGGATCGCTGCACAGGTAGTTAGCGGTGTCGGGTTCCTGGGCGCCGGTATGATATTCATGCAGCGTCAAACGGTAAAAGGTCTGACAACTGCTGCTGGCATCTGGGCTACTGCTGGCGTGGGGATGGCGGTGGGATCTGGCTTGTATTGGGTAGGCGGAGGTGTCACGCTCATTATCGTACTCGCTCAAATTGTGCTGCACGGCAGATTCTATTCCTTAGCTGCCCCGAAGACTGACCAGCTTCTCATACGTATCCAAGATGAGCCCGACGCGATGCTCCATATTCAACAGCTGATTAAAGCTGAAAATATTACGATTCTCTCCTTTCACGCCGAGAGCAGTATCAAGGAAAGCGGCGAAATCGAGCTTGAGATGTCTATTCGCCTTCCTCGCTCCTATGGGCGGGAACAACTGCTCACGATCATTCAAAATCTGAATTCCGTCATTTCGGTTGAAATTCATTAATATATGATCGGGCAGAGATGAGCGTATTCATAAGGCTTTCTGCACTGTCTATAAAATAGTATCTGGGCCATCCTCCGCAGGATGGCCCTTTCTCTAATCTCTTGTTGTTCATTTCAACAATTTATATTCCCCAGCGGCAGCCCGTATCTTCGATATGAAATCTTATGATTTCTTCAGCCTCTTCTCGATCTTTACATGGAGATATATCCATAAACCTTGTGACATCCTCATAGGAAAAAGTGCTTAAAGACGTCATCCGTATCGTCTAATAAATCATACCATCAATTTGCTGCCGAATTAATATGGGCTTTATTCATAGGCATCCCATTATACAAAACAGCTATTGCGGCTGCGATAAGGATCATCCCCATAAAAGCAGGTGCAGCATGGCCAATCGCTATATAGATTTGACCTCCGATTACAGGCCCAATTATCCTTGCTAAAGCCTGAATCGATTGGCTGCCGCCTTGTATCCTTCCTTGTTCACTGGCATCGACAGATTTGGAAAGCATCCCATTGAACGAAGGCCCAAAGATCGAATCACCGAAGCCGAATAAAAACATACCCGCAATTAATAGAGGATAGAATGCAAACAATGCAGACAGGGCAATTAGACAATAGCCTAATATCTCCGAAACCATGCCAACAATCGCGATCTGTTTGTCTTTAAGCTTTAACAATAACTTCGGCATAATGAACGCCTGTGAAAGAATGTCTTGAAATCCCATAATCGAGAACATAAGTCCGATCAGTACAGGCTTCCAATTGAAAAGATCCACTGTAAATTGTGAGAAAACGGCTTGTAAAGCTCCATTAGGTATCCATAGCAAGAAAGCTGCGATAAGCAGCCGATTTATATTTTTCATGGAAAGCAGGTTTGCGAGCTGTGCAAATGGATTTAGTCTTACGAAGCGAATCTCACTTAGTCGATTGTTCTTGTTAAGACTCTCTGGCATAAAAAAGTACCCGTACACAACATTCATTAAAGTAATGACCGCTCCAAAGTACATGGGGGCTGAATAACCAAACTTGGTAAGCATTCCTCCTAGCGTTGGGCCAATTATGCTGCCTAGACCGGCCACCGCACTCACCCATCCAAAGTATTTGGTTCTCTGTTCAGCAGGAATAATATCTGCAAAATAAGCGAAGATCGTACTTATACTCCCGCCTGTTATACCTTCAATTATACGGCCGGCAAATAGTATCCATATAGCTCCTCCTATCCCGCAGACAAAATAACCGATTGCCGAACCTGTGAGACAGATCAAAAGCAATGGCCTCCGGCCATATTTATCGCTCAACGCTCCAAGTGCAGGGGCTGCAATAAACATGCATACTGCATAAATAGAGGTCAGCAATGTAACCGCAATAGCCTGCTCTGCCGGATTGCTTGTATAAGGCTGTACTAGAAATGGGACGACAGGTGTTATGATGCTGAAGCCTATCCCGCATAGAAATACTGAAATTAGACCAAATAGCAAAGCGTGTTTATCAACGGTTTGATTGGTGTTATGATTCGAGTTTAAGATGGACATAATGATTCTCTCCTGTTAATTTAGTTTCCTAGTCAACAAAATATTATACCCAATTTGTTTCCTTGTCAACAAAATAACGATACTAAAAAGGCAGCCCCTCTAATAAAGATTGTGCTGCCTAGCGTTCTATCTGATCCTATCCATTTATTCCGTTTGTAAATCCACTTTCTTGATTTCTTCATCCAAATGGCTGTTATACTTCGCTAGGAAGCTTAGCATAGTGTCAAATTGTTTTTCGGTTACTTCCTCAAATACAACTTTATCCCGTTCTTGAAATTCATTGTGCAGATCCTCATGAATGTTATAAATGACTTTCCCTTGCTCCGTAAGCCTGAAATAAATTTCTTTCTTGTTCTCTGGCTTCTGATAGCTTTCAATAAGTCCTTTTTGAATGAGCTTCTTAGTGAGTTTACTTATGGCGCCGCGAGTCATGTAGAAGGAATCAGCAAGCTTCGTCACATTGGAATCCGCATTTTTTTCAATATATTCGATGCAATGTACCTCCGAAGGCTTATAGCCCTTCAGACTTTCTTCCATCTTATCTTTATTAAGCAGAACGATTTTATTATATAAGTCTCTGAAACCCTTCATGACCTGATCTTCCTTATTCATGGCTTGTCCTCCCGAACGTTCGTTCATAAAACCCTATTATAATAAATTGTATACCTTGTCCGTTGGCAAAAGCAAAAAAAGTGATTGCGAAAGCAACCACCTTTTTGTGTTATTTCTTTATTTTAGCCTCTATGCTGGAGGAATGCTCTGCGGATTATTAAACACATTTTGAGGGTCATACTTCGCCTTTACTCGCTTCAATCTTGCATAGTTTTTACCGTAATAAACCGGCCCCGAATTTTTAATGCCTTGATCCGGAACGTTGATATACGATCCCACGATATACGGCTGCAATTTACGGCGGGTTTGACGGACTAATGCGATGTTTCGAGCTGCATTGGATTGCTTAACCCACGAGCTGTTCCACTCTACATAATACTTAGCTTTACGCCAGTAAAATGCAGTTGCTCTCGGCGCAACACGGCTTATCGCACCGCCCCAATTAAGAAAGAAGAATCCTGCCGGCGTATTCCCCTCCGCCTTTTCCAAGAACGTACGCATTGCTTTTAGTGCTTTATCCGGGAAAGGATGTCTGCCGAAGCCGCTAGAAAACTGGTTGCTGAATTTTTGAGGGAGTATCGGATCGGGTGCTAATAAGAAGCTTCTCGGCACTTTCGCATAAGGAAGCTGCCGGATTGTTTTCGTCGTAGGCGTACCAACGCTTGTAATCGGTTCTAATAAGCGAACCGCCTCGGTTTTTGAACCTAGAAACAACCCGATCATTGTGACATTGCCGCCCTTTTTCGGACCGACATTCAATTCAGTGCCCAATCGGGTGTCGACTGAAGGCGCCCATCTCTGCCACTTTTTGACCACCTTCTCGAATTGTTCCCATGGCCAGGTAACCCGAAATATAGTAGCGAAGGCCGGTGCGCGAAGCACCTTGAGCTTATATTTCGTATAGATCCCAAAGTTTCCGCCGCCACCGCCGCGGGATGCCCACAGCAGGTCTGAGTTCTTTTTACGATTCGCGACAATAACTCTTCCCTTAGCATCCACCATCTCCAATTCAATCAGAAGATCACTGATTAAGCCGGTCGTCCGCGCCAGTGGACCGATACCGCCGCCAAGCGTAATGCCGCCGATTCCAACGGACGGACTATCACCGAATGGAGCAATATAACCTTGATCAGCCAGCCTTCTAACGATACGTCCCACACGATTGCCCGTTCCGACAGTTGCAGTTAAACATTTCTTATTCAGCTTAATGGTCTTCATATCACTTACATCAATGACGATGCCGCCATTGACCTGTGAAAGGTTACCTTCTAGCGCATGCCTTCCGCTTCTTGGCCGGATAGGGACATTGTGCTGACGAGCCCACTTGACTGCATTTGCCACATCTCGTGTTTTTTGCGCAAAAACAAAAACTTTAGGAAAGCGATTCGTATGGGGGTCCCAGTTTTTACGTGCAGCATCATAACCAGGATCTCCTTTGAAAATAACTCTTCCTGTAAGTTTTGTTGCGGATTTCATGAATCCAACTCCCTTGAGTTATTTAACAAATGAAGTCCAACAATTAGGCAGTTACCATGTATATTATGAGTAAATATCATTAGAGGTATAGGCAAGTGCTGATTAGCTATGTGCAAAAAAATCAGCGCTGCCTCTTTTGCCGGCAACGCTGATTTTTAATAGAACCTGCTGAGCAGTATTAGATTACAATCTAATGCCGATTTTAAGCCTCCAAAGGATGCTCGGGTACGCTTATTTTTGTTCAGCTAATGCAGATTTCCGGCGCATGGACAAAGAGAAAATAGCCGGGATAATTGCAATTGCGACGCCAATTCCGCCAAACCAGCCGACCGCCGTAAGCGGCATGTTTTCTACAATGACACCTCCAACTACAGCCCCTACTGCCATACCCAGCTGTACGATTGAATTGTTCAAACTAAGGATGATACCCGAAGCTTGAGGAGCCATACTAATTAAGTTGCCCATCTGTACTGGCCCTGTGAACCAAGCAAAAAAGGACCATAGCATCAGCAAAGGCAGAACGAACAAGGTCGAATGGGATAAAGCCGTCAGTAAAAATAATATACCGGAGTGAAAGATCAAGCTGCCAATCATCGTGCGGGGAATGCCCCATTTATCTACACCGTAGCCGCCAACTTGGGAGCCCAGGAGACTGGCAAGCCCAAATGCAAACAAACCAATGCTGACCATCCGCTCGCTCATGCCCGTAACGGTCAGAAGGAACGGAGTGATATACGTGTATAGAATCATATAACCAAATATCCAGAAGAAACCGACGGACAGCGCGATAGAGATTCGAGGATTTTTCAACAAAGCCAGCTGCTGACGGATCGGAACAGGCGCCTCTCCTTCCGATTTCGGAATCATAAGCATCAGGACGATCATTGCGAGCAAGCTGAGCAGTCCAATTCCCGAGAAAATAATTTTCCAATCATAAGAGCCTGCAATGATTCTTCCGAGCGGAACGCCGAGAATAAGGGCGAGGTTAAAGCCCAGGAGAACTGTAGCAATAGCGCTGCCCTGTTTGCCAGGGCGAGCGAGCTTGGCTGCTACAGTCAGGGCAACAACCATAAATACCCCTGTGCTTATCGCCAGTATAATTCTTGCTCCAAGCAGTAAAGCGTACCCGCTGGTTAAGACCGTAATCAAATTTCCAATGAAGAATAAACTCAATGCCCATAACATTAGCTTTTTTCGATCCATTCTCGCAGTTACTGCAATTAAAATTGGGGTACCTATAGCATAAGCAAGCGAATAGACAGTGATCAGTTGTCCGGCTGCCGCTAGCGACACGCCTACATCATTTGCTAACATATCCAAAATACCGGAAATTACGAATTCTGAAGTTCCGACTAAAAAGCTGATAATGGCTAAAATATAAATTTTCATACTCAATGTGGTTCTCTCCTTTTCATTTTCACAGTTATAAATCTGTAGAAGTCCTGTTCAAAAAAATAAGCGCTCCATGCAATATCCTCTTGTCTGCCTGCTGTTTAAACGTTGCGGCCAGATTCCTGACGGGTAAGCTCCTTCCGGACAATCGGCGCTACTTTGGTGCCGAGAAGCTCAATTGTACGCAATAAATCGCGATGCGGCAGCGAGCTAAAATCAACGTACATCATAAACCGGGTCAACCCTAGGTTTTTGTTCAGCAATATAATCTTCTCTGCAACATACTCAGGATCACCGACATAAAGAGCACCTTGCAGGCTGCTGGCTGCATCGTACGTGTCACGAGTATAAGGCTGCCAGCCCCGCTCCCGTCCAATATGGTTCATTTGAGCCGCCATGACGGGGAAATAGCGATCTGCTGCATCTTGTGCCGTATCTGAAATAAAACCATGTGAATGTGTTGCGATCTGCAGCTTGTTCGGATCATGACCTGCTCTCACGGCAGCTTCCTTATAAAGCTCCACTAAAGGCGCGAACCTCTCCGGCATTCCGCCCAGAATGGAGAACACAATCGGAAGTCCCAGCAGGCCGGCACGTATAGCTGATTCCGGGTTGCCCCCTGAGCCTATCCATACTGGCAGGAGCTCCTGTTGTGCACGAGGATAGATGCCCATGTTGTCAATTGCCGGACGATGGGCGCCGCGCCAGGTTACCTTCTCCGAAGCGCGAATTTTCAACAGCAGTTCCAATTTCTCTTCGAATAATTCTTCGTAATGCTCCAAATCATAACCGAACAAGGGAAACGATTCGATAAACGAACCCCGTCCGGCCATAATCTCCGCCCTCCCGTTCGAGATACCGTCCACCGTTGCAAAATCCTGATATACCCGTACTGGGTCGTTCGAAGATAGCACGGTTACTGCGCTTGAGAGCCGGATCCGCTTCGTTGTTGCGGCAGCGGCGGCCAGGATGACGGCTGGCGACGAGCTGGTGTAGTCGATTCGATGATGTTCACCTATGGCATAGACATCAAGGCCGACTTGATCTGCCAATTGAACTTCTTCTATGGCTTGACGCAGCCTCTCGGCATGCGACACGCCGCCATTTCCGGGATTTGCATGCAGGAATGTACTAATGCCAAGCTCCATCGTAGTTGTTTGATCGCTCATAACATTTCTCTCCTTTTATATATCTATTTTCATTGTGGGCATCGATCTGCCCCGCTTTTCTACAGTTCTACATCTGTAGAACTGATGTTTAAAAAAATTTACGCCAGCAAATAGGGCGCAAATTTTTCTGCTATTTCCCGATTGACGTTATAGTGAATATACGATCCACTTTTGCGAAAATCAATCAAGCCAGAATCCGTTAATTGCTTCAGATGATGCGATAGTGTCGAGCCTGCAACCGATTCAAGCCTTTCACCGATGGCACTAAAACATAAATTACTCTCTTTCGAGAGCAGTAAAGCGATTTTCAACCGGGTAGGTTCTCCCAAAGCTTTATACAACTTCACGGCTTGCCCCATATCCGCTTGAGTTTCCACCATTATATCACCTCCCTGAATCTGTTCAGCAGTTCTATAACTATCGAAGTCAATATTATCACCACGATGTTCAAAAGTAAAGAGGGATATGCATTGCATTCGAAATAAAGAAAACCGTTCCTCTGTATTTCGGGGAACGGTTCGTTAATTTCGTAACTGCGGCACAATCAATACCCTCCAAATTTGAATTCAACATTCGTAGCTGTTTGTGGAAGCATTGGTCTTGTTCATACTCTCTTCTTGTAGATCCTCATTGCAAAAATATAAGCGACAATCATAATTCCAACGCACCATGCGAGCGCGATCCAGATGTCATTGCCCGCCTGCTGACCCGACAATAGTGCGCGGATGGATTCTACAATCGAGGTCACCGGCTGATTTTCAGCAAAGACGCGAACGACCGTTGGCATTGATTCGGTGGGCACAAATGCGGAGCTGATAAAAGGTAGGAAAATCAAGGGGTAAGAGAAGGCGCTCGCACCATCGACTGTTTTTGCAGAAAGTCCAGCTATAGCTGCTACCCATGTCAAGGCTAACGTAAACAGAGCGAGTATGCCGGCTACCGCAAGCCATGGCAGTACGCCCGATGAAGAACGAAATCCCATGAGCAGCGCAACAAGAATAATGACAACTACCGATATGGCATTGGATACAAGCGAAGTAAGCACATGACCCCAAAGCAAGGCGGAACGTGAGATCGGCATGGTCTGAAACCGCTCAAAAATGCCCCGTTGTACATCGGTAAACAACCGGAAAGCTGTATAGGAAATTCCGCTGGCAATTGCCATCAGGAGAATTCCAGGCAACAAGTAGTTCACATAGTTATCTGCTCCGGTTTGAATGGCCCCGCCGAAAACATAGACGAATAACAGCATCATCGCGATTGGCGTGATCGTAACTGTAATAATGGTATCCATACTGCGTATAATATGACGCATGGAGCGTCCAAGCATGACGCTAATGTCGATGAAGAAATGCTTCTTTGTCGTCTCCACTTACTTCCCCTCCTGTTTGCCGATGATTGCGAGGAAAATTTCCTCCAATGTCGGTTGTTTCTCAACGTACTCCACCTTAGCAGCCGGAAACCTCAACTTTAACTCCTGCAGTGTCCCATTGGCTATAATACGGCCTTCATGCAGAATGGCAATCCGGTCAGCAAGCTGCTCCGCTTCCTCTAGATACTGCGTAGTGAGAAATACTGTCGTCCCGCCATTGGCAAGCTCCTTGACAATTTTCCATACTTCGATTCTAGCCTCGGGATCAAGTCCCGTCGTTGGCTCATCCAGGAAAATGATCTGCGGGTTTCCGATAATGCTCAAAGCGATATCGAGTCTGCGGCGCATTCCTCCAGAGTAGGTAGACACTCTGCGGTCTGCAGCATCAGTCAGCCCAAAGCGTGTTAGCATGTTGTCCGCAACCTGACGCGGATTTTGGAGGTATCTCAGCTTGGCAATCATGATCAGATTTTCCCGTCCGGTCAATACTTCATCTACCGCTGCAAACTGGCCGGTTAAACTGATCCTCTGACGCACGTGATCGGGCTGTGAAGAAACATCGAACCCGTTAATAGCTGCCGTTCCGCCGTCTGGTTTGAGCAAAGTGGTGAGAATCTTTACAACCGTCGTTTTACCTGCTCCATTAGAGCCAAGGAGCGCGAAAATACTGCCCTTTTCCACCTCGAAATTGACGTCCTTCAGCACTTGGAGCTGCTTGTAGCTTTTTTGCAGTCCTTTTACAAGAATCGACTTGGCTTGCGCTGTTTGCACAGTTTGCATAGGGTTACCTCCCTTAAATAACTGTAACTTTCGATAAATCGGCTTCCATGCCTTTAAGCAGTGCGAAGGTCAGTTTATCCATCGTTGCCCCGTCAAAGCAGACGGTTTTGATCATCCGATAGTACTTCTTAGTCAAAGTGAAACCCGGCTGAAATGAAACATTTTTAAAGGCAGCGCCTTTGAAGGAAGCTCCGGTTAATGCCGCCTTTTCAAACTTAACGCCAATAAACGTCTGTCCGTCAAAGTTTTGCCCGCTCAGATCAGAGTACTTGAAGTCGACCCCCTCAAATAAACAGCCTTCAAAGCTCGCCTTTCTAAGATCAGTCAACGTTAACGTGACGTCGGTCAATCTTACTCCCGTGAATCTGGCTCCTTCAAGGCCCGATTTGGTGAAATTGGTTCTTACCATGATCGTTTTGTTGAAGCTGGCATTGGTCAGATCAAGCGAAGACAGCATGCAGTCCGTTAGATTGGAGCCGTCAAAATTGGCTTCCCGTACATCGCTGCTCTTAAACGAACTGCCAGTCAAATCAGCGCCAGAGAAATCGGAGCCGTGAAGCGCACTGCCTTGAAACTGTCCTTTATGGGCTTTCACGCCTGCAAAGTCGCTCTTTGCCAGATTACTTGAATTAAAATTTGTGATGACTTGCCGTTCCAGCGATCGGGAGAGATTGGCGACCTCCAGAATGGTTTCCTCAATGTCACCAATACTTTCAATTGTCATCTTAAAAGCAGTTTCGTCATCCTTGCCCTCCGCACGAAGCTCACTGTATCGCTCCTGCAAATCTGACAGCAGATCTGCCTTTAATTCGGTGACGCTTTTCACCCCATCGTATGGTGTAAAAACGCTGTTCAAATAATCCGTTAATTTTTGATTCATCATTGTATCCAATCTCCTTATAATAAATTTTCTAACACACGTTTCGCATACTCCCAATTGCTCTTATTACGGGCGTAAGTCTCCTTGCCTTTGCCGGTTATTCTAAAATATTTGCGTCGTCCGCCCTGCGATTCATCGCCCCAATACCACTCAATATCACCATCAGCTTCAAGCCGCCGAAAGCTGGAGTACATCGTAGCTTCCTTTAATTCGTATTCGCCGCCTGAACGCTCGGCAATTAGCTTGACAATCTCATAACCATAACGATCGGCTTCAGATAAGAGCCTCAAAATCATCGTATCTGTATGGCCGCGGAGCAGGTCGGATGTGATCTTGTTCTCGCTCATTTCATCACCTCCATAATTGGATAATAAGACATATTACTATGACTGTCAAGGTAATTTTTCAAATAAGGTACTTTGCCTAAAATAATCATTCTACATCATGAGAAAACAACTGCTGCCAAAACAAAGAAATAGCGATGCCTGGGAAGAACTCCCTGGCACCGCTATCTGTTTCGTAGATCAGATGATTCATTAATTTCGGAACAGCTGCCGCTATATGCGCATTTGCTCCAAAAGCTCCATGACGACATGCTCATCGACCGGAGTAAGGGAACCGAATAAACGCTCCCCTATCTCAATTTCATCGGAATGATCGACAACCTTCTGTAAAATAACTCGAAATTTTTGAGACATGTGGAAAACCTCTTTTCGAAATTATTTCGCTTAACCACTTGTATAAGGAATGGAAATGAAGGCCAATTTATGATTATCTGGTAGACAAGGGGCTCGGCACATGACATATGGAGAAATCTTATTTCGTACAGCAGCATCCTTCGTTGCTCTGCTCGTTTTGACACGTCTGCTTGGGAAAAAACAAGTCGGACAGCTCACGTTTTTCAATTATGTAACCGGAATCACTCTGGGATCTACCACTGCGGAAGTTATCGTCAACAATCACATCACGCTGCTGCAAGGAATATCCAGCTTGGTCTTATGGTCGCTCTTGGCATTTATGATCGCAATAATGGGATTACGCTCTGTCAGAACACGTGAATTTCTCGATGGCCAGCCTACAATTCTGATCAAACAAGGAATGATTCTAGAGAAGGCATTGGCTAAACAGCACCTCAACATCGACGATTTAAGCATGCTGCTTCGGAACAAGGATGTGTTTTCACCCGAGGAAGTCGAATTTGCAATTCTGGAACCTGACGGTAAGCTTAGCGTGTTGAAAAAAGAAGAACTGCTGCCTGCAACTAAGAAGGATATGAATGCAAACGTGACACCTGTTCAAAGGATCCCGACTGAGCTTGTCGTGGATGGCCAAATCGTAGAAAAAAATCTGATAAAAGTGGATGTCTCTGCCGCATGGCTCAATCAGCAATTAAAAAAAGCCGGCATTCATTCTTTGGACGAGGTGTTTTACGCAGAGCTCCAATTGGACGGGTCGCTCTATATCGACAAATATCAGGATTCGGTCCGATAATAAGGTTGTCGAAACAAATTCATTCCTCGCGGCACGCATGTTCAAGACAACTCGCCCTCAAGAAACCTTACAAGGTGCAATTCAGGCTGCGTGATAAACTCTGCAAAACTGCACAAATCCGCATAAGTCTTGTGCTCCACGTCATAACAGCCTATCAGACCTTTTTTCTTCGGATTCCAAACTAGCTGCAGTCCAGAGTAATTGTCGATATCCGCTGAAAGACGCAGCAGCTTTTGCCTGCCCACTTTCATCTGAATGGTATCGGTCAATGTGAAAAAGTCGATATACCCGATACCATATTCATTTTCCGCCAGCTCAAGGCGCAGCTTGTCTCCTAATAGAAAGCTGACCAGTTCATCGGTTAACTTATACGCTTTCAGCTCCTGCTTCTTATTTTCCGCGTTATGGAAGTCAACCGGTTCCAACGACTTCAAGTAGTCCGCCAATTCAGTATGTTTATTACTGACCGCAATTGTATACGGGCGATCACCATCTTTTTCCGCCAACGTCACGTCTGCGCCATGTTCAACTAAAAATTTGACCATAGACATAACTCCCATACGTGCAGCCACGGTTAACGGAGTTGCTCCATACGGATAGACCATATCCGGTTTATTATAGTTGATGTTCACTCCCTGATCGAGCAAATACGTGAGTGTTTTATAGTCGTGGTCCGATACGGCTTGCCGCAATACGGCACCGCCATGCAGCTTGATATCTAATCCCAGCTCATGAATAAGCGGAATATTGATTTTTGTTGCCATAGTAGGCCTGTGAATAAGCGCCAGATCCCGTACGATTGTGCTTGTCCATCTCGGCACCTTGCGCTGCAAGGTAGCGGACGATGCTCTCCTTGCAATAGCGAACAGCCCGCTAAAAAAGCCGGACTTTTGATGGACATTCAAGTTGACTCCGTTCTCCACCAACAGCTTTACAACCTCCATCTGCTGCGAAATAAGCGCCAGATCCAGTGGACTAATTGTTGTATGCTTGCTAAGGACGATACCCTCTTCAATATTCCATCCTGCTGTAATTGCTGTATGTAAAGCCGGAAGATCGCCTTTGTAAATATGCATCGCTCTTTCCGGCAATTCCTCGAATCTTCCGATGTCTTTCAGAACGATCATCTCTGCCTCTCCCACCATTCATAGAAATTTTCTTCGATCATTTCCTCGAATGAACCCGCTAACAACTTGATCTCTCCGGTATCAGTAATCGCGCGCTGCGTCGAACCAGCGTTGAGCCATCTCCTCTGTTAAAGGCTGACCTATCTGGTGATCGGACTGGCTGAGCTGCCATACGGCTTCGCCAAGGTCTTCTCTTTCGGTCGTTTCAATGCCTTTAAGGCTATTAAATCGCAAAGTGAACGCAGTAATGGCCGCCTCTGCTTCAACAAAGCTGCGGGCCTGAGCCAAGCTAGCCTGTGCTTCGTTGTAAGCTTCGTTAGCGAGCTTAGCCATACGTTTAGGCCAGGACGAGAAAGGCCGGCCAAATTCAGCAGCCCACCACTCTGCTTTTCGCAATTGGCTCACGGATACATAACCGGCCCACGGACGGATTTTTGCGCGTGCCTTCATTTGCTGCTTCAGACGCTTGCCTGCAGCCTCTTCCACATTGTAGGCGATAAATCTCTCAAGCAACGGCCACGTCTCCAAGAAAGGCATGCCCTCTAAATCAGGCATAAAACGTAGCTCCAGATTCGTTAACCGGACATGAGACGCCAACAACTCCATGTCGCAGAAGCTCCCCCACAAGCTCAGTGATTCAAGGTTTGGAAAATGGTCTAGACAGCTTAGCGAGATGGGCTGACCTAGCGGCTCGTTTTGCAGCGTGAGGCTCGTTACCCCATACAATTCACCGAGGTCGGGCAGCCTGAAAGGAGGATCCGTCTTACGTCGGCTAGTGTGCGGTGCTAGTGCTAGAGAAGATGGCAGATTCCCCGTGGCCGAGAAACGTGTTAGATCGCCAGACACACTCAAGCGGCAAGAAGCATTCGGAAGCCTCAGGCTCAATCGCCCTCCAGATTGACCCAGCTCAATATGAAATCTATGTAAAATAGATTGACTTGCATCTGCCACTGTATCGGCCGGCAGAACTGGAGCCCACTTTATCTCTTCAATGGGACGTTTCTGTGCCCATTCCAAGAAACCGGCGTCACTGCCTGAGTAGTATAGAAATCGCGGCCAAGGCGAGCCTGCCGGTGTAGTAAAGGGATTAAATACGGTCCAATCGATACGCGCATCTGACGAGACGTGAAGATCCGCCTTTTTCCCCAATTGCGATGGTCCAATCGATAGACTGCCCACTCCGGGCCGCATGACTAGTGAATGGCTGCTGGGACCCGTCAAGTCAATAGGATAATGAGCATCTTCTCTAGTAGAAACTGAAGGACGAACTTGGTTATCATTTTGCAATTCTGTTATCCTCTCTTCTTTTATTGATTTAGGTGCTAGCCTGCTAGAATTAAGAGTGCTATATACTCATAAGCGATAGATTTATCCTATATAATTTACATCTAATTTCCATTATAAAGATCTTTTACCCTGAAACCCACCTACTTTTTACCTGAATTCCGTTAACCAGAAGCACCTGCTGCATGCAACTGCAAGAATCAGAATTTTGTTAGTCCTATATAGAGCGGAGTGATTCTGGATTTTAGACCCCGTACGATTGTCCCTACTAAGCCATAAAAAACACCCCATAGAATAGGTATCGGATAAACCAGAGGTTCTCCAATGTCTATTCTAAGGGGTGAGAGGTTAGCAGACCTATCTTCCGTATCGCTCTAGCACCCGATAAATCGCATCTGTGCCAAACCGGATCGCAGCTACAGGAATACGTTCATCCGCTGCATGAATCAGTTTGGTAAACTGCATGTCCTTGGGCAGCGGCATAGGCAGGAATCCGTAAGTTTGAATGCCAAGCTTCGCAAATAATCTTCCGTCAGTACCTCCGGGCAAAAGCATCGGTACGGGAATGGCCTCCTTATCCGCTTCTTTCAGCACATCAGACAACAAATCGAACAACCCCATGTCAGGAGCTGTGGCACACGGATCATGGCGCAGCACTTCAAGGCTGATCTCATCAGGAATCGCGTAACGGCGCAGCTCTCCGATAAATTGCTGTGGAGTGACACCCGGAAGTGTCCGGCCGTCCAGCTCAACGGTTATTTCGCTGGGATGAACGTTGATTTTTTCTCCGCCTCGCACGACTGTTGCGTTGACCGTATTGCGCAGAAGCGGGGCGAACGTCGCACCCTTTTCCCCTAACAGCTTCAGAATGATGCCGCCCAACCGGGGATGAAGCAGCCCTCGCAGCAGCAACG
This sequence comes from Paenibacillus gorillae, assembly GCF_000513275.1. Lineage (GTDB taxonomy): Bacteria > Bacillota > Bacilli > Paenibacillales > Paenibacillaceae > Pristimantibacillus > Pristimantibacillus gorillae. Next base: position 134,996 of record NZ_CBVJ010000027.1, on the reverse strand, counting down.
CTGGCAATAGCGGCAGCGCAGCCGCCATGCCTTCAATCATCAGCCGGGCCGCCGGTGTCGCTTGTATGGGCAGCTTATTGCGGTTAAGAGATTGAAGCATATCCGCCAATTGCACCATGCAGTCAGCTCCCGACTTGCCCATGGAGCCGTGGCCCCCGTTTCCTGTAATCGTCGCTTTGAGCCAGCACAGCTGCTTCTCCGCAACCATTATCGGATAAAAGGTTTTCCCCAGTGCATGAAACGTAAAACCGCCGAATTCGCCAAGCGCATACTTTACGCCTGCAAAATAATGAGCATGCTGCTCTACCAGGAAGGAAGCTCCGTATTCGCCTCCCGCTTCCTCATCGCTGACAATCGCCAGAATGAGATCACCGCGCAGCGGCAGTTTATTGACATGAGCGCGCAGGAAGGCTGATACTAACATCGCCACGCCGCCTTTCATATCAAGTGCCCCCCGCCCCCAGACAAAATCGTCGTGGATATCGCCCCCGAACGGATCACGGCTCCAGGTTTGCTTATCAACGCCAACAACGTCAACATGCCCGTACAGCAGCAGTGGCGGTGCTTCCCCGCTGCCCTTTATCTTGGCTAGAAGATTGGGCCGGGCTGGATCAAGCGACTTCATTACCGTCTCAATACCTGCATCCTCAAGCAGTTGCCGGATATACATGATACAGGCAGCTTCCTCGCCAGGGGGATTTGTTGTATTGAAGCGAATAAGCGCCTGCAAAATCTCCACAGGTGACGGCAGCTCCATACGAAGCCGGGCTCTATCCTGTACCAACTCATCATGAGCCAGCCGCATAGCCATGACCTCAATCCTTTCTATAATAAACTGCCCGCGTAGGAGCGGTTAGCAGGAGAAACATCTGGCAAGATGCGAAGGCCGAACTCCGCACGAAGTTTTGCAAGCCTACGCTCTTGCTCTTCATCGGATGTGCCCTTGGTGGCAAACACCGATTCCAGCATCGCCAGCGCTTGCCGGACATGCCCCTCCTCTACTTGCCCGCCTGTCTTCTGCAGCGTCTCGATCATCTGCTGCACTCCGCGGTAAGGCGAAGCAACACCTTGTTCATATTGGGATGCGTTCCAATTGCGGTTGCGGACACAAGTGGCGATAGCGAGGCAACGATTAAGCAGTTCAATGGAATAGGCTTCTCTTGGCTTGCTTGCATCAGCCAGATGCGCCTCATCTTCCTTATCGTCAAAAGATAATACACGCAGGTCTGCCCGGTGAGCCAGCCTTTTCAATACGCTGCCTGGCCCCAATTCCACAGCAGTCGCCACGCCAATACTCTTCTGATAGGCAAGGACTGACGGCCAATTGACGGGGTCCGTTAGCCCCTTTGCCAGCAGTTCCGGAATCTCTGCCGTGTTGTTGTAAGGCAGACCCGTCAAGGAGGACACGACAGGAAAAGCCAGCTCTCCAAACGCGACGCTGCTCAATACTTCGGCAAACTGCACCGCTGCTGGCGCCATCAACGGGCTATGAAAGGGCGCGCTCACCTGCAGCGGAATGACTGTAGCCCCATGGGCGGACAGTCTTTCTGATGCTTCAAAGACAGCCTTTTTGTGGCCGGAAATGACCGTTTGCTGCTCAGAATTCATATTCGATATGACAACAATACAGCTTCCGTCTGCGCATTCTGCGCTAATATCCCTGCATACTTTGGCAACAGCATCGGGACTCGGCCCGTTGACAGCAGCCATCGCGCCGATCCCAGCTGCCGCGGCACTTTGCATCAGCTCACCCCGGCAGCGTACGAGCCGAAGCGCATCCGGGAACGTGATGGCCCCCGCACAGGTTAAAGCGGTAATCTCGCCTAAGCTGTGACCAGCAGCTATCTCAGGTGTGTATCCCCATTCCTGGCTGTAGACGCGGTACATCGCCACACCGAGCGCGAGAATGGCCGGTTGGGCATTGTCCGTCTGCGTCAGCTCTGACAACGGTCCCTCATACATCAGCTTATCTAGGCGCATGCCCAGTGCTTCGTTCGCTTCCTCCAGTGCGTCTTTAACAACCACATACCGCTCGCTCAGCGCTTTGCCCATTCCGACGCGTTGAGAGCCCTGACCGGGCAACCATATCGCATGCTTGTTCAGCATTCCATCACGCTCCTCAGAGTCAGATTGGGGCAACAGTCCCGATTAGTGTTTTGTTTATCATCGCTACCACATCGCTTTCTCTCTCTTGCAGAAAAAAATGTCCGCCTTCGAACGTCAGTAGTTCGCAGCCTTCTGTCGCATAACGCTCCCATTCACGGAGCGGACCTTTAACGCAGCCGTCATCCTTACCGCTCAAGATGGTGAGCCGGAGCGGCAGCGGCGGCCGCATCCGATGCTCGTATTCACAGACAAGCTTGAAATCTGCTCTTAAGATCGGCATAAACAGATCGAGCAGTTCCTGATGCCGGAACAGCTCGTCTGACATGCCGCCCATCCCTTTCAATTCCTCAAGAAATGCATCATCGGGAAGCAAATGAGTCTGGCGGGCCTCCTTCTGCTCACAATGCGGCGCGCCTCTGGCGGAGAGGAAGACTGCTGCAGGCAACGGCAATCCTTCCTCCCGCAGCGCATGCAGCACCTCATATCCAAGCAGACTGCCCATGCTATGGCCGAATAAAGCATATGCCTCCGAGGTGAGTGCTGCCTTCAATACCAACGGGATTAAATCCTGCACAGCCTCCTCTACGTCCCTATAAAACGGCTCGTCCATTCGGCTGCCTCTGCCGGGCAGCTCGGCCGGCACCAGACGCAGATTAGGATGCAGCTGGTTCGCCCAGCGCTTGTACACCTGAGCGGAACCTCCTGCATAGGGCAAACAAATTAAAGCTATCGTCATGTGCTCGCCTCCCGTGTTACATGTTAAATCTGGGTGTTTTTAAGCGCCCGCGGCAAGAGTGGTCCAGAATGCTTTTTCCTTTGCGAACAAATCGCCTGCGAGTGCCAGCTCTCTGCTGCGTTCAAAGTCCCCTGTCACAAAGCGATCCTTCACTGTATCCCATCCGTCGCTAATTGCGCCAAGCTGACTCGACAGCGACTCATGCAACACTTCGCCGATCAGGTTCTTCTCACGCATGGAGCGAAGCAGCGACATATTAGCGATATGCCGGTTACAGATGATGTTGACGCCCACAAGACCATAGGTCAAATGAGCTTGTCTTTTCTCCGGATCAGAATCTACATTCCACATGCCCTCAATCGAGAACTCGCTAAGCTCCTCCGCCAGCCTCTCCGCATTTTGTACCACCTCAGCCAGCTTCAACTCGTAGGGCAGAATCTTATCCGCCAGGTTGTATACGTAGAAGGCTGGACCCAGATAGCTGGGGTTTACATTGTATTCTGAATTGCCATAGGCCTTGAGCAGCCTCTCCTCAGGCACCTCATGCTCTTCATAGCCAGCAAGCGTATCGTCAATGACGTAGAAGACACCGCGTTCCTTGTCGTATCCGTTAAACAGCGAATAATGATACCAATGGAATTTTTTCCAGGCCATACTCCCTGGCAGCCAGTCAAATAAATCAACGTTTACACTCAAGCTGCGTCCGCCCTCGAGCATGGCTCTGATCTCATCCAGTACCGTCTCCTTACTGCGGAAATGACCGGGTTCGATATAGCGGATCACCTGCGATAACGGGAATCTGGCTGGATCGTCCATATAATACAGGGTGTCAATGGTCGGGTAGCGGAAATCTTTGTCCGTTGCAGCAGTCCAAGGATAGTAACGGTAAATGTTCAAGTAGGCTGCATCTCTGTAGCTGGGCTCCTCCGACACCGCAATGGAAAACGCCTGATTCAGCATGCAGTTCATCCAAAACTCGTTAAACGGTTTCCTTTTCATTGACAGCTTCATTATTCGCCGCCTCCCTAAGCTCAGAATGTGGGTTCAAGCTCACAGCACTGATTTTTTTTCTTGCTCCGTCGTCAATCATCGCGCGCAGAATGGTCATATAATCATCCGCCAGCTCCCAAACGGTCTCTTCACGGAATAGACTTGTCGCATACTCCAGCGTAAAGCCGATCCTGCCGTCTCGTTCGACTGATTCAAGCGTTAAGTCGAATTTGCTGACACCAGGATCGAACTCCTTGGGTTCGAATTCGGTGCCGCCCGAACGATAAGCAACACGATCGATATTTTGTAAAATAAACATGGTATTAAATAACGGATTACGGCTATGATCCTGCTCGATTCCCAGCTTCTGCACCAAATCCTCGAATGGATAATCCTGATGCTCCAGCGCTTGCAGCACATCCTCATGCAGCTCTGACAAATAATCGCCAATGGTACGGTACGATTCAGGGAAGCTGCGAATCGCGACCGTATTGACGAACATCCCAATCAGCCCTTCCAGCTGTACATGGCTGCGGCCTGCTACCGGCGTACCGATAATGATATCCTCTTCCCCGCTCCATTTGCTCATCAGTATGGAATAAGCTCCAAGCAGTACCGTATATAAGGTCGTGCCGCGCTCTCGCGCAAATGCCTTGATCATCAGACTCTGCTCCTCATCCAGTCTGAAGTTGATCAGACTGCCCTTGAAGCTTTGCAGTTCCGGTCTTGGCAAGGCTGTCTTGAGCTCTAGCAGCGGCAGCTCCCCTTCGAACGCCTGCAGCCAGTACCGCTCATGCTCCATATAGACCTCATTGCCGATGCGTTCTTCCTGCCATACCGTGTAATCCTTGTACTGGATATCCATCTCAGGCAGCTCGCCGCCGCCGTATAGCGTCGTCAGCTCCTGGAGCAAGACGCTAACCGAGACGCCGTCGGTAATAATGTGATGAAAGTCCAGCAGTAGCAAATGGCGTTCCTCGCCAAGCGCAAGCAATCCGGCACGGAATAGCGGGAGACTGCCGAGATCAAACCGGTGGATAAAGCGCTCCATTAACGAGCTGATTCCGTTAAACAAGCCTTCGTCGCCGCCTTCTGCCAGCATCTTGCCGGCAGCCATTCTCAACCTGGCGCCTCGCTCCAGCGTAAATACCGGCTCCGCATGCACACGCTGACGGAACTCGTCCTCCTCGTGATGAAACGTTGTTCGGAGGGATTCATGACGCCTGATCATCTCAAGGAAAGCCGCCTCCAGCCGCTCCACATCGAGATTGCCTTGCATATGCACGGCGAACGGAACATGGTACATTTTTGCCTCGCCCGAGATCATCCCCATCATAAATTGACGACGCTGCGCCCGGGACATCGGGTAATATTCGCGCTCCGGCTGCTTTGGAATTCGCGTAGCCTCCATCGTGTCGCTAGTGTCCAGATGGCCCGCCAGACCTTCAAGTGTAGGATTCATAAAAATATCACGCAGCGGCATCTGTACGCCAAAGCGTTCCGCAATTCGGCTGACCATACCCGCCGCTTTCAGGGAATGGCCGCCAAGCTCGAAAAAGCTGTCCTTGGCGCTGATGACATCTGTACCGAGCAGTTCCTTCCATATCTCCGCCAGCTTTCGCTCCGTATCCGTCGATAGCGGAACCAGCTCACGTGTGCCTAAGTCTGCAGCTCCCGGTGCAGGCAGCGCCCTTCTGTCGATTTTACCCGTTGGTGTAAGCGGTATGTCATTCAGAACGATCATAAAGGCCGGAACCATATAAGAAGGCAGCTTGTCCCCCAAATATTCGCGCAGCTGTGCGATCAACTGACCCGATAGCTCGGCACCGCCGCCTTGCTCCACATCGGCTGCTGTCGTGTTTTGCATCATGACGACATACGCGCAAAGCGCATATTCCCCGTCCTCTTCCTGAAACGCAGTGACGACCGTCTCCCTCACTTGCTCATGACGGAGCAGCAGCTGCTCAATTTCGCCAATTTCAATCCGGTGCCCTCTGATTTTCACTTGGAAATCGCGGCGCCCCGCATAAGCAAACTCTCCATTTTCAAGCCTGCGTCCAAGGTCACCTGTGCGATACATTCTTTTGCCTGGCGCATACGGATTCGGCACAAAAGCGACATCCCATTCAGGATGGCTAAGATATCCTCGCCCGACACCTGGCCCGCCAATGCAAATTTCGCCAGTCACGCCTGTTGGCTGCAGCTTCATTTCATCGTCTAGCACCAGCATGACAGAGCCTTCAATCGGTGTACCAATGGTAATGTCCTCGCCTTCGGTCACCTCCCGGATGGAGGTCCACACCGTCGTCTCCGTTGGTCCATACAAATTAAATAATCTGGCGCCAGTAGCGGTGCGCAGCCTGCCTAGCACATCAGCTGTCAGCGGCTCCGCCCCGATCATCAATATGCGCAGGGCTTGAAGGCCGTCCGTTTTGCCCAGCTGATTCATCCACCATTTGAAACGCGACGGCGTAATTTGCAGCACATCAACGCCGTGCGTATGGATCAGACCTTGCAGTAAGGCAGCATCGCTCCGTTCCTCATCGTTCGCAAGTACAATCGCCATACCCAGCGTCAGCGGAAGCAGATTTTCAACGACAAAAATATCAAAGGATACCGATGCCATTGCCAGAATCCGCTGGCCCTTCTCAAACGGAATTCGATTCCGGAATCCGCTGATGAAGTGCGCCAGCCCCCGATGCTCGATCATTACGCCCTTGGGACGCCCTGTCGATCCGGACGTATACAGCACATATGCCAAGTGCTCTGGCCTATGGACAACCTCAGGGTTGCCTCTGTCCGATGCATACAGCTCCGGATCATCCAGGTACAACTCGGCAACGGCGCTCGTTAGGAGTCCGGCATATGCTTTTTCCGTCAGCAGAAGCGCTTCGCCGCAGTCCTCAAGCATCCAGTCAATTCTCTCTTTCGGGTAAGCAGGGTCAATGGCGACATATGCGCCTCCAGCCTTCAGAATACCCAAGATGCCGACTAACAGCTGCGGACTGCGGGACGCCATCAGTGCAACAATACGCTCATTCCCCACACCCTTTGCCATCAAAGAATGGGCAAGCCGGTTGGCACGCTCATTGAGCTCAGCGTACGTCATCTGTTCGGCACCGAATTGAATCGCCACCGCATCTGGCGTGCGTGCTGCCTGACGCTCCACCTCCTGCACGAAACCCGTCCATTCTGGCGCGACTTGCGTGGAAGCTGGCGCTTTTTCTTGCTGGTCCATCATGCCTTCTTCTGCCCGAATTTCCATCCCACCATTGCTCCCCTCTCTACTCGCTGCCTGGACCGTTCTGCCATCTCCGGTCAACAGAGCCAGCAATTGTTCTCGCTCGCTTTCACTCATCAGTTCCAGCTCGCCTAAAGTGCGGTCCTGCGATTTGCACATCTCCCGCAAGACTACGGTATAGCTCCCTGCCATGCGGCGCGCGGTTTCCTCATGAAATAAATCCGTTGCATATTCGAGTTGAAGCTCAATCTCAGATTCCCGCTCCACCGCTTCCAGAGTCAGGTCGAACTTGCTTGTCCCTGACTCGAACGGAATTTCGACAAAGACGACATCCCCGGCTTCCATCGCCGACCGGTCCATATTTTGCAAGATAAACATGGTGTCAAACAAAGGATTCCGGCTTCTGTCCCCATCTGCCCCCAACCCTTCGACCAGATCCTCGAAAGGATAGGACTGGCGCGAAAGCGCCTCTACGACATGGTTATGCAGCTCCGTCAAATAAGCCCGTACCGTCTTATCCCTTGCAGGCTCGGTCCGCAATGCCAGTGTATTGACGAACATACCGATCATGTCATGTGTATCGGCATGTTCTCTTCCGGCCGCAGGGGTGCCTACAATGACTTCAGCCTGCCCGCTGTATTTCGCCAGCATTGCGGCATACGTGCCAAGCAGCACTGTATAAAGCGTCGTCTTTGCTTCCCGAGCCAGCTTTCGCGCCTCTGCCGTAGTTGCTGCATCCAGGCGGAACAAATGGCGGCGGCCCTTATAGCTCGGAAGAGACGGACGCGGCTGGTCTCCCGGCAGTTCCAGGACAGGAAGCTTACCTTCGAAAACATTCATCCAGTAACGTTCATGCTCCGCATAAGCTTTATTTGCAAATTCGATTTCTTGCCACACCGCATAATCACTGTACTGAACACGAAGCTCCGGCAGTGACTGTCCGGCATACAGATGCGACAGCTCTTTGACTAACAACCCGGAGGAAACGCCGTCTGTAATAATATGATGAATATCAAGCAGCAGCAGATGATCCTCCTTATTCAGCTGCAGCAGTCCTGCTCGCAATAGTGCCGGCTTATCCAATTGGAACGGTCTCTGGAAAAGATTCATCAGCCTTGTCACCGAGGTACTGTCAGGCAGTTCCCGCAGTTCTTCGTCCCCGGTTAACATAGAGCGATCCAGAACCTCCAGCTTGAATTCATACGGCAGATGAACCATTTGCCTGAACTCGTCCTTGTTCAGATGGAAGCTTGTCCGCAGGCTTTCGTGACGGCCGATAAGCGCTGTAAACGCATTCTCCAGCCGAATAGCATCCAATTTGCCCTGCAAGCGGAGCACGAATGGCACATGATACATTGTGGCTTCTCCGGCCAGCAGCTGCATCATATATTGACGGCGCTGAGCGCGTGACATCGGGTACCAATCCCGGTGTTCTGCCTCCGGAATTGGGTGAACTGCGGGGTTGCCTTCCCCATTAACGCCGTCGCGATCCTTCAGCCATGCTGCCATTTCCGCAATGGAGGTGAGCTCGAATATGAGGCTAAGCGGAACTGCGGCGCCTGTCGCCTGCTGCAGCTTGCCTGCCAGCACGGCAGCCTTTAACGAGTGGCCGCCAATCTCGAAGAAATCGTCATGAATTCCGAATGTCCCAGCCGACTGGCCTAGTACTTCCTCCCAAATAGCGGCGATTCGCTCTTCCAGCTCGTCTCGCGGCAGCTCTGTACTTCTCTGTTCCCGTTGCCCGAACTCAGGCTCCGGCAGGGCGCGCCGGTCTACTTTCCCGTTCGGCGTCAACGGTATCTCGTCAATCGACACAATATAGGCTGGAATCATCGCCTCGGGCAGCTTGTCCTTCAGCTTTCTTCGCCATTCCCGGGAAGAGAGCTTCTCTAAAGCGACCACATAGGCGCACAGCTCCTTGTCGCCGTTTGTACCCTCACGGACAACTACAACTGCATCCTCCACTTCGGGAAGAGACAACAATTGTGAGCGGATCTCATTCATTTCAATCCGCACACCTCTGATTTTTACCTGTTGATCAGCCCTGTCCACATACATGACGTTTCCGTCCGGCAGCCACTTCGCGATATCGCCGGTGCGATACATGACTCTTCCCTCACTGTACGGATGCCGCACAAAGCGTTCGGCTGTCATCTCCGGCTTGTTCACATAACCATGGGCAAGACCGCTTCCTGCAATGTACAGCTCACCAGTTGCACCAATAGGGGCAAGCTGACCGCCATAACCAAATATATAAATGTCGACATTGTGCATCGGTCCGCCGATCGGCACATAGCCGCCCCCATAAGCGCCTGGCTTATAGGCATACATATTGGAGCAAACCGTCGCCTCTGTCGGGCCATAGCCATTAATAATCTGAATCTTGGGATTGAGATTTGTATACAGTTCCAGCGTTTCGTCTTTAATCGGCTCCACACCAACGAGCATTTTGTCCAATGTCATCTTGGCAGCCGATTCCTTGAGCAGCCGCGCTACCTCTCTAAGCAGAGACGGCGGCAAATAAGCGAATGTAATCCGCTCTTTCTGAATCACCTCAGCCATCTGCCGCGGATCAAGCAATTTCGGCTCCGGATAAAGCACGGTGCAAGCCCCGAACATTAGCGGCATAAACAGCTCTGCTACACTGACATCAAACGAGATATTAGTCAGGCTGAGGCATCTGTCTCCCGGACCATATTGCCCATTAAAAAACGTCCGGAGCGAATGTCCAAAATTGTAGAAGCTGCTATGCGGCACTATAACGCCCTTCGGTTGACCTGTAGAGCCGGAGGTATAGATGACATACATGGGATCGGCGGCAGACTGAGGTACGGTTGCAGCTGCATCGTCTATTCCGAAGAACAGTGTCTCATCCGCAAGATCCAGTACCTGCAAGGCAGGCGGTATTATAGCCGCGGCTTCGGGGCGCGCACCGTCCGTGAACACCAGCCTTGCACCGCTGTCCTCAAGCATATAGAGAATACGCTCCTCGGGATAATGCGGATCTACGGGCATATAAGCGCCACCGGCTTTCATAACAGCGAGCATAGCAGTCAGCATGGGGATGGAGCGCTCTGCCATGATTCCGACTACACTGCCGTTCCCCACACCTTTGGCGCGTAAGGTTCCCGCCAGTTTATCGGTTCGCCGATCCAGCTCAAGGTAGGTCAGGGATTCGCCGCCACAGGCTACGGCCGGCAGGTCGGGAACGGACGCCGCCTGTTCCTTGAAGCAATCATGCAGACAGCGCGGCTGCGGAAAGTCGGCTTCGCGTCTCCCCAGCGCCCGCATATGAAGACGCTCCTCCTCCGTCAGCATTTCTGCAGCACCAAGCAGAGTGTCGGGACGGAGAGTCAAGCTGCGCAGCAGCTGTACATAATGCCGTATAAACCGCTCGGCTGTCTCACGGTGAAACAAATCGGCGCTATATTCAACAACAAGCCGCAATTTCTCGCCATTCTCCACCGCTTGAATCATTAAATCGTATTTGGCCGTACCATGCTCAAAACGCTGATGGCGATAGGACATTCCTTCAGACGAAGAGTTTGGTATGCCGAGGTTCTGCATGATGAACATCGTATCAAATAGCGGGCTGCGGCTGGCGTCCCTTCTGTCTACCCACTGCGCGATTTCCTCGAATGGATAGTCGGCGTGGGCGTAAGCACCTGTAGTGATCTCTTTCACCTCGGATAAAAAAGCGCTGAAAGACTTGTCGGCACGCGGGTAAGCGCGCAGCACCAGCGTACCGGTGAACATGCCTGTAATGGCTTCCAGCTCACGTCTGTTCCGTCCCGCAATCGGCGTACCGACCGCAATATCGTCGGCTCCGGTATAGTGCGCGAGGAACGTATAATACGCCGATAGCAGAACCATAAACGGGGTCACGCCACGTTCGGCAGCAAGGCTGCGCACAGCCGAAGCCAATCCGGAATCGACGTACACATCGAACGTTTCGCCGCGATTGCTTTTGACAGGCGGTCGCTTGGTATCGGCAGGAAGCGCAAGCGTCGGCCAGTCCCCCTGGCATTGCTCGCGCCAATAACGTTCGGCGTTCCCGGAAAGCGGCCTGCCCTCTTGCCATACTGCATAATCCTTGTGCTGCAGCGACAGGGGCGGCAAGGAACCCCCCTGATATAAAGTCATCAGATCAGACAAAAGAATGCCCGCAGACATCCCGTCGGATGCAATATGATGCATATCAAGAAACAGCATATGGCGCTCTGGGCCCAGCGTCAGCAAGGCTGCGCGGAGCAGCGGGGCCGTATCGAGGCTGAACGGCTGGAACAAGCTTTGCAGTACGCCGTCCGCAGCATCTTCATCGACCTCCATCGTAATCAGGCGGAAAGGAATAGCAGGATGAATACGTTGCCTGATCTCCCCGTCGATCACATGGAAGGTGGTGCGAAGACTCTCGTGACGCTCAACAATGGCTTGCAGGACAGCCTCCAGCCGCTCTGGATCAATAGCTCCGTTCAAGTGCAGCAATTCAGGCAAATTGTAGCTGCGGTCATCCGGCACCGCTTGCTGCTGCAAATACATGCGTTTCTGCGGGGATGTCACCGGATAGTGCTCCTGCAGCTCTGCCTTTGGAATCGGCTCCAGCCGAGCGCCGGACAAAGAGTAAGGCTCTTCGTGCCGGGCGTTCGTTATTAGCAGGGTTGCCGCGCTGCTCTCCTTAACCCGCTGCTCGATTAGGGCGGTAAACGAAGGCAGACCACTATGCCCGAGCAAATCGGCCGCCTGAACGCGAACACCTGTCAGCTCGCTAAGACGATTTACAATTTTGAGCGCAATAATGGAATCTCCGCCAAGCTCGTAAAAGTCGGCATTTACTGGCAATTCGTCATAACCAAGCAGCTCTCCCCAGATATCTGCAATACGCTGCTCCCATTCTAGGCCGGAGCGCTCTCCGGTTAATGCAATACCGCGCCGCGGACTCGGTTTTCCTCCAATCTGCTCCAGCGCTGCTTGCCATTTGGCAAACGTCTCGTTCATTTCTCGTTGAAGCTCCTCTGGAATATCCCCAGTAAGCGATTCACTGCTCCATGCGGCAAACGGTGTTTGAAGCGCCGATCGGCCGCGTGCTTCCTCCACCCAGCAACGGTGAGAATCGAACGGATAAGTCGGGAGCGGCAGACGCTGCCGTCGCTGTCCACGATAAATCTCCTGCCAGTTGATCTCGTCTCCGTCCACGTAACGCTGGGCCAATTTCAACCCTTTATTTTCCAATTCTTCTGGAAGATTATTTCCACCCACTGCCTGATCCACTGTCCCAAAACGGACGTTTGACGACACAATATTGGTAAGGCCGTTCTCGACGATGGCATTCAAGGTCTGAACAAGCTCTTCCAAGCTGGTTACCGCAATCGCCAGGCGATACCGATGAACTCCGCGCCCGACAGCCAAGGTGTAGCAGAGGTCGGCGAGGCTATGGCGTTCATCGCCATGCTGCTGCCCAGTCCAGTCCCGCATCTGCAGCACGAGCCGCTCCAGCGCCGTCATACTATGCGCGGACAAGCAGAACAGCTCTGCTCTGTCCGATGGACTTGATGGCATCCGGTCAGGAGCCTCCTCCAGCACCACATGGCAATTCGTCCCGCTCATACCGAACGCGCTAACTCCAGATCTTCTTGCTTCGCCGTCTGTCTCCCATGGCGTCAATTCGTCATTGACATAGACAGGAGAATCTATAAACGGGATGTTGCGGTTCGGTGAACGGTAATGAAGACTTGGCGGAAGCTGCTTATGAGCAAGCGACAGGACTGCCTTGAGCAGCCCTGCAATACCCGCAGCATGGTCGAGATGACCGATATTGGTCTTCAGCGAGCCGATAGCACAAAATCCCCGTTTATCGGTATATCGCCGGAAGGCGCGGGTAAGCCCGTCAATTTCGATAGGGTCGCCAAGCGAAGTTCCTGTACCGTGTGCCTCCATATACGTAACCGTCTCGGGATCAATGTCCGCATCCTGCCAGGCGCGCGCAATAACATCCTCCTGTGCTAGAGCATTAGGAGCGGTAATGCCGACCGAGCTGCCGTCCTGATTCATGGCACTGCCTTTGATGACGGCATAAATCGGGTCACCGTCCTCCTGCGCGCGGGCCAACGGCTTCAGCATCAGCGCAATCACGCCTTCGCCGATACCTGTTCCGTCTGCCGAGTCGTCGAACGTTCTGGCTCTGTTGTCACTGGACTCAATACCAAGCCTTATACCCGTATCCAGCGGCAGCAAATTAACTTTGACGCTGCCAGCTATCGCTGTCTCGCATTCGCCGCTGCGGATCGATTGGCATGCAAGATGGACCGCTACCAGCGAGGAGGAACAGGCGGTATCGACGCTGATCACCGGGCCGCGCAAATTAAGCAAGTAAGAAATACGGCTCGGTATCATGGAGCTCAGATTGCCGGGAGCCGCCATCGATAAGGCATCCGGGTCCAGTGCTTCAATCATCCGTTTGTAATCATGCAGAGCGTCCCCGTTATGGCCGATAAAGACGCCAGTGCGCGAACCATGCAGCGCATTTCCCCCATACCCCGCATTCTCAAGAGCTCCCCAGGCTGTCTGTAGGAATAAACGCTGCGCCGGACTCATTAGCGAGGCTTCCTTGGGAGAAAGCCGGAAAAAGGAATAATCAAAGCCTGAAATATCTTCAATATATGCCCCGTCAAAAAAGGAGACAGAGCCGTATTGCGCCTCCATACGACGCAAATACGGCTTCAATTCCTCCTTGCGGGAATCCGGAAAACCGGCTATCAGATCTTGGCCGCTCCGCAGCAGCTCCCAGAAGGCCTCGTGCGATTCTGCACGCGGCAGCTTGGCAGATATCCCGATAATCGCAATATCCTTGAGGGAAACATTGGAGACGGAGCCCCCGCTCCGCTCCTTCTTCCTTAATGTCTCTTTTTTGGAATCTAGCAAATCCAGTTGAAACATGGCGTCTTCCCCCTAGCTAGTAATAGAATCACTGACGACCTGTTCTATTCCCGCCCTTTCGCCATTTCTCCGCAGCAAAAGGGACACATGAACCGCGATGCCAAGTCCGCTGACCAGAGTTATTAATCCGAGCGTACCGGATTGCCAATCGCCTGCCCATTGCAGGACGATATACAAGGTGCCTGTGCTGCACAGATGGGCCGCAAGCGAGCCCCAGAGCGAACGAGAGCCGGTACGAACGGCACCGTATACAATCGCGCCCAACGCTGCAAATGCGCCAATCGTCACATTCATAAATACCGCGCCGAACATGACGGCCTGGAGCAAAACTGTCCACGGAACCGAAAGACGCTGACGCAGCGTATGGAACAGCATCCCTCTAAATAGCCATTCCTCCAGCAAAGACCCTAGCAGCAAGCTGCCGAGTACAAAAATAATCAGGCTGCCGCCAGCTACAAATGCGACCAGATCCGAAATCGCTGGAAAAGCGGTTTGAATCCACGGGAGACGGGTAAACGAAGCGATGAACAGGCCCAGCCAGACCCCCGTTCCTGCGGAGAGCAGCATCGATCCGCTGCGGGCAGGAGAAAAGCCCAAGTCCCTTAACGTAATTTTTTGCCAGCGCAGCAGCGGAAGATAGAGTCCCAGCACTATAATATTGGATACTATCAGCACAATGCCTGAATTGCTTTCAATCCAGTCTTTCAGCCCGGGGTCGCTGATCCAGTTATAAAGCACTTGATTTACAAGCATCACAATCGCTGCATAAATGACCAAATATAAGAGGCTGTTTCCCGCTATCCTTAATCCCTTCACGCCGACTTCACCGCCTCAGAAGGCGGCCGCGGAGAGATTGAAGAGCGATGCTTAACCGCAAGGAATATGCCAATTGTAATCATGGCGGCCGCCGTTGCCATTACGATGGACATCACGCTGACGTCTGTCGTCTCCGGCCCGTAGTGCCACAGAAGGTACTGGCTGCCTTGACAAGCAACTTGCGCGGCAATTGGAGCCCAGATGGATTTAAACCAAACATACAGCAGCGCAAAAATAACGGCACCGAGAAAACCATACAGCGAAAGCGGAATGTCTCCGAAGAAAAATAACGCTCCGTACAGCACGCCCTGAATCACAATTGCGGTCCATACCGGGAGTACGCGTCTGAATGTATTCATCAAAATGCCTCTAAACAACGTTTCCTTGTAAATATTTCCGAGAATCAAGAAAATCAGAAATACATACCATTCCGCACGATTTAGGTAATCAAACAATTCGCGGAACTTATACTCGTCCGAAGCAATGGCGGGCAGCCGGGAGAAAGCGACTGTAAACAGACCGGCGCCAAGTCCGATCCATAAAGCGATCGCCACCGATTTGCCGCTCATCACGCGGAACTTAGCTGCCTTAAACAAGTTTTCTTTGAATATGAACCTCCAGGCCAGCACCATGAGCGGCAACCCCACCAGATCATTTAAGATAATGACGGTTACTGTGTTTTGTTCAAACCAGGTGCTTCTGGGGTACACGTAATCGAAAAATAATGTCGTCGCCGTGAAAAACCATGCAAAATACAGACCGATCACAACGGCTGCCCGAGCCAGCATCATTCCCCATGCCTTCATGAAGTCAGACCCCCTTTTGTGCTGCCGCCAGTACGTTCGCTGATCCTGCTGTTGCCAGGGGTCCGCCAAACATAGACGGAACCTCCTATCAACGCAGCCAGACAGAGCGCTGTAATGATATACAGCCAAACGTCGCCCAGCTTGCCAAACCATTCGTAGAATCCAATGTATTTAAATAGAAAGATGGTGCTCATTGCCGTATTCTGTACCAGAATCGGTGCCCACAGCGACCCGGTGCGTAAATACAATACTCCATAAATTAGACCCGAACCGATGCTGATGACGGAAAGTGCTGCACTGGGCTGGAAGTAGGCGTAAGCCGCAGCCTGCAGTACCAAGGCTACATATACCGGCATAACCCTCCGAAGCTCATTAAAAATCAGGCCTCTGAACAATATTTCTTCAAATGCGGGACCAATCAAACCAGCGCCTAAAATGACGTACCAGATGGAATCTCCCCTGATCAGATCGTCGACCAGTGCAGGAATGGACGGAAACTGTTTCGCAATATCATCAATGACGATCAGTCCGATGCTGAATAGACTTCCTGCAAGCCCCAGAGCAATCATCAGCAAGACGCGCGAGGCACTCAGCCGCCTGAAGCCTGCTGCACGGAACAGGTTTTTTTCCGCACGGGGCCAGATCCATCCTTTAATACGGAAAATAATCACGTACACAAGTGTAATCAGCGTGAACAGAACGACCATAAACATGGCCGGGTTAACATCCAGAAACTTGGCGAAGTTCAGCGTCGCTTCGTAATTGTAAGTAGAGCGGAGCAGATAGAGCAGCGCATAAAAGACCCCGAGATAGAGCGCAATATTCCCTATCATGAACAATACTTTTTTCACAGCAAAGCTCCTTTCTTCCTTCTGTCAGATGTATCTTTGGGCTGGGCGCAGCCCGGTTTGGGACACGCTACTCCCTTGAGGCTGCACTGTCTGCTGCAGCGCGATACTGCGCAACCACGCCAGACAGCAGCTCCAGATAAGCAGAAGCCCATTCCAGCACCGCATCCTTGCTGAGGCGCCGAGCGTCGTACGCCCATACCCCGCCAAGCTCTAATCCTTCCACCCCGCTTGATGACGCAGCTCCATTCATATACAGCACAACATCGAATCGTTCTAGTAAGGTTTCCTGCTCTTGGAACCCATGCCGGACTGCTCCTGCAAATAACGGGAACAAGGTAAATCCGGCATCGGCTTGCGGCTGCTTTCTAATTTGCCTCGCGCTATAACAATCTCCTGCGCTCACTCGCTTGGCAGCATGATGCAGCAGCGTATCGAAATTGCGAACCTCCACGAAGTCGATTTCTTTCGGAGCAATCAGCCCGTTGTCCGTCATCGCTGGAAGCACAAGTCGGTTAATGCCAGACTCACCGCGCCAGAAGTACAGATATACGGCATAAGCCAAAGCTTCAACGGTCACCGAACGGGATATTGCAAGTTCAGCAAGCTCTTGTGAAACCATCGTATCCACTTGAAACTGAACACTGCCTATGCGCTCTGTGGTATAGCTGCTATTGACACAGTCGTCTGCTACCGGCAGGCCGCTCCAGCTCCAGCTTGCAAGCTCGCGGTTTCTCGACTCCAGATAGTTGGCAAGTGATAATATCGTCGGATAAGTGAACAAGTCTGTTACACCGAGAGCACCAGGGTACAAATCCTCCAGCCGTTGGTGCACTCTTACCAGCAGCAGCGAGTCTCCCCCCACATCGAAGAAACGATGATGAATGCCGAAGTCATCCCGATTCAGGATTTCGCGCCATACGGCGGTAATCGCCCTCTCGATATCGCTTGCCGCTTCGACGAACAGAGTACCGCTATCCGACTCAAGCTTTGGCTCAGGCAGTGCCTTACGGTCGATTTTTCCGTTTGTTGACAGAGGCATGGCTGGCAGCTCAATCACGGTAGAAGGAACCATGTAATCCGGCAGACGCAATGCAGCAAAATCCCGAAGTTCCCCATGATCCACAGCTTCGGAACCAACGATGTACGCACATAAAGCTTCGCTTCCGCTTGCATGGTTCCGCTTCATAACCACTGCTTCTGATACCGCCGGATGCTGAAGCAGCACATGCTCGATTTCCCCGCATTCGATGCGCTGCCCCCTTATTTTTACCTGATGGTCGATTCGGCCCAAATATTCAATTGTTCCGTCAGGCAACCACCTGGCAAGGTCTCCTGTCCGATACATCAGATTGCCTGCGGTATAAGGGTTTTCAACGAATTTTTCTCCTGTCAAATCAGGCCGTCCGATATAACCCCGTCCGAGGCCCGCGCCGGATATGCACAATTCCCCTGCAATGCCGACAGGCTGGAGCTTCCCTCCTTCGCTCAGGATATAAAGGGAGGTGTTATCGATTGGCTTGCCAATCGGCACTTGAATTGGAAGATCACCCTCCGAGCAATCGTAATAGGTGACATCCACCGTCGCCTCAGTTGGTCCATACAAGTTCACCAGCCTAGTATCGTATGGAATGCCGATTCGCTCGCGGAATCGCCGCACCTGATCGACAGTCAGTGCTTCGCCGCTGGCGAACACATACCTTAGGCTCTCCAGCCTAGCCTCGCCGCGCAACAAACCGGAATGCTCAAGAAATAAGTGCAGCATGGAGGGTACAAAGTGCATCGTCGTTACGCCATGCCGTTCTATCGTATCCAGCATCAGCACGGGGTTCTTTTCGCCGCCCGGAGGCAACAGGACCAGCTTGGCTCCCGCAAAGCTCCACCAGAACAGCTCCCAGACCGATACGTCGAAGGTAATCGGCGTTTTCTGCAAAATGACCCCGCTTGCGTCCAGTCCGTATTGCTTCTGCATCCAGCCGATCCGGTTAACGACCGAATGATGCTCGATCATGACGCCTTTCGGCAGTCCGGTCGATCCTGAAGTATACAGGACATAAGCAAGCGTACGTGAATCATGCAGCTTCTCCACAGGGGAATCGTCCTGCTCCTGTGCCAGTGCTTCATGAACGTCAATACATGGCACAAGCGTCTCCAATCCTTCTGGGACACTGCCCTTTGTCAAAACAAGCTTAGCTTCAGAATTGTCCAGCATGTAGCGAATTCGCTCCGCCGGCAAGCTCGGCGCAACAGGTACATAAGCTCCGCCCGCCTTCAGCACGCCAAAGATTGCAATCATCATCTCCAGACTGCGATCCATGACGATGGCTACACGCTCTTCGCGTTTGATACCTTGCTTTCTGATCGTCTGCGCCATCCGGTTCGACCTATGGTTCAATTCTGCATACGTCAATTGTCCAGTCTCAGCTACAACCGCAACGGCCTGTGGTGTCTGTACCGCTTGTCTCTCCAGATATACCTCTATCGTATCGCCGCTTGCATACGGCACTTCTGTACGATTAAATTGTCGGCTCATCATTTCCGCCGTCTTGTCGTCAAGCAGTCCGATTACTGCGAGCGGTATTTCCGGTTCAGCCAGTGCAAGACTGATAATACGGAAATACCATTCTGTCATTCTGCGTATGCTGTCTTCATTAAACAGTGCTGTCGCATATTCAATCGTCAAAGCTGTGCCTTTGGCTCCCTGATCTGCAATCTCAAACGTCAAGTCCAGCTTCGATACACGATTATCCGGCACCTGTGCTTCGAATTGCAGGGCATCCGCCGCTGCCTGTCCGGACTCCATATGCTGCATGACAAACATCGTGTCAAATAGCGGATTACGGCTCAGATCACGCGGTACATCCAGCATCGTCACCATGTGTTCGAAGGGAAGTAAGCTATTGTCCAGCGCCGCAAGCATCGTTTCTTTGATCTGCCAGGCGAAGTCTCTGAACGGCAGGTCGCCGGATGGCTCGCTGCGAATCGGAAGCGTATTGACGAACATTCCAACGAGAGACTCGGTTGCAGGATGGAATCGGCCAGCAGTCGGCGTACCTACAATATGATCGTCCTGCCCCGTCATCAGATGCAATAACGCATGGTAAGCAGCCAGCCAGATATGGAAAGGCGTAACGCCCCATTGCTCCGCCGCTGTGCCGATTCCCTGGGCAAGCTCTGCCGGAATTTGTACAGCAAGCTTGGCACCTTCGAAGCTTTGTTCTTGGGGACGCGGATAATCGGTCGGTAATTGCAGTACAGGAAGCATACCGGCTAGCCGGAATGCCCAATATTGCTCCTGCTGTACTCTCGCCTCCGAAGCCATCCACTCCTGCTGCCACACGGCAGCATCTTTATAATGGACAGCTAATGGCTGTAAGCTTCGGCCACGATACAGCTGCTCGAAATCACTCGCCATGACGTTCATGGATACACCGTCCGTGACGATATGATGCATGTCTAGCAGCAGCGTATGCCGACTTTCGCCGTCCGTCGCAAGAAATGCCCGAATTAACGGAGCCTTTCGCAAATCGAATGGTCGGACGACCGTACGTGCAAATATATTCAAATCTGCAGCCTCCAACAGCAAATGCTTGGAGAGTTGAAACGAAACACGATCATGAACATGCTGCGTCGGCTTTCCGTCTATCCAGTCAAAACTGGTGCGCAGCGGTTCATGGCGGTCAATCAGCCCTTGAATCGCCTCGCGCAGCCTGTCCTGATCCAGCTTGCCCCTTAGATTCAGAGCAAGAGGGAGATTGTAGGCTGTACTGTCAGGGTAAAGCTGCTGCAGCACAAAGAGTCTGTTCTGCGCGAGTGACAATGGGTAGAACGGCCGATCTGCTGCCCGGGTAATAAACGCAGGCCGATTAGGAGGCGCGTTGTCGATGCGAATCGCCATTTCCCTCAGCAAGGGGGCACCGAACACATCCTTCATCGCGAATGCCGTTCCATATCGCTGCTCGATCAAGCCCGCAAGCTGCGCGGCACGCAAGGAATGACCGCCCAATTGAAAGAAATGAGCGTCTCTTCCAAGCGCTGCTTGAGTGTCCGGCTCGCCGGCGTTCAGACCGAGCACTGTCTGCCAAAGCTCAGCCAACTGCTGCTCTGTCGGTGTAACCGGCGGCTCGCCGCCACAAGCCAACGAAGCAGCAAAATGCGGCTGAGGCAGTCGACCTCGGTCGACTTTGCCGCTCGGGCTAAGGGGAAACGCTTCCATCGCAATAAAATACGAAGGAATCATATACTCCGGCAGCAGTCCTTGAAGAGCAGCACGAAGGCTGCCTTCTTGCGCTAATCCACCGTCCGCTGTCACGAGATATGCGCAGAGCGACGGCTCTCCCGCAGCGTCTGTCACTGTCTTTACTACCGCATCGAGGACTTCAGCCTGCAGAAGAAGTGCATGCTCGATCTCGCCGCATTCGATGCGGAGACCGCGCAGCTTGACCTGATGGTCGAAGCGGCCCAAATATTCAATATTGCCGTCCGGCAGCCATCTTGCGCGATCGCCAGTCCGGTACAGCTTTTCTCCTGCGGTAAAAGGATTCGGAACAAAGCTCTGCTCCGTCAAATCCGGCCTGTTGTAATATCCTCGTGCAAGACCGGCACCGGCGATGCATAGCTCACCGGACACACCGATCGGCTGTGGTTTCATCCCCTCATCCACGATGTAGAGCCGGATGTTATGAATTGGCTTGCCGATTGGAATCGTACTTGCTTGAATGTCCGGACAATCATAATAACTGACATCGACCGTTGCTTCCGTCGGTCCGTACAAATTAATGAGTCGGCACCCACTGCCGCCACGATCCATCAGGCTGTAAAAGCCTGCAGCATGACGGGGCTTGAGAGCTTCGCCGCTCGCAAAGACGTATCGCAGGGAATGAAGCTCACCGCCTCTTCTGCTGTCCGCAGCATAGGGCAAAAAGACGCCGAGCATCGATGGCACAAAGTGCATCACCGTAACGGCCTGCTCTTCAATCGTGCGCAGCAGGAGCGACGGCTCCTTCTCCCCGCCCGGCTCCAGTAAATATAGCGAGGCGCCAGCAAAGCTCCACCAGAACAGCTCCCATACCGAAACATCGAATGTAATCGGTGTTTTTTGCAAAATAACGTCGTCCTCATTCAACGGATACGCCTTCTGCATCCAGTTCAGCCTGTTGATCACTGCGCGGTGTTCCACCATTACGCCTTTGGGTTTGCCGGTGGAGCCTGACGTATAAATGACGTAAGCCAAATGCTCGGAGCCAGCTTGAGACGGCAGGTTGACTTTTCCTTCACCCAATGGCAGCTCCGATGCAGCAGCAGCAAGGTCGTCCAAATCAAGCGTTTCGCCCTCGAAGTACGGGAGCGCATGCATCCACTTGGCTCCCGCCAGAAGCAGCTTGGCTCCACTATCCTCCAGAATGCCTCGAATCCGCTCAGGCGGATGCTCCGGATCGATTGGCAAATAGGCCCCGCCCGCCTTAAGCACTGCCAGGATCGTAATCATCATAGACAACGAGCGCTGAGCAGCAATCGGCACAATCGTTTCGATGGCAACTCCCTTGCTCCTTAGGACGGCAGCCATGCGCTCGGCACGGTCATCCAGCTCCTCGTAGGTCAGCGTGCCTTCAACCGACCGTACTGCCGTCCGATTCGGCCACCGACGCGCGGACTCAGCGAACCATCCGTGAATCGTTTGGTCCACCGGGTATGCATTCCCCGTATCATTCCATGCCGCAAAAGCCTCTTCTTCGATAGGCGTTGTCATGTCGACATCACCGCAGATCAGGTCAGGTCTGGCGGCCGTTTGCTCCAAAATGTAAAGCAGCCGCGCTGCCAGCCGTTCCATGGTGTCTCTATGAAATAATCCCGTATTATACTCGAGTTCTGCTCTAAGACCGCTTTCTCCATCACTGTAGAGATCAAGCTTGAAGTCCAGCTTGGATGTTCCGTGGCTGACGGACAGTGGCTCCATGCTCCAGCCGTTCCCTTGTACCGCCAGCTTCTCATCTTCGAACTGGTTGTGAAGAATCAGCATCGTATCAAATAACGGGTTGCGCGATGGGTCATGATGATCCCCCGCCGCCTCCATCATGTGCTCGAAACTGACATCGCCATGACTATATGCAGCAAGCAAACGTCCATGGGTCTCACCGAGCAACGCCGTGAACGGCATTTCATCTGCTACCTGCATCACGATCGGCAAGAACTGGTTGAACATGCCGATCATTCGGTCTGTATCAGGATGTGCCCGGCCTGCTGCCAAAGAACCGATTACAAATTCTGACTGATTTGCTGTTCCCTTGAGCAATAGTGCATATGCTGCAAAGAGCAGGCTGTTCAAGCTCGCTCCGGCGTTTGCAGCTGTCTCTTTCAGCTGCAAGGTGAGCGCCGCTGGAATGTGGAAGGTATACGTATCACCTGCAAATGTCTGGCGGTCGCCGCGCGGGTGATCCAGCGGCACATCGAGCGGTGCTGGCAGCTTTGCAAGCTGCTCCCTCCAAAATGCCCTGCTTGCTTTATCCTGCTCCGAGTCTGACTGCTGCGCCTGCCAATTGGCATAATCCTTGTAGTGAAGAGCTGGCGGCGCAAGCTCCGCTCCTTCGATAAAAGCAGTCAAATCCTCCAGCAGAAGCTTGACGGATATGCCGTCTGCAGCGATGTGGTGGATGTTGAACAGCAGATAGGCCTCCGCTCCTTCTGAAGCAGCCCGGCAATAGCAAGCGGCAAGCAGCGGTGCTGCGGTCAGCTCGAGCGGCTGGAAAAACTGTCTGGCGCATTCGAGCAGCGGTGTCTCCGTCAGTTCCGCCCTTTGAAGGACAAAGACAGCCGAATCATGCACAATCTGGGCAGGGACGCCGTCGATCCAATGATAAGAGGTTCGCAAAGGCTCATGCCGGTCGACCAGCTTCTGAAGCGCTGGCTCAATTCTGCTCTCATCCACCGTTCCTGATAGTTTAAGTACAAGCGGAATATGGTAAGTGAGTCCGATATTGGCCATGCTTTCTGCCAGAATCATGCGCCGTTGTGGCGGACTGAGCGGATAGGAGGCGGCTTTAGGTACACCAGTTATAGGCTCGTATGCTTCCTTTGCTGCCTTGTCGATCCAGGCCGCCTGCTCTCTGACTGTCGGAAGCTTGAAAATTTCCTGAAGCGGCATGCGCACCCCGCAATGCCTGTAGATAGCCGAGGTCAATGACGCTGCCTTCAGTGAATGGCCTCCATATTCAAAAAAGTGGTCCAGCACGCCAACTTTTTCGGCATGAAGCACTTCTTGCCACAAGCCTGCGACAATGATCTCAGTTTCTGTAGCAGGAGCTTCATGCTGGACTGTCCGCTCTGGCGCAGGCAGACTTTTTTTGTCTACCTTGCCGCTCCCATTCAGCGGCAGCTTCTCCAACTGTACAATGGCGGTTGGAATCATAAATGCAGGCAGCTTGCCGGTCAATTGGCTCTTCATACTTGCCTGCTCCTCGGCCTGCTCCGCAACAATATAGGCACATAAATACGGTGCGCCGTCATTCTCAATTAGCGTCACAAAGGCTTCCTTGACGCCCGTACATTCCAGCAGCCTGCTCTCAATTTCACCTAGTTCAATCCGGTAACCACGCAGCTTGACCTGACTATCGATACGGTCCAGAAACTCCAGATTCCCATCAGGCAAGCGGCGCACGAGGTCACCGGTTCTGTACACCGTTTCACCTTGGCGGAACGGATGCGGCCTGAATTTCAACGCCGTCTGCTCAGGTAAATTCACATAGCCTAATGCGACACCGTCGCCCGCAATCCACAGCTCGCCTGGTACCCAGTCCGGCTGCAATCGGCCCTGCTCATTCAGCACCAGTGTCTCTGAACATGCAATCGGCTTCCCGATTGGCACAGTAGCCTGTCCTTGTTCGCTCCATGACTCCGTAATTGGATAACAGCTAGCGAACACAGTCGTTTCTGTAGGTCCGTAAACATGCAGCAGCACACCTGGTCCAAGTGTGCGGAGTGCTTTACGGATATGCGGTACAGAAGCGCGCTCTCCGCCGAATAAAATATGGCGCAAGCCGCGCAGCGCCTCAAGCCCATGATCGACCAGCGTATTGAACAGCGCCGTGGTCACAAAAAATACGGTAATGCCTTTCTCTTCAATCAGCTCACCCAGCGACAGAACATCTGCCACTTCTTCCTCACCAACCAGTGTCAGCTTCGCACCGTTCAACAGTGCTCCGTACACATCGAAGGTTGAACCGTCGAAGGCATAATTCGAGAGCTGCAGCAGCGCATCATGTTCTGAAATATTTACATAATCGGTATAGACGGCAATCCGGGACACATTGCGATGAGTGGTCATAATCCCTTTCGGCTTGCCTGTCGAGCCGGATGTGTACATGACATAAGCGAGCGCATCAGCAGAGCTGTCGTTATCCAGATTATGGCCGGACTCATCGACCCGTCTCGTATGGAGTTCATCCATGTTGACGACATGGATGCTGTCACCTGCAGCTCGGTTGCTCAATTCTATCGTCTCAGCCGAAGCTACGATCACCCGCGCTTCTGTATCCTGCAGCATAAACATAATACGCTCTTCGGGATATTGCGGGTCGATCGGGACATAGACCGCTCCAGCCTTCAGAACGGCCAGTATCGCCGCAATCATATTCGGCGAGCGCTGCAGCAGCAGAGCTACCTTCGCCCCTGGTGTGATACCGCGGCTTTCAAGTATACGTGCGAAACGGTTGGCATGTTCGTTGAGCTCGCTGTAGGTATACGCCAGATTGCCCATTTCAACGGCAATTTTCTGGGGCGTCTCCCGTACTTGCCGTTCAAACAGCCTGTGCAGTGACAGATCTTGTATGGACACCGCAGATGAACGACTCCGCTGAAACAGCAGTTCCCGCTCTTGCTCATCGACAGGATCAAGCTCGCCAAGTGTCGAATGCGGCTGCGCGGCGACTGCCTGGGCGAGCGCTATATAATGCCGGGCCCACCCTGCAGCGGTTCGCTTATCATACAAATCCAGCGCATACTCCAGTGAAAATTCGATCCCTGCACCCGTATCCACGCACTCCCAAGTCAGATCGAACTTGGCCGATCCGCTGTCCATGGCTTGGCGGGTATAGACGACATCCTTGCTCCGCCACTCGGGCAGCTCCATGTTTTGGAGCGTGAACACCGAATCGAACAGCGGATTCCGCCCGTATTCCCGTTTCACATTCGCCAGCTCCGCTATTTCTTCATAAGGCACATCTCCATTGCCGAGTGCCGTCAGCACATTCACATGGACCTGCTTCAGCCAATGGTCGAAGCGAATACCGCTTTGCCCGTGCAGGCGAATCGGAATCATGTTGACGAACATTCCGACTACGCTTTGCAGCTCCGGCCGCATCCGTCGCGCGGCTGCCGTGCCGACTACGATATCGGATTGGCCCGAATATTTGGCGAGCAGCGTATAGTAAATGGAGAGCAGAACGGTATATAACGTTACCCCCTGACTTCTAGCTAATTCTCGCAGAGATTCGGCTAGCCCCGGCTCCAGCTCGAAGGCCTCAATTGCCCCGCGATAGCTTGGCGACTGCGGCCTTGGATAGGTGGAAGGAAGCGTGATAGACGGTACACCATCCCCGAAGATTTCTTGCCAGTAAAGCTTTTGCTGCTCCAGCCAGCCGCCGTTTCGACCAGCTTCCTCCCAAAGCGCTATATCCCCGCTATGAATGGACAACGGCTCAGCTATGTTTCCTTCATAAAATCTCATAAGGTCAGACATCAAAATACCCATCGACGTGCCGTCCGTAATGATATGATGCATATCCAGCAGCAGTATGCTTGACTCGTTCTCCATTCGGATAAGCTCCATACGCAACAGCGGTGCTTGCCCCAAAGAAAACGGCTGTAAGAAGCTACGCTGATACAGTATAAGTTCCTCCGCCGTCCAGCCGCTTCCGTCAACCACAACAAACGGCAGCTCGACCACCTGATCGATGCGTTGCATCACATGGTCCTCTTCCCGATAAAAGGACGTCCGCAGCGCCGGATGCCGATCGATCAGGGACCGCCATGCCGAACGGAATACTTCAATATCGAGCGGCCCCTTCACTTGAACTACAAAAGGCAGATGGTAATTGAGCAGCCCTGGATTCAGCTCTTCCAATAGGAATAGCCGTTTCTGCGCCAGTGTCGCCGGATATACCTTCTGCTCTACTGCTTTGGTTATGAGCGGAGCAGCAACAAAATCGGCGCTTGTACCCTCCTGCACCTTTTGCTCCAGCAAAGCGGCAAGCGAACTGACTTTATCATGCAAGAACAGCTCGGTAAGGGTAAGCTCAACGCCAAACGTCTCTTGCAGCCTGGCGGCAGCATATGCCGCCTTAAGCGAATTGCCTCCTTGTACAAGAAAACCGTCCTCACGGCTTATGTAATCCTTTTTCAACACTTCACGCCAAATGGACAGTATCCGCTGCTCCGTTCCCGAAGCCGGCTCCAGTCCGATATCCGAGTGTAGTGCAGCACCGTCTTCCACAGCACAGCGCTCTAATGCGGCTGCTGCTTCCAGCACGGCAAGATCGTCAAGCACCTCCGCAAATTCGCCTTGGCGCAGCGCTTCCGCCAATACATAGCGTTGAATTTTGCCGGAGGTCGTCTTAGGAATTCGCCGAACGGGGACAACATAAGCAACGTCCAGGCCCGCCGATCCGTTCAATATTCTTCTCACCTCGGACATCAGCGGTACGAACCCGCTGACCTTGCCGCGATGCTGAATAAAAACGGCGATCTCATCCCGTTTGGTCGTGTCATCCTGAACGGCTGCAATCGCTGTTTTCCCGATCTCTGCTCCCTTCAGAACGCTGATCAACGCTTCCAGGTCATGGGGATACACATTTTGCCCGTTGACAAAAATAACGTCCTTCAAACGGCCGGTCACATATAGACGCCCTTCCAGTTGAAAGCCAAGATCCCCCGTATTCAGCCACCCGTCCCGGGAAATCATCTTCTTGTTTACATCAGGCCGCTTATAGTAACCACTTGTAACATTGCCTCCCCTAATATGAATCAGGCCAATAATACCTGCTGCCGCAGCGTTCCCCGCTTCATCGCAAATGCGCACCTCACAATCTTCTACCGGGAAGCCCAGCTCGACGATCTCAATTGAGGTGTGATCCTCATGCTTGGCAATTCGTACAGGTTGTCCGACAGCCAGCGATTGGCGCTCAAGCTTAACACTGCTCAGATGCTCCTCTGTTCCAGGGAACGTCACAGCCAGACTCGCTTCTGCAAGCCCGTATACGGGGAAAATGCAATTCCCCTTTAGCCCGTAAGGCTTCATCGCCTTCAGAAACTCGCGGCAATGGGCGGAGGATATGGGCTCGGCTCCGTTAAAGATCAGCCGGACACAAGACAAATCCCAATCTGCCGATCCTTCCGGCTTCCAGTGCTGCAGAAAATGCACATAACCGAAATTTGGAGAAGAGAGGCAAGTCACCCGATGCTTATGTGTAAGCTCCAGCCATTTCATAGGATGAAGCACAAACGTCGAAGTCGGCAAATGCAGCTGATTCATACCGCCATACAGCGGCGACAGATGAAAGCCGATAAGCCCCATATCATGCGTTAGCGGAAGCCAGCTAAGCGAAGAATCACGCTCTGTGGACTTCGCGCCGCGGATAATGGCGGCCATGTTCGACAACAGGTTGCCATGCGTCAGCACGACTCCCTTTGGATCTCCGGTTGAGCCCGATGTAAACTGGATGAAAGCCGTATCCGTCTCGGCTGCGTCATGAAGATCAGCTTCAGGGCAGCCTTCATCTGCAGCCGCTGTAAGCACCTCTATAATCGACACGCTGCCGGACTCCAGCAGCGTCAGCGTCTCCCCTTCGCCGTGCTTCAAAGCATAGCTTTGAATACCTGGCCAAATCTCTTCATCACAGAGTAATCTTGGGTCTTCCAGCTGCTTGCATACCTGAATCAGCTTGTTGCGCCCTTCGTCCGTGCGCGCCCCCGTTACTGGCACAGGAATAATGCCGCCGAGTACGCAAGCCCAGAAGAGAAGGATAAACCGTTCGTTATTTTCCGTCTGCATGACGGCAAAGTCGCCTGGTTTAAGCCCCCGCTGACGCAGCAGATGGAGCGCCCTTCTGGAAGATGTAAGTAATTGCTTGTACGATAAGTAGCGTTCCTGACCGCTTTCGCAAAACAAAATTCCTGCATCGTTTTCCTTACGTGCCAGCAATACACCAGACAAATTACGGATGGATTTCATAGGCGGCCCTCCGCTCTGTGTTTTATCATACCGTTGTGGAATGCAGTTCTTGATAGTCCTCCGTAACGATACAATTATGCTCATCCATAATGACCACATGCGGACGGTAGGTACGAGCCACTGAATCCTCCATCATTGCGTAAGAAATAATAATAACGCGGTCGCCCGGCTGTACCAGTCTGGCAGCAGCGCCGTTCAAGCACACCATACCGGAGCCGCTTGGACCAGAGATGACATAGGTCTCCAGCCTAGCTCCGTTATTTATATTGACCACTTGAACTTTTTCGTTCTCCAGGATGTTCGATGCATCCAAAATATCCTGATCAATCGTTATACTCCCTACGTAATTCAAATTGGCCTCTGTCACAACAGCGCGGTGAATTTTGGACTTATGCATCTCTCTGAACATAAATACACGCTCCTTTTGGAGTGGTTTGGAAAAAATATAAAAGCTAGCCGAGAAGCAAAAAGCTGAAGCAATCAAGCCTTTCAAAGTGAATTTCTACGCAATTATTTGCCGCTGTGGCTGTTTGTTCGGAATAAGGATGCTTATGCTGAGGTGCGGGATCATGGTGAATGAGTTATTCATGCCATTGTGAGGGGGGCATGTGGACTAGCAAACTCAAGATTTTTGTGAGGAGTATGCTGATTGGATAAGCTCATGGTTTAAAACGGGGTTATGCTGGCTAGTAGGGCAGGACTGTGCTGTTGTGTGGATTTCTGTCGAGTACATCGTAGTGGTCCGTCATACAGGTGATTTTTGGTGATGAATAAGTCACACTGTTTAACTAGGTATAGCGGTGATTGGTTAAAGTCACAAAAGGTGTAAACTAGGAAATTTATTGAAACATACCCTTATAATAGTTCCAACCTTTTACTTGCGGTAGGGTGAAAATCATACAATAGAGGGAGAAAATCTTTTGCTTTTTTGATAAAATCTACCATAGATCGAGAGCCTTTTGCAAAAAAACACTACCGCTCTTGCTTGAAACCAATAATTTGACAAACAAAAGCAGATTGAAAATCGAAACCTTGTAGCGAAGGGACTGGCGGCAATAACGGAGCGCTGTTTTACGATCGTAACGGTTCAAATAGCTGAGCGTATAATACTTACTCGCAATGCCGATGTCAATATTAGAGAGCTGTTTCGCTTTATTGCGGATGAAATCGGATTGGGCGGCCAACACCCGGATATGCTCACGCGCCTGGATAGATTGGAAGCTCTGTCTTTCAATTTTTTTATATATTTCCTCATTGAGATGAATCGTATCGGGGTCGAGCTTCCATCGGTCGCAGAAGAAATAGAGGCTGTCGGGAGACTGGCGATAGATGCAATGGGGCTTGGTCTGCAGTGCAATTCTGTACTTGTCGAAAAAACGGAGCAGATAGGTCGTATCCTCCCCCACATAAAACTGTTCGTTGATCAAGCCGACCTCATCCAGCAGCTTCCGGCGAAATACCATCGTGTTCAGCTGAAAAAAATTGCGTGTATGCGACAAGAATGCGTCGAACAATCCTTTTTCAAATACGATGATCTCTCCGTCATTCTTGGTCTGGAAGGTTGTTCGCATCGCTTGCAGCCCATTCCGCTCAATCTCATTGTCAAATTTGTAAGAGGTGATATTACCATGCAGTTCTACCCAAAGTGCAAAGCTGACATCTGCTTTCGTAAGTTCAAGTGTCCCTATACTGTCGCTTAGATGGGACGGATACCATGCATCATCGGAATCAAGAAACGCTACAAATTCACCTTTCGCCGCGAGCATCCCCGTATTCCGCGCACCGCCAGGTCCTTTTCCCCGTTCATTGCATACGTAGCGGATTCGGTCATCTTGGCGTATCCACTCGCGGATTGTCTCCTCGGTATGATCTGAACTGAAGTCATCGACGACGATGAGCTCCCAGTTGGTGTAAGACTGATTCATGATAGACTGGATCGCCCCCGAAATGATATGTGCACGATTATACGTAGGTATTACAATGCTTATTAACTGCTCCATTCCCTTCACTCCAATCGTTACAAATTGTTTGATCTAATTCATCGTCAGTGTAAAAGCGGAACGGGAAGCCGTCAAGTACAAAAAGTATACGGAGGTAGATTTAGATGCTCCATTTGCGATAACCCAGCTTGAGTAAGGAATCTTCTATTTCTTGATTTGCTTTGCTTTTGGAGGTTGTGAATTCCAATTCGGACAATGCACTCGGAAGCTCTTGCGCGATGAAGGAGTCAAAGTCGATGGCTGTTCTCATAATGCGAAGCTTGCGCAACGACGGCAGCTGTTCTATTCCAGGTAAATGAGTCAACCCTTTACAATTCGAAATGGATATCTCCTCCAGTGCCTCCATCCCGCGATCAAATCCGATTTCCAGCAGCTTGGCTTGATCCTCAATCCTAAGACTTGTCAGCGCTCGGAACTTCTTAATATTGCTCAAGTCATGAAAACCAAGGATTCTAACCATCTCTAAATCGTCGATATCATTTTCTTCGATTTCCTGAATATGCTCTCGCCCGCCAAGCAAAATGCGAAGATGCTTCAGCTTCTTCAACCGGTTTATAAAATGTAACGGTAATTTGCTAATCGAATGCAGCGCAAGGTATTCTAAACCTTCTAGATGGCCTAGTGCATCCAGGTTTTTCACTTTGCCCCCAATATGTAATTGCTGCAGATGGGTGAACTCTTTGAAATACTGCAGGTTGATGACCTTATTATCCGAAATAAAAGTTAAATCTCTTAATGATTGCAGCGAGTCTATCCTCAAAATATCCGTATTCTCCAGCTCATATATCCCCAGATGTAAACTGTACAAGTGTCCCAACGCGGCCAATGCATCCGTGTTATGCGCCTGGACAAGAGAATTGAGATGCAGCATTTTTACATGAGGAATTCTGAGTAGCGTGCGGCCATCGAACGAGATTGATTTATGCCCATAGAAACGTACTCCAAAGTTTTCATCCAAACGGGCGCAAAGCTCATCCACTTCCTCCAATATAGAGCCATAAAAATCCGGGTGAGAGAACTGAATAATCACTTGATTACCGTCGCGCAAGTCCTGCTTAATCTGCACCCGATCCAGCGAAACAGGATCATTAATCAGAATTCTTCGTTTCCATTTCTTGCGCATTCATAAACCTCCCATAACAAGCTTATATTTCCTGAAAATCCAAGCGTTCATCAGGTCAGCAGCTGCATTTTTGCTTATGCGAACAGGCGGCTTTTGCTCTTGTACGGCATCTGCTCCATGTACAAAAAAACGAAACGGCTTTGTGATTTTCTTAATATCGTTAACTATATCGGTATAGAACGAATACGTTATCGGCTGATGTTCACGAATATCCTCATAAACATAATACTTCTGGTCCTCCAAAATAATTTGAAATCCTTTCGGCAAAGAAAGCATGATAGATGGCAATTCATCTTCTGCCCATTGCCCGAGATATGGAAAGCTGATATTTTCGTTTCTTACAAAAAATCCAGAGCTTTCGTTCCCAGCAGCAAATGAAATCGAATAGACAAAGTAAGGGTGGTATTGCGGCTTTTCTCGTACTGTAAAATATTGATAAAACTTTTCATACGCCTCATACACTTGTTTGTGGTCATGTTTGGTCTGCGCATAATTCGTATGATTAAATTGTGCTTGTTGCTGCTCGAAAAGCTTCATAACATGTTTAAATTCTTCTGGCGTGATCAGAAATTTAAACTTATAGAATCCGCTGTGTTTTAACCGGTTCATTTATTTCACCGCCAATTGCGCCATGGTTACCTGGGCATGACTAATCTCAAAATCGAACACATCTGTATCCAAACTCATGGCAGCAACCCGGTCGAGGGCCAGCTTTAGCCATTCGGAGGCAGGTTCAGGCCGTCCTGTCTCCGACAATAAATCATGCAGGCAGCTCCAGAAATAATTGTTTAATGCCATTAAAGTTCTCATCCTCAAAACTGCAATAGGGCGAGTCGGCGTAGGACCACTTGATGAGCTCCGCAACCGTTGACTCTGACGTGGTTCTATCTGCTTGCCTGGCTGCTTCCCGCTCCAAAGCCTCCTATGACCAAGCAGAGATGCTAGGCGCGTGTCCCTCTTCCGTATTTGAATATGGGATTCTACACTTTGGATTCCGATTGATATCACAAAGGATATGGTGGGGCTTTTTCTGCTGCAATGTTGTCAGGATGAACTTCAGCTGGCTCATAATCCTGCATGCGGAGAAGGATGTATTCAATTTCTTCTAATGGCATTTGCAATTGCTCACTGACCTCATAAAGCCCCATATTTTGTTCTAGCAGCGTCCTTGCTCTATTGATCTTGCCATCCAGCCAATTATTTTCTAACATCCAATTTTTCACCTGAATCAATAATTGATCTTGTGTGGACTTATCTGCGTGCTTTTTATATTTTGCAATAGACTCCGTCATATAATGATAGAGATAAATACCTAAAGCTTCGCGTTGTTCATTTTTAGACATTGGTTGATACTGCTCATAGATGATGCTGATGTCTAAGTATAAAGCGTGATCCCTGCTATCAAAACGTCTGAATGTTTTTCGTTCGTATCTCTCAGGCAATACACGCAAGACAAAATGAATATTATACGGAAATTCCCATGTTTCTGCCAATTCCTCTAACAGCAGCAGTTCATCTCTTAATTGACCAACGCATGTTCCATATGTATCTAATAAAAAATCTAGCTTCATTCATGCCTCCTTAGATCTTTATAATTCATATTTCACAAATTGATGTTGCAGCGTTTCTTCGTACGGAATCCACTCGAAATCGCTCCATAATGATATATGCATAAGCTCCGACAGCTTATTTACCGCTTGTTCTGGACTAGTCAGCTTTAACAGATCATCAATGTCCTCATTTGGGATATCCAATGCTTTTACCAGGTAGTCATCATTAATCCGCTCTTCTCTAAGCTCTTCATATTCTTCCCTCGTCCACGGTTCGCAAAAGATTCTTTCAGTTTGAATGTCTCCGTCCTCAAAAATCGACAACTCCAATAATTCCTCATTCATATACGCAGCGGCCATTACTGGCTCCCCGGTAATCCGGGATAACGTTTTGCCAACTTTCTTCACTGTACCCCATACAAAATATTCATGGAGCAAACTGGTCCAGTTCTCGTTGCTTTGGCTTATGTAAAAGACATCTTTGGTCTCTTGAGCGTCTTTTCTGCCCAATACTTTGGCATGCTCTTTGCTCAATTCTCTCAACACATCGATCGTTTTCTCAAGGTTTTTCGACTTAATATGCAAATTGGCGAATGATCTTCCCACCGATAACCTCCTACAAATTAAGGGTGCTATATGCTCATTAGCAATAGATTAGCCCTATTTAATTTACATCTAATTTCCATTATAAAGATCTTACATCCTGAATCTACCTACTTTTTACCTGAATTCTGGAAGCCTAGAGTAGCCTTAGCATCCTATTGCTTTAAAAAGAGTTTCGTTAGTCCTATATAAATTGGATTGATCTGAAACCCCATCGGATTTACAGCATATCTTTTTCCGGTGTCTAATGCAGCAATTTGCTCCATCTCCTGTTCGCTCAAATTGAAATCAAACACAGCAATATTTTCCTTGATCCGGCGAGGATTCGAGGACTTCGGTATGACGATGGTGTCGCGATGTAAGTGCCAGCGTAAAATAATTTGTCCAACCGTCTTCCGATGGCGGCTTGCGACATATATTCACGCAGCTTTTGCTGTTGAAATCGGGGATGTGTCTCAATTTGATTAATCATCGGCATAATTTTTTGCTGCTCGAAATGATCGATCTCAAAGTTGGCTACACCAATCACTTTTATTTTGTCTTCCGTATATAATTTCTCTAGTGCCTTCCAAGATTCGACAAAACGGGGACCGGCAAAATGAATCAAATACATATCAAGATAGGTCGTATTCAGTTTTCTGCAGCTCTTCTCAAATACCCGTAATGTCTCTTAGTACCCCAAATCGGTTGTCCACACTTTAGAGGTTAGAAAAAAAATCTTCTCTAGCAATTCCACTATTTCGTATTACACTGCCCAATGCTTCTTCATTGCCGTAAATACGTGCCGTATCAAAATGACGATATCCCCCTTGAATCGCTTCATTAATGGTTTTTTCAAAGTTCTTATCTTGTTGATTTTGTAAACACCAAACCCCACTCGAGGAATTTTAACGCCATTAACAATCTCAATGAACGGACTCATTTGTATTCTGCTTTGAACTTAGGATTCATCCATTTTTTTAATCGCATAGCAGCAAGACCTGATCAATCAGGCCTCGTAAATCCAGCATTGCGTTTTTAGCATTTAGTCGATAATAGTTTTTTGTCCCTTCCCTATGAACACTAACGATGCCGGCATCCTTTAGTACTCTAAGATGATGAGATATAGCAGGACGAGACAAATGGGTGAGCCGTTCAATTTCCCCTACTCGCATGCCTAAGCTCTGCGCGCCCTGAGCCAGAGCAATCAATATCGATTGGCGTGTCTCATTTCCGATGGCCGCAAGTACATCCTGATTTCTTTTAAAATCATGCGTAATTTGACTCGTCATATCCATCGTAATCCTCCCTTTCTTGAAGCAATGAGTAGGAATAGCTTAACATAAGGCTCAGATCCATATGACATTGGGAAAGAAAATGAAGACCATTAAATAAAATAAAGGCAACCGGTCGTCATGGCCGGCTGCCTTTGTTTCTAAATCATCTTTTTAGCTAGATTCTTTATGTCGCAATAACGTACATTCAAAGCGTTCTACACCAGGGTATTTTTCCCCTAAGCTCATTATCGAGAACCCAAGCTTCGTGTAGAAGCCCACCGCATCTTTATCCGTTTCAGCTTTCATTTTTACTATTTCTTTGACTTTCATATAGTCATGTATGAACTGTCTTCCAAGGCCTTTGCCGCGATAATCTGACTTTATGGCAATATGCTTTAACTCCACCTCGCCAATTGAGTCATATACGATCCCAATTAATCCCACTAGCTGATCATTTAAGAACCTGCCATAAAGTTCTCTAGTGTCATCTTCTAGATACTTAATTAACTCGGCATGAACCCTCTCTTCGTCTGTCCACATACATTCAGACAACAGGGATTTCACTTCGCTAAAATCGCTTAAATCTCTTAAGTTAATTAAGGGGATCACCACCTTGTTTAGTTATAGCTTCAATTCTCGAAGCTTATTTGTATAAGGTTTAAGGGATTAATTTATCAATTTTATACGGGTCGATTAGCTCTGGACTAAAATCGACGTTCTTTCTTGCATCATTTTGTATGGAATCGTTACACTCCTTACAAATATACTTCTTTGCGGGATTGTCTTTATACGCTCTATATTGGACTTCACTCTCGATTGAACGCTCTTTTTTACAAAACATACATTTAAGAATCATTACACAGCACTTCCTCGCTCTTTAATCAATCTGCAAAAATTCACATATC
Organism: Paenibacillus gorillae; assembly: GCF_000513275.1. GTDB lineage: Bacteria > Bacillota > Bacilli > Paenibacillales > Paenibacillaceae > Pristimantibacillus > Pristimantibacillus gorillae. The sequence goes on along the minus strand of NZ_CBVJ010000027.1, from coordinate 98,860 downwards.
TCTTTGTTATATTCATCCCAAGAATAATCGGAATTTCTAATTATTTTTGAAGGGATATTCCATTCATTTAGTAATTCACAAAAAATATCTTGGGTATAAGACCAGCCTTGAGCAGCTCTTTTAAAATCTTCATCGGTATGTAAACCACAATTTTTCGCAAACTCCGGTCCACGAAACTCACATATTCTTCTCCAATTGTGCTCGGCATCAACCTGAAAGTAAAAAATAACTTCTGGGCTCATGCCCTCTTTCAAAATCTCTATGATACGTTTTACTAGTGTCTTAACTTTGTTTTCTTGCATCCCTTTGAAAAGTGCGACACTTAGAATACCTTGATAGATCAGACTCTCTATGATGACTACAGTTTGCTGTTCTTTATACCTCTCAATAAAATCGGCATAAAGAGTCGTAACCTTAGTCGTAAATTCATCGGCCTGTTCATCCGTACTTAACGAGTCGATAGCTGGAGTATTTATAAATAAAGGATTATCGGGGCTTGTCTCAAGAAAAAGTATATGGTCAATATTCATGGCGTTTAGTTTTCCTGCAATGAACTCCGCTGTTGTTGACTTACCCGAACCTGGCATACCGTCAACAATTATTATTCTGTTTGACACGGAATGAATCACTCCCTAATTTATTGCATAGGTGAAGATTGTAAATGTACGAATACGAACGTAAAAGAGAGAATGAGATAGAACCTTATTTTTGAAAACGTCTTGAAAGCATCTTCTGCCAACAATCCATGCCTTCCAACAATAAACGAACGCCCGTTTTCGCTGTTTGTCCAGTTCTTCCAGAAAATGATATCATTTTCGCAGATAATAATCGATATATAAATCAGGGGTGAACTGAAATAATGTTGGTACGATCGGAAAAGACAAATAGCAATAAATACAGTGAACTTAATGAGTATGTAGTTAAAATAAAAGACCAGATTTCATGTTCAGCAGCCGCTACATTCATTATTCATCATGACACGATCGTATCTGAAAACTATTTTGGCTCTTATGTATCTAATTCAAAGATACAACCAGTAAAACCTTCAACTCGTTTTAATGTCGCTTCTGTACGAAAATCATACATTGGATTTACTATTAGTCTGGCATTATATCAAAATAAGCTTTCCAGAATGGACGATTATATTTCCGATTACTTGGATGATTTAAACCTGGATGCTGTCAAAGGGGTTAAAATCAGACATTTATTGACTCACACTCATGGACTTAAAAATGATCATGAAAAGCTTTTCCAGCCGGGAACAGGTTGGAAGTATAATAATGTAGGCACTAATATGCTTATACGATTAATACGCAAGATATTTGATGCACCTCTTTCCGAAGTTATGAAACAATATGTTTTCAAACCATGTAATTTCAAAGAAACAAGCTGGTGCAAGAATAAAGAAGAGAATTTGGTATGGTTAAATGAGGAGTATGCTGGGGAGCAAGGTGCAGAAACGAATCTTTTTGTAAGTGCTCATGAATTAGCATTGTGGGGTTACTTTCACCTGAACCGCGGATTCATCAATGGAAGACAGCTTGTTCCAAAAGAAGTTTTAGAACAAGCTGCAACTAATCAGAGCCCCGCAAGTCTTGATGATGCATTACCGAGGAACGGTTTCTATTGGTGGGTTCAAGATAAGCCTAGAGCTATTTCAGAAATGGGCAACACATTGCCAAGTGGGTCATACCAAATACTTGGTAAAACAGGATGTGCATGTCTGGTTATTCCCGAACATCGGCTAGTAGCCGTTAGAATGTATAATCAATTGGGATCAAACCTATCCGGTTACGACTACTTAGAGGATATTAAAGCTTTTGGAGACAAAGTCTTGGCGTGTACTTTGAGCTAGCTTGTCTTTCTCATGCAATAGCTGCCGTAACGGCAGCTTTTCCTACTAATCTTCAGATGCATAAAGTCTGTTAATCAGTTCTGAAATAGTTGCTGCAAGAGGATGTATTCCTTCCCGTTTCAATCGGTCAACTAACTCCGGTTGTTCCAGTTCCTCATCCGAAAGATCATCCTCTGAAATCAGTGCATCCATTTCTGCATATAATAGGGCAGGATCTGTCTCTGAGAAATCGTAGCAAATAAAATCTCCACCAGCTGTGTCTGCTATGGCAATAACTTTTTCAGGAAGCATGCACTTTATTGCTTGGTAGACTTCAAGTATAAAATTGGAGTCGCCCGCATGAAAGGAATAAAGATATCCGAATATTTTGCTCGTGTTCTTTACTTTAAAAACTGCTGGAACTGGTCCCGCACCATTATGCTCTATAATAATCTTCACGAAATCTTCTGGTAACTTTATGCCCAGTGTGTGTTCAACCTCTTTAATCATACTCTCTGTTATCATACTTGATGGGTTTTCCCATATTACGTTACTCATCGCTTTTTCCCCAGTTCTAGTTCTAATTATCCTGCATCTTGTGAAAAATACATGCAATAAGGTAAAATTAGGTATCGTTTGTGTATTAAGATTGATGAATAGACTGCCATATTTCTTTATAATGCGGGCTGTGGATCAAGCCAATAATGTTTCCAAAAGGATCTACGACCGATGCGGTGATCCAGTTAACGCCACGCTCTATACGGGGTTCATATTCAGAAGCTCCCAGTTCTTTTAACTCTTCCAGCATTCCATCAATATCATCTACATGCCAGTAGAGCGTCGCTCCCCCACTCCCTGTCAAGTTAGCTGCCTCCGGCGCATATTTCTTATCTATGATGCCAAGTTCGTTCTGGAAGTCGCCTATCCGATATTCAAGGTAAGCAGGATTCTCGGGATTAGGACTTTGAAAATACGGTTCCACGCCCAAGAGCTTCGTATACCACTCTTTTGCAGTTTTGAGATCCTCTGCCCAGAAACTAACATTTGCCATTCCACGTAATTTGGATGTATTTGTCATTATTATAAACTCCTTTTCGGTCAATTGGTATATACTTTCTATTTCAATGATAAGGGATGTTGATCATGATCGTATTACAGAAATCCGCAGATATTTATAAAACGGGAGGTAAACTGGATCCTGCCGGCTTCGAAGAGAAGATTATCTTTCAAACCTACGTGCCTCCGGCTGATTTAACACCATTTATCAATCATTTTTGGACCATACGCTGGAATAATACGACTGGTCAGTCCTACATTTCGGAGCAAGTTATGCACCGCCCCTATGTCGATATATTTCTGTCTGCACATGAATCAGGTATCCAGTGTACGTTCCGAGATAAAAGGGATTACGAGGCTGCCAATACTGGCAGAATTATCGGCGCTCGATTTAAGCCAGGTGCGTTCCACGCTTTTTGGCGAAAATCGATGACAGGCTTACACAACGAGACGATTGCATTAGAGCAAGTGTTTGCCGAGGCTGGGCCGCCTTTTATTGAAAATACGCTATCCTTACAGGACGATGCTGCCGTCGGTGCTCTTGCCGAAATGCTGCACACACAAAACCCCCAATATGACCCTAACATCGAGATCATTAACAGAATCATAGTTGCGATTGAGACGGATCGGTTGCAGACTGTCGGGGATGTTGCTCAGTGGATTGGCAAAAGCGAGAGATGGCTCCAACAGTTATTCCAAGAATATATTGGAACGGGCATTAAGTGGCAGCTAAAGAGGAATAAACTGTTGGATGCGGCAAAATTAATTCGTGAATGCGAACATCCTAATTGGGCGGACATGGCCTATGATCTTGGATACAGCAGCCAGCAGCATTTTATTACGGACTTCAAATGTGTACTTGGTAAAACTCCATTGCAATACAAGAAAGAGCTGGGCCTCCAGACATTCGAATAACAACCTGGCCAGCATACCGCAACAGTTTGCTCATCAGTTAACTTCCAATTTCGCAATTGCTTTTTGCAGCTGAGCAGCTCTACTTTTTGCTGATGTTGCCTTTAAAAGCGGCAGGAGTATCGCATATTGAGAAGTCTTATCGAGCTGACTGAACGCTTTTTGAGCATGTTCATGCTTATCTAACGCAGCTTGGAGATCTGCTGGGATTGTCGCGCTTTTTTGTGATTCATAGGCTGCACCCCATCTTCCATCCTCCTGCGCCCGGCGAATCTCAGCATAACCGGGTGCTTTCATTCGTCCGGTCTCCATTAACTCCTCTGCTTTTCGCACGTTGACCATTGACCAAGGACTTTTCGAGCGCCTAGGCGAATAACGCTGTAAATAATACGCCTCGTTAAATCCTTTACGGTGACTATCGATCCACCCATAACATAAAGCGACATCGAGCGCTTCTGGAATGGTGATGGATTGGATGCCTGTATTCTTCTTAGCTATTCTAAGCCATATCTCATCTTGTCGATCGTAATGACTCGCGAGCCACGATTCCCATTTAGCTGCTTCCGTAAAATCAATAAATTCCTCGGATGATCCCATGTAGCATTCTCTCCTTTCATAATATCCGTGTTGCCCTCTTCCTGAACTAACTATACAAATAATAAGCAGTGCCGTATTACAAAAAACCGCAGCGCATATAGGTATTGGTTGATTTTTACATAAGATTAGAATATCATCTAATTAGATATTTGTTAAATTAGATGTCCATTAAACTGAATTTGGCGGTGAGAACAACCAATGCAACTGGATAAAGTCGTCAATTATCATAAAGCGCTTGCAGACCCAACAAGAATAAAGATTCTAATATTGCTTGCAGAAGGAGAACGTAATGGTCAGGTTTTAGCAGAAAAACTAGGTGTCACCCCCGCTACGATCACACATCACGCCACTAAATTGCGTGAGGCGAGCTTAATTAATGAGAGAAGAGATAAAAATACGATCTTTTTTTCTTTAAATCACTACTTCATAAAAAATAATGCTACTGTTTCTGTGGATTTAATCTACAAAAACGCGAATATTTTAGGGGGTGCAGAGGAAATGGATGATAAGAACAAGCGACTTAAAGAATCAGTTATTAAAAACTTCTTCACATCAAATGGAAAAATCAGGAGTATCCCTGTCCAACTCAAGAAAAAGTTAATCGTATTAGAAAACCTTGTTTCTCGGTTAGATAAAGGACATAAATACAGTGAAAAGGAAATCAATGCGTTTATTATGAATTATCACGATGATTTCGCAACCATACGCAGAGAATTTATTATGCACCAATTCATGTTTCGAGAAAATCAAATCTATGAGTTAAATCCACCTGAAATGTGGGCAAGGTGGGATGTGTTAAAGTGAATTCATTTGATATATGACTGCAACAACGCTATTACGAAACAAGTCGATAAGGAAGGTGTACTACTTGATTAACTTAATTCCAGTAAGTGACCCTTTAAACAGTGAAAACTTGGAGATTCAAAAAACGATTATGAATTCACAGCCGTTGTTCAACAATTTAGTAGTTGGGAAGGAATCACTAACTGATGAAGATATCATTGAAGAGAACAACAGAAATGTTGAATATGGCGAAAAAATGTTTCATTTAAAGAAGGATGCCGAATGTGTTGGCTTAGTTACGTATCTCCCTCAAAATCCACATGATAATTGCACTTGGATTGGACTATTAATAATCCATAATGAGCATGAAAGAAATGGGATCGGGACGATTGCAATAGAATTATTGGAAGAAAAACTAAAAGAACACAATATAGATAAAGTCAGATTATGTGTTCAATTTGGAAACATTAAAGGGGCTTCATTTTGGAATAAACATGGTTTTAATAAAATAAGCAGTGGCTTTGACAATCACAAAAATCAAATCGATATCTATGAGAAAGTACTTGCTACTTTCAATTATCTTTAAGGTAAGCAAAGGGCCATCCTTTATTGGATGACCCTTTATTGTGTATGCGATCTATGCACAACAGCTCCCAATCGGTAAATGGGTTTTCCATTCAAGCCGATTCGGAGCTTATTTTCATTACCTTTTTATGGGAGAAATAAAATTTTTGTGGAAAGTATTAACGTTTATTTGAAATGACATGATCAAGAAACTTGTCAGCGTCACTGTTAAATTTCCAGGATACCCCGTACTTATCCACTAGCATTCCAAAGCACGATGACCAAGGTACCTCCGACAACGGCATCACAACATGGCCACCGACGGACAACTGGCTAAAGTATTGTTCTAACGTTTGTTTATCTTCATTAATTACACTGATCATGACATTGTTTCCTTTCACGACTTCCCCTGTAACCGCCGTCATGGAAGGCAAAATATCGGACATCATGATTTTCCCGCCTGCAAATACGATTGAAGATTCCATGATCATATTTAATTCATTTTCCGGCAATGGATAATTTGGATCTTGCGGGATATCATTGAATTTAACTTTTTTGACTTCCTTCGCGCTTAAAGCCTCCGCATAAAAATCAATCGCTTGTTCGGCCTCACCATTAAAGTTTAAATATACAATTGCTGACATCGAGTAATTCCTCCTTTTTGTTATAAAGGAAGTATAATATAGGAGTGGTGACAACTATCTGTCACCATTTATAAATAAGCAAGAAAGAGTGATGACGATGGAAAAAGTGGAGAGATTAATCTCAATTATTATGATATTGCTGCAAAAAAGATCTCGTTTCTACAAAAGAATTCACACAATTATTTAACGTATCCAAAAGAACGATTCTTCGGGATATGGAAACGCTGAGTTTATCCAACATTCCAATCTATTCGGTTCATGGAGTATATGGCGGATACGGTATTATGGAGGAATACAAGGTTGATAAGCGTCTTTTAAACAGCTCCGATCTGGAAAATATATTGATTGCACTCGGCGGATTGGAAAAAATTCTGATTAGCGAAGAGGTTGCATTAACGATTAGAAAAATGGAAGCAATGGTCAACCCGTCATCTAGAAAAGGTTCCATTCAACTGTCATTTTATGATTGGGAAGGCCGGTCCGAGATTCTTCAAACCTTAAAGTCGTGCCAGCAATCAATATCAGAGAACAAGATCATTTCATTTGATTATATTGATAAAGATGGTTTGAAAACCACTAGAATGGTTGAGCCCTATCTGCTTCATTTTAGCGAAGCAAGCTGGTATTTAAGGGGATACTGTTTAGATCGTCAGGGATATCGGACATTCAAATTATCTAGGGTCGATAATCTCAGTACGGATGGCACTACATTCCAACCCAGAGATTTTGTATTAGAACAAGATAAAACCAAATATCAGCCACAATTAATTGCGGTTAAAGCGTTGATTTCCCCAAATATTAAAGATCAATTTATTGAAAGGTATGGCCGAAAGAGTATTGAACACTATAGCTCTGACTATTTCTTAGCCGCTTTTCATATTCCTCAGAACAGTATTGGGTTTCAATTTCTAGCAAGCTTCGGCACCCATTTAGAAATCATAGAACCTAAATCATTTGTTAAGGAATTTAGAAGTTATTTACTTGCAATGATGAATAAGTATTCCTGAAGGCTTCAACTTAAGATTAGCAGCACGTCAAATTAAGGGAGTTTTATGGCCCTCCAGTGCGAGGTCAACAGCAGATTCAGCATGAAGCCTGGTTGTATCATACAGAGGAATATCGCAATTTTCTTGTGAGATGAGTAAGGTTATCTCGGTGCATCCGAGAATAATGGCCTCTGCTCCCTGCTGACTAAGCTTATGGATGATTTTTAAATAAGACTGTCTAGATTCATCATGAATTGTACCCAGACAAAGCTCTTTATAGATAATGTCATGGATGATCATTCGATTCGTTTCATCAGGAACTATAACCTCAAGACCAAACCTTTCAACAAGTCTGCCCTTGTAAAAATCTTGCTCCATCGTAAAAGCAGTTCCCAGTAGCGCAACTTTTCTAATTCCATCCTTCACAATAGCATTTGCTGTTGGATCAGCAATATGAAGCAACGGAATCTGGATCGATTCCTCCACTTCTTTTGCCATCTTGTGCATCGTATTGGTACAGATAATGATGAAATCAGCCCCGCCATTTTGCAGCTTGCGTGCAGAAGCAATCATCATTTCTGTCGCTTCATCCCATTTCCCTTGATGCTGAAGCGTTTTGATTTCGTCGAAATCTACTGAATACATCAGACTCTTTGCGGAATGATGTCCTCCCAGCTTTTCTTTCACACGCTGATTGATAATTTGATAATAAAGCAACGATGACTCCCAGCTCATTCCACCGATTAAACCTATTGTTTTCATGGATTAGACTACACTCCTCTGAATGTTTGCATGGTTAGTAAACTATTTTCATCGTAATTCAATTCTATCGACAGAGCAATATTCAGGCTGACGATTCGAATGCCCATTCATTTATAAATCATGAAAAAGGACAGTGTCTCCACTGCCCTAATAAAGTCCATATTACAACTCAATAATGAGAGCTGTCCCCGTAGAGCTCAATTGTTGGCTCAGAATGATGAAATACGATTTTGCTCAGGCTAGCTGAAGGAACGTCGGGCAAATTCCCCATATCACTCAATTGCATACCAGAATAGTGATTCATTAGCGTCTTTAACGTCATTCGGTGGCTTACAACAAGAACATTTTTACCCTTGCAGTCCTGCAGAATTTTTTCCACTGCCACTACCCCACGATTCAGCAGCTCCGCATAGGTCTCCCCTTGCCCTGAAGGACGGTATAAATGCGGTTGTTTAAAAAAGTGCTCCCACTCCTCGGCATATTCATCTTGTATGGCCGGCACGTGTTGTCCTTCCCAATGGCCCATGTGAATTTCCTTTAGTTCATCTAATTTCACGATGTTCTCTGCTGTACTTCCAGAAATGATCTGAGCCGTCGTCAATGCTCTTGGACTTGGGCTCGCATAAATCGCATCGAATTTGACATTGTGTAATCGATCCGCCAATCGGGCTGCCTGCCGCCTGCCTTCATGCGTTAATGGTGAGTCCATGTGGCCCTGCATTTTATGTTCCAAGTTCCACTGAGTCTGGCCATGTCTAACGAAATAAATCGTAGTTGTCGTCATGCTGTTGTCCTCCTTTTTTGATGTATTTGAAGTATACGTCCTTAATATATAAAATAAAAATATAAGTTTTCTATTTCACATAAACAAAGTATATAGAAGGTGATTGAATTGACGATCAATCTGCATGCATTAATGTTATTTTATAACGTTGCCCTGACCGGCAGCGTCACGGAGGCCTCAAAGAGACTGAATATTAGTCAGCCCGCCATCTCTGCTCAAATTCGGAGCTTTGAAAAGCAATACAACATCCTATTATTCGAGAAAAAAGGAAGAAGACTGGTTCTGACCCCCTTTGGTCAAAAACTGTTGAAGCCGACCGAAAAGCTATTTATCCTTGAAGAGCAAATTGGAAGCATGATTGAAGATTATCATCATCATCCGCAAGGAAAACTTCGGATCTCTGGAAATTACTTGGCCACGAGCTTTCTAATTCCCAAGTGGGCTTCCCTATTCAAGCAAAGATACCCGAAAGTTGATGTTGAAATTACGACCGTGAATTCACAAGCTGCCTTTGATAAATTAATGAATTACGAGTCGGATATCGCAATCTTTGGAAGCAGCGAGATTACTAATCAGATAGCAAATCAGCTGCATTTTAGAGATATATGTCAAAATGAATTCAAGTTTGTGGCTGCGCCAAATCACAAGTACGCGAACAGGCAAATTTCTTTGGAAGATATGGTGAAAGAGCCCTTCATTATGCGGGAGGAAGGCAGTGCAACTCGTAAGAAGCTTCTTGAGGTATGCAGCGTTCAAAATGTCAGCCCGCCATCAATCGAACTACAATTTAATGGCATTAATGAAATTATACAGGCCGTGGTCGCCGGTTATGGCGTCAGCTTTGTATCTTCTCTTGTGGCTAGCCCATTTATCAAACGAGGGGAATTAGCTGTCGTGGATGTCATTGATGTCCGAATTGCCAACAATATTGTACTTTGCTCTCATGATGCAGATGATCTGGAAGCATACATGCGTGGTTTCATTTCCATTGCAACAGCAGATCGAGGCACATTTTAAAGGTGTATCAATCTTCTATCCATAAAAAAAGGAAGCCGGGTTTTCCGGCCTCCCCTTTTATTTTCCAACCAGTACAAACACATTTTTATCAGGAGCTTCCATAACCGCAATATGCCCAGTTTCGGTTGCAAAGGGAGTCTTAATCCATTGAATCTCTCCATTTTTACGAAGTTCATTGTAGGCTTGTCGAACATCTTCAACATAGATCTCGACTTCTGTAAAATTAATTTCGGGATGATTGCTTAGTACAAGCTCGGAGCTGTCCTTCAGAGGAAATTTTAAACCGATTACGGTCCAGGTTATGCCATTCTCTAATTCCCGTTCGATCTTCCAGTTTTCAGTTAAACCTACAGAGGTATAGAATGAAAGGGATTTTTCAAGTTCATTAGTATGGATACATACGCATTCCAACTTTTTAAACATAGTGAACATCTCCTTCATAAAATTCCGGACACAGGAACAAATGTTCCCTATAGAGATTATACCACTATATCCCAAGGAGTCCATTCTATTTTATCACTCCAGCTATCCGCCTCGCAGCCTAACAAAAAAATGACAGCCATTACCGGCTGCCATTCAATCGTTTAGGAATTCAACAAGCCCTTCTGGAATAGCTTGAAGTCACCTTCTTGCCCCATGTATTCATACCCGTTACCTTCATAAAAGGCAAATAATTTAGGATTGCTGGCGATACAGTCTAAGCGCATCACCTTTTTCTCCTTGAAGCTTACAGCTGAATCGCACCAATTGAGCAGAGCAGCTCCCAGTCCTGCATTTGCCTGCTTCCGGCTAATCGTCAATCGATGCAAGTAAACGGCTCCATCATCTGCATAAGCTTTACTTCCCCATAGCTCAGAATCCCAAGCGCTAGGCTGACGTTTCAGTATGACAACACCCACAATCTCATTGTTATGCTTGCACACAAACACTTCTTCTTGTTTGATTGAACCTACCGTATCATGAGAGTCATTCCCATGCAGCAGCCCGCTCCACTGCTGAGATCCTATACTTTGCAGCCACTTTGCTGTTTCCAGCAGCAAAGACATCACTTCAGCTGCTTCTTCATCCTTAGCAACACTGACCGTGTAATCGCCATTGATATTCGGATTTATTATAGTAAAGTCATTTTTCATAAGTGGAAGACACTCCTTACTTGTTTATTAATCTAATGCCGTCCATTTATTATAGCTCAATTGAAGTAAGATTCAATGCTGCTGCACTCTCATAACAATGATGCCTACTTCATCACATTGCAGGTCCCGTCAGCGCAGCTATCATCACCTTGTGACTGCCCCTCCAACTTCAGGCTCTGAAGCTTGTTTTCTTCCTCCCAGACCGAATTCAGAGCATTCAAAAACACTTCCTCCGACTGAGCGCCTGAGATAGCGTAATTGTTATTAAATACAAAGGTAGGTACGCTTGTAATTTTCAGCATTTTCGCCTCTGCAAAGTCCGCTTTCACTGCATCTTTATAGGCATCAGATTCAAGCATTTCCGCAATTCCCTCTTCATGAAGCCCCGCCTCACTGCCGATGGAAGCAAGTACATTGCGGTCAGCAATATTCATTGATTGTGATAGATACGCGCGAATAAGGCGTTCAGTTAGCTCAGCTCCCTTTCCAGCTTCAGCCCCGAAATGAACCAACCGATGACCGTCGAAGGTGTTGGCGATAATAACGGTATCATAGCTGACATCCAGTCCAGCTTCACGTTTAATCATTTCAGCTACTTGTGCTTGCTTGATTTTCAAGTTCTCGACGGTCATTCCCTTTTCTCGGGCAAGCTGCTCGGCAGTCAGCGTTCTATTCTGAGCATGTGGATCAAGCTGATAACTCCGGTATACAACTTCTACTTTATCCCTCATTGCAAACATGCCAAGAGCGTTCTCCAGCTTTCTCTTGCCAATGACGCAAAAGGGACATCCAAAATCCGACCAAACATCGATTCTCATAGTTCAGTTCTCCCCAATTCATTAATGATCTTTCAAGGTAAAACGCTCGAATGAATTTATCCAGCTGCCTGCTGCTCATGCTCTGGTGATTTCTCTTTACGAATAAAGATACCGAGTACAAGTGCAACAAACGCAATGATAACGCCGAACCAGAACGCGTTGTTAATACCGGCTGCGAGTCCTTTGACGATTTCCCCTGGAGCCTGCGGATCGCTCGCTCCGCTTAAGTACTGCTTCTGTCCGCCAGACATGATGCTAATGTACAGGGCAGTACCGATTGCGCCCGCCACCTGCTGCAGCGTATTCAAGATTGCTGTCCCGTGGGGATGCAGATGGCTTGGCAACTGGTTGAGCCCGGCTGTCTGTGCAGGCATCATCACTAACGCGATACCAATCATTAGTGCAATATGAACGGCAACGAGAAAGCCCGTGCTCGTCGAATCGTCAAACCGGGTAAATTGCCACAATGAGATGACAGCAATGGCCAGCCCTGGGATGACAAGTACACGAGGTCCAAACTTATCAAACAGCTTGCCTGAGACCGGAGCCATGAAGCCGTTCACAATTCCGCCAGGAAGAAGAATTAAACCTGACTTGAAGGCTGTTACCATGAGTACACCCTGCATGAACATCGGAAGCATGATCGCCGATGAGAAGAAAGTCATCATCAACACAAACAGCAGTACCGCGACAAGCGCAAACGTCGGATACCGAAACGCACGTAAATCCATGACAGGCTGTTTTAACGATAGCTGTCTCCAAATGAACAGTAATAAGGAAATTCCGCCCGCAGCGATCGTCCAGATGACTTCCGCCTCTGACCAGCCATGTTCACCCGCACTGCTGAACCCATAGACGATTCCGCCGAAACCGATTGTCGACAAAACGATGGATAAAAAGTCCACTCGAGGTCTGGTCACTTCCGACACATTCTTCAACACAGCAGCTCCAATAATTATGGAGAGCAGTGCAAATGGCATTACGAGATAAAACAGCCAGCGCCATGAAAGGCCGTCCACAATTAAACCGGATATCGTTGGTCCAATTGCCGGTGCGAACATGACGACAAGCCCTAACATCCCCATTGCGCCTCCCCGCTTTTCCGGCGGATAGATGGTCATAATGACGTTCATGACAAGTGGCAGCAGCATGCCTGTTCCTATCGCTTGAATAATTCGGCCAATCAGCAATACACTGAACTCAGGTGAAAATGCCGAAGTAGCTGTACCAACAAAGAACAGTCCCATCGCCGACAGAAAAATTTGTCTGGTTGTGAACCATTGCTGCAAAATTGCTGTAACTGGGACCAGTACGCCAACGACGAGCATATAAGCAGTCGAAAGCCACTGAGCTGTTGCCGCAGTTACGTCAAAGGATTTCATCAATTCGGGAAGGGCATTGCCCATTAGCGTTTCGTTCAACGCGGCGACGAACATGCCTACTATAAGAGCAAACATAATCGGACCGCGCTTCATATGATTTAAATCGATCATCGGTTGTTCCCCCAGGCTTCTGCATTGAGCTCATTGTTAATGACTGCGGCAGCAAAGGCTCCCGTCGAAGCGGCTGCTATAGCCTGATGCATTCGCGATGCGGCATCACCAGCGCCATAGACGCCCGGAATGCTCGTTTTTCCGAATTCATCGATGACGACAGCACCCCATTCTGTCATTTCGCATCCAATCCTTTGCGGCAAGTCCGATCCTGTAACCAGATCCGGTTTGAAAAAGATCCCTCTGCACGGAATGATCGTGCCGTCTTCAAGAACTACTTGCTGAACGATCCCATCATTGGAATCAATTTGCCGGATTGGCGAGTCGTATAGAGGCACATGATGCTGCTTGAGCTCTTCCCGATGAGCATCTGTCAGTTCATCAGGTCCATTCGTACAGATGATAAATCGGTTCGTCCATCCGGATATAACAGGAGCGAAATGCATAAGCTCAGGACCTTTATTAATGATGACAAGCTGCTGATCCCTCAGCTCCCAGCCGTCGCAGTACGGACAGACGAAAGCACTCTTTCCGTATACCTCTGCCAGTCCCGGAATGCTCAGCGGCTGATCTTTCATACCGACGGTAAACAGCACTTTTTTGCTTATAAAAGCTTCTCCTTGCCCCGTCTCCACTTGAAAATGACCGTCGCTTCCCGTAATCGACACCGCCGTATCGGGCACGAATGACACGGAAGGATACGCACTGATCTCTTCCTTTGCAATTCGCCGAAATTCAATCGGACTAATTCCGTCTCGTGTAAGAAAACCATGGACCGCCTTAGTCACCGCATTGCGATGACGGCTATCATCGATTAAAGCAACCTTTTTCCTTGCTCTCCCCAGTACCAGAGCAGCGTTCAACCCTGCTGGTCCACCGCCAATTATTGTCACATCGAAAAGTTGTTTTTCCATTTTCTAATTGCACCTCCATAGATCTTTTATATCCATAATTAATCTAAAAAAATATACTGCTATCGGAACAGACATCTGAACTGCCTCTATCCATTTGCCGTACTCTCGATCTCCTCCTTTTCAATATTACAATCATTAAGGATCTCTTTTATCCATAATAGACGGTTCATCATTAATTTGCAAATGCTTTTTTTTAAAACGACATATCTAATCCGCTCCTTTAAACTGGAAATAGTAACAATAAGGACGCCGATCCTTAGCGGTTCGGCGCCCTCTTTTATCATAATTGATTCAACTGCAATCACTCATATTCTGTTGAGAGACTAACTTCATGCCAGCGTTCAGCATCAGCAGCGCGCTGTTTTTCAGCCATCTGAGCACCTTGTACAGCATCTTTACCAAGCAGCAAATGTGCAGGAAGCTCATCGGCATAAGCCAGCTGAAGGACAACCTCCGCCACCTTTACCGGATCACCTTTTTCATTGCCCTGCAAGCCATTCATCATTTTGAGCAACTGGCCTACTGACGCTTCATAATCCGGATGCAGCTGAGGCTCGTTATTGATCGCGCGATTGACCCAGTTCGTCCGCATCCCTCCAGGCTCAAGTGCACTAATCTTCACACCGAGATGGGCCGTTTCCATAGCCAGCGCTTCTGTAAAGCCGCCAATCGCCCATTTTGCTGCATGATAAGCCGCACTTCCCGGAGTTGCTAACCGGCCGCCGACCGAAGAGATCTGAAGGATATGCCCGCTGCGCTGCTGACGCATAATAGGCAATGCCGCACGCGTTAGATATACAACACCGTAAAAACAGGTATCCATCAGCCTCTTGAAATCCTCGGAGCTGGTTTCTTCGAAGGGGCGGATATCACCATAGCCTGCATTGTTGACCAAGACATCAAGCCGTCCAAAAGCATCCAGAGCAAGTTGTACTGCGGCTTGTGCCGCTTCCTCCACCGTCACATCCAGCGTAAACGTACGGATCTGATCACCATATTGCTTTACCAAATCATCCAGTTGTTCGATATTACGGGCCGTTGCGACTACACGTTCACCTTTGGCAAGTGCAGCTTCTGCAATACTTCGGCCCAGCCCGCTTCCGCTGCCGGTAATTAACCATACTTTTGACATGTAATCCGCTCCCTATAATGTGGTTTGGAAGACCTCAATCAAGCGGCCTTGTGTCTTGTATTATAAAGAATTTATAATGGAGGAAATAGTCGGATCATGCCTGATTATTGCCTAAAACTCCGAGTATAATAATTGGATGCCATTGCGATATATTAATTGCCCACACCGGTCTAAAGAGAGGATGATATTTTTGCCCAATCCTGCCAAGGACTTCTCAGATGTATTACAGCGGATGCTGCACCAATGCGAGGCTTACTCCTATTCCGGCGGCATATGCGAGACCGACATTCCGTTTGTTTCACTGCTGAAATCAGATCATCCAACGACGGTACAATACGGTTTTTTCACTCCAGGGATTTGTGTAGTTCTTCAAGGCAAAAAAACTGTCATTGTGCGCAACAACACCTATAATTACGGAGCCGGGGATTATATTGCATCCAATCTTGATATGCCGATCAAAGGCCAGATATCCGATGCTTCAAAAGAAGCGCCCTATATTGCAATCCGGATTACCTTTTCAACTGACGAGATTGCTTCCGCAGCTCTGGAGGCCAAGCTGGCAGCCTTGGATGAGAATCAACTTACAGAAGGCGCGTTTATTGGAAAGACAGGACTTGAAGTATTGCATGTGTTAGAGAGGCTGCTTCATCTGGACGCAGATCGTGAAGCGGCTGCTTTTCTTGCAGCAGGCGTCAAGCGGGAGCTGATTTACCGGCTGCTGACTGACGAGGGTGGTGTCCGCTTTTACAACAATATGCTGCTGCATCATGATGCGGCAGGCATCAGCAAGGCGATCCATTATGTTAAATTAAATTATTTACGTACCCTTACGATAGAGGAGATTGCCCAAGCAGGCGGCATGAGCCCTTCTACCTTGCATCATAAATTTAAAGCTGTTACTACACTGAGTCCAATTCAGTATCAGAAGCAGCTCCGGCTTCAGGAAGCACGCAGAATTTTGCTTACAGACGATATTGATGTCACTTCAGCGGCCTTCGAGGTCGGCTATGAAAGTATTACGCAGTTCAACCGCGAATACAAACGCTTCTACGGACTGCCGCCGCTAAAGGACATTCGCGCTATTGGCCTCCGTGCTAAGGAAGGTACTCATGAATCCGCAATTGCTGACAAGCTGCTGTTGCCATAACTATATAAAAAAACCGCCCTCTAAATGGTCTTTAGCCATCTAGAGGACGGTTCTCTTCGTCTACCTTGCCAGCGAGATTATTGACTGCTCTTTCGCCTTGACAATTGTACTGCACCGAACGCCAAAGCTATGGCTGCGGCGGCGAACCAGGTGATCGAAGATAATGAGATTCGTTCAACGACCAGACCGCCTGCACCTGCACCGGCTGCCATCGCCAGCTGAAGGATCATACTGTTCAAGCTCAACATAATCCCCGTCGATTCGGGAGCGATCGTTATGACATGCAGCTGCTGCGGCGGTCCCAAAGACCAGACAGCGATCGACCACAGAACCAGCATGGCAATCAGCATTACCGGAGCATGTGTGCCAAGCGCTATCAGAACTAACGCAATGCCATTCAGCACTAGTCCGATTATAAGCACACGGTGAAGTCCCCATTTATCCGTCGCATAACCGCCAGAGCGGGAGCCGATCAAGCTGGCTAAACCAATTACGAACAATATCGTGTTAAGGGCCTCATCACTCATGCCAGCTTGCGTCAACAGGAACGGCGTAATGTAAGAGTAAAAGATCGAATAGCCGATGATCCAGAAGAACGTCACGTATAGAACAATCAGCACTCTAGGCCGCTTCAGCAACGCAAGCTGCTGCCGCAAGGAAACGACCTCTTCCCTTTCCACGCGTGGAATGAGCAGCGCAATTAGAAAGATGGCTGCAAAACCAAGCAAAGCAATAACTCCGAATACAGCCTTCCATTCATAAGCGGTAGCCATAATCCTGCCCAGAGGGACCCCGAATATCAAAGAAGCGGTGAAGCCCATCAATACTGCTGCCAGTGCGCTTCCTTCCTTCCCTGGCCGGGCGACCTTCGTCGCAATGGTCATCGATACGACTACGACCACACCGGCGCTGATCCCCATTAGAATTCGAGAAGCATTCAGCAGTGCAATACCTGGCAAAAAATAAGCCAGAGCATTGCTTAGAACAAAAAATCCGATCGCGAAGAGAAGCAGCCTTTTACGCTCCATCCTCGCTGTCATTACCATCACAAGCGGTGTGCCAAAGGCATAAGCCAGCGAGAAAACCGTTATCAACTGTCCAGCTGCGACAAGAGAAACCCCTGTCGATACGGCAATCCGATCAAGAATTCCTGCGATTACATATTCGGAAGTACCTACAAGAAAGCTAAGAATTGCCAAAATGTAAATTTTGAGTGTGCTTGACATGAAAGTTAGTTCCTTTCCTGTTGCATGAACAACCATGAATGATATTGACGTATACTTGGAATACTCAGTTGAACCCGCCATTTATACGAATCGTCTGACCCGTTATCCAACGTGCTTTGTCACTGACGAGAAGCTCTATTGCGTTTGCGATGTCCTCCGGTTCTCCAAGCCGGCCAAAGGCATTCATCCGGCTGAAAGAATCAATTAGCTCCTGTGATTTTCCATTCAAGAATAATTCCGTTGATACTTGACCCGGTGCTATGCAATTGATAACGATGTCTTTCGAGCTAAATTCTTTGGCTAACTGGCGAGTCAACTGCTCGACTGCCCCTTTCGTTGCGGCGTAGACGCTGTAGGTCGGAAGCATCGCTCCTGATACAGAGGTCGAGAAGTTGATGATCGTCCCGCCATTTCCCATATGCTCCATCGCTTGCTGACAAGCGAAATAAGTGCCTTTCACATTAATTGCGAAATGCCGGTCGAACATCTCCTCCGTCACATCCGCGATAGCCTTGCATTCCATAATGGCAGCATTATTGACTAGAATATCGATCCGCCCAAATTTTTCGATCGTCTCCGAGAACATGGCTTCAACTTCGTTCACTTTGCTTACGTCGGCGCGAATGGCGACTGCTTGTCCGCCAAATTGCTCAATGAATTGAACAACCTCATCCGCTTTAGCTTTGTTCGAGGAATAATTAACAGCCACCTTCACCCCGGATTGCGCCAGTTGAATCGCCGCTTGCCGGCCTATACCACGCGATGCCCCTGTCACAATCGCAACTTTTCCATTCAAATTCATGGTCTCCGCCCCTTTGTTTGTAAAAGATATTTATCATTCATTTGCTATTTTAGTATAATAAGCGTAGCTATTAAGCCGTTAGATCAATTCTATTGGATGCTTGCCTAATTCTCTTCTGTCTCCATATAATAATAAGCAACGAACATCTTTCTTAAGATAGGAGCCGGTAACATGAATGAACATAATGAACCTGCTCGGCTTGAAGAAGTCTTGCAGCAATTAAAGCTCCTGATTCGACGCCATGCCCCATCTGGCGGCACTTATCAGACAGCCATACCTTCCTTATCGTTAATGCACGCTACGCAGTTGGCTGAGCCCATTGAATCTGTATATAAGCCCTCCATTTGCGTCGTGGTACAAGGAGCCAAAACAGCTGCACTGGCAGACGAAATCTATACATACGACCCTTCGACATACCTCGTCATTTCCGTTGAATTGCCGATCATTAGCCGAATTCTCAAAGCTTCACAAGAAGCCCCCCATCTAAGCTTGAGACTAAGCTTTGACTCCGACGTCATATTAGACATTGTGAAAAAGACCTCCGATCCCGCAGCTGTTCCGTCGAAGGCCAGTCGGGGCATAGCCGTAAGCCGTACGGCGCCAGCCTTGCTCGAAGCTATCGTTCGGCTACTGAAGCTGCTGGATGAACCAGGGGATATTTCGATTCTAGCGCCCCTTGTCATTCGCGAAATTCTATATCGTGTACTTCAAGGCGAACAAGGCGCGCAAATTCATCAATTCGCAATTATCGGCAGTCAAGCCCATAACATCGCCCAAGCGATCCAGCAGATTAACAGGCAATTCGACCGTCCTCTTGCGATCGATCAGCTTGCAAAGTCCGTAAATATGAGTACATCGGCGTTTCACAAACATTTTAAGCGCGTGACAGAAATGAGCCCGCTGCAATATCAGAAAACCGTTCGTTTACAAGAAGCCCGACGTCTTATGCTAACGGAAACGGTACAAGCCTCTGATGCCGCCTTTCGCGTTGGATACGAAAGCCCCTCCCAATTCAGCCGGGAATATGCCCGTGTATACGGCCGACCGCCGATGCTGGATATTCAGACGATTCTGAGTTCTAATGCAAGCTCAGACATAACTAGCTGAATTTATCGAGGGTATGCAAAAAAAGAAGCACCGCTCGTAAGCAGTGCTTCCTCCAACGATCCAACTACTTTTTCAGACTAAATCCCGCACCATATACACCGGGAATTTCTGTTTCCTTGCCAATTGTCACGGCTGCCTCTAAAGCCCAATAAGGGTTTCTCAGCATCCCCCGGCCAACCGCGACGAGATCCGCTTCTTCATTGCCGATAACGGCATTGGCTAATACCGGTTCATCCAGTCTTCCCACGGCAATGACAGGCACGTTCAATGCACTTCGAATTTCTCTTGCCAATGGCACTTGATACGCCGCGTGAGTTCCCGGTTTGCCATGGGCTAGAATCGGACCTTCACCGCCGGAGCTCACATGGAACAGATCAACACCCGCATCCTGATAAGCTTTGGAGAAGGCGATGCTTTCCTCAATGCCATAACCGCCGTCTACATACTCTCTTGCGGATATGCGCATAATAAGCGGCATCTTTTCCGGCATTATACTCTTCACAGCTTTAATGACCTGCTTGCCGAACAATGTTGGATCATCGCCATATTCGTCTGTACGTTTGTTCGTATAGGGAGACTGGAATTGATGGATCAGGTAGCCGTGCGCAGCATGAAGCTCAATCGTGTCCACTCCCGCTTTGACCGCACGTTCTGCAGTCAAACGGAACTTCTCAACCATTTCCTTCGTTTCTTCAGTTGTCAGTGCATGGGGTATCTTGGATTTATCATCATACGCAATGGCAGATGGAGCTACCGGCAATTCAGCATCTTCAGCTTTACGTCCTGCATGGGCAATCTGTATGCCAACCTTCGCACCATATTGATGGCAAGCGTCAATGATACGCTTTAGAGGAGCGATATGCTCGTCGGACCACAGACCAAGATCGAGATCTGTCGTTCGGCCATCCGGATCAATGTCAGTCATTTCAATAATAATAAGTCCAGCCCCGCCAATTGCACGGCTTACATAGTGATGATAATGCCAGTCATGGGCGATGCCATCCTTATTCAAGACAGCATATTGACACATTGGAGGCATAACGATTCGGTTTTTCAGTTCCAGTTCTTTCAGCTTATATGGTGTGAACAAATGATTCATCATTATCTTCTCCCTATAATATTGGATGTGATTGCTCTCGTATTATATACCCAGTCTGATTTATCAATCCAATTATAAAATAGAGCTTTTTGTATAAATAAATTTATAGTTCGCTAATGCGATTATAACGAAAAACAGGATGAACGCGACTCGTTCATCCTGTTTTGTTCTCTTTTATCGTGTCGATAAACTCATTTAACTCAAGGGAATGCTTATTTTTTGAATGGTATCCCAGCAGAAGATCGTTATGAATCGCCAAATCCTCAAAAACAAGCTTCCACCTTTGTTCATCCTGTTTGAAATGCTCCAGCATATAGGTTGGCAGCAGACTTAGCCCCGCTCCCTCCTCAATCGCCCTCAAGATTAGATGTAGGCTTGGAATAACGTGAGTCGGCTTAATGAGAGGTCGCTTCTTGAAGTACTCCCTCCAATATCCGCGAATGATCGGAAGCTCAAGACCATAACTAATCCAACGCTGCTCGGACAGCCACTGCTCTCTTTCCTTTAACGTAACGGCTTCTGGAACCTCTATTCCGGCAGGCGCTATAACAACAAATCTTTCTTCCAGAAATTTAACATATTCAATACCTGGAGAAGGAATTTTTTTGGAGGTCATGATGAGATCGACCTTATCTTCTTTCAGAAGCTCCAGCAACTGGTCTGCCATTCCAAAATAAGTGATTATACTTAAATCTGGCTGCGTTAGTTGCTTCACAATCCTCTCAATAAACATGGCTGGCGATGCCCCGACCCTCATAACCTTCATTGTCGGAGGCAGCGGAGATTTCAATTCCATCGTCGCTTCCTCCAGCGACTCGATAAGCGGGGCTAACTGACTGTACAGCTGTTTTCCCCGTTCGGTTGGTGACAACCTGCGATTGGCTCTCGTAAACAATTGCTCCCCAACCTCAGCTTCGAGGGAAGCAAGATGCTGGCTCATAGCAGGCTGGGTCATAATTCTGGATTTTGCAGCCTCGGAAACGGAATTATGTTTAAAAATGGCGATAAAACTTCTATACCATTCGAAATCGACCATAACGTATTGCCCTCTTTTCTCATCGGACCTATTGGATTGAATACTGGCAGCCGCTCATTCATTCGGATTGCTTAAGTTATTGTTCCCCGGTAACTTTATCTTCCGTCATTCGGCCAAAAGCTATTTTTTGAGATAAATCGGAGAAGTTTTTTCCTCTTCAGATAGCTTCTCAAGTCGTGCTGTACCATTCAACTTATCGCTCTAGACCTACAAAATCTCAACGTATCCTTCTGTTCCATTCACCCGGATCCGCTGTCCGTCTTTTATCAGCCGGGTAGCATTCTCTACTCCAACAACTGCCGGCAAGCCGTATTCACGTGCGATAACTGCCCCGTGAGTCATCAGTCCGCCAACTTCGGTCACTAAGCCTTTTAGAGATACGAACAATGTTGTCCAACCCGGATCAGTAAAGGCAGTGACTAGTATATCACCCTCTTCAAGATCAGCCTCTTCCATGTTTAAAATAACGCGTGCCCGTCCCTCTATAACGCCGGAAGACACAGCTAGGCCTACAATCGCTTCGGCAGGCAGGTCTTCCCGCTTATACTTGCCTGTAATGATTTCCCCGTCAGAAGTAATGACCCGCGGCGGGGTTAGTTTGTCATACCATTTATAGTCGTCCTTTCGTTTCCCGATCATCTCATAATCCACCGTATTCGTACGGACGGTTTCATGCAGTTCTTCAAAAGGTGAGATAATAAATGTCTTCACGCTCCTGAATAACCCCCGCTGCGACGAGCTGCTCGGCTTCTTTCAACAAGGCCTGCTTATAAATGAAATAGCGGCTAACCATGCCGTATTTGGGATATTCCCGATAACCGATGAAATTCCGGATGACGTCGATCATTCGTTTTGTATCTTTCGCTTTTTGCTCGCCGTCTGGCAATTGCTTCAATCGTTCTAACAGCTCTTGCTCTTTGTTCAGAGCTTCCTGCCGTCCTTGCTCAAATTTCTTCCTGCTGGCATTAGGCTCAAAATTTTTGACATTGCTTAGAATCATCGGAACAAGCGTAATTGGCCTCTCGCTCCAACGCGTTTTAGTCAGATCGATTTCTCCGTTGCATCGCATGCCGTATTTGTCGAGATAACTATAGATAGCAGCTTGGGCTTCCTGTCCCCCTTCGAACTTAACTAATTCATCCAGAAAGCGATCATCTTTGGCATGCTGTAAGTACGCAATGACTTCCGGATAAGGCCGAATTGCATCTGCGACATCCAGCAGCGCGAGGCCCATTTCTGAAGTAATATTGTGAGGCACAGATTGTGAAAGCGTATCTGATGCGTTTTTTTCACCCAGCCATTCCTGCATTCGCTCATTGATCCATGCTGAAGCTTCCATAGCAGACATAAACACATTTGAGCTTCTTGGGTCAAATAAAATCCGCTTTAATTGCAGCTGAATATCTTCCCGGATAAAATCAAATAACTCTGTTCCTGATTTCGTAACAATGTTTTGTTTCAGTTCTTCTATCGAAGCTTGAGTATTGTTAATCAATTCTAATACGATTGCCGGATCGGGTTCGGCTGCTGCTTCAAGAGCTGCAGGCGGCATCCCTTTATTAGCGGGACGTGCTTCTTTATGATCAACGGGTACGGTTTGGATAAAATCTTCACGTTCAATGATAGTCATAATTGCATCTTTCATAAGCGGTTCGGAGTTCCCCATCGTATTTATCAAAGCTTCTCTGCCAACAGGTGAAGCTAACCTGGCCGTGATGTCAACAAACAGCCTGCCTCCGGCAATACGCATCGGTGCAGGAGTCGTTAACAGGAAAAAAGACAAGCCCAGCGGTTTTATCGGATCCGTCATCATTTGCTGGTGGCCGACAGACAAGTAAACGCGATTTTCTTGATCACTCGCTTCCGGGATCGGATATAAGGTTGTAATTGGCCGGCTTTGGACCATATAAAATGTATCATCAGCCAAGCACCATTCGATATCCTGCGGACAGCCAAAATAAGCTTCAATCTGCCTGCCTATTCGTGACAGTTCTAATATCTGCTGTTCACTGAGGGTTTGAACATTTTGCTGATGGGGTTCGATCTCCCGGCTTTCTGTACCGCCTTCTTTTCGCCCGTAGACAGCTATTTTTTTGGCCGCTATTCGCTTCTCAACGATTTCTTCTCCCCGTACTTTATAACAATCGGCAGATACCAAGCCAGAGACGAGTGC
Organism: Paenibacillus gorillae; assembly: GCF_000513275.1. Lineage (GTDB taxonomy): Bacteria > Bacillota > Bacilli > Paenibacillales > Paenibacillaceae > Pristimantibacillus > Pristimantibacillus gorillae. Next base: position 74,841 of record NZ_CBVJ010000027.1, on the reverse strand, counting down.
TTCTCCAAGCCCGAAGCTGGCATCAATCGATAGCAGTTTTCGATTCGAAGTAACCGGATCAGTGGTAAATAAAATTCCTGAGGCCTGTGGAAAAACCATCTTCTGAATAACGACAGCTAAATAAACATGCCTGTGGTCGAATCCGTTTTGCATACGGTAAATGACCGCACGATCCGTAAATAAAGAAGCCCAGCATTTGCTGATATGCTGCAGAATTGCATCCCGGCCAATGATGTTTAGATAGGTGTCTTGTTGGCCAGCAAAAGAAGCATGCGGCAAATCTTCAGCAGTCGCACTAGAGCGTACTGCATAAGCATGCTCTGCACCAAGCTGTGATAAATAGTGAGTAACTGCTGTTACAACATCAGCAGGAATTTCAGCACCGCTTATAAGCTGTCGAATCTTCCTGCTTATTTCACCAATTTGATCCCGATCATCTGCTTTTAGCATGGTTAGGCGATCCAATAAATCTTGGTACGCTGCATTTTGTTCGATGGCTTTCCGGTATCCTGCTGTTGTCACGCAAAAACCTTCTGGCACATGTATGCCGTCAATGTTCGATAATTCCCCCAAGTTTAACCCTTTTCCGCCAACGAGCAATAGCTGTGTTTTCTCCATTTCTTGAAAACCAAGAACCAAAGATCGCATTGAACATCTCCCCTAACCATTAAATTGAGAAAAACATTTGACACAAAGCTGACTGGCATGATAAGATTAAATTGTAAAATAGACTTACTTCACTCATTTTTTACAAAATAATCGCAAAATGATTATATCATCATGTCTATTGATGTGCAATATGAAAGAACCTGAGTATACTCAGGTTCTTTTTTTGATTTTACATATGAAATTATTAACCCAATTCGGGTTGAAGTTCGGCGCCAGCAATTATATATTGGAGTCATCATGTTTCTACATATGAAGGAGTTTCGTCATGCAATTAAATAAAGGTGAAGTTTTGTTTCGCCAAGGAGAATCCGGTCCTCTCTTTCATCTGAAGAGCGGCTTGCTTAAGATCGTTCGCGTCCATGCAGATGGAACGCCCTTAATTGTCAACATCATTACACCTAATGAGACAATTCCCCATCACTCCCTGGTCAGCCCGAATCCCTACTTCGGCACCGCTGTCGCTCTGGTTGCTTCAGAGATCGAAGTCATATCTGCGGCTGAATGGTATCGGCAGCTGCAAGAGAGTCCGGAACGGTACCGGGACATCGCGTTGCTGCTGCAGGACAAACTGCGCACTATGCAGCAGCGTATCGATCAGCTTACTCAATTAACCCCGGCTCGCAAACTACAGGCGCTGCAAGCATGGTTTCGCCTCTATATTGAACCAGCTTCAATAACTGACGTACTGACACAGGATGAGATTGGTCAACTAATCGGCTTGCGCCGCGAAACTGTAAATCGGCTGCTGCGGGCGCAGCTGACCGGTGAATAAAACGGCTTAATCCAGCGCTCCAGCCGGTCCGAAAAATTCGAAATGAATGTCTTCGGATGGAGTTCCCCAATCCTTCAATGCTAGGTTGACGGCTTTCATAAATGGCAGCGGACCACAGAAATAATATTTCGCATCTTTTGAAGGAACAACCTCCTGCAGCCAAGGCAGATCGATATAGCCTTCTTTATGGAATGCTTTCGTTTCCCGATCTTCATCGGTCGGATTATTGTAAATAAAATAGGCCGAATATGCCGGGTGCTGGCTAACCAATTCCTCGACCTCAGCTTTCAATGCGTGAACACCGCCGTGCTGTGCGGCATGGATAAACGTTACGCTGCGATTCGCTTTCGTGCCCGCAAGCGTACGAAGCATACTGACCATTGGCGTAAGGCCAACGCCGCCGCTGATAAGCACGATTGGACGTGTATCTTCCTGATCCAGCTTGAAATTACCCGCTGGGGCGGAAATATGAAGCAAATCACCCGCTTGAATTGTCTTATGCAGATAGACGGATACCCGGCCGTCTGAATGATCACTTCTCCCATCCTCCCGTTTAATGGAGACGCGATAAAATGGAAGACCCGGTGTACCTGATAAGCTGTATTGGCGGATATGTGAATGATTTTCTCCCGGAATGTCTATTTTCATACTCAGATACTGGCCGGGCTCGAATGTCGCAATAGAGCCGCCGTCTTCCGGTACCAGGTAAAATGAAGTAATGACGTCGCTCTCTTCCACTTTTCGCTCCACCTTGAATGGACGAAAACCATCCCATCCTCCAAGCTGTGCTGCCGCCTCTGTATACATTTCCTTCTCAACATCAATGAATACGCTGGCGATTACGCCATAAGCATCCGCCCATGCATTAATAATTTCATCAGTTGCGGCATCTCCTAGCACATCTTTGATTGCAGCCAGCAAATGTTGGCCGACGATTGGATAGTGCTCCGGCTTGACACCTAGACTCCGGTGTTTATGAGCGATTCCTTTGACTACTGGAAGTATGGATTCCAGCTTATCAATGTTGGCCGCAGCTGCGTAAACCGCGTTCGCAAGTGCCGTTTGCTGTTTACCTTGCTTTTGATTGGCATGATTGAATATGTTAAGTAGTTCCGGGTGGCTCTCGAAGAGCATTTCATAAAACCGTTTTGTAATAGCCACGCCGTGAATTTGCAGAACAGGAACCGTAGATTTGATCGTAGCAATCGTCGATTGGCTTAGCATAATATATTCCCCTCTTTCAGCATGTTTGGATTTGACTCCAGTATACGGGCCGAAGAGGTACATCAGTTGTGATTGCAATCACAGCAATTAAGTAGATACTGTGACTGAACCGAGCAGCATTTTCATACGTCAGCTTGGTTCATCAATTGGCTGCTTCATTTAACATTTACGTCATCATTATTGCTTGCGTAATGATTCATAATATAACGATAGTCCTCTTCAGTGCTCGACCAAAAGACAACCGGTGTATGCTTAATTTTCATTTGGCGCAATGCTTCATGACGATGGCGCCCATCATTGATCTCATACTTGCCGCCTGAATAATTAACAATTAAAGGCGGGATGTCCCAGTCCCCGTAAACTTCCTTTATTTTATCAACCTTATGAAAAAACCACTGAATATCATTCGCTTCGGTCAGATAGGACGGGGCCCCTTCTTCGATTTCAAACTCTGATATATCCGCAAGAACTGGACCAAAATAGAATCTGTCCTCGCGCAATAACCCGTCTGCCAGAGCAATATTACCTCCATCATTTCTTAAAAACAATTGAAGCCATACGTCAATTGCGCCTCGCTCAGAATATTCCATTGCACATTTTGTATGGCCATATATCATTCCAGCGTCACCTTTCTTATTTTGTTTACTCCTACATAATAAAGGCGGGGAACGTTAGTTAATAGGTAAGGTTTGAATAAAATCATTTTCAACCTGCTGCCGTCAAAAAAACCTTGTGCTCTGTCGGCACAAGGTTCTTGAAATTCGTATTTACCATGAATACCATTAAATAATTCGTTCCTCATACTGGAAGGGCGCCTCACACGAGTAAATATCATGGAAAAATCCCCGATACGGGATATCGTCTTCCAGACATTTGATACGGTATGACAACTCTTCATCACATTCAAGCTCTTCACCGTTGTTCCGCATGACCTCGAAGGAATCTACAATACCTTCCATGAGAGTTGCTTTGAGAAACAAAGGAAACTTCTCCAACATCGAATTATCGATACGGTTCTGGGACCGGTAACCCTCGAGAACGGAAGCATAATAATCATCCATAAACTGCTTGCGTTTGCCGGCGTCTGGTTCAAATTGTACCCAGCCTGTTCCGTTGATCCATATATCTGCCAGCTCATACATATACCAGCCGAAACATGAATTATCGAAATCATACACCGTTATATCCCCGTTATCAAAATCAATCGAATAATTCCCATCGTTGAAATCAAAGTGGAGCATGCCAAAGGACTCACGATCTCTCTCCAATCCTTCTAAGGCTTCAAGAAGCTCCACCAGCTTCTCCTTAAGATGAGACAAGGAATCTGGTATTAATTTATCCATATATTCGGCATTATATTTATCAAAAAAGCTATACCGCCGGTGGACAGGCTTATACTCTTTCGACAACTTATGCAGTTTCCCTAGAGCCTTACCGCAGTTATAAAAATATTCGGTAAGAGGTACTCCATCCCGATATTGATAATGATTTTCCACAAGCAATTTTCCTTTGGCCTTTTTGAACAGGCACATAAAAAAGGTATGATGACTATGAGCAATCTCTTCCAACAGATTACCCTTTAGGGAACTAATTACATCGGAGACCATTGCACCATGCTCTACTAAATACCGGATATACTCCAATTCAGCCAGAAAGTCTTCCCGGCTCCGGTCAGGATAGAAAGAGATTCTGAGTATTTTTGCTTCTTCTCCATCTTTCTCGCAGCTATAAACGATATTCCGCCCTCCGTCATGTGCCGGAATGCGCTTCATTTCGTAGCCGTCTAAACCATACAGCTCTGATCCCAATAAAATTAAATCTGCATCACTAATCTTTACAGCCTCATCATAAGTTATCATGTCTGCTATAACCTCCTCATTAATTGGGGCCACAGAAGACATTCAACGTATGGCAGAATCATCTTCTGTGGTTTAAACGCCAGCCACCTTGATTGAAATTGACATTGACATTCACTCCTTTCATCTTTTTCCATATTACCGGAATGTGCTGATTAATTCTAGATAAATTTCCAAATTATTATTATGCAGTAGTCAGACTTCCTGAATCCAATTTTACACTTCGATTACGGTTTCCCCTTCTCCTGAAGGAGTCTCGAAGCCATTTAAATATTGGATTAGAATGTCTTCTGTAATCGGGAATGCCGCATTGGCGTCGAACCGTTCACTTCGAATGAGGAGCCTCCGGCGCAATTCATCCGGTCGGACCTTCAAATGTATAAGCTCCCACACGCCGTTATACTGCTCGATTAGCTGCTTATATTCATTTCGCTTTTGACGCTGCCAGAAGCTAAGGTCGACAACAGCGCGGTGTCCGCCCTGGATTAGATGCACCAGCTTCTTGCGCAGCTTTAACTCCGTTTCTTTCTTTAAGGATTCATAATCCCCTTCAGGATAATCAATTCCAAATCGGCCATGTGTGGCCCATATATCCTCGTCTACCGAAAGCCGGGCGAAGCCCTTACTTTCAAGCTTTTGGGCAAAAGTCGTTTTACCTGATCCCGCCACGCCGCACATCATCACAACTAAGGGAGCTGCACTTGTACGCTGCACCAATTGCTCGATAACAACTTCTTCACTAAGCACAATTATCCAACTCCTTTTTATCCTTGTCTCATTGATACGGCACGAACTAGCCCATCTATATCCTTATTGTCTCAGTCTACCACTTTATATTTCAATCTATAAGATAATTTTCGAAAAATAAAAACAAAAAGCCGCAAATTTCGCGGCTCTTCGAAGTTCTTCTGCTTCCTATACTCCAGTTCCATGTGTCTGCTGCCCTACAGCGCGTTCAATTCGATTTCAAATCCCAAATCTTCAATCATCTGATGATCGGCCGATATTTCTTGGCCAGCTGTCGTTAAGTAATCCCCTACGAACAACGAGTTCGCGGCGTATAAGGACAAAGGCTGCAATGTGCGGAGATTGACTTCGCGGCCGCCGGCCACCCGAATTTCTTTCGACGGGCAAATAAACCGGAATAAAGCTAGCACCTTTAATGCTTTCATCGAGGAGGTGCGGCCTGCATGCTCTAGAGGCGTTCCCGGTATAGCATTTAGGAAATTGATCGGAATCGAATCTGCATCAAGCTCGCGAAGCGCAAAGGCCATTTCCACAATTTCTTGATGCGTCTCGCCCATGCCAATAATAACGCCGGAGCAAGGAGACATGCCTTGCGATTTCACCTTCTCAACCGTTGCGACGCGTTGATCATAAGTGTGAGTTGTTGTGATGGATGGATAGTTGGCTTTGCTTGTATTCAAGTTGTGGTTATATCGATGAACACCGGCTTCGGCCAGCCGCTCGGCTTGATCCCCCTTCAGGATGCCCAGACAAGCGCAAATTTTCAGCGGCATTGTCTCCCTAATCTCTCTCACCGCATCGACCACTTGATTAAGCTCTTTATCTGTCGGCCCCTTGCCAGATGCTACGATACAATATGTGCCGGCCTTACGGGCCATCGCTTCACGGGCGCCTGCAAGCAGCGTTTCTTTATCTAGCAGACTATATTTATCGACTGGTGCCGTCGACACGATCGATTGCGAGCAATAGCCGCAGTCCTCGGGGCAAAGCCCGCTTTTGGCGTTAATGATCATGTTCAGCTTCACTTTTTTACCATAGAAATGCTTTCTCACTCTAAATGCAGCATTCATGATCAGCAGCACTTCGTCATTGTCGGCTTCCAGCACTGCAAGTCCTTCCTCCAGCGTTAGAAGCTCCCCGCTCAATGCCTTTTCAGCAAGCAATTGCCACTTTGTATCTGCAGTAATGGTTTCCAAGTCAATCATCCTTCCGTAATGTGAACTGCTGTAGCGTCTCTAATTGGTAAGGCCTCTAATGTTTCCCGAAGATTATGTAGTAATGTTTCTGAATTCGCGTGGCTGGTAAAAGGGACAGTTAGTGCTGATTCTTAAGTTCAGCTTAGCTTTCATTGATGATATTTGTTAACCTATTTTACTTATATTTTGGTTAACATTTAATTATACTAGCAGATCGATTTATCACTGTAAAGAGGTTTCACGTCGGAACTTTGCAAGTAGATTCCCTATAACGATGGAACCAAGCAAAAAAATTTGAGCGACAAACAGCCCTTTTCGCGGATCACAAAAGGGCTGGCGGTTCTAGTACGCTATATGATTTTATTTCTTAGTTTCCATGATTCCTCGGCCATTTCGTGCAGCAATTAAATAATTAGGAAGGTTATTCGGCAATAACAGCTAGAGATTCAGAAGGTGCAACACCATCCCTAATTGACCTCTATTTCTTTCGTTGTTTTCGCAAAGGGTTATTGATTCATTCTACAAATAACATATAATGGAAGTGAATGCTGCTAAACGAACGAGGCAGACCAACTATGAAGCTTGTAAAAAAGCTATAAGATATTACCTTACAAGGGGGTTAAACATGCCATTCCCTACTCACATTGTAGCCGCAGGTGGTTTTGTTGAAGATGGTGAAGGAAATATCCTTTTAGTAAAAACCCGTGATGGAGGTTGGGTATACCCTGGTGGACAAGTGGAAGTTGGAGAAAATCTGATGGATGCTTTGGTACGTGAAATTAAAGAGGAAAGTGGAATTGACACCACCGTTAGTTACTTGATTGGTATCTATTCTAATACAGGCATTTTTATATGGTATGATGGTGTGACTGATGTTCCTACACAAGTTATATTTGATTTCGTATGTAAACCTGTTGGCGGAAAGTTAGCTGTTTCCGAAGAAACAACCGATAGCCGTTGGGTGGCGAAGGATAAAGTCCTTGATTTCATTACACATTCAGCTATACGCACTCGCTATCAGGCTTATTTGGAGTTCAACGGGGTCGTAAATTACATCGATTATGTAACGAACCCCGAGTTTATAATCAAAAATAAAACAGGTATATCGAAGTAGATTGTTTCTCGATGAAATAAGCATTTGTTCCACTTGTGACTCAAGGGACAAATGCTTATCTTTTTCTCGCCAATAAAGGTAGTAATCCAAATACTTGTTCGCATAGATTTTAGGTCGATATAATTTGTTTAATAAATGCATTTACCAGGCAATGCGGATTCGCGTTGGATGAACTCAATTGAGGAACGAACAACGTGCCGATAAAAAAAGGATGCTCCGCTAATTCAACAATTCTTGGCCTGCCTTCAGCATCAGTTCCCACTATTTTTAAACCTGCTTCATCAATTGGTACTTCGAAATTCGGGTTAAGCCCGTAGCTGCACCTAAACTGTTCAATGACAGCTGTCTCTTGGTAAAGGCTAGAAACCAATGAGGGCTGCTTTATAAACACCTCACCTGTCTGACCAACTAGTGAACAAGCAAGTTTACTAATAACGAGATTAGAAGCATCAGGGTTTAATTCCTCGTGATCCGCATCTTCAAGCATTAATTTGTTTTTAGCATATTCCAAAATAATATGTTGAAATCCGCCGCAAGTTCCTAATAGCGGGACATTGTGTTCACGGGCATATCTAATAATTTGCAAGACTCCAGCTGCCGATTCAGGTATACCTGGGGCTATCCAAAACCCCTGATAATTGTTTTTGATCACATCTAGCTGTTCAGCAATTGTCACCGTTGGAATCCAGTCATATTGAACCTGAGCTTGAGTCTTATAGATAGAATGATCTAAAGCATCATTCGTTGCTTGCTGTGAGAGGTAGACCGGATTAAAATCGCCAATGACACCAATCTTCAAGCAGATTCCCCCTTTTTAAAAGAAATCATCTCTATCAGTCGCAATCGTCTGCAATCATAGCGTCATCGTTTGTGCATGCCTCGCCAAATATCGCTCCTTCTCCTCGTAGTCCGGCATGATGCTGCCGACACGGCGCCAGAACGAACGGTCATGATTCATATGAAGCAGATGAACTAGCTCATGGACGACCACATAATCGATCACATCGAGCGGTGCCATCGCAAGTAAATAGTTGAACGTGAGATTCCTATTCGAGCTGCAGCTTCCCCATTTCGTAAGCGACTCGACGATTTCGAATGACTTTGGTCTCACTTTCAGCTGGTCCTGATAAATTTTGATCCGTTCGCCGACGATCTTTTTACAACTCGTAAAATAAAACCGCTTAAGCTTGTGCTTTAGCTCTTCTTCTTTGTCTGCCCCACCCGTCTCAATTAACTCACTTAGCGGATAATATTTGCCTAAGTACAGGAATTTCCCTGTTCCTTCGTAATCCTTAGTCTGGGTAACAGTCTGCGCCGCTTCCAGCGCCTGCCTTCGTGCCAGTATCTGCTTGCCATAACGCTCCACAAGCTGCATTAATTGTTCATCTTTCGTTCCATTTGGCGCTTTAACAGTTATTAATCCCGATGGGTCCATTTGGATCGAAACCTTTTTACCTGCTCCATATTGAACATGAAAGTAAATCTTTTGTTCATCAAGTACAATGTGCATGTCTGTTTATCTTCCTTTTATGCTGTGAATTCATGCTCCATCTATCTAATCTATACAGTCTTCACATTCAATTCCAATCCATGAATGTAATAGTTTTGTTCCACAAACCGTACAATTCCTCTCACCGGAATACCATGAACCTGTTTTATGGAACAAAGAAATGCTGTTTTCATAATGTATATTGGCTACATGTGCCGGAGGGAATACATCCCCCTCTTCATCTACAGGAGGTGATGGTTCATTGCCTGATAAGTAGCCTTTAATCCAATACTTTGTTTGTAATGACATTTCGTTTATTTCACTAAGTGAAACATTAAAGAACACATCTTTTTCTGAGCAATAGGCTAATATTCTCCCATGAAAAGTATGAGGATTTCCCACTATATAATGCTTGCCCTGACAATGTTCTTCAAAAGTAAACCACATATGAAAATCTATATCGGATTTCAAAAGCTGCTCACCGCCTGATCTCTTTATCTATTATATATTACAATCCTTCACTCTGTTATCCTGCCTCGTTCATACCCAATAAAAAAAGCCGCGATATACGCGACCTTATTTATATTGACAGCTTGTCCAATTCGATCAGCCTTTAAGCAGATTTCCTTTGACCAGCATACTTATCGTGCGAACTAGGAGAACAGCCAAAACAATACTCAAAAAAGCCAGCAAAAATGCCGCAATCACATTTAAGAGCCAAGAATGTACGAACATCGCGTATTTCAATGCAGCATTGCTAAGAGCAGCTATCGGAAAACTTACCCCCCACCAGGAAGCGCCAAACGGAATAGACCTTTTGAATACTTTGAAGTACAAGACGATGAACAAGAACAGACCGAAGTAAAACAAGATGGAGGCAAACGGATCAATCCGCTGTTCGAAATTCGTATAACCAAGAAATCCAACCTCGAACGGTGCAATCATAATCATCATTGAAGGCATTAATACAGGCGGCAGCGGGGCATGATGAATCAGTCTCGATAAAATTAAGGTGAAGAATACGACAGCCACAAATCCGCCTATTGCAAGAGATAACAAATTAATTTCATGCGCCCATGGAAACGGCATAGTACCGCCAGCAACTGCGATATCAATCGTCCCGACTACCGGAATCAGCAACGCTGGAACTGTGTTGGCCGGATCATGATTCCCGTTCAATAGGCGTGCAACGAAAACAAAGCTAAGTGTTATGGCTGCTGCTGTAGCAACAATCCATATGATTTGCCCGGATATTTGGCTATAGCCGCCGATAACCGAGGAGAGCAAGAGCAATGCAATTGCTATCATACCGAAAAAATTTCCAGAAATCGGATGCTTGAATTCATCTTTCACTTTCTTCGGGTACAAAATCCATTTTGAAATATAACCGATGCTCAACGCGATAAATACAATAATGGCAACTATCCCACTAATCTCGGCTATAAGGGCAGACGTGCCAAATAGCTTGCTGGCTTCTCTCCAAGCCAATGACAGACCTGAAATTCCCATAACAGAAGCGAATAAATTGACAGGTAAAAATTGAATCGAACCGAAGGTTCTTTGTTTTTGTAAGGCAGCCACAGTTTGCATGGACGGTCACCACTTCCTGTTATTGTGTAATGAACTCTCGGCCGATGCCTCATTGTATGAAATTCAGAATTATTGATCAATATCATTTTTCTTATGATAATGATAGATGAAATTGATAAATATAACTTAAATATTAAAATTGCGATGTCAAAACAAAAAGACTGATGGACGTATATATCCATCAGCCTGACTATTGTTACAGCTTTGAATTCAGTTATGTTATTCCCTTCGATTCGCGTTACAGCGCCCATGGCTGAGTTGCCGTTGTCAGTTCCTCACCCGACTCGATAGCCGACAGCATCATAATCGACAAATAATGATCCTGCATCGCTTCTTCTAGCGGATAGCATGGCGGTCCGCCCTGTACATAGTCAGCCATCTTGACCAAACTCGTTGCAATGGCGACCTCATCATCGGTTAAACGCCCCGGAACGAACAGGTTTTCGTACATCCATTCATCATTAGCTGTAATTCCTTGATGATAATAACCTTCCAGGTTGCCGTTATGACCAGTATCCACTCTTCGGAATTGCCCGGATATAGGGGTCTTGAAATCTTTCAAGTACCGGTAAGTTTCGTCTGTTATCTCGCCATGGCTTCCGCGGACGAGAATTCGATTGCGGCGAATCCAAGAGAAATACTGATCCCCTGTAAAATCAAACAAAGCCAGCTTATCTCCAAAACGAAGCGTAGCGATATCTTGTACGGAGTCATCCAGCACTTCACTTTCAGGAGGGCCATATCGGCCTGGGCCTTGCACAATTTTAGATGTGAATCTTTGACCCTTAATGACGGCATTCTCGAACTGAATCCCAAGCATTTTCCGAATGAGACTGATGCCATGATAGCCGTGTGCGGCCGATACTTGCACCTGAGAAACGTCCCCAAGTTTACCAGAGTTCACGAAAGCAATACGTGCAGCATGCATCGGTTGGTACAAATATTGTTCGGCTACCTGTACGGGAACATTCAATTTGCGCAGTGATTCATATAAGGCAATCATACCTGGAATGTCACTTGCTGGAGGAGTCTCCGTCAGTACAGGGATATTTCGTTCAGCCAGCTCCAATGTGCAGTCGGGCATCGCTGCCCATGGGACAGAAACGACTGCGAACATAAAGGGGCCGCTTGCAGCGAAAGAATCCATGTCGCGGAAAGTTTTCACTCCCCATTCCTTCTCGATCTCCCTGCCTTTTTCCTCATCACGGACTAACATCGCGCGAACCGCAAAACGGTGCGGCAGCAATTTTGCAATCCGCAAGTAAAAATCAGCTCTCCAGCCTCTTCCTACAATCCCAAACTCTATTAAAGACATAACGCATTCCCTCGCTTCTCATTTAAGTGCTCTAAGTTGATCATTTAGAGTGCTATGCTTAACTATAAATCTTCCTAAGATCTAGGAGTGCACTCGATTTGTATTATAAATAATTGTGCAGTATCGTGTCCAATATAACGTACATTCCAGTCGATTTAGGTGTGTTTTCTTCTGAAAAAAACCCGCCTTGTAAAAGGCAGGTTGGACGCATATTTGTGCTGCTGATAGCTAAAATCCATCATCAGGTTGATTATTATTTAGTTCTCGCAACCATAATTCAATCGTATCCCTGATTTCAAACCTGTCTTTAGAGCGTTTTATTTTCAGTCTATCCCCGCAGCCTTCTTCGTCAACTTGTATTTGTTCTAATCTATATTCCCCATTTTGACTGCCGTCAGGGTACCATCCCAGATCGATTAAATATGTATTGTTTTCCGGAATAACATGCCATCCATTAACATTTGCAAGTTTACTAATCTGCAGGATATCTTCTGTGAAATAAAACCAATTGCTCAAAAAATCTTCATCACCTTCTTCGGGAATAGGATCAACATCATGAAATTTATTATAAGTAATTGCATAGCCAGCTGGTATTTTCAATCGCATTAGGCTCAAGTTATTATCACTCCCCGGTTACTTTCGTTGAAGTATCGATTTTTCCTGAAGATTGCTGGATTCCTCAGACATTCTCAGCTGCTTCATTAATTGTTCGAGTGTGCCGGCACTTCGGAAAATTCGAACAACCGTAGAACTCACCGCGCTTGCTGTTTCTTTTGACAAGCAAGTAACCGCATTTGGGACATTCGAGATCATCTGGTTCTTCAGTCGAAGCTGCTGCTTCTGTTGCTGCTACCGCTGCTGCTGCTTCTGGAGTTGCCTCCTTTTCAGGCTGGGAGGAAGGTTGTCTGCCGCTCTTATTCTTCGGATTAACTGCAAGAATCATCGCAATGAGCTGCTCCCGATTAATTAATCGTACTCCATTCGATTTTGCTAGCGTGTAAGCTTGCTCCGTATAATCACGGTTGGTAACTACCCAAGCTTCTGCAGCACCATAATGGTCCAAAGCAGCCCTTATCTCTTGCACCGCCTTCAGCCCCACATTTTTTCCGTATCTCTTAGCTTGCACTACGATCTTCTGGCTGCCTTTTTTAATAACCAAATCTGCACCAAAATCACCGGTTGCTTGAGTTACTTCGACAACATAGTTATGCATGCGGAAAAGATGACCCAAGTAAATTTCGAATTGTCTTCCCTCCATTTTATCTATTTCCTTAATGCCTGATTTCTTTAATCGTTCCGTTTGTTTCTGGTTGTATAAAATGACGATTACAGCGTACATCCCCAGAACACATCCTGCTGAAATCGAGGCGGCGACTAGTGAATTCGTCCATTTAAACATGCCGAAAAATGAACCTAACATCAACAAAATGACCAGCGCTTGAATAGGATCGGTTTGCGCTTTCTTTCTTCTCTTCCTTGCCATCTATCCACAAATCCCCTCAACTTTTAATTACTCCCTATTATAGCGAATTTCACAATGATATATAGTCTTTTTGGACTATATTTACATCTATTTTCTGTCACGTCTCGTATCTGTTCCTTTCAATTAAAGAACACACAGGGGAAGTTCCGGAATTATCGCAAAGGACGAAAAAGTTCTACTGCACAGCTAGATTGGAGGGGCGGAGTGCTATCCGTCCGAAAGAAACATGCGAGTATCTAAGCGTTGATTATCTTACTGCCCTTTAGTAGTTTGCATCCGAAGGTTGCTAAGGGGCTAACGTCGCTCCGTTTCCAATGGCAAGCATATCGGAGATTTGCTGTAAGCTTACCCTGAGAGTGCTGGAACAATTGCTGCTGAAATAGCGATAGTTTACGTTGGATTTTTCCAACGTAGCTGAGAGATTTGGCGCAAACACGATCTCTACGTTGGATTTTTCCAACTTAGACGAAGGATTTCGAGCAAATACGGACGCTACATTGGATTTTTCCAACGTAGACGCAGGATTTCGAGCAGTTACGAGCTCTACGTTGGATTTTTCCAACGTAGCTGAAGGATTTGGCGCAAACACGATCTCTACGTTGGATTTTTCCAACGTAGGCCAAGAAAACAAACCAAATAACTTAATAAACATTTATATTTACTAAGTTTATTATGTAAGCTATAATGAACACATTCCCGCTGACATCAATTGACCTGAGAAGTAAAATGTGGTGCAGCGGGCAATCTACTATTTTCAGGAGGGAATCCATATGTACGAGCAATTAAAGGCTGAATTAACCGGGCGTCTCATTCTCCCGGGAGAGGACGGCTATGATGATAGAAGAAAAATTTGGAACACCGCTTTCGATAAGCTTCCCGCTGCAATTGTCGTTTGCAAAGCTGATACCGATGCCGTTGCTGCCGTAAAATTTGCGAAAGCGAACGATATTCCAGTTACGATACGCGGAGGCGGTCATAACGTAGCCGGTACATCGATTTGTGACGGTGCAATTATGATAGATTTTTCCGAAATGCGTAAAGTCACGGTTGATCTGGAGCGCAATACAGCGATCGCGGAGCCTGGGGTAACGCTAGGCGACTATGACACGGAGACGCAAAAATACGGCATGGTTACACCAACCGGTACCGTGACGGAAACGGGAATCGCCGGACTCGCTCTGAGCGGCGGAACAGGCTATTTGCGCGGCAAATTCGGCTTAACGAGTGACAATATCGTATCCGCTCGTCTAATTACCGCTGATGGCGATCACATAAAGGTCAGCGCGCAAGAACACCCTGATTTATATTGGGCAATCCGCGGCGGCGGTGGTAACTTCGGCATCGTCACTTCGTTTGAGTTTCAATTGTATCCCCTTGGACCTGAAGTGCTGTCTGTAGATGTGATGTACGATTATAAGGATGCCAAGCAAGTCTTGCGTAATGCCCAAGCCTTTTTGCGCAACGCACCTGATGATGTTTCCTTTAATATGATGACCTTTCAGATGGCTGCTGCCCCGGGTATTCCTGAGCCGCTTCATAATAAGCGTGTAATTGTTATCGCAGGATTGTATGCAGGTGAGAGTGATAAAGACGAAGGTTATCAAGCGATTCAGCCGCTGCGCGAGCTGGCGGAACCACTCTCGGATAACACGGGGATCGTCCGGTTTACGGAGCTGCAGTCCAGATTTGACCTGGCAGCGCCAAATAATGTCGCAGTTGCGGGAACCTCTCTGTTCATCAAAGAGATGAATGATGAGACAATTGATGCCCTGTTGGCTACAATCGAGCAATTGCCAAGTCCGTCCTTACTGGTTCAATTCTGGGAATGCCACGGTAAAATGAATCGGATCCCTTCAGCCGCAACAGCATTTGCTGTCCGTGACGCCTCATTTCTTCTTTGCTTCGATGTCGATTATCCGATGGAAGAAGAGCAGAAGATTAAAGCATGGATCGAATCGGCTTATGAAGCAATGCTGCCATTTTCTGTCCGCAAAACATCGTATTTGAATGCGGTCAAAGCTGACCGACAAATTACGAAAGCTACATATGGGGACAATTACGAGCGATTGGCCGCCATCAAGCTTAAATACGATCCAACGAACTTTTTTCGTCATAATCATAATATCGAACCGCAGGCATAAGACCTCAAAAATAGACAAAAAACTCCGCTTCCTCATCGAAGCGGAGTTTTCTTCTATACAGTATTTATTCAGTCATAATGACCACTTCCGGCTCCGGAATAAATCCATATTGACGGTGTATCGCATCCGAGAGGGTATCCTTCAAATATAATACATCAGCAGCCGTTGCCTGAGCGGCATTCAGAATCATATTGCCATGATAGGGCGATATAATAGCCCCGCCATGGGCGGCACCTTTTAGCCCCAGCCGGTCAACCAGAGCGCCGATTGAGGCGCCTGCAGCGTAGTTGTTTTTAAAGAAAGAGCCGCAAGAACGGGAAGTAAAGTGCCTATTACCTGTACGGTATCGCTCAATCTCCATCATCGGCTCAGGCGCTTCTATCCTAATCCGACTGTCCTGAAGCCCCCGCAACTCGCTAGAGAAGAAGGAATAGAACGCAGACAATGAAGACAACTTGCCATTCGAGTTTTGATATTTCCTTATAACCCGCTTTATATCCCCATTATGCGCAATCGCCGCTTCATCATGCTCTGGCACCCTAATTTCCGCTCCGACTATAATCCAAGGCTTATGCTGGAAAATCGATTGTTTGTAAGCAAACTCACAATCCTCGGCACGAATCTGCTGCACCGCTAACGCCGGATCGGCCAGATCGATGTAATTGACCAACTCTACCTTATCACCGACTTGCTCCTTGTAATATTTTGCATTCATATAAATTCCCGCTCCTAGACTGCCCGGCATCAAATAAGTGAATTGAAACGCAGACGAGCCGGCGAACAGTCCAGCAAGGGATAACATCGAGAGCGGCAAGCCGGATGTAAGGATCCAGCGAGATTCATTGACCGTAATGTCGGCCATATTTTTCAAGGAAATATACAGCTTCCCCTGTTTCGGCCGATCGGGAAATAACATATTCGAGCCCATGCCGAACACCACGCGATCCATTCCATACAGCGCGCTTACTTCTAAAATAGTGACGAGCTGCTCCACCGTGGCCGGCATCGCAAAATAATCCGCAATTCCGCCAATTCCATAGGAGCTGTGCTCTGATAAAGGTACATGGCGGAAGCAAAGCTTGTTAAACAGCTCATATCGATCATTCATCATAACGCTGCAGCTCCATACCGTCGTTTAATTCCATGAATAGCATTAACCGCGGACAAATGTAATCTCATCATTGCGGCAATCAATTGACAGGTCACGACCATCTAAGTGCCATACATCATTTTCCTCTATGAAAAAGGTAAGATGACCATATTCATTCGAGAGTGCGGGATATTGCGGATCGTCCTTCATAATGCCTAATGCGAATGCATCTTCCCCGCCTCCGCTGTACCTGACATATATGCGTATAGTATCTCCGTCCCGAAAACCCCAATCTTTCCTGAAACAATCCACTGCGGCATCCGTAACGATTAGCTTCATCCTGTTGTCCCCCTTTAGATCAGTCGCATTTCTTCGATTTGCCCCGGTAAGTGGCCGTTCGGAAGCTGGCACCGCAGCCGCAAGAAAGCTTGGCATTAGGGTTGTCGATCGTAAAGCCTCCGCTCATTCCCATGTCTTTGTAATCGATTTGTATGCCTTCAAGGTACTCCACGCTCGCATAGTCGATGACAACCTGGAACTTCTCCCAGCCGATGACTTGATCCTCTTCTTCCAATGTATCGTCAAAGCGAATGCTATACGACAGACCGCTGCATCCTCCGTCACTCACCCCTACGCGTAAAAAATAACGATCGGATTCCATATCCCCTATCATTTCCGTAATTTTATCTGCTGCTGTATCGCTTATATGAATCATTCTAATGCCTCCGCTTCTTCTACCATTTAATAGAATTTTCTTTACTTGATGAATTCAACCACGGTTGTCAACCTGATGTATTATGTTAAAATACTTTATATAAATTATATTTACTAAGTTCCGACTTCACTCTGTAACTCTTAATAAGGTGGTGAACCCCTTGCAGCCAAATGCCGATTTATCGACCCGTGACACGATATTGCATTTGTTAAAAACTAATGATGAACTTACTGCCAAAGAACTTACCGATCGGCTGGATATTACGTCCATAGCCGTCCGCCGTCATATTGACACTCTGGAGCGTGACGGATTAATCGAGTCGAGATTAGTCCGGCTGCCGATGGGCAGGCCAACTGCTGCATATCATTTAACGGAAAGCGCCGATGCGCTGTTTCCGAACCGATATTCAACCGTCGCCCTCGACTTGCTAGACGAGCTAGCTAAGGAATCAGGCGAAAGCATGGTCGAGCGCTTGTTCGAGCTGCGCAAAGAAACGCTTTATAAGAAGTATTCAGGCAGGATGAATGATAAAGATTTTCAAGATAAGTTATCTACGCTTACAGCCATTCAGAACGAGAACGGCTACATGGCGGAGCTGCAAAAAAACAGCGATGACGAATATGTCCTAATTGAGCATAACTGCCCCATCTCGCAATTAGCGCATCAATATACGCATGCCTGCCAGTGCGAATTGCGTTTGTTCGAGGCTTTACTAGATGCAGATATTAGCCGTCCGGAATGCTTAACCAAGGGCGGTAAAAAATGTGTATATCGCATTCGGCGAAGGGATCAGTCTTAAGCCACGCAACTTCTACGGAAGTGGTCCCTTCAGAGGCGCAATGGTGTCAACAAATGATAACATTGCCACATACCCCGCCCCCTTTTTTATACTTAGTAAATGTTTATGTTTACTAATACCATTATTTGATTTTATGAACCATTTGTCAACAGCAAAAAAGGATCTTCCTTCTCGTCTCCTGTAAGACGGATGGAAAATCCTTTTTTTATTGCTCCATTTCTGCCTATTTATCGTCAATTCCCTTGCCATCGAGGATATGCGGAATGTACTTCTCGATTCTAGACTCACGGGTTTTGGATTGTTTAGCTGAAGAGAAAAACAGAAGGTATCCCCTTTGCCGCCCCGGTGTCAAGGCTTCAAATGCCGTTTTCAAGTCAGGAATTTCAACGAATTTATTGTCTAGCTCTTCAGGTACGGTATATTCCGTACTCTTCTTCATCTCTACCTTCAAGCCGGCTTTCTCGATTTCAATCGCTTCATCAATATAATCTTTGATAATAAGCTGCATTTCATCAATAGCCTGAAGACTGGTGAACCGGATCTGACGCGCTGCCTGAACATTTTCCGTTTGTTGCACTAGAATGCCATGAGGATCCTTGAGCAGTGCACCTTTGTGAAAGAGAAGCGCACAGTACTCCTTAAATTCATGAATCAGAACGACGTTCTTATTGTCATACGTATAACAAGGATGCATCCACTTGAAATCCTCGGTCACCTCGCAATCCAGAACGATTTCCCGCAACAGCTCGAACTCTTCCTTCCAGCTCTTTAGCTTTTTAAAATAAGGATCAATCTTCGAATTCTTTATACCTGCAGCCATCAAGATACTCTCCCTCTAGTTATCATTATTAATTCCCCGATTTATTATAGAAAGCCACCCAATCTTGAATTTCGCTGAGTGGAGAAACATTTAATCGATATCGCGTTTCTCTGCCGACTTTACGGTCATATACTAGCCCTACTTCTTTAAGGATTGTCAGATGCTTGGACACTGCTGTACGGCCCATTTCAAATTGTGGCATTAATTCATGCAGCGGTATTTCTTCTGCCTCCGCTAGCAGTCGAATCAGCCGGCGCCTAGTTGGATCTGCAATCGCGTCAAACACATCCCGCAACTGGTTGCTATCGCTCACAACACCCTCTCCTAAGCCTACTGATTGTTTTATAATTATTAGACACCATTAGGTGACTTTTTTATCATAAGAAACTATTTGGTGTCATGTCAACATTGTTAATTACTTAACAGCAGCTTTAGTTTAGTATTCACCTCGTTTATACATTAAAAACGGCAGCGGATCATGTATCCGACTGCCGAACATCTTCGATGCATAAAGGATGCTGCTTATTTACCGATTCGGATTGTTTCAATAAATCCCTTGGCTATAACCCTATTGGTCATTAATTCAAATTTCATTCCTGATTTGATCAAATGATTCGGCGCCTCTTCATTGTCATGAAATAGCAAATACAAATCTGCTGTTGTTTCTCTTTCCATATTTGGTGTGATATGAAATTCAATCCTTGCACTCCATAAGCCATGCTTCAGCTCTTTATCTTCTTCAAAGACTATGGGTACTGAGAAGTTGTCCTTTGGAATTATGCTTTGCCCGCCTTCATCAGCAGTAAGGAAATACAATTTTATCGCAGCTACTGTCTTCAAAGTGAGATCAACCCTTCCACGGCACATCGTTAAAATAAAAAAGCCACATTAATGTGACTTTCATTCATAGCGGTATACATCCCTATTTCATGTAATTTAGCAAGCCGTCTGCTAAACAAGTGTTCCAGTTATTGTTATGTCTTTTCGCTACTTGCATGGTGGAGAAGGCGGAATGGGTAACAGTTAATTCAGTCTTATTGTCCTTTTCGACAAAGTTGATCGTAGCGAGCGTTTCCTCTGCATCGTCTCCTTCATTCAGCCACTTCCATGTGAACGACAGCTTTTCATTCTGTACGATTTCGACATATTGGCCTTCTAAAGTGAAAACTTTGCCGTTAGGAGCCTCCATGTGAAAACGGTATTTCCCTCCTACCGTAACATCCATAAGCTCAACTTTGGTAGTTAAACCTGTCAGCCCCCACCACTGCTTCAATTGCTCTTCCTTCGTCCACGCGAGGAACACTCTTTCCTTGCTCGCATTATATACGTGATGAAGCTCAAGCAGAAATTTTCCATTCACGATTGTTATCATCAGAGGGTGCCTCCGTTAGTCTTCTTTAGGTTGGTTGTCCAAGAAATTCTCCAGGCTCGTCAATTGCGAAGTCCAGAAATTCCGGAGCTCCATCAGCCACTCAAACGCACTGTCCACTGTCCCAGGGTTCAAATAATAGTATCGGAACGTTCCTTCCTTCCGAACCGAAACTAAACCAGCCTTCTCCAACACCTTTAGATGTTTAGAAATAGCTGGCAATGACATGTCAAAAGGTTTAGCTAAATTCATAACCGTCATCTCTCCGGCAGCCAATTGTTTGAGAATTTCTCTTCTAGTTGGATCAGAGAGAACGTGGAACACATCGTCCAAAAGTTCATCATCATATTTAACCATGTGTTTAAGTTTAAGCACATTCCAATTCATTGTCAATAACTGATAGCTGCAAAATAGGGGCAGGCTTCACGGACTGTACGAAAAAAAGAGCCAAGCGGCTCAGGATTAGAATACCTGAAACTCACTTGGCTCTTGCTTGTCATATCATTAGAAGCTCTGGGCAACTTCACGTGCATGTTGAATGGCCTTCTCCTTAATTTCTGCTGCTTGGCCTGGAGCCTTAGCCATCCCTTCAACAAAAATCCCTTCAAAGCTTGTAATGCCAAAAAACTGCATGATGGAGTTCAAATGACGGTGGCTCATCTCGGATTCCGCAAATTCAGAACCAGCTGACAGCACGCTTCCGCTTGCTTGAATGTGAACCGCTTTTTTATCGGACAGCAGTCCAATCGGGCCTTTCTCTGTATATCTGAAGGTTTTCCCAGCAACGCAGACCGAATCGATATAGGCTTTCAGAACGGGAGGATACGAAAAGTTCCAAATCGGATTTACAAACACATATTTATCTGCAGCTACAAACTGATCAACCAGTTGAGCGAGACGGCCTACTTTGGCTTTCTCTATGTCAGTCAGCTCTTCAAATGCAGTTCCTGCTCCCAGCTTGCCCCAGCCGCTAAAAATATCAGCATCAAGCTGTGGAACCTCAGCTTTATATAGATCAAGATGAACAACTTCATCCGTCGGATTTGCGTAGCGGTAACTCTCAATAAATTCTTTCCCTACACTCAAACTATACGAAGCTGATTCTTGAACGTTGGGATGCGCTGTAATGTAGAGTACGGTTGCCATAATAAATTACCTGCCTTTAATTAAAATTTGTTATTGCTAATATGCATTTCACCCTCGGTTTACCGTAAAAGCAATATGCCTCCATTTCTCACTTTAATTTAACCATTTGGTTATTTAACAATACGGTTAAATATAAATCAGTTTTTAGCTGCTGTCAACAAGTCTTATTGCATTGAAAAGAAACAAGCTGCCATTTTCTTGTATACACACCCCGTACTCGTATCCTCCAAACACTTTAGGCCAAATGAGTAAATTAGTGCAGCGTAATGAATGCAGGTTGTTTGAACGGGAGCCTCCTGTTAAAATAACAGTATTCTAAATGTAATTACTTATAGGAGGCCAATCCATGGAGGTTTTTGAACCGTTTTTAGCAGGTATCGACAACCCGGATCACCGGGACCGTGTGGAAGAGGTTTTTAATTGGGTAAAGACCCGCTTTCCCAATCTAATGCCAAAAATCGCGTGGAATCAGCCGATGTTTACCGATCACGACACCTTTATTATTGGCTTTAGCGTTGCCAAGCAGCATATGGCAGTTGCCCCTGAAGAGGCCGGAATCCATCGTTTTTCTGAAGAAATCGTTCAAGCCGGTTATGACCATACCAAAGGGTTAATGCGTATCCGCTGGGATCGTCAGGTAGATTTCGCCTTACTTGAGCGGATGATCGAATTTAATATTTTGGACAAGCAAGACTGTTCCACGTTTTGGCGAAAATAATAAAAGGCTGCCGAACACTCCGGCAGCCTCCAAGCTTTTAGCTTCTCTATTCCTTCGTATTAAAATTCGATGATGATCTTACCGAAGCGCTCTCCTTGAATGAACTTCGTAATAGCTTGTTTGAAATTTTGCAGGGGATATACTGCTTCAACCATTGGAGCAACTTGTTTCAAGTCTACGTATCTTAAAATCTCTTCCAGATTTTCACTTGTTCCATGAGCTACAAACAAGTAAGGATTGTTTGTAGTAGCTGTAAGCGGGGTAAGCTGATCAAGCTGAGGGTTGGAGCTCACGAATATGCCATCCTCTTTGAGCAGCTTTTTAGTATTATCAAAGGACAAGGTTTTGCCTAAATCAAAAATAATATCAAACTTTTTATTCAAGTCCTCTGGTGATACCTCCCGGTAATAATAGGCTTCATCAGCTCCTAAAGCCTTAAGTTTATCAAGCGAGTTTTTGCCTCCGATTGCTGTTATAACAGCATTGTGTGCCTTAGCGAATTGTATAGCATAGACACCAATACCTCCATTTGCTCCAATAATTAACACCTCTTTGTTGTTGGTTACGCAGGCTAACTTAAATAAACCAATATAAGCTGTTTCGGCGCTAACTGGCAACGCAGCGCCTTCAATAAATGACAAGTCGGACGGAAGTAATGCCAGATAATTCTCATTAACTGAGATATATTCCGACATGGTCTTCTCATCATCGAATAAATCTACGCTACCAATTACTCGATCTCCTTTTTTAAATCTTTTTCCATCCGATTCTACAATTCCGCTAAATTCAAGACCAAGGTTCACCTTATATTTATTCATTTCCTTAGGCAGCGTTAGCTGATCATCATTCAAAGCAATCTCTTCCTCCCATGTGCTTAATGGAACAGCTTGAACTTGAACAAGAACCTCGCCTTCTCGAATCATAGGTTCTTCAACAGTGCCTAGATAAAATTTGTCCATTCCTTGTTTCTGTGCATCTACTAATATGGCTTTCATATAAAAATCGCTCCCTGCTTCTGTATTTGTTTGGTATATCCGAACACAATTGTATCCTGCTTTCGACCCTCTCACATGAAGTTAGAATGAAGACAAAAAAACCTTCATGAGGGAACTCGTGAAGGTTTGGAGCATTAATCATTTGAGATCCGGTAGCCAACTCCGCGGACCGTTATTATATATTTTGGTCTTTTAGGATTGTCCTCCAGCTTATGCCGGAGGCTTTTAATATGCACATCGACGAAGTTACTGCCGCCAAAGTAATCTTCACCGCATAACTCATCTATAATTTGATCCCGGGTCATCGCCGCTCCACCAACGGAAATAAGTATTTTGAGCAAATTGAATTCATTCATGGTCAACTGGATTTTGCTCCCCGATTTATAGACAGAAAATCTCTTTAGATCCATCGTAATATTTTTAAAACGCAGATGATGTACAGCCAACTGAGGCAGTTCCTGATTTTGGTTCACCATTTGCTCGATTTTCTCCAACGCTTCCAATATCGGACATGGCCATACAAGTGCTGCGTGATCGTTACTACTTCTCAATTGCTGCTCGTCCCCGAGCAAGAAAAGTACCGGTATCGAAGAGGGTACCTTCATCCGTTCCAATGACACGGCTTTTGACCGGTCAATTATTAATAAGTCGCTAGGAATTGTTGTCAGAATCGGATCATTCTCATGATGAAAGATCAATACATCGTAGCAACGAACCATTAGTGACATCACCAATGGAAGAATAACAGCTGGTAACGGGCTAATGATAATAATACGTCTTGTCGTTTCACAAAATGAGATCTCCCTCAAACCGCCCGCATCGTCATTATCTCGGAGTCGTTTGCTGTCATTATAACTTTGCACGCGGTATACCTCCTACTTTAAATATTTGCCCGTAATCGATTCCTCTGCATGGATAATCTGCGCTGGCGTCCCCTCGAACACGACTTGTCCGCCCTTGCTGCCTCCATCCGGCCCCATATCGATGATCCAATCGGCTTGGCTGATCACATCGAGGTTATGTTCGATGACGATTACTGTATTGCCGGCGTCTACGAGACGATTCATAATTTCCAGAAGATGTCCAATATCCGACATGTGAAGGCCGGTCGTCGGCTCGTCCATGACATAGATACTGCCCTTCTTATGCAGCTCGCTTGCCAGCTTAATGCGCTGGCATTCCCCGCCTGAGAGCGTACTGAGCGGCTGGCCGAGTGTAATATAATTCAATCCGACATCGCTCATCGCTTGGAGCTTGCGCACAACTTCTTTCAGCTGGAAAAATTCCAATGCCTGCTCCACCGTCATCTCCAGCACATCTGCAATCGATTTTCCATCCAGCTTGTACGCAAGCACTTCTTCCTTGAACCGCTTGCCGCCGCATACTTCGCAAGGCAGCTTTACGCTCTCGAGAAATGCAAGGTCAGTATACACGACACCTAACCCTTGGCAATTCTCGCAAGCTCCCTTGGAATTAAAGCTGAATAAGCCTTGATTCACTTTGTTTGCTGAGGCAAATGCCTTCCGGACATCATCCATAATGCCTGTATAAGTTGCAGGGTTAGAGCGTGTTGATACGCCTACCGCCGATTGATCGATAACGATCGCATCGGGATGCTGGCTAAGAAATACTTCATTTATTAGCGTGCTTTTTCCCGAGCCGGCAACACCTGTAACTACAGTCAATATTCCAGTTGGAATATCGACACTGACGTTTTGCAGGTTATGCAGCTGAGCATCCTTGATAGACAGTTTGCCGGAAGGCTGCCTGCAATCCTGCTTCAGCTGAAGCGGCCGCTTCATATAGTTGCCCGTCAAAGTACCGGATTCGAGCAGTCCCTCGAAGCTTCCCTCATAGACAATCGTACCGCCGCGGCTGCCGGCGTGAGGTCCAACGTCAACGATATGATCCGCCAGCTTGATAACGTCAGGATCATGCTCAACAACAATTACGGTGTTACCCTTGTCGCGCAGCTTCTGCAGCAGTTCATTCAACCGGTGTACATCCCGAAGATGCAAGCCAACACTTGGCTCGTCGAAAATATAAGTGACATCCACCAGACTGCCGCTCAGATGCTTCACCATCTTGACGCGCTGCGACTCGCCGCCAGATAACGTATCTGTCTCACGATCCAGCGTCAAGTAATCAAGTCCGATATCAACCAGATGCTGCAATCGCTCCGTTAACGGCTTGACGATTGGAGCTGCGACAGGATTATCGATTTCCCGAATAACCTGGATGAGTTGACCAACCTCCATAGAGGCTAACTCTGCAATGTTATGTCCATTGATCCGACAGCTGAGCGCAGCTTGACTAAGCCTTGCACCGTGACAGCTGGAGCAATAACCTTCGGAAATATACGGTGCAACCGCACGCTGGGTACGCTCGGACATCGTTTTCAAATCCCGCTTGATGTACTTGTTGGTGAACTTCTCAAAAATACCTTCTACCGTAATGTTAACGGCTTTGCCTGCGAACTGCATTTGAACCTTCCTTGCCTTGCTGTACAGCAGCTCCTCCATTTCCTCATCCGAGTAGTCCTTCAGCTTCTTGTCCGGATCGAAAGCCCCCGTCTCAACAATCATATTCCAGTCCATGCTGTTGACCGCATAATCCGGGAGCAGGATTGCCCCTTCATTCAGCGATTTCGACTTGTCTATCGCCTTGCTCATATCAATGCCTAATCTGCGGCCAATTCCATTGCATTCCGGACACATGCCCTGCGGATCGTTAAAAGAAAACATATGCGCTTGTCCAACATGGGGCTGACCTACTCGGGAGAAAAGAAGACGGAGAATCGGCGAAATGTCGGTAATTGTGCCCATTGTGGAATGAGATCCGCCGCCGAGCCGCTTCTGATCGACAATGACAGCCATGCTCAGATTCTCAATCGCGTCTGTATCCGGTTGCGGAACGCGAGGCAAAAAATTGCGCACAAACATACTGAAATTCTCATTCAGCAATCGTGTCGATTCAGCGGCGATTGTATCGAAGACAATCGATGACTTGCCGGAGCCAGATACCCCGGTAAAAATCGTAATTTTCCGCTTCGGAATGCGCAAGTCTACGTTCTTCAGATTGTTTTCCCGTGCACCGGAGATTACGATATACTCCTGATTGGATTCACTCATGCCTAACATCCTTCCGATCTTGTATATTCTCACTACTAGTTTAATCTATACGCACGAAATGCAAGTTTTGTTTCGAAGCGGCTATCCCTTATCTATCTTTCAGAAGCAGACATAAAACGGCTGCAAATGATTTGCAGCCGTTTTATGTTCATTCCGGTTACTATCAATTTAACCACAATCATGACATTTTAAGCGAATATGCTTACAATCCCATCGCTTTCTCAAACCCGCCGAAGCTTGGTTGAATCGGTGAATGCAGATCATGCTTCTCGGAGGGGCACACAAAGAATGAACTAGTCGATACCGTTTAAAAACGAAACAATATCGTTATAAAACTGATTCCTGTCCTGACCTTTAAGATCATGGTCCGAAGCCGCATATTCCTTAACTATTAATTGCGGGCATATGCTGTTATATCGCGTGATGTCTGAGTCGGATACTAGCGAGCCTTCAAGAAGCCCTCTTGCTACTAATACAGGGACAACTAATTTCCCTTTTAGTTCGATTTGCTGGGATTCCCTTTGTATCGCTCTAACAGCTGCCGGTCTGAATTGCCCAGTGCGGTTGAATGGAATCAAATAATCATTGATGTAATCTTCCGGCCAATCCTTGTCCATTTACCGCATACATGGAACGATACATCAAATTCCTCCTCCAAAAAGCTATTATGGATTAGCTATGCTGCTTATCAAGACTTCAATTTCTTCATAACGGCGAAGCAGATTTTCATCCTCTAAATCCGAGAACTCAGCTATCTGTCCAGATGTAAAGCCCTGAAGCGTCTCTTCTATCTCACTCAACTTCTCCGCTAATAGTCCCTTAGCATCGTTTTCCTCTATAAGACGATGCTTCCACATCGTTTCGATAGCCAGCAAGTCAGTACCCTCGTCGTAATCCATCGTTTGCGCCAATTCTCGCAGACTTGCAGATAATACTGAAACGTGCACCGTATCCCAATCTTGAATCAAATATGCTAGGATGTTGTAAGTCCAGATCATATCGCGCATGGATAATATCTCTTGAATGTACGGAATTGTTTCGCTCTTGTACTTAGATATTACATCAACAATTACTGGTGCCACTGGCCAATTGAAATCCTGTAACCATTCCAGCAACTTCGGCAATAAAGGAAGCACCAATGACCCTTCCAATCCGGACAGTACTTCAACACTTTCAATATCATGCTTATCTTTAGGCAGAAAAGTGTCATTCATTTGCATCGCCATTGTTCTCCTTTAATCCATTACTCACTTTATTGTCTCACGGTTTAGCCCCGAGTCAACGTTCTCTTCAATTTCTATCCTGCCGATAATATGTGTTTCCTAGCACTGCGATTTCCGGTACAATGTAATGAGATTTGTTGGAGGAGACATTGAACATGAATTATGAACAAAAAGTGCGCATCGAAGTTGCCAATTGGGAGCGTCAGTTATTCAAATCGCCCGGATGGCTGGAGAAAACCTCCAAGACAATTGGTACAAAAATCAATGATATAATACCTGCCAAGATGCACAACGTTATCACAACCACTGTAAAATCTATCGTGCGTACGGCCTTGTTTGGTGCCGAATATACGCCTCAAAGTTCCGTGCTGCAATTTGACAAGCTTGAACTCGCCGATCTGGAAGCGCAGCGTGTATTTTCCTTGTATCAAAAAATCGCCGTAGCTGAAGGCGCTGGCACCGGAGCGGGCGGCCTTTTACTTAATGCCGTAGACTTTCCCGCATTGATTGCTATCAAAATGAAGTTTTTGTTTGAATTGGCGCATCGGTACGGATATGACACGAATGAATTTTCCGAGCGGGTATTTGTACTTAAAGTGTTTCAATTGGCCTTCTCTGGACCGGAACAACGAGCCAAGCTCTTGAATTCGATTAAACATTGGGATACGGAAAAGAATCAATATTATTCCGATTCTCAATACGCCAACAACTTGGATTGGGAGACGTTCCAGAAGGAGTACCGCGACGCCATCGATTTCCGGAAAATACTGCAGATGTTACCGGGAATTGGAGCAATAGCAGGAGCCTGGGCCAATTACACCATCCTCGATGAGCTTAATGAATCCGCAATGAACGCATACCGGCTTCGCCGATTGACCGAAACATCCGAATAGAATGAGAAAAAGATGGCTTTCTGCAACCTGCAGAGGCCATCTTTTTGCTCATCATATCCCTTACATTTATCCGTTATTAGCCGATAGCAAGCTTGCTGTTCTGAACAACAGACAGCCACTGATCGGCAATAATCTGATGTCCGGCGCTTGTCGGGTGTACCCCGTCCCAAATCCAGTATGCAGCTTCTGCTCGCGTACACGCCTCGTCAAAGGCAGCCTGAAGCGGAACAAATACAGCACCAAACTGTTCTGCCAGCTCTCTGGTGATGTTCTGGTACAGCCCAACGAGCTCCTGCCATTCCTCCCATTTTTCTTCAGTAGCGCCCGTTTTCAGTATAAAAGGTTCCAGAAGAATCAGTCCCGTATTGGGCATAACCTCTCTCGTCTCTTCAAGCAGCACTTTGTAAGCGCGGCCAAAACGATCCGTAATGCCGGAAGGCTCTCCGCTCATCGTTCTCCACGCGTCATTGACGCCGATCAGAATGCTGATCACGTCAGGCTTCAGTGCAATGGCATCCTCGTTCCAGCGGGCATATAAATCAGAGACACGGTTGCCGCTAATCCCTCTGTTAATGAACAAAGGCTGCTTCTCGCCCAGCTCATAGCCAAGCTTTGCCCCAATCAAATACGCATAGCTGTGTCCAAGCAGATGATTGGGATCTTCGCTGCGGCCTCTCGCACCATCTGTAATGGAATCACCTTGAAATAAAATCGTCGTCATGATTGCATCCTCCAGTATGTATAGTCGTAAGCGTTTTCTATTGCCAATAGTTAGTATATAACGGCTCTATTCACTTGCACAGTATCATTTTTTTACTTGTCCCATTCTTGTTCAAGTACAGAGTAAATAAACTCATTGCACCATTTACCCTTGCAAATTCTGACTTCTCTAAGCACGCCGTCCTGCTTCATTCCAGCTCGGATCATCAACTTTTCAGATGCGGCATTTTCAGTATTGGCATACGCTACAACCCGGTGTGCGTTCAGATCGCTGAATGCATAGCTAATCAGCAATTCAACTGCCTCAGTTGCATAACCATTTTTCCAAAAGTCCGGATGCAATGCCCAGCCGATCTCCCATTCTCTAATTTCAGACCAATTTAGCTTAATGCTAATCCGGCCCACAGGCGTTCCATCATCCTTCAAGCTAATTGCCAGCTCATAACGCTCTCGCGGATTGTCATGGACTTCAGAGAGCGCTTTTTGAAAATCATCTTGGATTTCAGCATCATCCGGTGCACTGTTTTCATACTGATGTGTGATCGGATTTTGCTCCAATTCATTATAGAAAGTGAAATCATCTTCTGTAAAATTTCACAATCCGATTCTATTTCCTATGATATTCATTTTGTACCCCCTCCGTTAATTTCCAATTATACTAGAAAACATAATTTATAACTATTCTACTAGCCCTCAATCAGCATGAGATTTATCACAAAAAAACCGCGCAGCAGCGCGGTTTCGGCAAGTCATCCTTTTACTTTTTATCAGATAAAGGTACAGAAATTTTCTGTTTGTATGTTTTGATATAATCAAATCCGTCAACCAGCAGAAACTCCGGTTTGTCTTTCGTTGCAAAAGAATACGTCTGCTCCCACAAAATGTTGCCGTTCTTCAGATCCCACGGGCGTTCTTTTGAAATGGATGAAACCGGAACAACTTGACCCCCTGCTTGCACGGACAAGCCGTCCTTCACTAGAAATGTAAATTGCTTTCTGGCAATTACAATATCATAACCCTGCGCTGTTTTAGTGACACTTCGAATCCATAGCTTTTCACTGCCAATTTTCAAAGACAGATCAGAAGGCGAAGCCAAGGAAATAGGCTTCTCTACTTTTTGATAGCTAGGGAAATTCACGAGTTCGAGTTCAATGCTTTCAATCTTATCCGTTGGCAGCACATCAAATTCCATTGCAAAGTTGTATTTGTATTGACTATCGAGATTTGCCCTGTTGGAATATGCCATCACTTCGTTTCCATTAACATAAAGCTTGCTTTTCCCCTCAAATCTCGGAAATCCTCCAATTTCCTTTTCTATTTCATAGTGCCCCTTCACAATCGTTGAGGTTGGCGAAGCCTTTATAGAATCATAATAGACAGCCCCCCCATCGACAGCAATGGATTTCCCGATATCCTGACTGATTAAGCTCTTCATCGCTTTATTTGCATCAAACTTGAAGGAGATCGGGTAGACTGCCCGTTTCCCATTGTCCAGCCATTCACTGAATTCAACGGTTAACGTTTTGGCGAATGGACTAACCGGTTTAAATTTTTGTACGCCTTCGAAGCGAGTGTCGTTTTTGCTAGGATTGCCGCCTCCTTCTGTCGCATTCGAATCCGTCAGAAATCCTTCCACCTTCCACACATCATAGCGGTGTGAACCGTTGGCGTCATAGATAGAAGAACCTTCAGGCCGATCAATACTGTAGTACATCGACAATGCGTTATCGTCCGCAATAACACCGCTAATCGTAATGACTGTGCCATCTTTAAGCGTTTTGCTCGTATTGACCGTTTGTCCGTAGCCTTGCTCAGACAGTTCTGCAAAGCTAAGGGTGTGCAGCTCGACTTTATTAAACAGCTTGCCGCCGTAATAAGCGAATGCAGGGTATTGATAAGCTCCTGCAATTAGAATTAATGCTGCGGCTGCAGTCGCAATCCAGGTCAATGCCCGGTTCCTTTTTCTCTTTCGAACAGGAGCATTTTGGAGGGCCTTGCGAAGTCTGTTCTCAAGCTCTGCCGGTGTTTGTGCCATTGCCAAACTGAGTTTATGCTCTTCTAGCTTCTCCTCGATCGTTGTCATAACGATCACCTCCTATCATCGCTTTCAGTTTCTGAATGCCTTGTGAAATTCTCGATTTGATTGTGCCAAGCGGCGCACCGGTCATATCCGCAATCGTCTGGTAGGGAAGATCATGCACGTAACGAAGCTCGATCGCTTCCCGCTGCTGTTCATTCAGATGAGATAACAGCACTTGCATATCCATCTCGGATTCTGCATGGCGGTACGGGTTGTCATCGGTTAATGGAATAGATGATTGTTCACTTTCGTCCTCCAGAGGAATGAATTTTCCCTTCCTGCGGAGTAATGTTTTACACCGGTTGACGAGAATCGTTTTGCTCCAGCTATAGAAGGCCTCGCCCTTCTGCAACTGATCGATTTTCTCATATAGCGTAACGATCATATCCTCCATCGCATCCATCGCATCATGTTCATTCCCCATGTACGTATAGGCAAGACGATAGTAAGCGTCCTGGTCGTCTAAGATTAGTTGCATTAAAGCTTCCTTGTTGCCTTTTTTGGCTTGTTTGACAAGACGGCTTACATTCAAGTTCTCACCCCTTTTCATAGATAAGAGAGTGTATAGCGTATAAAAGTTCATTCCCATATAAAAAACTTCGCGAACCCTAAGGTTCGGAAGTCCAACATCGCGAAAGTCTAGAATCACTATACAGTACATGCTGCACTTGTGGTAAGAGAAATTCCTTCCTCATAAACATAACTGTGCTAAGGAGAGGGCGCAAAAAAAAGAGCAGCATTGTGCTGCTCTAGTAAAACGTTCTTATGAAGTCCCCTATTAGTATTAGATGCCCATACCGCCTGATACCTCGATGCGTTGTGCATTCACCCAGCGATTGTCCTCAGATACGAGCGAGACGATTGCCATCGCAATGTCCTCAGGCATTCCCGGACGGCCAAGCGCCGTCATATCTGACACCATTTTATTCACTTGCGGATTGTCACGCACCATGCCGCCGCTGAAATCGGTAGAAACGGCACCCGGGGCGATGACATTCACTTTAATCCGGCGCGGCCCAAGCTCCTTCGCTTGATATTTAGTCAGCACTTCAATTGCGGCTTTTACAGCTGCATATGGCGGGCTTCCGACAATTATCCGGGTCAAGCCGGTCGAAATATTCACGATATCGCCGCCATCATTAATGAGCGGAAGAAGCTTTTGCGTTATAAAAAAGACTCCTTTAACGTGAACGTTATATAGTGCGTCCAGCTCTTCTTCTGAAGTAGATGCGAACGTTCCGTGATGCGAAATGCCAGCGTTGTTGATTAGAATATCAAAGTGATCCGTCCCCCATGACTGCAGTGCTTCTTTTACCTGCAAGACGAATTCATCGAAAGTGTCTGTACGGCCGGCATCCAGCTGCAGCGCAATCGCTTTACGGCCTTCTTTGGTCACAAGCTCGACAACGTTATCTGCTTCCTCTTTGTTGGAATTGTATGTGAGTATCGAATCGATTCCGCGCTGAGCCAAATAAAGCACAGTACTGCGGCCAATACCGCGGCTTCCGCCTGTTACGATTGCAACTTTAGTCATTGTTCATGCCTTCTTTCAGGTTTATCATTAATATATAACTAACTAGATAGTTATTTTAGGGCATTAATTCAGAGAATAATCCGTTACACCAGCAGTATCCTTCTGCATTTCTAACTCAGCGAGACGGCCAGTCAACGCTTTGTGAATGGCTTGATAAGAATCGCTGCCCAACGTTATTTTTGCACTACCGTAACGAAACTCCGTGCGGGCTCCCCCTGGTTCAACAATCGTGATGCCAATGTTGAACGGAGCCACATCCAATGCGGTCGATTCCATAAAGCCTTCAATTCCCCATTTAGTCGCATGATACATGCCGGCGCCAGGGTTTACAGCTTGTCCTCCATACGTCGAAAGCTGCAAAATCCGCCCTCCGCCTTGATTACGCAAATGCGGCAGCGCAGCGCGTACCACTTGAATGGACCCGATCAAATTTGTATGGATCTGATGGATAAGCAACTCATCCGTCATTTCTTCAGCTGTTCCAAACAAGCCATACCCGGCATTATTCACTACAACGTCAATCGTTCCCCATTCGGAAAAAGCTTTATTGACCACGTCTCGAACTTCATTCGAATCCGTTACATCCAGATGTGCCGTCCATAAATTTTCACCATATTTCTCACTAAGATCCTGAACGGAATCCATCTTGCGTACAGTTCCGGCTACACGATCACCGCGTTCCAGCAGCTGCTCCGTCAGATGACGGCCAAACCCGCTATTAATTCCGGTAATAAACCAAGTTTTTGTTTTCATCATCATTTCCCCTTGTTAGCGAATTTAGTATGCCCAACTAATAAACTTAAATTTCCATGGACATTCCTTCTTTCGATCATTCGTATGAATCGGTGCATCGTCTAACAATTGAAATTATATAACTAACTAGTCAGTTATTCAATACAAACTAAAACTGTCCTCATTCCTTGCACCAGCTACAAATACAGCGGCAGTCTAGGGCAATAACCTAATCTGCCGCTGCTTTCATAACTAGCGAATTTTTCAGCTCATTATTTCTGCGCTTGATCTAAGGCGTGCGATTCCTTCTTCCTTGCCCTAAACGACCATAGCATAACTGGAATTAGCAAGAGAGCTAAGAAGCTTCCCGAGAGCGACAGCGCTGAGTAGCTGGAATGAGCTACAATCATACCGGACAGCATACCGCCAGACGCACCAGATAGGGCAATCAGTACATCTACCGACCCCTGAATTTTTGCCCGGTTAGAATGTGTCGTCGAATCCACGATTACAGCTGTCCCGCTGATCAGTCCGAAATTCCAGCCAAGCCCCAGCAGACATAGCGCTACGATAAGTAAAGGCATCGAATCTCCGGGAGCAGTGGCTGCAACAATTCCTGAGAGAAGCAGCGTAACGCCTGAAGCAATAGCCATCACCGTACGTCCTAGCTTATCAACAAGAATACCTGTCAACAGCGACGGCAAGTACATGGCCCCGATATGGAAGCCAATCACAAGCCCCACATCACTTAAGCCATGTCCATGGTGCTTCATATGGATAGGAGTCATGGTCATAATTGCTACCATCACGAGCTGTGTCAAAATCATAACGGTTGCCCCAGTGATAACTCCACGTTTGTTGAATCCCGCAGGAACTGCTTTGGCATCTGCAGTGGATTGCCCTGCACTCCCCTTATGTTCTGCGATTGCATTGGCTACCAGAAGAGGATCAGGGCGCATCATAATAAGAAGGACAAGTCCGGCTAAAATAAAGGCTGCGGCTGCTAAAATAAAAGGTCCTGCAAGACTTGGGACACCTATCGATAAGGCAAAATTTCCGGTTACGCTAACCAGGCTGGGACCTGCTACTGCCCCGAAGGTGGTCGCAACCATAGCCAGACTGGCTGCTGTAGCCCGCTGCTTGGAGCTTGCCAGATCGGCACTTGCATAACGCGCCTGCAAATTCGTTGCTGTACCTGCACCATATATGAAGAGAGACAGGAGCAAGAGTACAATATTATTGGATATGGCTGCAATGATTACTCCGATGGCGCCTAATCCGCCAATTAAAAATCCGGTTCCTAATCCAAGACGCCGCCCGTGTCTCTGAGAGGAACGCCCAACAAGCCATGCTGCGATTGCAGATCCCAGTGTAAATAAAGCGGTGGGAATCCCCGTGAAGCTGTCTGTTCCCAGCATATTCTGGGCTAGCAGTGCTCCTACGGTGACACCAGCCGCAAGTCCGGCACCTCCGAAAATTTGAGAAATAATGACGATTATTAAAGTTTTTCGATACAGCTGTTTTTGCTTTTCCGGCGAACCTACATAGTGCTGCAATTGATTGCTCGCAGATTTAACTTGTGCCATTTAAGGTTCCATCCTCCTAGATCGTCTTCTCGCTGCATACAAAAAGCAGTCCGGAATTGAACTGCTTTTTGTTGTCACTTTCAAATTTCAAATTTCAAATATATAAATGAATGGGTCAATCCGAGTGATGCTCCCCAGTATACAGCCTGTAAATTTGGTCAAGCTGAGCTTCCAGTCGCTCGAACCGGACAAACCTGTCCGCCCTTATATACTCCTTGCTGTCAATGATCAAGAGCAGAGACGGAACCGCAAAAACATCAAATTTTGCTGCTACTTCCTCAACGATATTCGCATCGATATGCCCCAAATGTATGGACGGATACTGTTCCAGCAGCGCCCTTAGTTTCGGCCAGATCGCATGGCATACGCTGCATTCCGGCCTGGAAATATATAAGAAGTTCATTTCATTCGACGCAATAAAATCATTGATCTTCTCAATCGAGGTCAGCTCCGTATAATGCTTCATCGTTCTCCTCCATTCAACCGCTGTTCCTCCCCCTTCAGATATACCGCTATAGGAGTGCGGACCGCATACAGCTTCCGAAATCCTCTTCTTTGAAGAATCCTCGCTGCGCGCTTAATGGCAATGATATGGTCGGCAACAATTACTATTTCGTCTTGAGGGTTGAACTCAGTTTTCCATACGAAGGGCAAACGGCCTAATGATACATTTACGGAGTCAGGAAAATGCTCGTTGTCATAATCCACAGCATCCCTCACATCAAGCACCTTTACCGTTTGCGGCAGCATAAGCAACGCTTCTCGCAAACCTGACCTGAGAAACGTTAGTGAATGTACCGGCCACAGCTGTCGGAACAGCCAAATTGCCGCGACTATAATAAGTATATATAAGAGTAACATATTGTGGGCATACCTTATCCTTTCATGAAATCGATAAAACTTTACTATCTATTGCTGCCTTGTTAGAAGTTAATATTCAATTGATTAGTTGAATTATAGTGTCAAAATGTTCTAGGGTCAAGAAAATTGTTTATACAGCAACAGCTAGATAAGCTTAATAACTTCTAAAGCAGCATGTTCTGCTGATCGAAGCGCACCTTCCAGATGACCGCCATGTTCCAGCGAAGTTTCAGTACCGGTAAAAACAATCTTTTTAGCCCATTCCCCCTCGACGTTCAACGGACCATAGTCTGGAAAACCCGATAGAGCGGTAAAGTCATCTTCAACAGCTGTCTCAGCGTCGCTAGTCCAATCCTTGTAAAAGACTGCTTTTGCCGCTCCTGCCTTCGGACCAAACAGTCGCGTCAATTGCTCTCTCACGAGTTCAAGTACTTGCTCTTCACCAAGCTCACGGCGCTTCATGGCATTCATGCCAAAAAAACCAAAGAGCGCACCGCCCCCTTCAACCGGGGAGGCATCGTGAATCTCCTGCAGAGGTCCAACCCAGCTTGTTGCAAGCCCAGATAGTCCGTCTTTGCGCCAGAATGGACTATCATAGACGGCTATAATTTTGGCTTGCCCTGCCATCCATGTTGGCGTATTAATAAGGCTGCTCATTAGGCTTGGCGTGAGCGCCGGTGAGAACGTAATGCGGCGGGCAGCTATCCGAGGAGGCAATGCCATAATTACAGCACGGGCTTGCATGCTTTTCTTTGTACCATCTGCGAGCTCTGCCACTACATGGACATCGTCCCCTTCCCGATCAAGCTGTAACTTTGCGACACGAGTATTTAACTCGATCGTACCCGAAGGAAACGTACCCGCTACCGTATCGATAAGCGACTTTACGCCTCCAACGAGTCGCATTGAGGGCTCCACTGCGCCCTCTGCTAGTATATAACGCTGCGGAGGTTCGTTCCGCGATCGCTCGGACAGCATAGCTCCCTCCGTGTATTGAGAAAATGTCTGTAAACCGAGTTCCTTGACCAGACTGGCAATAACCCGTTCGTACTGCGGCCAATACCATGTCGGCCCTAGATCATACTGGCCAAGCTCAGGCTCGCCTGCAACAGCGGTACTCAGAACCCGGCCGCCGATTCGGTCACGCGCTTCTAAAATCTTGCACGTAATGCCCTGCGAGTGAAGCAGTGATGCCGCGCGCAGACCCCTTAAGCCAGCTCCGATAATAATGACCGGATATATAGGTTCTGAATTTTTATTTTCCATTCTTACTCTCCCCTTGTCTTTCTTCTGTGTCTGTTATAAACAAATCACTATTCAATTGATTAATTGAATTATATTTATTCATCCCTTATACTTCAAGGGTGACTCAATAAACGGATTATTATCTCTTTAGGAGGAAGATACATGAAGATGATGAAAGCTATTCAAATATCAGCCAAAGGTGAACCCCTGCAATTAGTTGAAGTCCCCGTCCCCCGTCCTGGGCAAGGACAAGTTCTGCTTCGCGTAGAAGCTTGCGGAGTATGCAATGGTGATTCCTTAGCCATTAAAGGCTCTGCTCCTCAGTATCCTCGCATTCCCGGTCATGAAGTCATCGGAATTGTGGAGGAGCTCGGTGCCGGTTCGTCCCGCTGGGAGATCGGGCAGCGCGTCGGCATTGGATGGCACGGCGGACATGGCCATGTTACGGGTCTGACGATAGATGGCGGGTATGCTGAATATATAGTTGTGAATGAAGAAGGATTAACCAGCATTCCGGACGAATTATCTGCTCTTGAAGCAGCGCCGCTTATGTGTGCGGGAGAAACCACTTTTAGCGCATTGAAAAAGAGTAAAGCTAGAGCCGGTGATCTTGTAGCGATCTCAGGCATTGGCGGTCTGGGCCATCTAGCCATCCAGTATGCCAAGAAAGCCGGTTTCAATACCGTCGCCATCTCT
Organism: Paenibacillus gorillae; assembly: GCF_000513275.1. Taxonomy (GTDB): domain Bacteria; phylum Bacillota; class Bacilli; order Paenibacillales; family Paenibacillaceae; genus Pristimantibacillus; species Pristimantibacillus gorillae. Next base: position 36,892 of record NZ_CBVJ010000027.1, on the reverse strand, counting down.
CGCGGGAAAGATAAAGAACAACTGGCACGCCAGCTTGGAGCACATCATTACATCGATTCAGAAACTGAGAATCCGGCCAAGACTCTAAAGGCATTAGGCGGAGCAAAAGTTATTCTCGCTACCGCACCAAACGCCAAAGCCATCTCTTCCCTCATTGGCGGATTAAGAGCAGATAGTGAACTCATCATTGTAGCGGGCTCCGGTGAACAGCTGGAGCTTTCTGCAATGGACTTTTTGAAGGGCCCCCACACTGTCCGAGGCTCCTTCACCGGTCATGCAAAAGAAATTGCGGACGCCATTCATTTTAGCGTGCTAACCGATGTTCGGCCAATTATTGAAGTTTTCCCGCTGGAACGGGCAAGCGAAGCTTTTGATCGGGTTATGCAAGCGTCTGCCCGCTTCCGTCCTGTGCTCCACATTTCTGGATAGTATCCAATGCGTATAGTATAATAAACAATATAATAATTGAATAATAAAGGATGATTACGATGGACGATATCCTTGCATCCGCTAGAATCTTTAAAGATGAATTATTTCATCAGTTGTCCAGAATTGGAAAATGCTTGTCTAGCGATAAAAGACTCGAAATATTAAATTTACTCATTCAAGGTCCGAAAACGGTTGAGAAGCTGGCACAATTTACAACTATGAACGTCGCCAACGTCTCTCGGCATCTTCAAATCTTGAACGATGCCAAATTAGTTAAATTCACCAAAAAGGGCACCTATGTCATCTATTCATTAGCTGACCCCTCTATTGTTGAGTTTTTATCTTCATTGTGGAAAATTAGCGAGAAGCAGCTGCCGGATATCAGCCGGCTGAAAGAAGATTTCTTTGACAATATGGATGTGATTCAGACGCTCTCCATGGATGAAGTCGTTGAGAAGCTCAACAGCAACTCCATTCTTCTGTTAGACCTGCGGCCGACAGAGGAATATGAAACAGGTCATATCGCAGGTGCTATTTCCGTTCCGCTGGAAGATCTGGACGCATTCATTAAGAATTTACCCCAGACATCCGAGGTTATTGCTTATTGCAGAGGACCGTTGTGTGTCTATTCAGCAATTGCAGCCGAAAAATTGCAAACAGAAGGCTTTACAGCTTACCGCATGGAAGAAGGCTTCAATGAATGGCAAGGCCACTTTGCAGGAGTTCACTAAGTTCGCGAACGAAATATCGCGCTGTCTCTTCAACAACCTCCAATAGCAGATAACCTCTGAGCAAGCTCAGAGGTTATCTTATTTGTTCAGAATTTCATTATCGTTTATCTCAGACGGGCTGTAACCCCGCCATCAAGCGGCATGACAACACCTGTAATCCATGAAGCAGAATCGCTGGCGAGGAACAGTATAGCTTCTGCCACATCTTGAGTTGTTCCGTTCCGGCCAATCGGGTGTAAGGCATGGAAGCTAGGCAATACGTTAGCTACTTCCTCTTCGGTCATAAACGTATTGTATATAGGTGTTTCTACTACTGCTGGGGCTACTGCATTCACGCGAATATGATCTCCTGCCAATTCAACCGCCAGATTACGAGTCAGTGCATGCCGTCCTGCCATAGCGGCAGAGTAAGCTGATGATGGCGTTGCCTCCACGGCCTGAATCGCCCACATCGAACCGGTGTTCACTATGGCTCCGCCCCCTCTCTTTTTCAGCTCAGGGACAACAGCTTGTGAGGGATAAAACGTTCCCTTCACAATCGTATCCAGATACGATTGCAGGTCCTTTTCGGTATGGTCAAGGAAAGGCGTTGGGTTGAACTTGCCCGTATTGTTCACAAGTACATCAATACCGCCAAATGCTTCAACGGCCACTTGGACCAGCTTTGCAGAAGTTTCTGATTTGCTGATATCTCCTGCCACCGCAAGAACTCTTTTTCCTGTCGGGTCAATTTCAAGCGCAGTTTGCTGCAGGATATCCTCGCGGCGGCCGTTGATAACTACATTAGCCCCTTCTTCAAAAAATCGTTGTGCTGTCGTTTTACCAATCCCAGTTCCCCCGCCTGTAACAATAACCGTTTTATTTTCAAATTTCATATCATTCATCTCCTCTAATAAATTCAGTATGATTTGGTTTATTACGAATCAACAATCAGTTCACTATTCAAATGAATGGCATTGGCCATATTCCAGCGGTTAGGCGACGTACGTGTCACCTTGTCATGAATTCGGGCCCATATCTCTTGCCAGACGCTGGTCTCCAAGCTTGAGCTCCTGAACGGATGAAGTGGACTTTGTTCCCCCAGACCAGTCCGTCATCACTTGAAATTGCGCCATGCCTTGTGCAGCATTACTTGCAACGGTATCAGCGAATTGTTTTAACGCGTCTACCTCAATTTCGTTTATTTTGTTCATCACACAGCTCCTCTCTTGATGAATGGTATTCACTTTCCTAAAAAACCTACTAGTAGGTAGTTTTGTTGAAAACTACAAGAACCTAAAACGACTACGGTTCCAGCAAGCTGCTCATCACCGCCTGAACCTATTTACATATTACCTACTAGTTGGTAGAATGTCAACGCAATTTTTGTTTTCAGCACTCCCATGCCGTCTCCAACAATGAAAAAACGCAGCCAGCTATGACTGCGTTTCCTAAATCTTCAGCATATGATCAGTAAGCGTTTACTGCACTTCTGTTTTCTAAAAAGTCCATCCGCTCGACTTGATACAAATCATAATGATGCTGCGTGTAATTGATTAAATGGTACAAGGGCGGATTAATTTCATTTGCTAATTTGACATAAGGCAATTTCTGAACCGCTTTTTTGGATCGAATGTTTTGCTCTCTAATTTTCAAAAAAATCGTTTCGATGTTATGTTTAAGAAACAGCTCTGAAAAGAAGCTTTCTTTCGCCCGCTGGTTGTAGCCCTTTCCGAAATAAGGAATACCAACCCATGTCGCGAGGAAGCCTGTCTTATTCCCAATATCATATAAATCAATAGTGCCAATAGGATGGCCGGTCTCATTCAGTATCGTTCTGGAAATACTTGTTCCTTGCTCTTCTTCAACCATCAACTGCTCGGTCGTGAATAAATATTCCTCATAGGATTGGGATTTATTACGAACGTAAGGAAAAACAGCAGGATCAATCATTAAATGATACAGCGACTGGCATTCGTGCAAATCACGTTGTTTTAACATTCTATCAATCACCCTAATCCTTTTGATTCGCTGCACAATACTAGCTAGCTAAGTATACAAAAGGAGTTTGGGCTTTATATGAACGCTACATTTTCGCCATGTAAAATTATTATTTCATATTGATTGCATTATGCCACAAGTTGTGACGGCTTTACTAGATTTGTCATTGATCACGCAGCAGATCGAGCAATGGAAAGGTTACACTGCTTAGGTCGTTATAGTCGCCATTCGTCATTACAATAAATGCAATTTTGTTATCGGGAAGAATAAATAAATCACTGAGAAAACCTGTGTCCCAGCCGGAATGCGATAGGGTCCTAATGCCTTTATGCTCGCCAAGAAACCAGCTTAATCCGATATGGCCACTCTCCTGTTCCTCTCCGATGGATGCTTGAGGCTTCCACATTTCAGCATAGCTGCTTGATTTCAAAGCATTATAGATGCCATTTTCCGCTCCTTGGTTCAAATGCATCAGCATACATTGACACATATCTTCAACATTGGTGTACAAAGTTGAACTCGGCGCATGCGCCCTGTTGTATGGGAACACTTCACTGACGTAAACTTCTGACCCGTCGGCCTTGCGTACATGAGGTGCGGCAAGATTTGCTTCAATCTCCTGTTTCAGAAAAGAGCTGGATTTCATTCCTGCCGGCTCCAAAATATTCTCCTTCATATACTGCTCGAAGCTCATCCCGCTTACCTTAGCTATCACATCTCCCAAAATCTCGAAGCCTATATTGCTATAAGCAAATGTACAGCCAGGCTCGGTTAGAAGCTTGCGGGGCGCAATACTCTTCACATATCTTTCAAGACTTTGCTCATCGAACTCCGGCCGGTCCCATGCATAGTCCTCTTCATCCGGCATGCCGGACGTATGGCTTAAGAGCTGCCGGATCGTAATATCTCCATACCGTTCGTCTTCCATTTCAAAGTATGGCAAATAGTTGATGAGCGGTTCGTCCAGCTCCACTACTCCGTTCTCAACCAGTTGCATAACGGCCATTGCAACGAATGTTTTTGAAACAGAGGCTTGGTGAAACAACGTGCTGGGAACGACAGCATCGCCGGTCGATATATCAGCCGTACCATATTCACCAGCAAAGAGGATTTCGTCATCCTTCACAATTCCAACAGCTAGTCCCGTATAGGTGCCGTTCTCGACAAGATTGGTCAGCATGTTATGTAAATTTGTTTTTATGTTCTGGTTCATGATACCCTCCGAACGAACAAGCGTTTATTTTCACTATACCGTTTTCCCGATGCGCGGGATATGGAAAGAATGGTTTAAACGAAACTATACACTTTGAAATCAACTTTGCAGCAAATAAAGGTGGGCTATTTTCACCAAATTGTTAGGATCAGTGTTTCCCCATAAATCAATCCTCATTGCGATACCATTATCGTCTACATGAATGATCCCCAACTGATAACGTCCCTTTTGCAAATTTATAAGCACAGCAAAATCAGATCCAAACTCTGATATGATTTTGGCTCCTTTCGGATACTCTTGTTGAAATGATTCATTTTCTTTCTTTTTTAGAGCTTCTGTAGTAATAGCATCATAACGTTGTGAAACAACTACTTTTTCATCTTGACTATCAGAGCTTACAAACTGGTCAAAATAAACTAAAGGTCCGTCTGAAATGCTGTTATTATCATATTGGGGTTGTATGATTCCAACACTGTTTATTTGTGTCCATGATTGAACCGCACCCGATTGAAGAATTTTAAAAGCGACTCGTTTCTGGGATTCAGTAAAATTAAGGTTTTTAGAATCATTGATAATATGATTAATTGACTCCAACGGAGTAACCATTTGTGCCAAATCTTCATCACTGTTTGATATTATGATCTCTGTATTTCCCCAGAATATGATCTTATACGAAAAAGCTGCTGTAACTAACAGCACCGCTGTGAGAACTGATATCATCATGAGTTTCTTTGTTCGTATAGATTTCTTATTAATCTTGCTTGCATCCCATACCTGTTCAAACGATGTTAACGGGTATTGATTGTCTAGTGTAACTTTCAGAGCAGTTTTTATATTTTTGACTGCGCGGCTCATATGTACCTGCCTCCATTCTTATCTAAAGAAATCTGCAAGCCTTCGTTTTTAGGCAAAGCAACTTTTAACTTTCTGAGGGCATAAAATAGCCTCGATTTGCAAGTTCCCAACGGAATGCCTAACATCGCCGCTATTTCGCTAAGCTTGAAATCCAGATAGAAATGAAGAACTATCACTTCTTTATATTTCATTCCAAGTTTACTTACCTCATTCCATAGTTCATGATTCCCCTCCTCCTGAAGAACATCATTTTCTGCAGAAACCACAGTTTGTTCTGTCGGCCATTTTCTAAATAACTGACGGCGTTGCTTATTCAAATGCTTTCTTACCTCATTTAATGCAATCTTATAGATCCACGGCTTAATAGGTCTGGCGGCATCATAAGTATCAAATTTTTGAAATACTATCATAAATGTTTCCTGTACGATATCTTCAGAATTTGCTGCGGATTTAGTCATGAATAAGGCAACCCGGTAAACATTGGGGGAATGCTCCTCATAAATTTGCCTTGCTTCTTCTTTTGTAAGATGCATCTGTTAGCCTCCTTCCTTTCTTTATTGTATATATCCTTTAGAAAGCTAAAAGGTTCATTTTTTATGAAAAGTATAGTTCAATTCCATAACCAATCTCATATGTAAAACAAAAAAGCCGCATTTATGCGACTTTTTAGAAGTTCTATTTGCTGCGTTTTACTCGTGGCCCACGATCCGGTGAGGGATATAAGGCTCTTCCAAGGAAGCTAGCTCTTCAGGTGTGAGCCTGATCGACAGGGCAGCCACCGCATCCTCGAGATGTGAGATCTTTGTAGCACCCACTATAGGAGCGGTTACCGGGTCCTTGTGCAGTAGCCAAGCAAGCGCGATTTGAACACGGGGAACGCCATGCTTTTCTGCAATAGCAGCAACTTGGTCTACGATTATACGGTCGGTATCGGCCGTCGCATCGTATTTGGATTTTTGTACCTGATCGGTTTGAGAGCGATGGGTCGTTTCCTGCTGATCTCTCGTTAACCTTCCTCCAGCAAGAGGACTAAATGGAATGACCCCTATTTTTTCAGCCTTGCATAGAGGCAGCATTTCTCTCTCTTCTTCGCGGTAGATGAGGTTGTAATGATTCTGCATCGATACAAACCGGGTCCATCCGTTTTTCTCCGCTGTATGTAATGCCTTCAAAAACTGCCATGCATACATCGCAGATGCCCCAATGTATCTGGCTTTGCCTGCCTTCACAACATCATGCAAAGCTTCCATCGTCTCTTCAATTGGGGTAGTGTTGTCCCAGCGGTGAATTTGGTAAAGATCGACATAATCCGTACCAAGCCGCTTTAAGCTTTTATCAATCTCACTCATGATGGCCTTACGGGAAAGTCCGGCACCATTAGGGCCTTCATGCATCCGGAAATGAACCTTCGTTGCCAGAACAATTTCATCTCGGTTGGCGTAACCTTTCAGAGCCCTGCCAACAAACTCCTCGCTAGTCCCTGCTGCGTAGACGTTTGCAGTGTCGAAAAAATTAATGCCAAGCTCCAACGCTTTGTTTATCACTTCGCGGGAATGCTCTTCATTAAGCACCCATTGATGATGGCCCAGCTGCGCGTCACCAAAGCCCATGCAGCCAAGACAGATCCGGGAAACGTCCATGCCTGTATTTCCAAGTTTCACATATTCCATATGAGTGTCGCCCGCTTTCCGGTGTGTTATCGTATTATTCAATCCACTGTCTCGGTCCAACCGTATGGAACAGTTGTTCCCGAGCGGGATTTAAGGCATCTTTAATACGCTTACATGTGAAATCGCTAATAGGTCTAGGGAGTTCATCGATGGAGAAAAATCGGCATTCCAAAATTTCGGGCGAACTCGGCTGGGGCTCTTGTTCAGTATCGTTATGCGCGATAAATACAAAGTGATGCATGTCATAGTCCGGATCATAATATATACCGGTTAATGGCCCAATCCGGACATTCAGCCCAACTTCCTCTAGAGTCTCTCTGCTTGCCGTTTCCTCCGCAGACTCATTGTCTTCAGCTTTTCCGCCTGGCAGATCCCAGTTATTCTTGCCATAGCTATGCTTTACTAATAATACTTTTCCTTCTGCATTTAAAATGATAGCTGCTGCTCCGATTAATTTTGACAATATGTAATGCCCCCTTATACAAATTGACGACGGTTCCTCATACACAGACGACAGTAAGTGGAAAATGTTCCATATTCATTAATATTAAATCTTATATGGAACTATCGGGGTCAAATTAAATGTACACATCCGTTCATTCTAAAAAAAGCCGCATCTAAATGCGGCTTCCAAACATAAAGCAATTAGTATGCTAACGCAATTTCTTTCTCCATAATGTAATCATCCATCACATAGCCGTTTCCAATATCGGCCACTTGAGTCTGAACTTTTTTGAAGCCCTTCTTCTCATATACAGCAATTGCTGCGTCATTAAACCGGTTAACGGTCAGGTAGATTGAGCTTAGTTTGTGCGCGTTGCATATCTGCAATAGGAATGCCATCCCTACACTTGCGTAACCCTTGCCCCGGTAATCTTTGAGTATATAAAATTTGCTGAGGAACAGCTTGTCTTCTTCCGGCTTGACGCCAAGGTAACCAACATCTTGACCATTAAGCTGCATTAGATAGTATTCATAACCCTCTTCTTGAATCTGATCGCTAATGGCATGAACGGATTGATACTTTTCCACCATATATTCAATCTGCTCGCGAGATATAAGGCTTATATAATAATCATTCCAAATTTCAGATGCCAATTGTGCTACGACATTTATTTCTGCTTCGGTCTCTACCCGCTTGAACGTTATTTTCATATACGATATCATTCCTTTTCATTAGTTTCGATTAAATACAATTGTACATTTTATTGTATGGCCTACGTTCAATAATTTCAAATTTTCAGTTTGTCCCTCATGATTTCATCAAGTTATGAAGTGTTTCAGAAAACTCCTCGATACTCATTAATGTAAAATCATTCAGCTTCCTTTATCTGGCGCCAAACGCGCTCAAAAAAATAACCTCATGACCATCCCGTGTAAGAACTGGAATGCCGTTGAATTTCATAGTTGTTTTTGACAGAGCTTTTCCTTGCTTATCAAGCGGTGTATACTCTCCACCGGTTTCAATAATGCGGATCGTATCACCTTGTGAATGATCTCTCTTGAACGACTTGATTACGGATACTGTCGAGAGCGTAAAAGGAACTTGTTGATACATGATGGTTTCTTGGCTGTCCGCCTTAATCTCAACGATTTGCTGCGCATCTTCTGCAAGCTCAGCCATTGTACGATAAGACTTAACCAATGAGGTCGGCCCGCTATCCTCTGCAACCGGCTTTGCTGCTGCGCAGCCGCTAAGCAAACAAACAGCTATTACACAACTAATAACCAAATAACACATCGGTTTAAACAATCTTCTGACGGCCCCCCTTATCCATTATGATCGGCTATCTTATTGGCTTCCGAATTGTCTGGTAAAATGTTGAAATATAGTTCTTTATTTGTTTGACCTTTCCGTGGCAAAACCCTGCTTTTGTTGAAAAAAATACTTCCTTAGCGCATTTGCGTGAAAGGTGTTGCATCGATCTGATATCATGTATAATACGAAATAAACAGTTCCGATATCTTGAATTATGATATCTAATTATATATGTGCAGGAGGCATCTATGGATATTCAACTGCTGAAAGTATTTTATACAACTGCTCAAGAAGGCAGCATATCGAAGGCAGCTCAAAAATTAACCTTCGCTCAATCCAACGTCACACATAAGATTCAACAGTTAGAAGCCGATTTGCAGACTCAATTATTTTACCGGCATAACCGGGGAATTACACTTACGCCTACTGGACACATCCTGCTATCCTATGCAGAGCAAATCTTGCATGTCATTCAGGAAGCCAGATCAGCCGTAGGAGATTCCTCAGTTCCGTCAGGTCCGCTCCTGATCGGATCTGTGGAAACGACAGCAGCCGTTCGTCTTCCTAACCTTCTTACGAAGTATCACACGGATTACCCGGCAGTAGATTTCTCATTAATTACCGGCCCTTCAGAAGAACACATTAATGCCGTTCTTCATTATGAATTGAATGGAGCATTTGTTGCAGGTCCAGTGGAGCATCCTGATCTGGTTGCAGAAGACGTCGTTGATGAAGAGCTGGTCCTTGTCACCTCTGTTTCTCATCCGCCTGTACGTTCCATTCAAGATGTAAAGCTTCATACCTTTCTTGTTTTCTTTAACAGCTGCTCCTTCCGGACGAGATTGAATCAGCTGCTGCAGGAGGAAGGAATCCTGCCAAATAAGATCATGGAGTTCGGTTCGCTTGAAACCATCCTTGGCTGTGTCGGTGCCGGCCTCGGCATTTCACTGCTGCCACGCTCTATTGTAGCTGAGTCAGAGCAGCAAGGGCGAATTCAAATTCATGAAATAGCGGGCAAGCATGCCCTCGTCAAAACGGTGTTTATTCGGCGCAAAGACGCTTTAACTACGCCAGCTATGTCCGCATTCATATCGGAAATGCGAACTCAATTCAACTAACTATCGAAGGATCAAGCTCAGCTTCCGAATGAAAAAAATCCCCTTTGCAAAAAGGGGATCAATAACGGCGCCTCGTGCTACTTCGCGTGGAAAAAAGGCGCAATTTTCATATAAGCAATATCGATTTTCTCATACATGGGACCGTCTTGTTCCGTTCTATGCCTTAAATCCAGCCATTCCTGATCTTCGAGAAAGGCCTGGAAGTTGCGTTCACGCGCAGCCTCGTCCTGATGCTCAAGCACGTAATACAGCCGGTTATTGGACTCATCCGCATCGATCCAAAAATTCGTAACCTTCATTCCATGCTTGGCAAAAATCGTTATCGTATGATCCCGAAACCGATTCAACATCGCTTGCATGCGACCGGGAATAATATAGTAAGTCCGCAGTTCGTAAAGCATGTACGTCTTCCTCCCTTTCTGGCAACTTACCTTATTACCACTTGCCGGCGCTTTGACCACCATCAACATGAAGGATATCTCCAGTTACGAACGAAGCGGATTCCAGATAATTAATGGCATCAACAATATGCTGAACCTCGCCCATCCGGCCCACTGGATGTAATTTACTCAAGAAATCATGGGTTTCAACCCCATGCATTGGCGTCTTGATAATACCCGGTGCTACAGCGTTCACTCGAATGCCTTTGTCCGCATATTCAATCGCTAATGATTTCGTTGCCGCTGCCAAACCGCCTTTGGTCAATGCGGCTAATACAGCTGGCACGGCTTTGATAGGCTGTTCAGCGACTCCGCTAGCCGTAATATTCACGATGTGACCGGAACCCGACTTGAGCATCTCGGTTATTGCCAATTGAGTAATGCGGAAAAATCCGGCTACATTAATGGATAGCACTGATTCGAAATCTTCAATCGTGTAATCTGTAAATGGTTTAGAGATAAAAATACCCGCGTTGTTCACAAGTGTATCGATACGGCCAAAACGTTTGAGTGCCTCTTGGATCAAGCTTTCCGCGATTTCAGAATTTGAGATGTCTCCGGCAACATAAGCGACATGTTCGCCTGTCGGATCGATTTCTTTTGCTGCCTCCTCCAGCGCTTGTTCACGACGGCCATTAATGACGACATTGCCGCCCCGCTTCACCCAGTCTATAGCTGCCGCTTTCCCGATACCGCTGCTTCCGCCTGTAATCACTGCCACTTTATGCTGAAAAGTCATTATGTTCAGTCTCCTTATTTACTATCCGCAGATAGTTATTTTGATTAAACAATTCCCGCTTCATTTCGGAACGATAGGGGTTATTCATTCATCGGCGTTAGCCGTGAACTCATCATATAATGCATGCAGCTATCTTGCATAATACGCAGTTTAGATGCCTGCCATCTCGTTTTCAGATAGCTAAGTTGAAGCCGGTATTGCCTGGCCCAATTCACAAAGTGAATATCTTTTCAGGCCAAAAGAAAAACACCCGTCAATAAACGGGTGTCAAGCGGTCGAGAAAGATACAACGAACTAATATGATGATAGCACTAAGGTTAAATAGAGCCTGCTGTCATTCACTCTAATACGCGCCAGTATTGTGTAGACCTTGCGGTAATTAAATCAAAATGTAAAAGTGCAGGTTGGAAGCCTATTTTCAAGCGATTTATCGCATCAAAATGCAAATATGCAGTTTGTTTGGCCAATAACGGCTCCCTAGCGTAAAATCGAGTGATTTCAAATGCACTTTTGCATTTTGATGGCTCATATGGGTCATTTCACGCTCATCTACCTGCACTTTTGCATTTTGTTTCTACTCCCCTTAATATCTCGGATAGTTGACGCTCATTATATCCATGAATGGCACTTTATCGGTTCCTTCTTCTGTTTCTACGTGAACCCTGCCCGTTCTGGAATCCATTTTCGAAATATGTCCTTGAACGGGTTCTTCTCTGCCCCAAACGGACAGCAAAATAACCGATTTTTCTTGATATGCCTCTGAAAGTTGGTTTCCGATTTCCTCTAATACAAATTCGTCTCGTGTTGGTCGTTTTGGAACTTTTGCTTTAGCCATGTTTCTATGATCTCCTATCTGATCTTGGAGTTCTCGTTACGACTCCGCGTAATGAATCATCCATTTATTTTCTAATATGTACGATAACGGTGAACCCGCGCAAAATAAACAATCACTATCTATTATAGCAGGTGTTAGAGTATCAACCAATCCTAATAGGCAAGCTCCGTTAAAAACAAAAAAAGCCACGCAATCGCGTGACTTCGATCAGGTATGATTTTCTTGCTTGCTGCCAATGCCGCCACACACTATTTCACCGGAATCATCGCCTTGAGAACAGCCAAATCCTCATCATCCAGCTCAGCGGCAGGACCCGCTTTAATCATATCCGAGAACTTCTCGTCCGGTATCATCGTCGTCAGACAATATAGGCGTGAGCTGCCCGTGTTAATGATGTCATGATGATTGCCCGGAGGAATAATAATGAACGAGCCTTGGCGGATCGGCATTTCATATTCACTGCCTACTTTCGCAAGCCCTTCCCCTTTCAGAACATAGAAGTATTCATAAGCTTCAACATGCTCATTGGATGGCGTTCTGCCGCCCACTTCGAATATTTCGACAAATGAAGTAAATGGAACCTGCTCTCTATCGCATAACAGAAGAAATTTGTTCGTATCCGCTGCCGATATTTTATGAATAGGACAATCCTCGAAGTTGCCGGCTATCAATCCCGGAATATTGACCATATTAATCTACCTCGCTTTATGTTGAATTGGTATAGCGATTTATTTACGATCCGTTAATCCTCATTCGCTACTTACAGGATTCCGCAGTACTGAAAATCCGCTAATCCTGCATTCAGCAGTATCGCCATGATGTATCCGTACGGAGCCCGGCGTGCCCGTCATAATCACATCACCCGGATAGAGGGTCATCATCTGGGAAAAATACGAGACGATGAACCACGGATGATACATCATATGGGCTACAGTATTACTGTGTATTGTCTCGCCGTTACGCAGCGTTTCCACGATCAAGCTCTGCAGATCGGTTATTTCATCAGCCGTTATCAGCTGCGAGCCTAGGCTGAAGAATGTATCGAAGACTTTGGAACGCTGCAGAAATCTCGGATTACGAGCATGTATATCCTGACGAGTCATATCCAGCGTCGCTACAAACCCGGCAATGACGCTTTCCGCTTGCTCTTCGGGAACATTTTTACACGTGCGGCCAATAACTATACCAAGCTCTGCCTCCGCTGTTACATCAGCTGCCAGGGACGCCGGGATTCGAATCGCTTCCTCTGGTCCAATCAGACTGGTGTCGGGTTTCATGAAACAGACGGGTTCGAGCTCTGGCGGCGTTGAGGCTAAATCTATTGCTTTCTGAACGTAGTTCATACCGATTCCCCATATTTTTCGTGGCTGGCGAACAATTGGAGCTGGACGAACTTGCTCCATCTCTAGGCAAGCCATCGACAACAATGCCTGCTGCCCGCCATCCTGATACCAGAGCTTAAGCTGATCCAATTGGTCCTGTTGCAAAATATCCGTAATCGACGAGCACCAGGCAGTTCCTTCTATCTCATTGATGGATTGAATCAAATAGAAGCTCCCTAGATGCTCAATAGCCGCTTGCTCTTCTCCGTTATGGTTCAGGCTAACAAGCTTCATAGTCGAGCACCATCAGCCTGCATAGCCTTGCTGTCACCGAGAACATCGGTTATTTCAAACTGACAAAGCTCATCCAGCGCTTTCGCTAGCAGCTCCGCAATTCTGTCTTGAATAATTTGGCCTTTCTCAGATGTTGCTGCGGTCGCATTACCGCTAATGCCAGTCACAGATATATCGGTCATCTTCCAGCCGAAGCGGATTTTTCCCTCTAGCGTTAGAAAACGGTACTTAGACATGTCGGGAAAATCCTTAACCAGAAACTCGGTTTGAACCCAGTCTGGTTTAATAGACATAACGATTGACGTCTCATAATCGCCGCCATGAATGCCGTACTCCAGCTCCTCGGCTGACATCAGATCCTCCGCAACATTCAAGCTGCCCGGGCTCAAATAAAACACCATCATTCCTGTACGAATGCGAATTTCACGTGACACCAGGTTTAGCAGATCAACATTGCCGCCATGGGTATTGAACAGCAGCAGTCTACGGAATCCGCTGGCATGCAAGCTGTCGGCAATGTCCATAATGACGCCCTTAAGCGTAGTTGCTGACAGGGAGATCGTGCCAGGAAGACCAATATGCTCATTGCTCTTGCCATAGGAGACAGGCGGGAGCAGCCACACTTCGCTTTCCCCGTTTAAACGTTCCAGTGTTTGCGTCAAGGTCGCTTCCCCAATTAGTGTATCCGTATATATGGGAAGGTGAGGTCCATGCTGCTCTACTGCTCCTACTGGCAAAATCACGAGTGCCTTCTCCTTGGGCAGCTCCAGCACTTGCTTGCTAGTCAGACGGGGCAAAAAACGCTGCTCCCATGCCGTTCCTTCATATCGTTGAAACATATCGAACCCCTCTTTTCATAAAGCACAGCTGCTCTTTAGGTGTGCATAGATTATTCACTCGAATGAGACTTACTTGAGTACGGGTGCAGCTAAGTGTGCGGCTGCCCACTCCAGCAATCGCGAATCCTGTCCATATCCAGCGATTATAGATATCCCGACCGGACAGCCCTGTACTTCTCCAGCAGGAATCGTGAGCTGCGGCAGTCCCGTCAAGCCAGCGATACAGGTTAGCTGCATCGCCTTCGCTCTGCGCTCTTCCATTAGCGGCCCATTCATTCCAAGCTTCGGAGCTGCCCCTGGCGTAGTCGGAATGATCAGCAGAGCGTCCGTTCCAAGCAAATCGGTGATAGACTGACGAACCGCCAATCGGCGCGTAGCCTGCCGCTCCATATCAGCACGATCAATGCTGCGAGACCAAGAGAACCTTTCAGCAATTCCCGGTCCAAAAACGGGTTTCTCACGTGTAATCCATTCGCCATGCTCCTGCCAAATTTCATAGCCTTGAATCGTTCTGAACATCGTCATCCATTCGGTTAGTCCCTGAGAAGCAATGCGAATCGATGACTGGCTTGCACCGGCAGCTCGTATTGCCTTCAAACTAGGGGCAAGAGCCTCTCTGCTCTCCGAATCTGCCAGCTCCCAAGCGTCTTCACCAATGAGAATCCGGCTAAACTCTGACCCTGGTGCCGGATTCTCCGGCAGAAGTACATCTCCCACCTGACGAAGCAAACTTAGATCACGAGCCATCCAGCCAACGGTATCAAAGCTGGAGGCTAGCGGAATCACCCCTTTTTCGGAGACGCTGCCATGAGTCGGTCTCAGACCATAGATACCGCAATACGAGGCAGGTACGCGAACCGATCCGCCCGTATCCGTGCCAAGTGTGAAGTCTGCAAGATCAGCAGCGACAGCAACCGCTGAGCCGCTGGATGAACCGCCTGGTATCCGGTCAGGTGCTTGCGGATTGAGAGGTGTTCCATAGTGGAAATTCTCACCATTCAAGCTGTACATGAGCTCATCGGTATGCGTAGTGCCGGTAAGCGTCGCCCCTTCATTCAGCAGCAGATCAATTGCAGTCGCATGCTCTTGCGCTATTTCATGCGTTTCCAGCCAGCGCGGGTTGCCCGCGCCGTTCGTATAACCGCGTACAGCAAATACATCTTTGACCATAAAGCTGAGCGAGCTCAGCTTTCCTTGTCCTGTCGCTCCCACCGCCATGCGGCTGACCACAGCCTTCCATTGATCCTCCATCATGCCGATTCTCCTTCCTTTCTGATCAGCCTTCTGCTGTAGTCATTGCCTCAGCTGGCGGCACATAATCAATTTGACTGGCTGCAGAGTCCGTCAGTTCTTCCAGTAATCCCGCAGATTGTGCTACAAAACCGTAGCATTGCTTGATATTGTATAGAGCCGCTTCTGTACAATAAGACGGTGAGCTAGTAGCCGAGCAGTCCTCCAGAAGTATGCTGTCATAGCCCAGGCATGACGCATCCTGCAAAGTATGCATGACGCACTGATCCAGATTTACACCGGCGAACAGCAGCGTCCGTATATTCAGATTGCGAAGAATGCTGTCCAGCGGAGTGTCCCAGAACCCGCTCATCCGGTATTTATCAACATAGATATCTTCAGATGCGATCGTTAATCCATCGACAATCGCTGCTCCCCAGCTGCCTTTCTCTAACACTTTAGAGCCATTCTCCGGCAGCGGCTCGCCAATTCCGACGCCTTGACCGTCGGAATTGTATACATGAAGAACAGATGGCGGAACGTTCATCTGATCCTGACGATTACCCCAGTTCAGCCATATTACAGGCACACCCGCCTTGCGCAGCTCCGGCAGCACCCGATTGAGCCGATCGACCGGATTAAGCAGCGGACTTGTATCCACTCCGATCGAATCAAGCCAGCCTCCCGGCGTACAGAAATCATTTTGCATATCGATGATAATAATCGCTGTATGCTCCAGATCCAGCATTACTTTTTGCGGCTGTGCCGGCAAGGTGACAGATTGCACAGAAGGCTGTGACCGTCTTAGATCTACTAACGTGCCTGACACTTTCCAATAGTTCTTTAGGTTTCCTAATTTAATCATTTAGGTCCCTCATTTTTCTGCAAATTGTATGTTGCCGCTCATTCTTGAAGCCTTCGACTTTAAGGTTTAGCAATAAACTCGCCAGTGAACGCCTTCGAAACATCTTGCTCCTTCGCTAGTCCGCCAACTTGCAGCATTTGCTTCTGCAGCGTGTCCCAACGCTCCTTAGTCATATAGCCAATTCCGTTCGTCTTCGTTTCCTCATTCAGAATGAAATCTTTCTCATGCTCTGCCTCATAGTTCATCGCTTCCAGCGTCATGTCCGGGTTATATGTCTTGATGAGCGGGTTCACCGATTTATAGTTGTCCAGGTAGTAGCTCCAGCCCTTTTGGCTCGCTTGTACGACAGCCTTAACGATATCCGGATGTTTTTTCAAATAATCTTCCGTCGTAAATAGTACATTCGCATAATTCGCATATCCGGAATCGGCGATCTTCAGATAGCCCACATCCACGCCTTGCTGCGACAGCACATACGGTTCATTGGTCACATAGCCTTGATTCAGTGAATTAGGGTCATTAATGAAGTTGACGAGCTGGCCGTTGTACTTCATCTCTTTCACATCCGTCAGCTTATACTGACTCTTGATATATTCCCAATATGGAATCGCCGGTGTGACGTACACCGTTTTGCCGTTCAAATCGGAGAAGTCCGTAACATTCGCCTCTTTATGATACATAAGCACCTGCGGAGTATACTGAAGCCCGGCAAGAATGCCGACAACCGGAATACCTTGCTCTCTGGCTTTCAGAATTTCATCCGCATAGGAGATGCCGAAATCCGCTTTTCCCGCAGCAACCAGCTGTAAGCCAGATACCTCGGGTCCGCCCGGCTGAATCGTCATATCGATTCCATTGTCCTTATAATAGTTCTGCTGCAAAGCACCAAAGTAGCCGCCGTCTTCTCCTTTGGCATACCAGCCCTCAACCAATCTGACTTTTTTCAGTTCAGAGCTGCTGTCGCCTCCATTGCCGGCAGTAGCTGCAGGTGCATTGGAATTAGAATTGGAGCATGCACTTAAGAGCAGCGTCATTAACAAAACAGCAGCCAACAGGTATTTGTAGCTAAGTAATTGGATACGAAGTTTGGACATGATTATTTCTCTCCCTTTTTCTGCTTATTATTTCATTGCGGATTCATGCCAGGATTTCAACAGCTTGTTCGAAATCAGATTGATGATCAGGAAAAAGACGATACCCAGTACGGCTGCTGACAAACCGCAGGCGAATAAATAAGGGGTTTGCAGTCGTGTTGCCGCGACGGTAATGCCGTATCCGAGTCCGCCCTGGCCGCCGCCGATACCGGCAATATATTCCCCCACAATTGCGCCAACAACCGCGCTGGAGCAGGAGATTTTCAAGCCGGCCATAATGTAGGGCAATGCAGCGGGAAAACGGAGCTTCCAGATCGTCTGCAGCTTGCTCGCATTATAGAGATAAAATAAATTTTTCATATTTTGATCCGTTGAGTTCAAGCCAATCAGCGTATTCGACAAAATCGGGAAAAAGCTGATCAGGAATGAAATGATGACAATGGCGTTGATGCCCGCCCCGAACCAAATCACAATGATCGGAGCAATGGCGACGACCGGGATGGTCTGTAAAATAATTGCGTAGGGATAGACGCTCTTCTCAACTGTCTTGGATAGCGCAAGCAGGATGGCTACGCCAATGCCGAGCACTACGCTGATGGCGAAGCCGATCAATGCCTCAATAATGGTCGTGCTTACTGATGCAATCAGGTTCGAGCTGTTATGCGCTGCCGCCGAGACAATATCGGAGGGCTTGGGCAAAATATAAGAAGCTATACCGTAAAGTCGTACAATCAGCTCCCAGCCGCCTATGAATAAAACAAATACTACAAGCGGAGGCAGCACTTTCTTCAACAGTCTTACGATAGGATGCGGAATAGCGGAATGTCCGCTCGGGGTTCGCCTCTTCATGGAAGTTCGGATGGCTGAAGCAGGTTCAATTACCCGGGTTGCTGCCAGTTTATCCATTGTCGTTATCTCTCCTTTCCTTGCTTCTCATTAGTGCTTCAACACATCGGAAACGCTTCGTACATAATCGCCAAATTCTGGACGAGTCCGGAATTCATCATCTCTTGGATAATGCGATGGAATATCGATAATATCTGAAATTTTACCAGGACGCGGCGTCATCACGACGACTCTTGTTGATAGAAAGACACTTTCAAATACGTTATGCGTAATAAACAGTACCGACATGCGCTTATCCTGCTCCCAAATGTTCAATAATTCATCCTGCAGCGTCTGCCTTGTAATTTCATCAAGTGCACCAAATGGCTCGTCCATTAACAGCAGCTTAGGCCTGGAGATGAGCGCTCTTGCAATAGATACCCGCATCTTCATACCGCCTGAAAGCTCGCGAGGCAGCACTTTGGTATAATCCTTCAAGCCTACCAGCTCCAACACCCGCTCCCCTTCTGCGATACGCTCCTTCTTGGAAACGCCGCGCAGCGTCAGCGGCATCGTTACATTGTCAATCAGCTTTGACCATGGCAGCAGCGTATGCTCTTGAAATACAAAGGCAATTTCATTCCGTCTGCGCGCCGCTCTTGGCGAATCGCCCAATACAGAGAGGCTGCCAGAGGTAGGCTCCGTCAAACCTGCAATCATATTAAAAATCGTCGATTTGCCGCAGCCCGAAGGGCCGACAAAGCAGAGAAATTCACCTTCACCCACATTGAGATTCGCATGCTGAACGGCTATCGTACCGTTCGGATAGATTTTGCCGACATCCTCGATGGCCAGCATGGTACCCTTTTTAGACTCTGTTGCTTGGCGCTCAGTAAGCTGCATCCCGATCCCCCATCTCTCTTAGAAGTTGTGACCAATCATAACCCCAAAACGGATTGTTGTAAATATTCCTGACATGTTTTTAGTTTCAGATCTAATTTTTCGTCATGTAAATGGTTTGAAAACCAAAATACCTTACTTTAGTGTTATATTAACTAACACGAATATCAGAAACAGTTTGCAGAAGAGGGCGGGAAAACGATATAATTTGAAAAAAGCTAAGAAAATAGCAGATATCTGCACAAGTTGTATGTCAGGTATCATTCAACTGAAGGAGCGGCATGATATGCATATAACCGTAGAAGATGCTCTGACTGTCTATCCGCTATCGGAGGGAAATTTAGTTGCCGGACGTGAAGGCGTGTCCCGCACAATCAGCTCGATTAATCTGATGGATGCACCGGATGTTATTAATTGGATGAAGGAAGGCGAGCTGCTGCTGACGACTGCGTACGCGATTCGAGACTCGCCTGAGGAATTTGTCACCTTGCTTCAAAAGCTAAGCGAACGCGGAGCATCAGGGCTGGGGATAAAGCTTGGCCGTTATTGGAAGGAGATTCCGCAGGCGGTTCTGCTGGAAGCCGATCGTTTACAGCTTCCTTTAATTGAATTACCCTTTGCCTTCACCTTCTCCGAACAGATCACCGCCCTCTTTCAATCTGAGTTTCAACGGGATACACGGAAGCTTAATGAACGGCTTGAGATGCAGAGGAAGCTAGTCGATTTTGCAATGCAAGCAGATGAATATACGAATTATTTTCAAAGTATTCATAGCATTTTAGCTCATCCTATCGCTGTCATTACGACAGAGGGACAAATCCTTTACAACAGGACTGCCTGCTCAGAAATCGAGCTTATGAGCGATTCGCCGTCAGATAACCGGATGTACACGGCCGCTCACGAGCTGCTTCATAGAATTCCCTTGCTCAAAAATGGAAAAACATACGGTTATCTGCTCATACAGGCCGAACAGTTGCTGGAGGAGATGGAAGGAATCTTTCATCAAGCAGCCGTCATCCTCTCCTATCACCTGGAGGTCATTCAGAATCAGGAAGAATCCGCCGCTGGCAGACGGCTAGGCATTGCAATGGAGCGTTACTTGAAAGGCATCGTGTCCGAGCAGACCGTGCTTGAATTTGCCGAAGCATTGGGCAGCGACTTCTGGGATACCTCATTTGTGTGTATGATGACCGCTGTTGACATAAGCACATGGGACCCTCACACGCAGCGCCGTAAATTGCGGGAAGTTCAGGATCGGCTGCAGGAGCATCCTAAAGCGGCGTCTCTCGTATCCCATCATTTTTACGTCATGAATCGTATGTATTCCCTGCTGCAAATTCCGGAGGAAGTGTCGAAGGAGCGTACGTTGTACGAGCCTTCCATTCAATTGTATGGCGAGCTCATTAACGGATGGCGCCATGGCGCCGGGCCAAGCGCGAGCTTTTGCAGCAAAATCAGGACAGGTGTCGACGCATTAATCGATGGCTTCCAGGAATGTATCGATGCCGAGCGAATTAGCACCGAGCTGGGCATCTCTCAATCTGTTGTGCTATTTGCCGATTTGGAGTTTACGTATCTGTTCCGGCATATTCCGCAAGAGATTATGCGCCGTTATTGCTCTTATCTGTTCCAGCCTTTGCTGGACAAGGATGAAGATTATTCGGGCGAAATGATGCGCACGCTAGAGGCTTATTTCACCAATAACGGTCAGGTTAACGAAACGGCCCGCGCTTTATTTATCCATCGTAACACCGTGCTTTACCGGCTGGAGAAAATTACGGGGCTAATGAATCTGGATTTGAAAAACAATGATCATTTACTGCAGCTGAAGTTAGGACTTATGTTCCGCTACATGATGATGTCCGGTAAATAGAAAAGAAGCCAGCTGCAGCAGCTGGCTTCTTTTCTTATTTGTGTTGTGTAATATTAGGTATTATCAGTGCTATTTGGATAGCGAAATTCCGAAAGCCGAACCGGCATCTCCGGCAAATACGATGAATCCGTTTTTAGGAAGCACGACTTCATTTTTACCGCTGATGACTGTGTTGTTAACGAGAGCACCATTTTCATCGTACACCATAAAACCGCCTTTTTCAGGCATTGAAACTTTCAATTTCTTACCGGCTGCGTTTGCGGGAATGCTGAACCATCTTGCATGGCCGTTCGCTTGTATCGTAGCGACAGAGGTTTTACCCGTATAGAGCGGTTTGACTCCATCCTGGCTTACATATAAACCGCCTCTCATCTCAAAGTACTCGATACCCGCTTCCTTATAGAAAGAAACTTCAGTCGTATCCCGGCCTGCTATACCAGGAATCTGATGCTGATTCTCTGCCGTATCCGGACCTGTTATTTTGAGATTGTACAAATATCCTTCAGCGCTGGCATGAACAGAAAAAGGAATTGCCAGCAGGCTCATATAAGCGACAGAACTGTATTTCTCATTCACTGCAAAGTACAGCTTTCCTTCTCTTTGTGCCCATGCGTCAGCTACCTCTTTACTAAGCGCTGCAGGCTCAACCTTTTCTCCTTTATAATCAGAAAATGCAATTTGTCCTAAGCCGGGTACCGAAATGTATTGACCCATCCATAGGTAAGTACGTCCGTTGCTTTCTTTAACGAACCGGATTTTAGTGCTGCCTTCTTCATCTACAAAAGCATCATCCGCAGTATAAATAAATTTCTGTCCTTGTAAAGTGAGTTCTCCGTCTTTGATCTCAACTTTCCACTGATCCGCCATGGTGTTGTAGTAGCCTGCGTACGTTGCTATGTCTTTCGGCATAGTAGCCTTGCTTGGCTTTCCAAAAGATTTTTCTGCTTTAATCTCTTTAATCGAACCCTTCTCTTTCAAAGATTGAAGCAGTAATTCTGTTGCAAACAATTGATTTAAGGAACTGCTCCCGCCTGAAGTGACGACGGCTACAGCCATGTTATGACCTGGCAGCACCACGAGCGAAGAATGGTACAAGGTTGTGTCTCCGCCTTTAACGAGAGCCTTTATCCCATAATCATTAAACGGGTACAGTCTTACCGTATCCCAGCCAAGCCCATAGTCAATGGAACTATCTGCATCTGTCGGCCATAATCCCTTTTTATACTCCTCTTGCTCCATTGCTTGTGCCGATTTCTCGGAGAGAACATCTTTCCTCTGTCCTGTGAAGATTTGAGAGAACTTCGCTAAATCCTCTGCTGTGGAAAAAATGCCCCCCGTTCCAATCACATTCGCTGTTTCCGTAGGAAGCTGTCCCTCATAGAAAGGGGAATAAATAGCTGCAAAGGAATGAGCATCAAGTGCGCTTTGCGGTGTCAACGTATTATTCATACCAAGCGGCTTAGCG
Organism: Paenibacillus gorillae; assembly: GCF_000513275.1. GTDB lineage: Bacteria > Bacillota > Bacilli > Paenibacillales > Paenibacillaceae > Pristimantibacillus > Pristimantibacillus gorillae. The sequence continues at coordinate 14,416 of NZ_CBVJ010000027.1, read as the reverse complement.
AAATATTGATCGATAAATGCAGTGAAAGTCATATTGCTGACTCTTTCTACCAGAATCTCAGATAACATAAATCCATCGTTGCAATACACGGAAAACGCGCCGGGATCTGCTTTCAACTTCTGTGTAGACAACTGCTGGAGCAGCCCATCATGCACATAGGTATCTGGATCATTGAATAGAAAACCGTTGCCCAAAGTCGAGCCTTGCAGACCGGATGAATGATTGAGCAGCATACGTGGCGTTATTTTCTTATAACGCTCGTCCTTCATCTTGAAGTCAGTTACATACTGGACGACAGGTGTATCCAGGTCAATCTTACCTTGTTCAACCAGCTTCATAACCGCTGCGGCCGTAAACACCTTACTAGTCGAGCCAATGCCATACACCGTATTTTTCGTTAAGGGAACCTTTCCCGATAGGTCATTCAACCCCGCATGACCCGAAACCTTGATCTTGCCATTGTCAATTAAGGCATACTGGACGCTAGTCGTACCATACTGCTCGGTTAGAAGAGCGGCTTTCTCAGCGGCAAACTTCTCAATCGATAGCGGGGCTACAACTTCCTGTGTGGCAGCCATCGCCGCCGTTGGCAAAACAGGTGCAAACGCCAGGGCTGTTGCAAGCGACCAAATGATTCTTTTCTTCAAATCCGTTCACTTCCTCTCTTTATTTGTCTTCCTTAGTTTAACACTCCAGTCTTACGTGCCCGTTAACGAAGTCTTAACTCTTAATCTTTTCCGTTAAGATTTGCCTGGAAAATAGATCAGCACGCTAAGCTAGAATAAGCTAACCTTAGTTTGTTACGTATTGAGAGGAAAATAGTTACATTTGATATAGAAGGGATTCGCTGCGCGTTTTGGTTCATGCTGCCGTTCTTGATTTCACTAGTTCATCGCTTGCACGATGAAAGATGGAAGGAATCATCGAAATGTCCTCCTGAACTCAAAACGCTCCGCTCATCCTCATCATCATGGCCCCAGATTCGCTAAAGGTTTTAAACTTACGTTCAAAATGTAAAACTGCATGTTAAAATCCATTTATTAGTAGAATTATCGCATCAAAATGCAAATGTGCAGTTTGATTGGCTAAAAAATCCCCTTTTGCGTGAAAAGGAGTGATTTCAAATGTACTTTTGCATTTTGAGCGCGTTTTTGGTCCATTTGCGAGCTATCAAAATGCACTTTTACATTTTGTTGCTTATATGTAGTTGGCAGAACAGCTTTGGTATTCCGAAAAGACTGCCGATGATTGAGGCGGACACAACCGTCAACAGCACACCGGACCCGGAACGTTAACGTTCCATTGAGATACATCATAGTAACTGCCAACCTGCCGAGTTTAATCATTGCTATCCTCCTCTAACACTTAAGAACCCACTCTTTAAAAGTCAAAAAAAACGCGATGCTGGAATGGCATCGCGTTTCTGTGTATGATTCAGCAACGATAATTGCAAAATGCTTATTTGAACAACTAACTATAGACGCGTTCTTTCTCGCTTAAGCCAAGCGCATCTGCCGTTGATGCGTGCACCTCGCGCAGAAGCTCCGGATTTTTCATAAGCGATACGCCGTAGGAAGGAATCATTTCTTTAATCTTCGGCTCCCACTCTTTGCTGTGCTGCGGGAAGCATTTGTTAATAACCTCAAGCATGACATGTACCGCGGTTGAAGCACCAGGAGAAGCGCCTAACAATGCAGCAATCGAACCATCCGCTGCAGTGATAACTTCTGTACCGAATTGCAAGGTACCTTTTCCGGCTGGTGTATCTTTAATAACCTGTACACGCTGACCGGCTACGACCAGATCCCAGTCCTCGATCCGAGCATTTGGAATAAACTCACGCAGCTCTTCCATACGTTTTTCTTTCGATAGCAGCACTTGCTCGATCAGATATTTCGTCAGCGACATGTTTTTCGCACCGGCCGATAACATCGTGACCAGATTATCCGGTTTTACCGAAGTGATCAAATCGAACATAGAGCCGGTTTTCAGAAACTTTGGAGAGAATCCGGCAAAAGGTCCAAAGAGCAATGATTTTTTGTTCTCGATAAAACGGGTGTCCAGATGCGGAACTGACATTGGAGGCGCACCAACTTTAGCTTTGCCGTAAACTTTAGCATGATGCTGAGCGACAACCTCCGGATTGTTGCACACCATAAAGATACCGCTAACCGGGAATCCGCCAATATGCTTCCCTTCAGGAATACCTGACTTTTGCAGCAAATGCAAGCTTCCTCCGCCGCCGCCGATAAAGACGAACTTCGCTTGGTGATGCTCCACGCTGCCGCTGGCGTTCCGGATTTTCAAGTTCCACGAGCCGTCACCGGCACGCGTCATATTCTGGACGCTATGATTATAGTTAATTTTCACGTTTTTGCTCTTAAGGTGATCGAATAGAATGCGCGTTAAAGCACCAAAATTGACATCTGTCCCCGTGTCGATTTTGGTTGCTGCAATAGGTTCATTCGATTGACGATCTTTTATAATGAGCGGAATCCAATCCATCAATTTTTTAGGATCATCGGAAAACTCCATGCCTTGAAACAATGGATTCTGGGTCATCGCTTCGAAACGCTTTTTCAAGAAAGCTACATTCTTTTCACCTAATACCATACTCATATGAGGCAATGCCATAATAAAGTCCTGCGGGTTAGAGATCAGCTTGCTGTTTACGAGATAAGACCAGAACTGCATGGAAAGCTGGAACTGTTCATTAATCTGAATCGCTTTGCTAATATCCACCGATCCATCCGGTTTCTCTACCGTGTAGTTAAGTTCGCAAAGTGCCGCATGCCCTGTTCCTGCATTGTTCCATTCGTTTGAGCTTTCTTCCCCTGCTTGCTCGAGCTTCTCAAACACTTTAATTTCCCATTCCGGTACTAACTCTTTCAGAAGTGTCCCTAAAGTCGCACTCATAATTCCGGCACCAATTAAGATGACGTCTGTTTTAGTTTCTCTGCTGCTCATTATTACCATCCTTATATCCTAAAATTTGCAGAAAGCATCCAGTCGCTCCTGCTTAGGCCTCACCAAGCCAAGGCGCAACCTAGTCACACACCTTATTGTTTCAATAACGATTGTCATGTCTTGCTATTCATTTGTTAGATTAAACTGTCATCAAATAATTATAAGCTATTTAACTGCTCGTGAAAAGTGAGAAATGCGACCACAAAACGACCTATTTGTGTCGATTTGAAGGACTTCTATAACGGATGCCTGGGTCAGCATACTTGAAAAGACCCATGCACTATGTCATGGGCCTTCAGAAACGTTATTTATTAAACAATTGATCCATTTGTAAACAGCCAATTATTTAATCTGGCGATCAATAGCAAGTCATCAGTCATTCTTTATCATCACTAACAGCTGGAATAATCCAATCTCTAATTAATGGCCATCTGTCAGGAGCATGAGGGAGAAATCCAGATGCAATAGCTACGACAAGCTCTTTCTCTGGCACGCAGCAAATGACATTTCCCCCGTCTCCTACAGCTGAATAGGCAAGTACTCCGTTCTCTTCGCGTACCCACCACAGATAACCATATTGATTCGCATTCATCGCCGTCGATTCATCAACCCAGCTCTGCGAAATCACCGGCTGGCCATCCCACTCTCCCCTGTTCAAATAGAGTTGGCCAAACAGAGCCATATCTCGTGGAGTTAACGTCAGCCCCCAGCCGCCTGTTGAATGCTTGTGAGGGTCGTTAACCCATCCTTTCACTTCACTCCCAAACAATTGATCAAATCCGAAAGACGTAAGCGTATAGTCCGGAATTTCTCGCATGCCAATCGGTTTGAATAATTGTTCATTTGCAAACTCACGAGCGCTTTTACCCGTGGCACGGGTAATAATTGCAGATAGTAAATGGGCACCTGCGGTTGAATATTTGAAGGCCCCTAGTGTACCGTTAAGTCCCATAATATCCAGCGCATACTGGACCCAGTCCGGATTCATGCACATTTGATCCAGCGGTTCACGCCAGTCCTCAAAGGCATATGGAGCTGTCATCGTAAGCAGATGCCGGATCGTAATTTCCCGCTTCACACCTGCATCCGCATCAGCCACATATTCAGGAAAGAAATCCAGCACTTTCGCATCCGCATTCTCTATATACTTGCGATCTATTGCAATGCCAATGAGGGCCGACACAATACTTTTTGTTACCGATGCCACATGATGAGCCGTATCCGGGCCGAAACCATTGTAGTAGCTTTCATATACTGTAACCCCGTTTCTGACTGCAACGATACCGTTAATATTGCTGTATTCGGACTTAATTACAGCATCTAATGATGAAAGCTTTTCAACATCCACTCCCAATGCAGCAGCCCCCTCGGAATTAGGTTTCATAAAATATCCCCTTTATCATTTATAAGCTGAACTGTTATTTTTTCTTACTGGAAAATATACCTCGGTTATCCTGTCTTCCGGGTGTGTACATTGGGGATCGGATACGTATATTTCATACGGGGATTTCAGCACTTCATAACCTTCCTGGTCGATCCATTCCCTCAGCTTCGCGTATACCGATGTCAATTGGGCATAGGAACCCTTAAACACCGATTTGGCACAAAGTCCTCCCGGTATATCCCTTGTTCCCTTAACCGCCTCGGCGATGGGAATCGCAAACTCTGTATCATTGCCGACCGGATTGTACTCAGGGCTGTGATAAATCGTCATGGGGCTGCCTAGCAGCGTGAGTTTTTCCGTCGCAATCTTTTCATACAGCCTGCCGAAGTAAACGCCATACCCTTCTGCATAATCGTCGCTGCTAAGTTTCAGACGGTTAAACAATACATTCATTGGCTCCGTTTCTACAAGCTGCACTTCGATATGCTGAAGATAGGACATGATGGGAATGCCTTTTTCTACATTTGCGATATCGAGGCTTATTTGTTTAAGCGTGTAGGCGACAGCATCCAGCTTCTCCTGAAGCCCTCTCCTCTTACGATGAAGCTCAGTATAGATGTTAGCTTCAAATTGATCCTCTTCCCATTCCAGAATGGCTCCGATCTCCTCCAGTGAAAAGTGATAGGACTTCAACCGGTTAATCCAGAGCATCGTCTCAAGCTGGCGGATCGAGTAGTACCGGTAGCCGTTGTCCACATTAATCTCGTCCGGATGCAATAAGCCAATCTCATCGTAATAGCGAAGTGTTTTAGTCGATACTTCACATATTTTCGAGAATTCGCCAATAGACAGCAAGGCGTCACCTCCATTTCATTTAACCTTTTATCGGAACTATTGGATGATCAATCCAATCTCCTGCTAACTCTCACTATACACCTTCCCCTAAGGGCAAAGTCTACCCCAATCTCTGCCTGCCCGGGCAGGATGCTGTTTTCACATAAAAAAGGAGCTAACGCTCATGCAGCGTCAGCTCCCACACTTTTATTATTACAATTGTTTCCCGGCTAAAAGCTCCCTCATCTCTTCTACCGATTCCTTGAAATGAGGATATAATCGGAATTCAATCTCCATGTTGATGATACCTTCATAAGCAGCCAGCCACTGGAACACTTCCGCATAAGGAATCGAACCCCAGCCGACAGGCAAATGCAAATCTCCGTAGCCGTAAGGCAAATTGCTCATATAGGCTTTGGCGTCGTACAGCTTGCCGAAGTTGTCATGGACATGCAGATGCTTTGTGTAAGGCAGTACGGCTTCAATCGCTTCTTGAAAATCATACTCGTACGCGATCGAGGTTAAATAGCAATGGCCGATATCGAGCGTAATGCCCACATTGTCTAGACCAACCTTGCGGATATGCTGGGCCACCGTCTGCGGATGAACGCCATAGGTATAATCATTTTTCCTGTCATACCAGATGTTGTTCTCGACCCCGATCGTTATTCCCGCATCCTTGGCGATAAGCCCAAGTCTACGCAGCATTGCTGCATCCTCTTCAAGCAGCAGCTTGAAGAGCGCTTCTCGTTTCATAGGGCCGTACTTTGGAAAATAATGCTGCTCCAGATTCTGATCCGTCAACTCGGCGTAGGAGCTGTGATAGATAATCGTATCGGCGCCAATCGCTTTGGACAGCTCGATTCCCGCTTCGAAGACGATCTCGTAATCCCTGCCTTTCGCCCAAGACAACAAGTTTAATTCATAAGGCAGATGCATCGTGTACTTCAGCTCGAATTTACCAAGCACCTCACGCACCCGTTCCAGACGCCTAGGGTGCACCTTCCCGCCTATTACGACATCTAGTCCGTGCAAAATCAACTCCGCGTAATCGCACCCGGCATCAGCAATGTAGCCGAGATGGCGCTCCAGCGTCTCTAAATCCCCATTTACCATATCTGCGTTCAGACTGATTCCAATTCCCTTTGCTTTCATGCAGCGGCCTCCTGCTCAATGAAATCGTATTAGTTCCATTCTCCAAGAATGTCTGCGTACGCATCGAGATAGTCATTTACAAGGCTTTTCGCCATGGAGTATGAATTAACAAGCGGGTGAACCATCAATGCCTTGATTGCTGCATCCTTCGATTTGTTCAGTACGGCTTCTACTGTGTAGCTTTCGAACAGCTTCACATTTTTCATCAATTGATAAGCATGCTCTGGCAGCTTCTTCGGTGTAACTGGTACAGCGCCTTGAGCCGTCATGCGGCATGTAATCTCCAGTACGTCGTTTTTGTCAAACCCTTCAACTTGGTCACCTGCAGGGATATTCAGTACGATATGCTTCTCAATGCCTTGATTCATCGCCCGTGCGAAGTCCAGCATAACGCCAGCGTAACCAAGCGTGTTCGGCATTTCGAGCTTCTCATCCTCAGCTGGCTGCTCGATAGGCCCTTTGCTCGTCTCAATCGCCATGTAGGAGGACTCACGTTTGTGCATGAACCGCAAGTAGGTTTGAAGCGCCGCTTCCGGATCGGCATCGATGTCCATTTCTCCGAGTACACGCAGCATCTCCGCATTGTTCGCTTCAACGAATTTGGCGCGTGTATCGCCATTCTTAATGATGTTCTCAACGGCTTGCTCGCGGTTATAGTAGTAGTACAGGTATTCGTTCGGCAGCAATTTAAGTGTGTCGATCAGTTCCGGATCGAACATTTTGAATTCGCCGACCTTTGCGATAAACGCTTTGTCCGATACAAGCTCCGGCAGCAATTCTTTTCCGTCCTGCACGATGCTTGTAATCCACGAGAGATGGTTCAGACCAACAAACTCAACGTACAGCTCGTCCGGATTCGCACCGATCGCTTCAGCAATACGGATCTTCGTCGAGCTTGGCGTATCGCAGATTCCGATAACGCGGTCATAGCCGGCTGTATGAAGCGCTTGGGATACGAGCCCGGATGGATTCGTGAAGTTGAATACCCATGCATTTGGCGCGATACGTTTAATTTTCTCACAGTAATCGAGCAGTACAGGAATCGTACGAATTGCCATCGAGAAACCGCCTGGGCCTGTAGTTTCTTGACCGATAACGCCATGCTTCAAGGCAATTTGCTCATCGATGACACGGGAACGGTCATTGCCGACGCGAATTGTCGTAATGACATAATCCGCCCCAACCAAAGCATCCTCGATATCGTCGCTGAATTCCAGCTCCATGTTCAGGCCGCTTTCCTTCACGACATGCTTGCACAGCTTCCCGATAATTTCCAGCTTCTCACGGTTAACGTCATACATCACGAATTTTGTAATACCAATATCCTTAGCCAACATCGTTAAGCTTTTTGTGAAAAATACTGCGCGAACACCCGCGCCTCCGATTAGTACCAATTTCATTTGTAATTCCTCCTCATAATTTGGCTATAAAATTAAGACAATAAAGTGACAGCTTCTCGCGGTGAATGGTCAGACAAAAATGCGGTTAATTCAGCTAATGTCGGAGACCCCGTGCTTCCGCCACGTTTTGTAACGGAAAGCGAGCCGCAGGCAGTGCCATATTTCAAGCAATGTTCCAAGTCATCTCCTTTCAAATAACCGTAAAGATAACCGGCATTGAAAGAATCGCCTGCGCCTGTTGTATCCACAACTGTTACTTGGAAAGAAGGATGATGCATCATTTTCCCTTCACGCTCTGCGATAACTCCCCCCTCTCCAAGTTTGATGACGGCTGAAGGCGTGCAGTTAGCGAAGACGGAAAGTGCGTCCTTGACATCTGATTTGCGTGAATAATGGAGAGCTTCCAGTTCATTCGCAAAAAACACATCGACGGACGGGATAATGTCGAAGATGCCTTCATACCATTCACCCGTTTCGTCCCAGCCTACATCCATCGATACGGTAAGGCCGGCTTGCTTGGCCTTGGTCACAAAAAACAAGTATTCCTCATGATTGGAACGTCCGTTGTAGCCGGTAATGTGGACGTGCCGAACCGTGGCAAACAGCTGCTCTTGTACATCATTGAGTGTAAACTCCGTGACAGTGCCGTCATAAGTGACAAAGGAGCGATCAGTCTCCGGGTTGAACGCAATACTGATTCCTGTATTCTGTTGTTGGCTGAATACAATATCTGTAGCTACTCCATTGCGATTGAGCTCATCGATAATGAACCTTCCGCAATAATCATCGCCTACAATTCCGGTAATGATCGGGCGCATGCCCAGCTTGGCCATGCCCAATCCGCTAAGCGCCGTTCCGCCTCCAATGTGGAAAGAAATATTCGGAACCCGAATTTCCTGACCAGCATCCGGAATGGCATTACAGCCGCTAACGACAATATCAATGTTCCCTGCTCCAAGGAGCAGTACATCGTATGGTTTCTCAGCTTTCAAAATCATGACCTCCACGCTTCTATTATGAGTTTATCTGAGAACGTTACCAGACTTAAACGAAAGGCATACTATCATTTATTATGATACATTTATGGCAACGTTATCAGATTTGAGTAAAGAAAAGCCTGAGTCATTATAACAAGCTTCTCAAGCTGTCTCTTTCGACTAATTTATGGCTAAGCACAACTTCCTTAACGCCGGGCGAATTCCCTTCAATCATCTTGATCAATATATCGACGCTCATCTGCCCGATTTGCTGAATCGGCTGATGCAGCGAGGTTAGCTTCGGACGAACCGTCTCTGTAATACTGGAGTCGTCGAAGCCGACGACCGAAATGTCATCCGGTACTTTCAGACCGTGATCTACGATGCAATTAAGCGCCCCCACGGCCATATCGTCACTAACTGCAAAGACAACCGTAGGCAACTGCTCGCTTTGCAGAAAGGATTGCATGATCTCATATCCGCCCCGCATCTTGAAGTTGCCGAATCGTACCCATTCCGGATTAACAGAAATTCCCGATTCTACAAGTGCTTTCAAGTAACCGTCGTAACGATGCCGGCCAGTCGAAATCTCTTTCGTATCTCCCCCGATGAAAGCGATTTGCCGATGTCCTAAGGCGATCAGATGCTTAACCGTGTCATAGGACGCCTGCATATCGTCGATGTTGACCGAAGGGCAGTCGACCGTTGCTCTCGGCTTGGCGCTGCAGAACACGGCAGGCGTGGTAAGGGTTTGAAGAAAACGCTCGATGTGCTTGTTCATCTTCTCATGCATAACGATGATGCCGTCTACTTGCATTTCCTTAAACACGTGCAAATACTTCAATTCCTTGTCCAGATTATCCTTGATATTGCCGACAAGAATGTTATAACGATTCTGACTTGCCGCTTCTTCAATATAACTGAGCGTGGAGGAGAAAAAGCTGGTTGAAATATCAGACGCGATAACGCCAATCAGGTTCGTCTTCTTGCGGACCAAACTGCGGGCTATACTGTTAGGCACAAAGTTGAGATCCTTGATCGCTTGCTGAACCATCTCTCTCACTTCCTGCTTGACATACTTCCCGTTGTTCAGCACCCTCGACACGGTTGAGATGGAAACGCCGGCTTTCTCTGCGACATCCTTAATATTGATAGCCAGTACGTTCCCCTCCTCTTCACTGCGATGTTCCAACGACTGCTGATTGGATAATCAAAATATATCAAAACGTTTTCAGAGTCGTCAACCCTTTTTTTAATCATCCTCTAGATGGCAGGCAGTATATGGCACTCATCCTTAGCCGTATTCTTAATTCCTAGCCTTGTTCTACGCCGCTAGTAATCAAAAGCTGCCATTCGCTTGAATGGCAGCTACAGATTATACTATGACCCGAATCCTCCTCCGGCATTCGTTACTGCCGCTGGATTCAGCAATCCATCATAGGCACCTTCAAAGGACGGGATTAGCTCATCTATTCTTGCTTGGAACTTCTGCGGATCCGATTCTCCAAGCTCGGCCCGAAGCTGCTGCTCTTCTTCGGAACCATCATCGTTAAGCAGCTCAGCCAGCACCTTTGCATTGAAAAATTCATTCGGAGGGAGAATTAGCGAATTCATCATAAACATGGTTCCATACATCGAAAAGTTGTTTTCTATCGCCAGTTTTGTAGCTTTTTTCGTAAATAAATCGATAAACTTATGAACAAACGCAACACCTTTCAATGTATCCGTACCAGAGTGCTCGACACCTTTCCACCGCAAATCCGATACAGAACTCAGCCACCAGGCAGGTTCAACCGCCCGCTGCATCCGCTCAAGAACACGCCGTTCGAACTGAGGCTGAGGATTGCTGCGCTGTTCTTGCAAGCATTTGCCGATTGTCTCCGCTTCAATTGCTGCTACAGTCATCCCTTGCCCGTATATAGGATCAAAGCTGCAAAACGCATCCCCAAGCACAAGCAATCCTGCCGGCCAATTGTCCATCCGTTCAAAATGATGACGGACCGATTCCTTGACACGATAGCCCCTTGGCGCCTGAATCGGCTCTAACTGACTTGTAATATCCGCTACCTCGGCTGCTGCTAAATGTTTAAGTCCTTCCTGATGCTCATCACTATCAGTTGATGGGTAAGGCTCATCACCCGCACTGAACAGCAAGGATCCGGCAACGTTATTCTCAATTCGGAAGAGATAGCTGGAGCAAACGCCCTTGTCGGGATCAGCATCGGATAAGATAGATCGCCACTCTTTATGTAAAGGTTCAGGAATTTTATAATAACGAGTGCTATATCCTAAAGAAACCTTCAATATTTCTGGTTCTGGAATCTGATAACCAAGAGCTTCAAGCCAATTGGCCGCTTTTGAGGAACGTCCGGCTGTATCCACAACCATATCGGCTGTTACCGAGCCCTCCGTTTTTTGTTCATTGCGTTCTCTGGTATAAATACCTGTAACCGTTCCCCGGTCATCGGTGATTAACCCTGTTACCTCTGTATTAGAAAGGAACTGAATATTTTCTACCCGTTGCACCCGTTGACGAATAACCCATTCTAGCAATGGCCTGCTGCTGGAAGCCGTGTTTTTGGGCGGTTGTATAGGAAAACTGCCGTAGCGATTGGCAATGATTACGGACTCTTCATCTGACGGGTCTGCCCCCATCTCCAACATATCAGTTATATATCCCGGAAAATAACGCCCCAAAATCATATCGCCGCGCGGCAGCACCCGATGCGGGTGGTAGGATTGCGGTACGCCAGGCCGATTAACCGGTTCAGCCGGCAATGTATCTCTTTCAACGATAACAACATTCTCGTAAAAATCGGATAATACCCGTGCCGCTAATAGTCCGGCAATTCCTGCTCCGATAACGACTGCTTTACCTAAAGCTTTTGATTCTGCCATCTATATCATTCCTTTCGGTTGCATGCTAATTATGAATAAGAATATGAATAATTGTTACTTGCGTTCAAGAAATGCGGTTCCCTCCTGTTCTCCTGCTCCTTTCTTCTCATATTCAACAATCGGTCTTCCAGAATTTGATTATACTCCCGCCCAAAACAGACATTCAACTTCATCAAAATAAGTTACACATTCATGTTTTTTTGTAACTTATTTGAATATATGCATGATCTCAGCATCTAATCCGTTTAACAGACTAAAGAGCTTGCGGTTAACGTTAATCATTTTGCCTCTTCTGGTTAAAATAAGGGAAATGATGAACGCATTCCGTCCCTCCGGCGTTTAATATTAAAATTTGACATATTCCAGTCACTCGCATATCATATGATCAAGTGCTCATATAATGTTTGAAAAGAGGTTTTCCCATGAATGAATACCGCATTAAAGGTCTCTCTTGTGCCGGCTGCGCCCAAAGAATCGAAGATGAAATTAAACAATTGAATCATGGGGACGGCGCCACACTCAGTTATAATTCAGGCAAATTGACGGTTAACCCGGATATCTCCATGAAGGACGTCAATCGCATTTTGAAATCTGACGGGGCTTACATCGCAAATTCCCTTCAAACGGAACCTAATTCTTCCTCCCCTCACAATCATCATGCTGACGGGGCTCATGACCATGAACATGGCCATGAACACGGCGATCATGATCATAGTCATGCTGACGGCAATCATAAAATGCTGAAATTGCTCATTACATCCGGAGTGTTGTACGGCGCTGCCTTATCTCTAGAAGGGGTGCTCGATAAGCCATTTCTCATCACCCTTTATTTATTGGCCACCGTAATTAGCGGCTACACGACTTTTTTCCGCGGCTTGAAAAACTTAATTAAACTTAAATTCAATATCGACACGTTAATGACCATTGCCTTAATCGGAGCCGTAGCCATCGGAGAATGGAAAGAAGCAACCTTAGTCGCCATTCTATTTGGACTTAATGAATTGCTGGAAGGCTTCGGCATGGAGAAAGCCCGGCGTTCGATGGAAGCTTTACTGCAAGTTGCTCCCAAAGAAGCTTTAAAAATCATAAATGATCAAGAAATCATTGTCCCTATTTCTTCCTTGCAGGTCGGCGACCTTGTCAAAATCAAGCCCGGAGAGAAGATTCCTTCCGATGGTATCATTACTGTCGGAAAAAGCTCGGTTAATGAAGCAGCTATCACTGGCGAATCACTTCCGGTTGAGAAAGAATCCGGAGAGCCCGTCTTCGGCGGCAGTATCAATAACGAAGGACTTCTGATCATTCGGATTGAGAAAGCTTATAACGACTCGTCCCTAGCAAAAATCCTCCATCTGGTGCAAGAAGCTCAGGAAACAAAGACGCCAACGGAGCTCTTTATCAATAAATTTGCGAAGTATTATACGCCGCTCATTATGATTATTGCTGCGCTGGTGACGATCGTCCCTCCGCTCTTCCTTCAAGGAGACTGGAAAACTTGGCTGTATCAAGGATTGTCCGTGCTCATCGTCGGCTGCCCATGCGCATTAATTCTTTCTTCTCCGATTGCAATTGTTTCAGGGATCACCCGTACTGCAAGAAACGGAATTCTTGTTAAAGGCGGCGTATTCTTAGAGCAATTGGGCAAAATCGATACGCTTGCTTTTGATAAGACCGGCACTTTAACTAAAGGTGAACCACATGTCGAACAGCTTGAAATTTATGACGAAGATCGTTTTCTACAAGTTGCGGGTGCGATTGAAAAATCTTCCTCTCACCCGTTAGCCAAAGCGATTATGAAAGAAATAGACCGCAGAGACCTGTCGATCTTCGAAACCGAGGAAATCCAGACCCTTACAGGAAGCGGCATTAAAGCTCTGATAAATAGTCAGTCTTACTGGTTAGGCAATGAGAAAAGCATCGAGCATATAAGTATACCTTCAACCATTCAAGAGCGGATTAAACAGCTGAAGGAAGATGGGCTTACAATTGTTCTTGTAGCAGATGAACAACAAGTACTTGGTATGTTCGGCATCTCGGATGAAATTCGCAAGGAAAGCCGCTCTGTCATTGCAGCTCTTCACAAGCTTGGGATTAAGAACACGGTAATGCTTACTGGGGATCATCAGAAGACCGCCGAGAAGGTTGCAGCTGCAGTCGGTGTCTCGAATTACTATGGGGGATTATTGCCGGAGGATAAAGTAAATCGGGTAAAAGAGCTTTCCTCCAAAGGCATTGTCGCCATGATTGGCGACGGCATTAATGATGCCCCAGCTCTGGCTACCGCGCAGCTCGGTATTGCAATGGGTAAAGGCACGGACAGTGCAATCGAGACAGCGGATATTGTATTGATGCAGGATCACTTAGGCAAACTTCCAGGGGCGATCTCTCTCGCCAAGCGTGTTAATCGGGTGATTCGATTCAATATCATCGTCTCGCTTGGACTGAAAATTATTGCGCTGCTGCTGACTATCCCCGGCTGGCTCACGTTATGGATCGCCATTCTGTCCGATATGGGAGCCACCATATTCGTCACGCTGGTAAGTTTGACAATTCTCATTGAACGGAACAAAACGACTTCGAAATAGACGAATAAATAAAGGGCAATGCACGAATCCGTGCATTGCCCTTTATTAACTTCCATCGTCCCGATGGATGATTCAACTACCTGATACAAACTTCGTGATGCTGACTTGCGATGAGTAACAAAATGCAAAAATGCAGGCTGATAAGCCGAAAACGGTCCAAAATAGCCTTCAAAATGTAAAAATACATTTGAAATCGCTCAATTTCACGCTTTGAGG
>NZ_CBVJ010000026.1 GCF_000513275.1 Paenibacillus gorillae | reverse complement strand
TTTCACGCGTTTTGAGGCCTTTTTAGGCAATCAAAATGCACATTTGCATTTTGATGCGATAAATCATCGAAAAAGCGGCTGACAACCTGCACATTTGCATTTTGATTGGATAAAGCCTAGCAAACTTAACTCTCGAAAGCATAACAGTGCTGCCGCGATCTAGGCTATATTTTTCGGCCAACTTCAATAAATCAAATCCCCCCGCCATTCAATACCATTCTGGTCGCAAAACTCCCTATACTTGTGCAACACGGTATAAATGTCGTCTTGCCCCACGATTTTGTTATTCTCATCAAAGTATTGAAGAGCTCCGCTTAAAATAAAGAGCGTCACTACCTCTTCATCCTCCGTTACTAGCGTATGAATATCCCCAGGCGGTTCGAACACAAAGGTGCCCGGCCCAGCAACCCAGTCACGTCCCTCATATCTCCAGCGCCCTTGAATATTAAAACCAATAACAGCCCCGCCTGTATGCCTATGTTTCCCCAACACCTGATTACTCTTTATTTTGAACAAATAAATCCATGTTCCTGTGTTAAGATCAAACCGCAGTGGTTTAAAATAACAGGAATGATTTTCTGTGAATGGTACCCACGGCAATTCTTCTGTGTTAAATATACGTTCCGGCAATTGCAGCTTTTCGGCAAGCTGTATGACGGATTCATTAATAAGCTCATTCATGATCAGATCACTGACTCCCTTTACTCTAATTTGTATTTCTATTCGTAATGCAGCGGGAATCTCCTTTATTTTCAATTGGTTTTTATGCTACTATTCACTTTAACGTAACCTGCCGTTATTTATTAACAATCGCACTGCTCTTCGAAGTTCGAAGAGCCTAACTACAATAAAGGAAGTAACAATACGATGATGAACTTTTCTCAACTAACTTCAGCCATAGAGCCTGTAGATCTAAGAAGCTGCTTGATCAGCCAAGACGGCCAGATGCTGTATGAGCATTATCGCAATCAACAGATTCCGGCACAGACAGCCAAAGTGAACTCTTGCACGAAAAGCATTCTATCTGCTCTTATCTGCATTGCGATGGATAAAGGGATAATCCCGGAGGCAAACACTCCGATTTCTCAGTTCTTCCCTCAGCTGCTTAATGACCCTGATGCCCGGAAACGGGAAATTACGATCGAGCATCTATTAACGATGACATCTGGATTCTCCTGGACTGAATTCGGCGGACAAAAGTCCTTTCCGCGCATGACGCGTTCAAGCCATTGGGTCGATTTTATATTGGAGCAGCTGTTATCCGAAGATCCAGGAACCCGGATGGAGTACAGCTCCGGCGATTCACAGCTGCTATCGGCTATTCTTGTGCAAGCTAGCGGCAAAACAACTGCCCAATTTGCTGAAGAGGAGCTTTTCGGTCCGCTTGGTATTGAGGACTACACTTGGGAAGCCGATCCGCAAGGCATTCATACTGGAGGATATGGCATGCGTATGCGCCCTGCCGACATGCTCAAATTTGGACAACTCTACCTGCAGCAAGGGCGCTGGGAACAGCAGCAGCTTATTTCCCCAGAGCGCGTTCATCATTCCGTGCAACCGGTCATCCCTGCAAATCCGCCAAACTTCGGATTTTACGCATGGCATTGGTGGACACATACATACCGTGTGGACAACGTAGAGCAACAACTGGGCTCCATTACCACGCCTTCCCTTCCCTACTATTACGCCAGAGGATATGGAGGGCAATTCATTTACATTATTCCATCGATGAAGATCGTTGTCGTCACCACTGACGACAAGCGTAAAAAGGAACGGCATCCCGCCAATGTGTTTCTGGATTTTATCGCTCCAATGCTGTTGAAAGCCCAATAAACACAACAAAGAATGGAACAAAAAAAGACCTTTAAATAAGGCCTTCTTCATCAATGATCATACCTAAACGATCTGTAGACTTACAACAAATGTATAACATCATCTGCTTTAGCATCCAGCTGTTGTGCAGAAGACATCACGCTGGAGAAGTCATTCATCGCCACTTCAGTTTGCTGTTGGCTTTGCCGGACATGATCCTGAATATCCTTGGTTCCTCTAGTTATGTTCCCGATCTCCTTCGTGATGCCTTGAACGCTGTCTCTAATTTCCGTAATCGAATTGGTAACCATGACGGACAGCTTTTTCACTTCCTTGGCTACGACATCGAACCCCCGGCCATAATCGCCTGCATGCGCAGCTTCGATAGCAGCATTAAGAGCAAGCAGCTGCGTCTGTGAGGCGATATCCCGGATCGTTTGCACAACACCTTGTATAGACTGAGCCTGCTCCTGCAAATCTGTCAGCGTCTCAGTATTGTTAGCGGACACTCCGGCAATCAAGGAGATGCTGGAAAGCAGCTCTTTGCTCCGCTCGATCCCCGTTTCAGCACGTCGATTCAAGTTGGCTGACATTTCCTTCAATTCATCAACTACGGCTGTTATATTGTTTTGCCGATTCGTAATATTTGTCGCAATCTTCGTCACCGCGATGATATTATGGCCCAGCTCATCATAAATAGGCATGTAGGTGGCTTCCAGCCATACGACGTTGCCTTTTGCATCCTTGCGCTCTATTTTATCCTGAAAGCTTCTTCCTTCCAAAATACTTTGCCAGAACTGCTCATACTCAGGGCTATTCACGAATTCAGAGAAACAGAATTGCTGATGCAGCATTCCGTACATTTCCTCTGCGGTATATCCCATTGTACTGGCAAACACGTCATTCACATATGTAACACGGCGTTGAGGATCGAAGCGGATAAGCGCTACATTTTTCTCCAACGCTCTTACGACAAATTCATTAATTGGTGTATGATTATTAGCTGCATCTACTACTTCCAACCTATTCCCTCCGCATCTGACTAATCCACTTGGTGCTTATAACTTGAGCCGTTTACTGGTATGATAGTCCTCTACATTATACAGAACTGATTTGAAACATTTCTGAAACCGTGCATAAAAAAATTAAAAAACACAAAAAAATAGACCCATTGCATGGCAAATGAGTCCGAACTACTACAAATGCCAGCTCCCTTCTTCTCATACGGCCAGATCATTTCGAAGTTTCCAAGCATCTTTAAAACTGTGTAACTTATAATCAAGTTCATCAGGAGCTGGATTAAATGGAGGAAATAAAAGCGGCTGTTCCCAGATTTAAAGGGAGACAGCCGCTTGTGGAATGTTCAGACATGTGTCTGGTTCTTTCTTGCCAGTTATGACTTAATAAAGCTTGTCTACCGACTCTATGTGTACGGAATGATCTCCACATCCCGGCCCGGTTTTTAAGCCCCTGAATTTATAATGTTAGTATTAAATACGGCGTCTTTTATCCGCAGCAAGCCAATTTGGAATCCAGCCGCGCTCCAGATCATCTATCGTTTTGCCCGGTGGCACAATAGCATCGATCGCATCAAGAGTATCGGGCGTTAATTTGATCGTTGAAGCGTGAAGCGAATCGTGGAGCTGCTCCAATGTACGTGGACCAATAATCGTAGAGGTAACTGCGGAATGTGCTTGGGTAAAAGCCATCGCCATATGGTTCAGCGCCAGACCCGCATCATTGGCAATCAGCTGAAGTTGTTTGATCAATTCAAATTTGATCTGATTCTCTTCACGTGTCGGGTCGACCACTTTACCCAGCATATTCCCCTTGAACTTCTCGGCTCGCGAGCCCTCAGGGGCCTTCTGGCCTTGTGTATATCTGCCAGACAGCAGTCCTCCGGACATCGGGCTCCATATGAGAATACCCTGTTCATACTTGCGGGCCGCCTCCAGCACATCCAGTTCAATTCCCCGGTTAATAATCGAATATGGCGGTTGTTCACTGGAAAAGCGGAGCAGATTGCGGCGGTCGCTAATCCACTGTGCTTCGGTCATTTGCCAAGCCTGAAACGTGGAAGAACCAAAATAGCGGATTTTCCCTTCACGAACCAAATCTGTGAGTACATCCAGTGTTTCCTCCAGATCCGTGTCAGGGTCAGGGCGGTGAATCTGATACAGATCGATATAATCGGTTCCAAGCCTGCGCAGACTGTTCTCTACCGCACGTTTGATCCAGAGCCGGGAGTTGCCTCTTTCATGAAGCCCTTTCCCCATCGGATTGCCCACTTTAGTTGCTAGCACAATTTGATCCCGGCGGCCCTTCAATGCTTGGCCGACAATCTCTTCGGAACGACCTGCGGAGTAGACATCAGCCGTATCAATAATGTTTACTCCTTTTTCCAAAGCTGCATCAACGATACGAATGCATTCCTCAACATTTGTATTTCCCCATTCCCCGAAATTGCCTGTACCTAGAGTATAGCTGCTTATCTTCAAGCCAGTACGCCCCAATACCTGATATTCCATTTGTCACACTCCTCATAATTTTGATTGTCAAGCAAATTAATAACTTCATTAGCGGACTGCTGCCCTTTAAGCGATCAACTAGTCCAATTATGAAACTTAATTTAAGAATACTCATTCTTAAATTAGCATGCGAAACGGCTTTACACTTGCTAGGTAGACTATACTTCATTTAAGAATGACCAGTCAAATACTTTTTTCTATTCAATTTTGATCATACAATCACTTCGATTCCCTTTAAGCGGAAAGTTACTGTTATATCTTTTGCGTCCAGAAATTTATTGTGCCAGATTGTTTACTGATCATTCTTAAACAGGTATGATAAAAGGAAAAAAAGGTGACGCATATGGCACGACCAAGAGAATTTGATCAGAATGAGGCACTGGAGAAAGCGATGGAGCTGTTCTGGGCTAAAGGCTATGAGCGTACCTCTATTGCTGATCTGGTATCACATACAAATGTCCATCGGGGCAGTCTATACGATACGTTTGGCGATAAATATCAATTATTTACAGCCTGCTTAGACAGGTTTCAACGGAATAGCCATGATTCGGTATTAGGAATATTAAGTGGTCCCGGCGATCCGAAGAATTTGCTGAGGGCGTTTTTCGAGAAGATGATTGATCGGGCAATGAATGAAGATGAGCGAGGCCTCAAGGGATGCTTTCTAACCAACAGTGCCATGGATATGGCGGCTTTCGATGCCAATATCGCCAGCCGGATAGAGGCCTTTAATTTGGAGATGGAATCCACATTTCATCGATTACTGCAGCAAGCGCAGCAAAACGGTAATCTCTCCAGCAAGCATACTGTACCGGAACTCGCCAGATTTCTCGTTAACACCCGATATGGTCTGTATGCGATGGCCAAAACAACAAATGACCGCGAGATGCTTCAGGGCGTATGTAAAGTAGCCCTGTCCATTTTGGACTAGATTAATCTGACGGTGCGCTGACGAGAACTACTTTATTTGGAATGTACATTTTCCAAGTTCACTACTAAAAGCGAACCTGGAGTACGTACAAATGACAACTTACTCCGCAACAGCAGCATCTACATCACGCAGCAGCTCTATAGACCATTCTCACCTCATTATTCAGCAATATGTGATAATGGGCAAGAAGGTGCCCCCGAAGCCTGTGGCTTATGGGACACCTTCTCTTCTAGCGAGCGTTATACAAGAATGCTCTTCACATTTGTATTCATCTATGTGGCTTAGGTCTTTTCCCTAAAGCTGTCAATCATGTTCAGTAGAACATTCTCTACCTGCTCGAATTGATCTACGAACGAAGCGGTCACAATCTGATACACAGCTGATTCTGTTTGCATGAAGGTTGCAATATACCTATAATCATAGCCATCAACCTCCGCTAGAACCGTAAACTGCAGCGCCTTATATCCGTCTATTGTTTTGCCAAAAGGCTTGTCCGCCCCCTTCACATCAGCATAAGTCTCAAGATCTTCCAGGAATGCTTCTTTGTATTCATCCAGTAACCCATCTCTCCATTCATCCGGTTGCAAGTTACGGTAAAGAATCCTAATCATGTTGTTTTGAGGATCGACTAGTGTAAAGTTGCTCTCACCTTCTGATGCCGGATCTTTCATCCAATCGTAAGGAGCAATAATTTTAAACCTTTTATCCTCGCTAATAAATTCGTTATCCGAAGGCACAACGTCATAATCTTCTAATGCCGCTTCTTCTATAACAGCTTCTTCCACATCGGCTGACCGTATATGGATGAAGTCATTAGACCCGAGAACGCCAAAAAATCCGCCCACGAGACCGAATAATACAACTAACAGAAATACCGGTTTCAGAACGGCTATATTCCCCTGCTTATCCGCTGCTAAATCTGTAATTCTGACTACATAAGTTTTGGCGGCTAAATCACCCAAGCGCTGCTTACGACGTGTGAAAATAATGATTAATCCTGCCGGCAAGCCTCCTGCCAGAAACGGATTACATTCCAGCAATCGAGTGGAAGATCGAATTAGTGCTTTAACTAAACCGGGGGCGTCCCCTTGTTCATCAACGACTCTGATCCCTAAGAAAAATTTGCCGATCGTGTAGCCGGTTAAACCCTCTAGCAAACTATAATAGAAGAAGATAAACAATATATAAGTTGTGATATCCAACAGCGACAAGTTTATCGTATGTATTTGAAAAAAAACTTTCAAAATTGCATCCCAAAAGGAAACAAATAGAATCATAATAATAAAATCAATTATCGCAGCCAGCCATCTGCGTAATACGATTGAACCTCCATATATGGTACAAAGTGCCTCAATGGATACCTTACCTGCTGCTGTCCCCTCCTCCTCCTCTTGTACTGTCTCATGCTGCAAACGCTTGTTGTATCCATACTGTTCCAAACTCGCACCCACTTTTTACAGATTATCTCAATATTAAATCATTCCTTTCATAAAGCGTCAATGATTGCTACCGTTCCATGTCTTGCTGACTTATCTCATTTCGTTCTCGCATTATAGTCAGACGAATAAAGGATCAAAATGTCAAAGTGCAGGTTGCAAGCCGTTTTATCAGCGATTTATCGTATCAAAATGCAGCGAATTCTCAGCAAAAAGAAGAGACAAGCACTAGGCTTGCCCCTTCTTCCAATATAGTATGATTGCGCTCAGCCGCTGCTTCGTGCCGACGCGTTCAAACGCCGCTCGCTTTCCCGTTCTGTTCTTCCCCAAGCGGTCTAGCCGCATGCGACAACAAACCAGCAATCGTCACCCCTACGAGTACGACAAGTAAAGCGCGAAGCAGCCCCACCGCTTCCCCGATAATGCCTAATACAGGCGGACCGACGAGGAAAGCGAAATAAGCGAGTGTAGTGACTGCCCCTACTCTAGCGGCAACGCCGCGGGGATTGTCCCCTGCTGCAGACAGTCCTACAGGAAACCCGAATGCGGAGCCAAAGCCCCAAAGAAGGACGCCAACAGCGGCAAACCCGAAGCTTTTTCCGAAAATGACGATGAGCAATCCTACTATAGCAAGCAACGCGGAAGTCCGCAGGACGACAACTCTGCCGAAGCGATCGAGCAGCTTGCCTCCAAGTGCACGGCCAATCGTCATTGCCGCGACGAACAAGCCGAACGCGAACGAACCGGTAGCCGGTGTTACGTTATACCCGTCAACAATGACGAGCGGCAGCCAATCATTTGCAGAGCCTTCCGCAAACGCCATACCCAGCACGACGATACCGATCAGTATCGTACGCGGCTCTTTCCATACTGCCATGCGCTCTCTAGTCGTCATAGGCGGTTCGCCAGAGCCAGTCTTGTTGTCCTGCGCCGTACCGGCCGGAACCATACGATATAGATAAATAATAGACAATACAACGATAACCGCTGCGATTGCAAGATGCGTATGGACGGGAATGCCAGCTTTGATTGCAGCGGCTCCCGTAATAGCGCCAATCAGCGTACCTGCACTAAAGGCGGCGTGAAAAACCGGTCAGCAGCGATTTTTTGGCCGCATGCTCGACTTCCGTCCCTTCGACATTCATCGCAACATCGCATATGCCATTGCCGAAGCCGAATATGGCCAAGCCGAAAAATACCATTACACCTTGTGCCAGCCATGAGCCGCCTAAGCCCACTACAATAAGACCAATTGAGCCTATTGCCAAGCCGCTTACCATAACGAAGCGCCCGCCAAAACGGGCAATAAAATGGCTGGCGCCCAACAATCCGATAATTGAACCTGTTGCTAGACCAAAAATAATCCATCCCATTTCATTCGTAGAAGCACCTAATGCATCCCGGATCGTAGGCGTTCTCGATATCCATGTTGCGGTCGAGAACCCCGGTAGCGCAAAAAAGAAATAGATGGCGATACGCCATAAATGTATTTGTCTCGTGTTGAGCGAATGTGCCATTGTGTTACGTTCTCCTTACGTCTTAACGCCGTTTCTCTACGAGCTGAAGGTTATAGCTCAAGCTTTCAAGAGTGACGGCAATTAATCCATTCATATAGTCATCATGCGGATGCTCCAATACGATCAATTGCGGCATATGCTCATCAGGAATGACTCCCTTGCATAGCTTGAGAATCCCTTCGATATGCGCCTCGTTCACCAGCTCTCCCGTCATTGCGACGGTCTCCGGGTTGATAACGGCAATGATCGACATGATTGTCTTAGCTGCTAACGGAACGAAAGCTTCAGCATCATGGAACTGCCTCCACTGCTCCTCTCGTGAAATGCCGAAGGGCAAGAAAGAAATCTCTCCCGCAAATTGAGTCGTTCCTTTGTGAATCTGACCGTTAATCATCATGCCTGCCCCCGGGAAGTTATTCCTTGGGAACGTGACCACGGCAATCGTCTTGTCTTCGTCATAGTTCTGCTTCTTGTAAAAACCGTATACCGATAAATTCATATCGTTGTCGACGGTAACTTCAACCTCGAACAGCTCTCGCAGCCTTGCTTCAAGAGGAACATCAATAAGCTCGGCAATATCGCAGACATTAATAACCCCTTGATGGACGAGACCTGGAATACCGATTCCGACCGCTTTTATTTCAGCGTGCTTCGCGATAAGCTCTTCGACTTGCTGCTCAACCGCATTCGCATCTGCGAGCTCCACCTCAACATATCCGGTATCTGCAGCTTCGCCATACAGGTTCGCTACCGTATAGGTCAAAGAATGCTGGCCGCCCTCGGAGCTGATGTAAATACAAGCGATATAGGCAAAATTAGCATTATAAATAAAACGTTTGGCCGGCCGGCCACCGTTCGGCTGCTCCATCTCCGTCTCCATGACCTCTCCGGTTTCGAGAAATTCATTAAGAATCGTACCGCAGGTCGCTACACTTAAGCCGGTGGCGCTTGCGATCATCGATTTCGTGCCTTCCTTCATCAGCTTCAACGCCTGCTTGATCAGTTCCTGGTTAATTTTTTTGACACGGATCGAATTATTCGTAATTTGACTCATGACATTCCCTCCCCCTACTTATTGATATAGAGCGGATGTGTCTTCACCTCGCTGTGCTGATCCAGCGTCCGATACGTAGAGCGTCCCAAGTAAAGCGGAATTTCCAGCTTCGCAAAGTCAGGCAACCCGTCCTCCAGAAAACAATCCTTGTCCTGATAACGCTGCAAAATTTCACCTGCAATCCATTCATGATCGCCATAAGTCGTAATGTTCATCACCTTGCACTCATAAGCAAAATACGCATCAGACAGCACGGGAACATCCACTTTAAGTCCTTCTTCATAACGGATGTTGAACTTGTTGAATTTATCAATATCCCGGCCGCTGAACGTTCCGACCGCTTGAATGACCTCTGAGCTGCTGGCCGGCAAAAAATGAACGCCAAATACGCCGCTTTGTTCAATTAATGAATAGCTGTATGTTTCTTTGCGAAGCGATATCCCGTATATTCCAGGCGACGACCCAATGTACGTATGCCAACCGGAAGCCATAACGTTCTGCTGCCCGTTAAAGCGTGACGTAACGATCGCGACCATACCCGGGTACGTATGCATAATTTCCTCATTTATCGGCACTCTCATGCTTTAAGCCCCCTTCACTGGTGGATCGGTGTGCAGATCTTGATCCGGTTCTGTAAAGCTCCAACGGGTAAAAGTAACCTCGAATCCGTCCCGCTTTGGCGAACAGGTATACGGACCAGCTTGATTTCCGCTCTCATATGGAAAACGAGCGACACGAATCGTACGCCAGGAATGTTTCTCTGTACGTGCCCTAATAATAACCGCATCCTTCATAATGGAGGCGCGGAGCGTGACCTCTTCTCCCGCCCAATCCGGCACGGCACAAAGCGACCAATCGGAGTAGCCGTCCGTTACGACTACGGCAAGCTGGGGAATGCCATCATTGAGCTCAACACCTGTTTTGATCCATTGCTCAGGCCCGTGATACATCAGAATGCCAGCCTGATCGTAGAGCTCACTAAAGCTGTTTAATTGAAAGGAAACTTCTACTGCGGTGTTGGAGTCCCATTCTGCCAATAGCGCCGGACCGTCCTCAAATTCGAAGCCGTACAGTGTTTTTTTCCAAAAGTCTCTGCCCTTCTCTGGTATAACCTTCAAATGACCGTCCTCTATTCGAGCCGACAAAGGCGGGTTCATCCAAGCTCCTTTATCCCAGTCCGTTCTTGTAGTCGTCATCATGATATCCTCCAAGTTTCATATTTTCCACTTGCGGTTTACGTTCAAATATCGGTTTGATATGAATCGCGAACACTTATTAAAACCTTTTTAAAAACGTTAAGGATAAGAGGAATATAAGGAATACAGGAACAATTGTCAAGCAATATTTTAAAGAGGAATTACACACATCACTTCATTATGTACAGTGATTTCACCTGTACATCGGAAAAAAGCTGCCGATACGTATCGGCAGCCTCCTCTTCTATACGGGCTAAGCAGAATCATAAAATGCAACGGTAGCAATCAAGCGGACAACGGCATTCACACAGCGGCGATTCATTACCATTTTATAAATTCCCAGTCCTTCTGCCGCTCTTCGCGGAACCGTTGTACCCACTGTTCGGATACTTCGTCAGCCAGCCGGTCCAAGGATGGCGGAGCAATATGTACGCCTTCCGCAGGAAGCCCCAAGTACTCCAGTACACGCTGAACCGTTCCTTCATAATCGAGAATAAAATCTTCATAAACAATCGTTAGGGGTACGATGCCTGACTCTGAGAAGAAGTCTTCAATCGCAGCCTCGCACATTGTACCGTCGACGAGCAGATGATTGATAGCATCGAAATTATATTCATCGTTAAAGTCATACTCCAACGGCTTTTCTCCGAAGCCGCGGTGCCATTCCCCAGAAACGATGGCGCGCCACCAAGATACGGCCATTCTTACCTTGTTGCGGCGAGTCATATAAATATGCTTCGTACAATTCGGGAAGGCGGTACCCCATACCTCAGCGCTGGGCGTTTCTATCGGCAGCTCGAACATCGATCGGAATGCGTCCACCCATCTCTGCTCATAATTGATTTTGATACCAAATACGCCGTTTGGCGTCGTTCCATGCTGCCATATAAGTTCAAGATCCTCACGCTTCAACGTCGCTGGCTCCCGGTGCTGAAAATGCAGCCATTCACATGGATCACCTGCTACTCCTGTTGATGCCAGCGCTTTATTCAGCAAACTGCTCCCGGTTCGTTGTGAGAACCAGATCGTATAGCTTAATTCAGGTTTCATTAGATTGTCCTCCTCTTTCACTTTCATTGCAATCTAGATTGAACAAAATCAACAAGTGTATCCACACATGGCTGTAATTCAACACATTCCGTATCAATGACAATATCGGGTTCAACTGGCGGTTCATATGGAGCAGATACCCCAGTAAAATCAGGCAATTCCCCCTCTAAAGCCAGACTATACATCCCCTTCGGATCTCGCCGTACACAAGAGTCCAATGCGCATTTCACATACAGCTCCGAGTAATCCTCTGTCTTAAAAAATGATTTCACTACTGCTCGGCATGAGTCTGTTGGCGTAATGAATGGAGCCAATACGAAGCTGCCTGCTTCGACGAACAATTGAGCAACCTGCGCTGCTCGGCGAAGATTTTCCAACCGATCCGTTTCAGAAAAACCAAGGTCGCGATTAAGTCCCTTCCTCAACTGATCGCCGTCCAATACAACGCAACGAATGCCCAATTCCAGCAATTTTTCTTGGACCCGATTTGCGATCGTCGTTTTCCCGGAACCCGGCAATCCCGTAAACCAGACGACCCCGCCCTTATGCCCGTTCAAACCCTCTAGTCTCTCTCTTTGCATCTTTCATACATCCCTCCTTTCTTGGAATGTAAGGTTAATTGTAACCATGCGTACGAAGCAATCCTATGCAATAAACTAGTATGATACGTTCTTTACCTAAAAAAACCGCAATGGATTTGCATCCAATGCGGCTTGTGAATTTATTTTGATTTACGGTACACAATTTTTTTAATGCTGTCACAGGACAGAAAAAACTGGTCTGCCAGCTGATCAATCGTAGCGCCATCCGTAAAAATCCGGCGGATTGATTGATTTCTTTGCTGAATATATTGTCGACTGCCTGATTTCACGCCCCATCCCGTCTTCTCCCCTTCAGGCCTAGGCACGTAAATCGCGGCACCATGAATATACTTTTGGATTTCCTTCAGCAATGGTTCAGGCAAAATCATATCTGCATTTACATATTTCATGATTACTCTACTCCTTAAAAATAAAATGAATTTTAAGGCAGCAAAGTCTCCATATAAACCGGTTCCATCCTTCAGGATGTGATGGCGGTTTTCATTTCCACAGCTCTATACAAACAACCGCCGTTGTTTATCGTGTAGACTTTGCATAGAGCTCGCTCTCTTTATCCTCAAACATTGAAATATTCCTCCTCACCCATTTAGGTATAAAATGTATATTCGATTTACAGTACGTCAATTCCTTTCCAAATGCTTCAATAACTAAATTAATATACAGAACG
The DNA here is from genome assembly GCF_000513275.1 of Paenibacillus gorillae. Taxonomy (GTDB): domain Bacteria; phylum Bacillota; class Bacilli; order Paenibacillales; family Paenibacillaceae; genus Pristimantibacillus; species Pristimantibacillus gorillae. The sequence goes on along the minus strand of NZ_CBVJ010000026.1, from coordinate 7,799 downwards.
GTCTACATAATTATATTAAAAGAAACAGTAAAACTATTTCTTAAGCAGCACCGGAATGAAATCAGCCGCATTACGTAAAGCATCCCCATTTTTATAAGTGAGTGCATGCGTAATCGCACCTTCAATCAACGAATTAATGAGAACAGATAATTGGACCGCTCTCTCTTCCCCATAGCCATCTTCGATCAATCTTTGCTCATAAATGGATTTCCATCGGTCAAAAGCATGCTTGGAAGCCAACCTTAACGGTTCGCTCTTCAATGCTGTCTCTGACGCAATTAGACCAATATGGATGCCTTCAATATGCTCAATATCGTCAAAGCCTTCTCCGATGTTTCGAATATGAATCTGAACAGCTTCCGCCACATTCTTGTATTCAACAAAATCGCTTGTAATTTGGTCAGCGATAAAACCAGCCATCTTGTTTATCGATTCGACAGCCAGCTGCTCTTTCCCGCCAGGAAAATGATAATACAAGGAGCCTTTAGGAGCATTGCTTTCCTTAATGATCTGATTAAGCCCCGTAGCACTGTAGCCTTGAAGCTGAAATAAACGGGCGGCTGTCGATAGAATTGTATCTCTCGAATCTTTTTTCATCGTATCGCCCCCTCGTTATATAGACTGGTCTATTCAATAGTATAGTTTAAAGTTGTAAACGTCAACATCCATCATTTTAACAAAGGCAGGAGGATGAATCAATAAAGCGAGTGATTCATCCTCCTGCCTGGAACCGCTAGTCTATTCGTTTGTACATTATTGAATGGTACGGTTTTTAGCTGCTATAAGTCCAAAGCTTAATATAAGCACGATAACTACAATAAGAGTATACAGCGGGATGGTCCAAGAATGTGTAGTATCATGCAGCACCCCAAACGCAATGGGTCCTAACGCTGCCAGCATATAACCGACAGACTGTGCCATTCCTGACAGCTCCGCCGCTTCCTGCACATGGTTGGAGCGAAGCGTGAAGAACATCATGGCCAGACTAAATGCGGCTCCGCTGCCTATACCAAGTATAATCGTACTGAATGAGGCAATCGTATTACTGCCATAAATCAATCCAATAAGCCCTCCGAACAGCAAGATGAAGATCATGCCGACAATCCATCGCTGATCCTTCATTTTCCCTGCCAAAATCGGCACGACAAAGGTAACTGGCATTATGGCAAATTGCATAAACGATAGCATCCAGCCCGCCTGCTCTGCACCGATTCCGCGTTCCTGCAGTATTTCAGGCAGCCACGCAGCAATGACATAAAAAACCATCGATTGCAGGCCCATATACAGCGTAATGCTCCATGCAAGCTTATTACGCCAGAGCGATTTTCCTTTTTTCATCGCTGAGATAGAAGCTTGTGCACCTGCAGCTTCCTTGGATCTTAGCAGCCACAAAATGGTTGCTGTACCGGCTAGTATAGCCCATATCATAAGCGAGCCCCGCCAACCAAGACCAATGGAATGAGCAAGAGGGACGCTGATCCCAGAAGCAAGTGCGCCGCATAGGTTCATTGCGACTGTATAAAAGCCGGTAATTAATCCAAGCTGATTCGGAAATGCCGTCTTCACCAAGCTTGGCAGCAATACATTACATACGGCGATCGCCATACCGAACAGCATCGTTCCGAGCATTAATAAAACAACTCCGCCTAAGGAGCGGACAATAACACCAACCGTAATCATTAAAGCCGACAGTGCCAGCACCCGCTCTAATCCAAATCGTTGAGACAGCTTCGGGGCAAAAGGCGACAGCAGCGCAAAGGCAATGAGCGGCATAGCGGTGATAACACCCGCCAACCCATTCGAGATGCTCAGATCACTCTTAATGTCACCGATAAGAGAGCCTACACCTGTAATTGGTGCGCGCATATTGGCTGCTAATATAATCAAACTGATAAGCAAAGGCCAATTCAGCCAGCTTGCTTTTTGTTGTTCAAGTTTTTTCGGGTGCCATGGCTTGTTGTGCAGTTGTACTCATAACTCCTCCAATACCGGCATTGGACAGCCGGAATTATCTATATTTATTTTGTTTCTTCATGATCCAGGGAAGTCTTTGACACCTCAATGTACTGTGTGACAGCATCTCCTGCAAGGCTAACGTTCCCATCAATAATGGCTTGAACCGTCTTTTTATGCGTAAGCAGAAAATCATCATTGTGATCCGGATAACACCCGGATTTCTGTATGGTGAAGGTAACCGCATCAATGACATGCATGTATAATTCATGCAGCAGCTCATTATGTGCTGCGGCAACGATCGCGATATGCAGCTTAATATCAGCGGCAACAAAAGCATCATGATCGCCTCCTGCTGCCTCTCGCTCATAATCCTGAATACGCTGCTTCAGAATTTCAATATCCTCATCATCGCGGCGTAATGCAGCGAGCCTGGCTGCTTCCCGCTCCAATGCATACCTGACCTCTAACGTTTTGAGCAGCTCCGTCTGTTCAATTCGCTGCTGCAGCACGACGCCAAGCTTGCTGGAAGATACAACGTAGGTTCCATCTCCCTGTCTTGTTTTTAAGAGCCCGGCATGAACAAGTGCGCGAACGGCCTCTCGCAGTGTGTTCCGGCTGATTTGCAGCTGCTCCATCAGCTCCTGCTCTGCGGCAATTTTTTGACCAACAGGCCATGTGCCTGATTCAATTAGCCTCTCCATTTGCTCGGCAGCCTGCTCCACCAAGGTCATACGATTGGTCTGCTTTAACAATAATCTCACCTCTCTAAACGTAGGATGTTTGGTTTATTGGTACAATATCATATCCCGCAGCATTTGTAAACTAACATCTGCAATTGGGCGGTATTACATAAGCAGAGAATAAAAAAAGAACCTCCCCTATGCTGGCAACTCGTAAAGGAAGTTCTTCATTTTATTAAAAATAATCCGAGAAATATGGGGTCTGCTGCTCTATGGCATCCTCCAGCATATCTACCGTCTCTGGCGCGCAGGAAATGCGTCCAATCTTGTGAAGATAATCTGGTCTTTTATAGCCCATGAGCATCGTAGTTAACGTTTGAATATCAATTCGGTCATTGCATTTCTCTGACGTTCGAACGACTTCACCTTTCCCCTCGGCAGTAATACTTAGCTTGAATACCCCTTGGTTCCAAGACAGCAAAGGATCATCAAGCATGAACGTCCATTCACGATCCGTCGTATCTGTCTTGAATGGATATTGCGCAATAAACTGCTCCAGATCTACAATACGGGCCATGTAATAGGGCGAGATCGTTTCCTTAATGTCCGCATCCTCTAATAGAAATGCTAATGGTTCATCTGTATAGGTATTACCGATGACTTTAGAGATCATGGAAAAGTGTGCACTAATAAAGTTCCACAGGCCGCTGCGCGCTTCTTCACTTACGAAAATCATATCCTTAATATGGAATACCTCATCCGCTATCCGATAAAGCACATAGCCGTCCGGCTCATCCTCTTCATTGTAATAGATGGCAGCCATAATATCATCGGATTCCCATAGCCAATACTCATTCCACAGCAGGTCATTTCGGAGTAAAGCGCCATGGGTACGAATCGCAAAACGTTCATACGCCTTTTTCACCTGATCGCTCTCTACCGTGACACGCACGATTTCTCCGGGCACCTGCTTGTTTTTAGGAAGCTGATAATCATTGATCTCATACGTAATTTTATCGGAAATGATCTCCCAGCCCTTGCGGCGATAATAAGGAATGGAGTATGGGAAAAGGAACGCTATCGACTGTCCCCGATTTTTCATATTTTCCAAAGCCTGATACAGCAATTTATGCATCAATCCTTGGTTTGCATATTCCGGATATGTACCAACGCCCGTTAGTCCGCCCATTTCGTAGGTTTGATTAAAAATACGCACCTGTAGCGGATATACGGCAGCTTGAGAAATTAGTTTGTCTTCGTCAAACCAGCCCAGCACATCGGCTTGCTCCAATGCCGGAGATTTCGCACGAATAATCTCATCCTCTTCCCAGCCGATTTGATGCAAGTCACGATAGGTCACTTGAAACACATAACGCAGCAACTGATTATATTGCTTGAGATGCTCGATGCCGACCTTTTTGATCTTTAGTTGTTTTTTCCTGCTCATATCCTATCCCTTTCTGTAGTTTCGCTATTTGGCTTAAGTTAAAAATCATTGCCATATCTCAAACAAGACCTTAGTTCCAATTTATTCCTTGCTCCTATTATAGGCGGCATTTATTAAGACAAAATTAATTCCGTCACCTAAATCAATTGTAACCGATTATAATGCGGCAAATCCAATTGGCTATTGTTGCGATCGGTAACGAGCCGGGGAATGACCTGTTACCTTATGGAAAAGTCGCGAAAAATAATGGACGGAGCTAAAATGATACTTCTCTGCAATTTCTGTAATGGTTAGCGTGGTATGTAACAAGTCTTCCTTTGCCCTCCCTATTCGGAAACGATGCATATATTGAATAGGGGAACTACCTGTCGATTGACGGAACAGTTCAAAGAAATGTGCGCGGCTCATCCTCAGGCTCTTGTAGTAAACTTCAAATTTTTTTAGGGACGCCATGCAAAAGATCATGTTCCATAATTTCTAGTATGTGAGTAATTCTTCGGTCTGGAATCTGCTGTTCTTTCAACTGGCTGTTTAGAAAATAATCAATAAATATTTGAAAGTTTCGCTGAATCTTCAGGCTGCGCATGAAGGTCTGTTCATTGGTAAAATCCGCATTTTTATAAAAGTCCTGAAACAGATCTTCCCAGACCCGCGATGATTCTACCCTGGTGATTTCGGGAAGAGGGTACGGGAACTGCGGCCCAATGTGCTCCTCCAATAACGGCTGAGGCGGGTAGCATACGGGACAAGCTGTATCAAATTGATGTTCCCGATCCATGTAATGCCAGTCAAAGTAACAGCATATATGCACCATTGGCTCCTGCGAATCAGCCAGCCACTCATGTAATTGACCAGCCGGCATATATACGAGCGCTCCTGGGCCCAATCTCTTGATTTGTCCACGGCTAACCAATGTCCCAAACCCTTCGCTGATTAAATAAATAGAGCTGGTGTAGCATATCCTCGGCGAGCTGGACTGTCCTTTGTAAAACGGATATCGAGTCGCTAGATACACATAGGGATGTAAAGAAGTAAAGTTCATGCGGAAGCTCCCCTTTTGGCTGCTACAGTTTCTTTTATATTAAACCTTTGCTTTGAAATTTTGCAAAACAGTTCTGTGCGGAAGGAAATTTATCCGACAATCGTGCAACTAGTAGACGACCTGCTAAATACTAACACCCTCTCTCTCTGATACATTTGGAACAAGAATACAGTCTAAATGAAGGAGAAGAATGGAAAATGCTGAAGACAAATGTGCAATCCAATAATTTATATAACAACAACGTTGGATATGAACGAGCAGGACAACATCGCATTCATTTTAACGGTCCAGCAACAGATTTTTTTGAAGGTGCTCTGTTAGGCAACGGGGGCTTAGGAGTTGTCGTCACCACACGCCCTGATGCGGTACTGCTCCATTTCGGCCATAATAATGTCTGGGACATTCGCATCGCTGAGGAACACCGGGATGAAATCATGACTTTTCAAGAAGTGTATGACCGGTTCTCTGCTTTGCCTGCTGACCTGCCGCGATTGACAGACAATCCATGGTATAAGGAATATTGCGAGATGGCTGGTAAGAATTACAGCAAAGCCTATCCAAAGCCAATGCCTTGTGGCACTTTGCTTCTCCGGTATGACCGCCGGACAGCTGAAGTACTGGGACATACCGTCCATATTGAGGACGGACGATGCACAATTGATTTTCTGATCAATAATAAGCGGGCTGTCTTAGAATTATTTGTTGAGGGGCATCATGATCGGGTTTGGATGAAGGTTACCGACAGAATTAGCGGGGCTGCGGTTTCATTATTTACTGAAATCAAATTGCTTCCCGACCCAGAAACACCATTGGAATTCCCTCAAGCAGAAATAACAAAAGATGCAGAAGAAGTTATATCCTTCACACAAGTACTGCCTTCTGTGGAACTGCCAACTGCTCCATATACACCCAATGAGAGAGACAAAGCCTTTCGACTGGCAGTAAGAAAAACTGACCTTGCTGCGGTAAATCAGACTGGAACAACGGCTGGCGTTTTCGCTTGTGCTGAATTATGGGAAGGACTTTATACGGAAGTTCAAACTGTGTCGGAGATCGTACCACCTAGTCTTGATGGCTACAAAGCGGCTCAAGTAGAGACGGCGGAATGGTGGTACGACTATTGGATTAAATCGGCTGTTATTCTTAGTGATAATTTTTTGGAAGAAATTTGGTACCGGAATTTATACTTCTTCAATTGCTCTGTGAAAGAGGGCGTAACCTGCCCAGGCCTCTTCGCCAACTGGAGCTATCGTACTATCGGTGCGGATTGGCATGGCGACTACCACATGAACTACAACACGCAACAGCCGTTCTGGCTGGCATTTTCCAGCAATCATCTAGATAAGCACCTTCCTTATGTCGATATGGTCGATCATGTGCTGCCCGTTAGCCGTAGTTGGGCTCAGCAGTACTATGGGCTGAGCGGTGCTTATTTCCCTCACTCCGCCTATCCGGTAGAAATGACGATGATGCCTTATCCTGTGCCTCATTGGGGCTGGGAAATTTGTGAAACCCCCTGGACGGTGCAAAGCCTCTGGTGGCACTATCTCTACTCCATGGATAAAGACTTCCTTCGGGATCGGGCTTTTCACCCCATCAAAGAGGCTGTACTGTTCATGGTGGATTATATGAAACGCTTGGAAGCCCGAGGAGAACGATGGGATGACGATAACTATCACATTTTCCCTACTGTTGTCCCGGAGCTATATGAGATTACACCAGGATTCGCTAAGAACAGCGATTGTCTGATCGATCTAGCGCTCACCCGTTTTCTTTTCCGTTCTTTTTCCGAAGCATGTGAGGTACTGAATGAGGAAAATTCTGAGCAGCAATTGCTGATTGAAGTAAGAGAAATCTTGGACCATTTTCCGGAATATCCTACAGTAGAATCTCAGCGCGGGCGGGTGTTCGTATCGGTTGCGGGTGAAGATCCAGAAGTTGTCTATAATGTGCCTATTCCAGTGACAACCGTTTTTCCGGGAGAGCATCATGGCCTGCACTCACCTGAGGATGAATACCAGACGGCAGTGAATTCCTATTTGAATCACCGGAACGAAGGCGGTAATGAATTGGTATTCTACAATCTTGCAGGCGCGCGGCTCGGAGTTCTAGATCTGGAACGCTTTAAGAGGCAGGTTCAATACTGCCTGCTCCCCAACGGTACTTGTACAGATCGTGTTTTGATGAGTGGAGGTCGTTACTCGGATACAGAAAATTTCGACTTTATGTCAAGGATGGGAATCTGGTTTGAAAACTTCGCACTGCCCGCTGTTATTAACGACTGCCTGCTGCAAAGCTACAACGGGCATCTTCGTTTCTTCCCGAATTGGAACGGACAACAAGCAGAGTTCCACACGCTTCGGGCGGTGGGCGGTTTCCTTGTAAGTGCAGAATTCAAGGAAGGCGAGACGGAGTGGATTGAAATTTTCAGCGAGGCGGGGTCCGCTTTATCCTTCTATATTCCTTGGGCTGATGGTGCATTGTGTACCTCATCATCCGGTGAATACCACATAGCTACCGGCACAATGGGGACAATCCCAACAACATCCGGTGAAAGAATCACAATTGTAAGAAATCAGACTAAAAAACTAAATACTTACAAGAAAATGGGCATAGGCCTAAAAGAGGAATATAAAACCCGCGAAAAACCTTGAAAAATAAAGGTTTTTGCGGG
>NZ_CBVJ010000025.1 GCF_000513275.1 Paenibacillus gorillae | reverse complement strand
CTATTCTTTCCAAGCTTAGTATATAGCTTTCCATCGGACCGTTCCCTGCCATTGATAAATCAAATGAAGCAACGCTTCACAATCGCTAACGATATTGACGGTATAGGCAAAACTACCACCGCTTAAATAGCAAAATTCACTGATGACTAGTAATTCCGAAAAGTAATTTAAACGCACTCCGCGTTTTGTTCATTCTTTTTAAGCCCTCTTTGGAATCCCATATGAATACTTTCTTACCTAACCAAACTCTAAAATAAACAGAATGAAATACAATTGGCTTAACAATTCCTTTTTGCTCAAATTCTGTCCCATCAGCACGTTCTGTTTCCGTTCGAACTAACCAAGTGTTCCCTATGCCAAACTCGATATATTTCAAGCTGGACGACCTCTTTCATCACAGGCTATCAATCGGTTTTATAATACCACATATTGGAATCAAACTGAGCATTAGCTCAACGCTGTTCTCTTTTTTTGTTCAAAAGATAAGAATGTCAATGTAAAAAAAGCAATGAGCCCTGTTGTGGGCCCATTACATATCTTAATTAATTTATTATCCGGCTCTGCTTTCTATCTACCCGACTAAATCTTTATTCATTACACGCTTTGAGTGCCACCCCGTCGTTTTTCACGGCGGAGAATAATCGGAACCATGATCGCTGCAGTGATCGCCAAGACTGGAGCTAGTGCGCCAGCAATAGGAAACGACGACGAGACATTCGTAGAGAAGATGCTCAAGTCCCAGAGTCCATGCAGGAGCATAGAGAACACGAGTGTTCCCGTAGAACGCCGGGCAAGGTAGAAGATTGAACCGAGGCCAAAAGCGATCAATACCTGGAACAGAGCACCCGCCCCAATGCCCAGGAAGATGTTCGGCAAGTGGAACACTGCGAACATCGCTGTTGATAGCAGCCAGACCCCGGTTTCTCCGAATCGGCTGCGCAGCGCAACTAACAACTGGCCGCGGTTGATCATCTCCTCATTGAAGCCGACCAGGATGCTGCCGACAATGAGATACAGCCACATTAGGGGTGTGACATGGGCGAAATCGCTGATCAGCATGTTCACGATCGCGATGACCATCATGAGGATCGGGAGCGTCATCGTCCATCGGGAAAGACTCCGCCTTTCAAATAAGCTGGGGCGCCACCATCCGTAGACTGTGGCCATTATGATGGTCAGCAAGGCACCGCCAGACAACGGTATTACGTACCAGAGAAGAAGGGTCTGAACACTCTCGCCTACTCGCTTGTAGTCGACGCCGTTAAGCACAAAGATCGCATAGAAAACTGCGCTGTAGAGGAAATAGGTGAGAACACCCAATGCTGCGCGGGGACGAACCCGAAGAACGGAATCCGAGGATTGTTGCAGTATAAATCTATTGTTTGACATCATCAACACTCCCACTATTCGTTAATAGTTTCTTTCAACTCTTTTCAAAATTCCAACATCCAGTACTTCAAGAATTTAGAGGTAACATCTTGTACTTACACGTTTTTGCGAAAATGCGCATGGCGAAACAAAGGTTGGGCAGTAAATCCCAATCTTTGTATCTGTTGCTTTGATCTCACCGTGGATACGCCCTTATATTCCTTCTCCCTCTTTTAGAATCAGGTAACGCAACGCCTCGAAAAAGTAGTTGATAAGCTCCGGCTGAATGTGACTTGGAAACTCCATTCCTATAAGCGTTTTCCCCATTTCGCTCATCCCCAGCTCCTCCAGCGGTTGTCCAAGCAATTTATCGATTAACAGCTTCAGGCTGCGTGCACACTCCTGCACAAGTGGGTCTTCCGGCAGAAGCCCTTGTTTGGACATCAGGAGCAGATCATTAAACGCAATCATGATCTCGGGTTCCATGCTTGCTCCCCTCTTAAACATCGATTGTACGAATGCATCCGGCAGCCGCTCTGAAAACCACTTCTTTACCTCACCTTCGTGTTGGATGGAATGAATCATCATCATAATGAGTTCGGGATCCAGCGTATGGTTGTCATTAACGATCGCGCTTAACCGTTCCATTGTTGCCACAACCTGTTGGATGTGCTGCTGCTTCTGCAGCAGCAGCTCATATTGCTTCTCCAGAGAAGCTTTAAAGTCGCTGCCCTCCCCCTCCAAATATTCTTTAATTTCATCCAGGGAGTAATCTAAATATTTCAAGGCCAATATTTGCTGGAGACGGAACAAATCCTCGTCGGTATAAGTCCGATGCCCTTGCTCATTGTAGCCGCTTGGCTTGAGCAAACCCTTCTGATCATAAAAGTGCAGCGTACGTTTCGTCGTCGAGGTCAGTTTAGCGAATTGTCCCACCGTGTAGTACCTCTTGCTGATCTTTCTCAGCTCCTTTCTAGCGTCAGTATAAGGGATAACGTTACGTTATAGGCAAGCCTTTTTTGGATTCAACGCAATTCGGTTTTAGGAAGCATATAAGAATGTGCTTTTTCATCACTTGTACCAAAAAGCAAACGGCACAGGGATTTTCCCTATGCCGTCTCAGATTCTATTTTTCTTGGTAATGTTGTCACAGCTATTATCGTGACCTGCTCAGGCTCAACCCTTGACACTTCCAAGCACGAGCCCCGAAGTGAAGTATTTTTGCAGGAAAGGATATACGAGAAGTATCGGCAATGTGCCTACGAACAGCTGAGCCGCACGGGACGTTCTGGCATTTACGAAATTGAGCAAGTCGGAGTATTCTCCTCTGGCCATACTGATAAAATTCTCAGGATTGATGATGATCGTCTGTAAGTAGCTTTGCAGCGGATAATGTTCCGTACGGTTCATTAAGATAAGACCTTCAAACCAGGAATTCCAATGGTTGACGATACAAAACAGGGCTAACGTGGCTAATGCCGGCTTAGATAGAGGTGTGAAAATTCGCCAAAGCACCGTCCAATGGGTTGCGCCATCCATAAAAGCCGCTTCCTCCAGCTCTTTAGGCAAACCCCGGAAAAAGTTGAGCAGCACGATGACGTTGAATACGGGCAACGCGCCGGGCAAAATCAATGCCCAGATGGAATCGATCAAACCGGTTTTGCTGATGACCACATACCACGGAATCAAGCCTCCGCTGAACAAGATCGTCACGAAAAAGAACCAAGCGTACATGCCGCGCCACTTGAAGTTCCGTTTCTCCTTGGACAAGGAATAGGCGGCAAGAATCGTAAGGAACATATTAACGCTAACACCGAGTACGACCCTTTCCACAGAAACCCAAAGCGCACGAGAAAACTGTTCGGACTTCATGACGAACTCATAAGATTTCAAATTAAAATCAATAGGCAAAAACTTCACATCCCCTGCTGCAACAGCGGTGCTTCCGCTTAACGAGGTTGCCAGCAGATTAATGAACGGCAGCAGGCAGAGTATCGCCGTAAGCGCGAGAAACGTGTAATTGCCTACAACAAACAGTCTTCTTCCGAAAGTGTCGTAGCGATTCATGGGGAATTCATTCCTTCTATTAGAATATGCGATAGTCCGCAAACCTTGAAGCCAAATAGTAAGAGATCGAGATCAAGGTGAATGAGACAACGGATTTAAACAATCCGATTGCCGTAGCCGGCGAATACTGGGTCTGTTCAATACCAAGCCGGTACACGAACGTATCGATGATGTCGCCCGTCTCATACACGGAAGCACTGTATAAATTGAAAATCTGGTCAAAACCTGCATTCAGTACGTTTCCGAGACTCAATACGGACATTAGGATGATGATTGGCATCATTCCTGGCAATGTGATGTATATCGTCTGCTTCCATCGGTTAGCCCCATCGACACGGGCTGATTCGTACAGCGACGGATCAATGCTGGTCAGCGCGGCCAGGTAGATGACCGTTCCAAATCCGAACCCTTTCCATATATCAGATACAATCATCGTGATCGGAAACCAGAAAGGATCACCTAGAAAGTAAATAGGCTCGATACCGAACAAGCCAAGTCCCTGGTTGACGATTCCATCCGAAGGCGACAGAATATCGATCAGCACGCCCCCCATAATGATCCAAGATAGAAAATTTGGGAGATAGATGAGCGTCTGAAATGATTTCTTGAACAGTGATTTCCCCACTTCATTCAATAGCAGTGCGAAAGTGACGGGCACGACGATCATGCCTATGATTTTGAACAATGCGATCGTCAACGTATTCCATAAGATTTGCATCGAGCCAGGCATATAATAGACGTATTTGAAGTTGTCAAAACCGACCCACGGCGAGCTGAATAAATGTGCAGGATTGAACTTCTGAAAAGCTATGACGAGTCCGACCATAGGAAGATAACTATAAATGAGTACAACAATCACCGAGGGAAGCAGCATCAAGTGCAGCGGTGTGGTTCGGCTTCTTCCGATTCTTAGCAACGCCTTGTCTCCTTCCTATACAAGCACGGGCGAATGAGCATAAACGGCTGACGCCGTTCTTTCACGGCGTTCAGCGTTTATGTTCAGGGAATTCAGATGACTTCCTGTCCGCCCTATTACCTTATTTGTTATATTTATCGTTCATTTCTTGCGTAATGGCTTCGCCGCCGAGCTTATGCCAGCTGTTAACCATCTTGTCGAATTCGTCCAATGGAGCGCCCATAATAATCTTCGTAATGGCTTCTTTCTCAAGCTTCTCCAAAGTCGCTTTCTTCTCTGCCATCGTAGGCGTATCCACACCGCGATATTCCGTCGGCAGCACATTGCCGTTGTCGAACAGCTTCTGCAAAACCGAGAACGAGCCTACCGAAGAGTTTTGCAGCCAAGCACCAGAGGAATCCGGGTCTTGCGACTCCACCCATTTAAGTGCTGCGCTATATTTGCCGACGGATGAGCCAGCCAGCTTCGAAGTGTCTTTTGTTTCTAAGGCCTCAGAGATTTGCGTGTATTCCCGCGTACTCTGTTCCGGATCGCTGACTCCGATCGGAGCATTCCACATTCTTCCGCCGGCCGTAAAGTTGATGTATTCGTCCGCATCGTTCGTTTGGTTGATTTTCACATACAGGTTGATCAGCTTGATCGCGGCTTCCGGATTTGCGAACTTCTTGTTTACAACAATGTAGCTGCCTACCGGCCAATTGCCCGGCTGCTTCACAGGCTGATCGTCCGCAGAAGGTATCGCGTAAGGCATCAGAATCGCTCCGTTGCCGTTTTTCTTAATAATATCCGGTCCCGGATAATAGCCGTTCCAGTTCGAGCCGATCTCGATGCCGACTTTGCCGTTCGTCAGATCTTCGGCGATTTTAGCCGTATCCTTCAGGCCGAACTCCTTACTGATCAAGCCTTTTTTGAACATATCCTGAAGAACCGCCAAGCCCGCTTTCATCTCCGGCTGTACAGAGCCGTAAACGATTTTGCCATTAGCGTCCTTGATCCATGCGGCCGGGTAAGCATGATAAGCATTGAAAATGCCATCGGCGAGCGCGACTCCAGTCGCCGAAATGGAGGTGTCATAAAGGTTTTTATTGATGGCAATGCCGTATGTGTCGTTCTTTTTGTTGCCGTCCGGATTTTCCGTCATAAACACTTCAGCGATGTGGAGAAGCTCATCCATCGTCTTTGGAGGCGAAAGGTTGAATTTTTTCATCCAATCATCCCGAATCCAAACGACGCTTGGAATGCTGATCATTCCGAAATGCTGAGTGGAAATACCCATCAGCTTTCCGTCGATGATACCGGATTCAAAACCGGCTTTGTCGGCCTCCATAATCTTTCTGAGCTCCGGGGAGGCGAACTTCTCGTAAGCTTCCGTTAAATCCAGATTGAGACCGGATGCGGTGACCTGAGCAAATTGAACGTTGTCGACCGTATATACGTCGGGCAGATTGCCGGAGGCGATGCTGACGTTCAGTTTGGTCGTATACTGCGTCGCGTCTGCTGTCCACAGGTTTTTCATCTTAATGTTAAACGTGCTCTCAATCGCTCTTGTCCAGAGGTTGTCGTCGTACGTATCATTGCCAAGCTGGGTAATTCCCGTGTTGGTCTTCAATGCCGTCGTCACGGTAAGCGGCTTCTCATATTTCGACCATGGTCCATCTTCGGTTGCCGCGCTTGCCGAAGGCGAAGCTACGGATGTTTCATTAGCGGGAGTGCCGCTGTTTTCGGTTGTCTGGCCTGCATTTTCTTTTTTACTGCAAGCCGCTGCAACCAGAACGAGAACCAGCATAATAATTACGATTGTGGTTACGCGTGCTTTCTTCGTTTGACTCAACATAAACCCTCCTTGAATACGGTTCGTCATAATCTTCCTGGGAGGGGCCCCTATGAATGATTGTAAGCGCCACCATCGACGATTTATAGTTCAATTTGTTTACTTTCGTTTGATCCGTTGACCAGCTGAGCCGATATTCAGATAAGCTGATTACGGTATTCATTGGGAGTCTTGCCCGTCATTTTTTTGAACGCCGTCGCGAAATACTGCGGAGAATCAAACCCGACAGCTCTGGCAATGTCCTGAATTGGGCGCGTGCCGTCTTCAAGCAGCTCTTTGGCTTTGCCGATTCGTGCTTTATTGATGTAGTCGAATAAATTCGTTCCCGTTTCCTGCTTGAATAATCTCGAAACGTAGGAAGGATTGTAGTTCACCTTCTCCGAGATGCGAATAAGCGTCAATTCACCATGCAGGTTGCCTCTGACGAAAGCGATAATCCGCTCGATCAATTCACCCTCCCTGCTGGTCTGCTCATCTTCCTTCAAAGCGAAAACAGCGTGCCCCAGCTCGCGCAAATAGTCGAACGACTCTCGCCAGGAATCGAATCCGGTCGCAGGAATAAGCCTGCCCAAAGGGATACGATCATGGAGCTTGTCTGCAAGACGGTGTTTGTTGATGTAGGTCAGAAACAGCAGCGATATCGTGCCGTATACTTGGGATGCTGAAAGATCGCGCATGCGGGTAACGGCGCTCAGTCCCTTATCCACCTCATCCAGTTTTTCGAAAAATTCCTTGCGCAGTCCCTGCTCCAAGCAATCCTGTAAAGCCTCCGTTTTTCTAGCGTAGGCGCTTCCATCCAAGGCAGCCTTATTGGCTGCATCGAACGCAGACACTGCTTCTGCGTCTATCGAACATACAACGGGCATACCTCTCGGAGAATGGATCCGCATGTCGGCCATTGCTTTCAATAAATCCCAGCTTTCTTGTACAGAAGACCAAGCAACGGGCTGATCGTACAACAGGAATGATATCTTCGTCTCCAACGCTTCTTCGCTTGCGGCTTGCAGCGTTTCAAGGTTGCCTTTAACGAATAACATAGTTCTCCTCCAGAGCTGTTCATCACTTTCGTATACGGCATCGGCATCTTCTTCCATTCGTTTCACGGGCTGTATAAGCCATAAGAGATCATACTTCCCGATATCAATCAGCACATGTGAGGCGAACGGAGCTACATATTGCCCAGTCAAAGAGGAGAGCCCCCTCAAGCTCAGGAATCTCTCCGAGTAATCCTGGCTGACTATTCCGCCATGCACTCGACCAAATAGCAGCAGTACCGGCCGGTTCTCGTCAAAAGGAATATCCAGCTTATCCAGCCAGCCCCGATCCGCGTCCGCCAAACGCACCTTGCCGCCAATGACGTCGAGCAGCAATTCCTTGCGCAGCAGGTGGGAGACAAGCTCTTCTCTTTCCAGCACGCGGCTCCGCAATTGCCGGTTGCCTAACTCCTGCTCCAGTGAGGAGATTGCTTGCTTGACCGTATCGACGATCTCATCGTCGTCTTCCGTTTTCAGCAGGTAGCTCACCCCGTTTTGCTTCACTGCGCTGTATATGTATTCGAAATCATTGAAGCCTGTCAGGAAAACAATTTTGCAGCCCGGCCAGCTGTCTTTGATTTTCCCCATTAATTCAAGCCCGCTCATCCCAGGCATGCGAATGTCCGAGAGTACAATATCAATTTTGGCACATTCCAGATTTTGCAAAGCTTCTTTGCCGGAATAAGCCTTGATGATGTCTAAATCCATATCCAATTGATCCATAAACAGGTCATAAAGCCAATCTACAATGTGCCGTTCGTCATCCACAATCATCAATCTATGCATGGCTGTTCGCCTCCGTTTCCTCCGTTATAATCGTAAGACAGACCTGTAACCCGCCGGAATCCGATCGGTCAACCGTCAAACCGCTTCCCTCCCTACAGAACAGCTTGATGCGCCGATCGATATTCGCAAGACCGGTTACTTCCGTATAATCGTTGTCCTTATGCCAGCTCAGCGCCAGCTTCTCCAAATCCGCATCCGTCAGCTCTTCCCCGTTATCTTCGACGGTTATAACGAGCCCGCCCGATATCCCGGTGAAACGGACAGTGAGCAAGCCGTGATCCTGCTTATTCTCCAATCCATGCTCAAAAGCGTTCTCAATAATGGGCTGCAGGATAAGCCGCGGCACCTCCAGCTGTCCATAATTCGGAGGAAAATCATCGAAATCGACGGAAATTCTCCCCGCGAAGCGCATTGCCTGAATTTCCGTGTAAATTCGGGCATGCTCGACTTCCTTATCTAGCGTAACCGTCTCAGCGCCGTTTCTCGTAATAAATTGGAAATACCGGCCAATCTCCTTCGAGAAACGAAGTGCGTTCTCGTAATCTTCTTTTTTGATGATACGGTGCAGCAGAAAGTAACTGTTATATAAAAAATGCGGATTGATTTGCGTTTGAAGCTGCTTCAACTCGGCTTTCTGACTTAGTATTTTTTGCTCGTAAACTTGCTCAATCAGATTTTGCAAATTTTCTACCATGGCGTTGTAACGCCTGTACAAATAACCGAATTCGTCGCGGCTCGCATAATCGATTCGGATCTGAAGATTGCCGCTCTCCACCATTCTGAACGAGCGGATTAGCTTGACGAGCGGCTTCTTAATTAACATGTACAACGAGTAGGAATACGCCGCTGTAATCAAGACAGCGATCAAGAAGAAACTCCAGTTCCAAGTGACCAGCTTTTTCAATGAGGTCAGAATGCCTTCCTTTGGCAAAACGTAAGAAAGCATAATACCGGTAAAGTCTGACATCTTGTAAACTAGCAAATACGGCTTGCCTTGCAGATCGACGGAGATCGAACCGCTATCACTGCCCTGCACGGCAGCATCCAGACGTTCGGAGAGCTTAGCTAACGATTCTGCATCGTTTACGTTTTCTATCATGAACTGCTGCGAAGGCTTTCGTATAATAAATTTGCTGTCCTTATAGCCCTCCAATTGCAATTGTGCCGACTCTAGGGCCGTCTTGGACAGCTCGATCTCGATGATGAATAGCGGCGGCTTGCCGCCTTGCGCATAATTCGGGAAGCCAGCCAGCATCAGCAGACGATCCTGCCAATGAACGATTTGCGAGCTGGAATCGCTTTCAAGTGCCTTCAGACCATCGAATTCCTCCAGTACTAACTCGCTGTATAAGCCGCTGGGATAGCCATCCGCGTTAATAGACCATTTCAAAGAAGGAATAAGCACCCTCACTCCTTGAATATAACCGCTGCTGCTCTTAATGGAGGATAGCCGTTGATGGATTCTAAGAATCGCTTTCGTTTTCTCGAAATTATCCAAATACTGCGAGGAGTTGGCAATTTGGTTCAAGTCCTCGTCCTGCGTCATATCGAGCTGCAGCTTCTGAATACGTTGGATGTCATGGTCAAGATTGTCCATATAGTAAGAAACCTGCAGCTTCATCGAATTGAAGATTTCTTCGGACAATTGCTGACTGCTCCACTTGTAGCTCCATATCCCAAGCACGAAAATAGGTATCATGCTGACCAGAAATGTTACTATCAGTCTAGTAAAAATAGATTGCTTCCAAAATACCCCTGTATCGTTCATACGAAGTCCCCTCACATTGAAACCGTTTACTTTTGCTTCTGAGTTTAACATGAATGACGTAAGTGCGGTATCCCGGACCAACAGTTAGCTTGCCGCAACTGGCTTCTTAGCCGTCATAATGTCTAGTTTGGCTAGGCGCGGAACGCGTAAGAAGACCGTCAGGGAACCTGACGGTCTTCTTGGGGCAGATAACGAGAAATAAACGATCAGTTATGCACGTAGAAGGGAAATACAGGAAGCAGCTATCTCTCCCCGCTCCCTAAGGCAATCTTTCGGTATGCGGGCTTACAATCAAGAGGCTTGCGTCGCATGCAATCGTGCATAAATGCCGCCGCTGCGCAGCAGCTCCTCATGCGTACCCCTCTCGGCAATCTCCGTACCATCCAGCACGACGATCTGGTCAGCATGACGGATCGTCGATAACCGATGGGCTATCACCAGTGTTGTACGATCCTTGGATATGTCGTCCAGCGCCCGCTGGATCTCTTGTTCGGTCTTCGTATCAAGTGACGATGTCGCTTCATCCAGAATGAGGATCGGCGCATTTCGCAGAATCGCCCGTGCTATCGACAACCGCTGTTTTTGCCCTCCGGACAGACGCACACCGCGTTCACCAATCACGGTATCATAGCCTTGCTCCATCTGTGCTATAAAATCATGTGCTTTCGCCGCTTTCGCTGCGGCAATCACATCTTTCCGGGTCGCGTTCTGCCATCCATAAGCGATATTGTCATACACCGAGCCATCGAACAGGAAGGTATCCTGCAGCACCATTGAGATATTGTCACGCAGACTGGAGAGCGTCACATCATGAATATCAATGCCATCCACACGAATCGAACCTGCCTGCGGGTCGTAGAATCGGTTAACGAGACTGGCCAAAGTCGTCTTTCCCACACCGGTTGTGCCTACAAGCGCCACCGTCTGTCCGGGTTCAATGGTTAGATTGAGCCTCTCTAGTACAGGTGAACCATCTTGATAGGCGAAAGTAATATTTTCAAAGGAGATCTGTCCTTGCACACGCGGCAAGCTGACTGCGTTTCGCTTCTGCTGAACGTCTTCCTCTTCTTCCAGCACATCATATACCCGTCTAAGGCCAGCGGCGGCTCGACCAGACATTTCCACCAGGCCTGAAAAGGACTTTACCGGTTGATAAAACATACCCAGATAGGCAATGAACCCGACGATATCAGCAATACTTACCTCGTTTGTTGCCAGTAATCTGCCGCCCAGTATCACAACGAGCACGGTACCCAGCGCGGTTACAAATGCCAACAAGGGTACAGAGGTTTCATAGACCAGACTGGCGCGCAAATACGTTTTTGTATGCTTCATGGCCAGACGAGAAACGTTGCCCCGCTCCTCCTCCTGCCGATTGAAAATCTGAATTTCCTTCATACCCGACAAATTTTCCTGTACCTTGCCAGCGATTTCTCCACGCGCCTTAGAATTCTCTCCCCACAGCGGCGACAAGCGCTTGCTCTGCCATACTGTGATTGCAAGCAGCAACGGAATCGTAATCAGACTGATCAGTGCCAGCTTTACATTAATCGTCAAGAGCAGGATGCCAACTCCGATAAAGGTCAGTCCGTTGATAATAAAATCAGGAATGGCATGAGCTATGAAAATTTCCGCTTCCATCGCATCATTGACAACGCGCCCGGTCAAGTCTCCCGTCCGGCTTCGATTGAAATAGCGCAAGCTCATCTTCTGATATTTGCTATACAATCTTGTTCGTAAATCCGCCACATAATGAAGTGCGGCATAATGATTCATATAACCTGCCAATGATGTTCCAATAGCTTGCAGACAGGTGGCTCCAAGCAGCAATAAGCCAATCTTCAGCGCTTCTGCAGCAAACTGACTGCTGCCTTCAGTTGCCAATTGTGTCAACGAGCGAAGCGCCCATGGCAAATAAAATCCGGCAATCGTGGCCAGCACGACACCGGCAAATCCAATGCCTAACTGCAACCAGTATTTACGTGCGCCCATAAGGACGCGCCATGCGATTTTCATGTAACAATCGCCTCCTTCTGTTCTATAACTCTTAGCAATCCTTATCCTTGCTTATCCGTCCATTGTTCTCCACGCTTATTGCGTTTTCATACATGCCATGAGGTCCTCTTAATTAGCCTTCGCTAATAAATAAAGAAAGTACGGCATACTGATAACCGTAATGACGATTCCCGTCGGCACATCTCCCCCCAGGCTAACCATGCGCGTAATCGCGTCTGCCAATACCACGACGAAGCTCCCTGTGAGACCGGCAGCCGGAACGAGCAATTTGTGATCAGGCCCGACTAGTTTTCTTGCTATATGAGGTGCGATCAGGCCAACGAAGAAGAAGCTTCCGCCCACGGCCACACTGCCAGAGGATAAAGCAACAGCAGCGATTGACAACAATAAAAACTGCCGCTTCACGGCAAGACCCAGCCCCTGTGCCGTCTGGTTGCCCAAATGAAGGGTGTTCAGCATCCGAGCCTTATAGAAAATATAGCCGAATAAAATCAGGACCCACGGTGCCAGAATGGAAATATAACGCCAATCAGCTCCCCACAAGCTCCCCGCCAGCCAGTGCAGCATGAAGTTCATCTGCGAATCATCCAGCTTGATTGTCAGAAAGTTGGTCAGAGCTCCATACCCGCTTCCGAGTGCGACCCCGGTTAAGATCAAACCGATTGGCGAGATGTCTCTTCCACGGCGATAAGATAATATGAAGATTAATCCCGCCGCCAACAGTCCGCCTGCAAAGGCAAGCAATGGCAGAGCAATAAAGGAGCTCTTGCCTGTCGATGCAATGAATACGACGAAGAGCAAGACAAACAAACCCGATCCCGAACTAATCCCCAGTGTCCCCGGACTAGCCATGTCATTGCGCAGCAAACTCTGCATGACTACCCCAGCGGCTCCCATTCCCAGACCTACCAATATCGACAATACGATTCGTGGCAAGCGAAAATCAAATACGATCAAATTGTGTTTATCGGTACCATTTCCCATAAGAACACTCAGCACTTCTAGCGGTGAAAGATTCATCTTGCCAGAATTCATACTAATGACAGCAAATATAAGGATGAGTATAAGTAGCATTACATTGACGAAGATGCCCCGTTGCAACGTATAACGCTGCTTGGTCATACCCGCCTGCGAGCCAGGAAGAGGAAGTATGGCACACCAATGATAGAAAATATAATGCCCATCGGTGTTTCGAACGGCTTATTGATCAAGCGGCCAGCCAGATCCGCCGATACGGTCAGCAACCCTCCGTATAGCGCAGCGGCCGGAATAATGTACCGATAGTCGACTCCAACCATATATCGCACAATATGCGGAGTAATTAAACCAATAAAACCGACCGGACCAACCACGACAACAGCCAATCCAGTAAGCACGAGCACGATAATCGTTGATAAGCCTTTGACCAGTCTGCTGCGAATACCGAGTCCGCTTGCCACATCATCCCCCAAACTAAGCAGTGTAACGGAAGGAGATAACGCCAGTGCCAGCAGTACACCGCCAACGAATAACGGTGAGATAATCAGCAATTCTCCCCACTTCACCCCCGCTGTACTGCCTGCCGTCCAAAATGCCAGAGCTCGCCCCCAGGTTGTAATTGATCGCCAAATACTGACTGAGTGCGCCAAACAGCATGGAGATGGATAATCCTGCCAGTATCAACCGCTGAGGCGTCATTCCTCGCTTGCCTAGTGAAGCGAAGAAGTAGGTCATTCCGGTAGCGAGCGCTGCTCCCAGACAGGCAAACAGCATCATGTGCCCATACGAATAACCCGGCAGAAAAGCCAGGCAAAGTGCAATCGCGAATGCTGCACCTGAGCTGATCCCCATCAGCCCAGAGTCAGCAAGCGGATTGCGCGTCGTCCCCTGCATGATAGCACCGCATACCGAGAGGCTGCACCCGACGATCAGATCGGCTACAGTACGCGGAAGACGCAGGGTTTGAATAATCTGATGCTCAGTGAGAGTTGGATCAAACCGGAAAATAGCCTCCCATGCCGTCGCTAACCTCATGTCTGCGGCACCGAAGCTAATCGATGCCGCAGACATGAGAACCGTTAATCCAAGCCCTGCTACCATATACATGGTGAAAGTTATCACCCTGCGGCGTTTTTGTTCAGGCTTGTTTTTCATCACGATTTAGCTAATGCCACCAATTTATTAACAATATGATCAATTAATGCACTGGAAGTCATGATATCCGTGGACCAAGATAGCGATGTACCGACCGTGACGATCCGATTATGCTGCACAGCAGGAATCGATTTCCAGATTTCATTATTTGCAGGAACTTCCGTATCGCCTAAGGCGATCAGATAATCACCTATATAAGCGGCCAGAACCTCCATCGAGATATCTCCCCAATATTTATCAGTGTCAATAATATCCGTTTGAACTTTTGACGGAGCCTTCATTTGAAGTTCATTATAGACAAGCCCCCCTACCGCATGCTTAGATCCAGCTATGTAGTTACTTTTATCACCGAATTCTCCCATAGTTATCGTCACGTCTGATAGACCTGCATTTTGAAGGGTAAGCTTTGCTTCCTTGATTTTTTCGGCATAAGCATTCAGAACCGCTTCAGCCTCTTCTTGCTTGTTCAAAACTTCGCTAATAAAATGGATCCGCTCTTCTGTAGTCATATCCCCATAAGGAACATAAATGGTCGGGGCGATTTTGGATAATTTTTCATAATTTTCATCACCCCATGCTAGAATAATCAGATCAGGCTCAAGAGTCATGACATCTTCCGGCTCCATATTTATTTTAATGGAATCTGTAATCTGCTTAGCAAAAACAGCCTCCGTATCGTCCCTTGTCACTCTCGCTACACCTAGAGGAGTTACACCTAGGGCCACCACATCTCCAATCAAATAATCGACTACAACACGCTGAGGCTTGTTAGGCACCTCAACATCACCCTTAACTGTAGAGATTGTTCGGGTCTGCGACACTTCCGGTTGTGTCGTCTGTTGGGTCTGTTCAGGTACCGGATTCACCGTTCCGCCGTTATTGGCTGGCGTCCCCGACGTACATGCCGACAATAACAGCATTAGGCTCATCGCCGCCGCCAAGATTATTTCTTTCTTTCTTACTTGTCCAAACATCGTTGATTCCCCATCTCTATAAGATCTGACTAGATTCACTAGTTCCCTATCATTGTAAAGATGATGATAATCATTATCAATACCACCAACCTGCATGGACAGTGCGTTTATTTTCCGATAATCACTAGGTGTCATCTTGTAATACTTCTTAAACATCCGAAACAGGTTTTTCTCATCTGCAAAACCAGAGCCTATTGCGATTTCTTTAATCGTAGCTTCTGTATGCTTCAAATCATGACAAGCAGCTTCAATCCTTCTCTGAATGAGATACTCCTGTAAGCTTAATCCTTCCTTCTTCTTGAACAGCCGCGTCAATTGCCCGCCACTGATCCCAAACCTATCGGCAATTTCTTGAAACATGATCGGTTCCCTGTAATGCTTATCGAGATAAAGCTTGGCAGAACAAGCTGGATCTGGCTGTAGATACCGAATCTCACCAGTCTCAAAATCTCTGTACACCCCATGAATCAATTGATAGAGAAAACTTTTGGCCTGCAGCTGATCGATCGCTTTGCCGCGGTTCCATCCATTCATCATCTGTTGAAACCAATCAAGCAGCAAGATAGGATTACTTGGCGTATAACCAAACTGCTGAACAAACGGATTCACTTGCTCTAGCAACTGCTGCAGGTACTTCTTGAATAAAAGAGGCAATTCTGCTTTATAAAGCACCATAAAGGTCTTCACAGTCTCCCCTTTAGGCGAAATACTGAGCAGGCTCCCCTTCCCGCCGTGAACTAGACCGAAGCGCTCCATTCCAAATGAGGTTTCATTCAGTTGAATTTGGGCTTCTCCTCCATATGCATAGATAAACATGCTGCTAGGCAATTTATACTGTTCCAACGGGTGTTGGTACTCTATATTCAGAAAGCGCACATCTATTAATGTAATAATCGAACGTGTCCATATACGGGCCATTGTATCTATCATTTCCGGTGTAAATACCTGGCTGGCTTCTGCTTCCTCTTGCATCTATCCGCGCTCCCTAATTTCACTTTTCCATAATTTATATGTATCAAGCATGAATTGATTTTGATTATCAATATCATGATTATGAGATAAGTATATCATTATTTAGTAACATTGGGGAGCAGACAACGCAAGAAGAACTCTTGTAATCCAAGCCATGAATATTTACTTTATAAAATCCAATAAGAAGCTTAAAGGGTACTCCTGTGTTGCCACAGCATGCAAAACGAGCACGGGATTCGCTCCCATGCTCGTTTGTCATAAGATATCAATTTATCAGTAATATCGACCATTAGTTAAAAAATCATCCATTCAGCGTTCTCCGCTGCAACTCCTGAATCGTGATCCGCATGCCCTCTTCGAATGGTGTTGCCTGCAGTTCGCCAATTTGCCGCTTTAGCTTTTCTCCGCTAAGTACAACTGGTTCTTTGGTCAAATAAAGCATTTCAACGATTTCCTTCATAACCGGAACCCCCATACCGATTAAGCTCAAACCGATCCTCCCGAGTGAAATAATCGGTTTGGAGCTGCCGCTTGCCCTCTGAGCCAGCCGTACAATATCTTTGCCGGAGATTAGTCCCGCGCCCGGAATGTTCCAGTTCTGTCCATAAGCCTCTTCGTGATCAGCCAGGCTCACGATCATCTTTGCAGCGTCTGGCAAATATATATACTCCCGAGGGACACGCATATTGCCAACGAAAAAGGCTATCTTTCCAGCCGCGATTGCTTCTAAAGTAGAACCCAAATAGGAAGCATCATTAGCTGTCGGGCCATAATAATCCGGCAAACGGACGATACTCACTTTCGTCTGATTCCATCTGTCAGCAAACAACATTTGCTCAAAAGCGAGCCTCGTCTTTCCCTTCCTCGTATGCGGCTGCTTCGGATGATTTTCGCTGACCCGCTCCGTCTGTGCTCTGCCGTATGGATAGATCCCATCAATCGCTACCACTTTCATGCGGAGCCGGCTCGCTGCCTCCATAACGGATTCACCCAATGGAATCAATTTGCTTTCCATTTCATGGTACAGAACATTCGCTGCATGGAATAATACCTCTGTATCTTTCGCTGCCGCTGCAATATCATCCGGCCGAAAAGCATCCCCTACAGCAATTGACAAATGACTAGGATTCCCCAGCCTTGCCGTTAGCTTCTCCAGCTTCTGCCGTGAACGGCCAAAAGCAATTGTAGGAATGCCTCTCTTTACTAACTCTTCTGTGATTACCGAACCTGTTCCTCCCGTTGCTCCAACAACGATTGCGCTTTTCATGGTCATCAGCCCCTATTTAGTGATTGATCAATAACTAAACTATAAACGCAAGTTATTGATTGGTCAATAACCAATTTAGTGATTAACCAATCGCACTTATAGTTGTTAAGCCAACTGGCAATGAAATTTGCAACATTCATGGGGGGCTTCACGTCTAATAACGAAATGTAAAAATTTGAGAAACGGAGGTGCTCTGAGATTAAACGAATTTGTTTAACATTATGTTGTTTAGTTTTGCTGTTTGGTTGCAGTAAAGAGACGGACCATAGCGGTCAGAACCTGGTTAATCATGTTGAATACCTTAAATCGTTTGGCTGGCATATCGAAGAGAAAATGAATGAAAGAACACAAGAGACAAAAAACTTTCTACCTGCAGCAAACGCGGGTATTGATTTGAAGCCCTATAAAGAAATTGAAATTACAACCTACCTGCTGAAAGAAAAACAAATAAAAGGAAAGAAAATATACGCCTCCATTTATGAATATAATGGCCGTATTATTGGAGGAAACGGACAATTAGAGGAATGGGAGCCTGGCGTTTTTCCTTTGAAAGATAAAAAAAGGCTAATCGATGCAGGAACAATAACCAAATAGCATGGTTGCTTTATTACGCGATCGGGACACGACAGAATAAACCGCCTTTTTAACGAAGGCGGTTTTCGTAGAGTCAACTATCAACAGTAGAATTTAACAAAGCCTGCATTAAAAAGCGCATTTTCATTTACTTGCTCCATTCCATTACTCACATTATGCATTTTCCGGTACAGACCATTTTGCAGCAGCAGCTCTTCATGCGTACCCTCCTCTGCGATTCTGCCTTGATCCATAACGACAATGCGCTTGGCCAGATGGCTTGCAAGCTCCAATCGATGAGTAACGATTACAGCCGTTTTATGAACGAGCCATTGCTTCATTTCCAGCATGACACTTTGTTCGGTACTTTCATCTAGAGCAGAGGTTGGCTCATCCATGACGATGAAATCCGGTTCAGCTGTATAAAGGCGTGACAAGCTTACACGTTGTTTTTGACCGCCTGATAACAATCCTCCACGCTCGCCGATCTCGGTCTCATACTGATGCTCTAACTGCACAATTTCATCGTGAATCCATGCTTTTTGCGCTGCTGATACAATGCTGTCATCCGTTGCTTCCATACAGGAAAGCCGGATATTCTCCCTCACGCTGCCGGTAAACAAATAGGGATTCTGTGTCAGATACAGGATGTCTTGCCGGTCCGGCCCCGCTACACTGCGATTAATCCGTATGCTCCCTTCTGTCTGCCCAAGCAGACCGCTGCAAAGCTCTACAAACGTCGATTTGCCGGAGCCGCTGGCTCCAACGACCGCTACAACTTCTCCATGCTGCAAGGTGAAATTCAAATTGCGGATGATAAATTCCGAGTCCGGTGATGGCCGATAGGAGACTCCACTCATTTCGACTGCGGCTGTTACCCTCATTGCTCCGTTATCTTCCTTTGTTTTCTCTTGCTTTAGAGTCATCAGCTCATGAATCCGCTGGAACGCCCCTCCCCCTTCATACAGCCGGTTCCACTGCTCCGACAACCCGATTATTGGCCATATTACGAGCTCGAAAAGCAAACTGAACGTCGCGATCGTTCCTGGAGTCATCGTTCCTTTAATGGCAGCCAGACTGATAAGCAGCAAAGCGCCGATGTGCAGAAGATTAAATACACCTTCCGTTAAATGATGACTTAAGCTTCGGGTTGTATCCAGCCGCTTGCGGCATTGAATGAGCAGCTTCCGTTTGGCCGCAATGCCGCTCATCAATTGATCACCTATTCCATAGATCTGAACGATGGACATTCCTTGCAGCATTTCCTGCGTCATTCCGCGAATATCACTTTCCAGCACTTGAATGTCTGCCGACAGGCGCTGAATGCGGCGGTCAAACAGCCTTCCGACAACCAGCAGCAATGGAGCACCTAACAACGCAAAGAGTGCCAGCGACAGATCAATCGTGAGCAGATAGACAAATGAAGCAGCAATGATAACTGTAACTGTAACGAATTCGATGGAGGCATCTACGATATCGGCACCATATTCGGTATCCTCTTTAATGCGGGTCACTAAATCGCCGCTATGATACTGACGTGCTTTTTCGTAAGGCATTTCATTGACTGTCCGGAACAAATCAGCCGCTATATCGCGCTGAACAAGCCCTCTCAGCTTACGGATCAAATAACGGTGAATGACAATAAGTCCAATAGACACAGCCATGAGTATCGCAACCCATTGAACTGCCGCAAGCAGCTTAGCTGTTGTTCCAGTATGTGCCATATCGATAAAGAAACCCTGCATCTTGGCAATCCCGATATCGAACAATATATCGACTGCGATGAGAAATGGGAACGCCGACAACAGCAACCCGTATCTCTTGGCATAGCGGAAAATAAACGACAGCTGCGCCCTCATCCCTGCCTGTGTATATGTGTTATTCATCTCCGTTCACCCTCTTCCCCTTCTCTTTCGTTTACCCATTTGAAATAGAATCCGCGACGGTTCATTAGCTGCGTATAGGAGCCCGATTCTGCGATTTTGCCGTTCTCCAGCACAATGATTTGATCGGCTTGCCGGGCCAGCGAGAGTCTATGCGTAATACAAACGACTGTCTTTCCTTGACGATACTGATGCAAGGATTCCATAACAAGCGCTTCGTTTACGAGATCTAAGGAAGCCGTTGGCTCATCTAACAATAAGAGGGATGGATTTCTTACGTATGCTCGTGCTAATGCTAACCGCTGCATTTCACCGCCAGACAGCTTGGCCTCGTTTTCGCCAATTCGTGTATCGTACGACAATAAACGGCTCTTAATGTTGTCATGAATGCAGGCTAATCGAGCAGCTTGCTCGATCTCGTCCTGTGAGGCGTCTTCGCGGCCAAAACGGATATTGTCCCGGATCGTTCCTGTAAACAGGATCGGTTCTTGAGAAACAAGCGCAAGCTGCGAATGCCATGCAGATGAAATTTCAGAATTATTGCAGTACATTTTCCCTGATGTCGGCTCTATTAATTTGGATAATAGCTTTAATAAGGTAGATTTGCCGGAACCGCTTCTGCCAACGATGACTGTCAGGGCTCCTTGTGGAATGGTCACATTAATATCGTCTAATACGGGCCGTGAACCTTTGTAAGCATAAGAAACCTGTGACAATTGAAGAGAGATCTCTGAGACTTCATCTTTTCTTCTATGACAAGATTGCACTACAGACTCCTCTGCATCCAGAAAATGTTGAAAACGGCTCGTATGCGCAATCGAGGCGATCAGCTCATTCCAAATGCCGGAAATCGACTGAATGGGTCTCGTCAGCTTCCCGCTGGCTACCAGAAAGGCTGTAAGCCCGCCGATGGTCAGATTCCCTTGAAGGGTCTGATAACCGCCAAATCCTAAAATAAACATCATGCTCCCGAACATAAAAGCGCGATTCGCGTAATCGAACATCCCGTCATAGACAGAAATCATCAGATCACGTACACGAATGCGATTCAGTTTTTGTGTGTACTTATGAAGGAACAAAGTGCGTAACGAAAGTGCGCGTACGCTTTGTCCGCCTTGAATCGCATCCTGCAAAAAAGAATCTCCGCGCGCCGCTTCTGTATTACGCTGATCGTGCTGCCGCTTTAAAAGTCCAGTCAGCGGATAGGTGATAACCGGGAAAGCCAGCGCAAAGCCAATCATGCCCAGCGTTAGTGTCAGATTCAACCAGCTGAAATAGGCAAAGGCAACGCCTAACTGAACGATGTTCGTGAAGAAGAGCAGAAACTTGTCGTTAAGCCCTTTTTGCGCTTCAGCCGCAGAGTCATTGATTCTGCTGTATAAATCCGAGCTATGATAGTCTGCCAAGTCGGATATTTTTTTCAACGATACAGCTTGAAGCAGTTTCATTTGCAGCCGGGATGTGGACTGATTGTAAAAGACTGACTTCAGCCATGCGATAACCACATTGATGGTCAATTGGGCGGTAATTGCTGCCAACCCGACGTATATCCCGCTATATACGAGTGCAGACGAATGCTCTGCAGCACCTGTTATCATTCTGCGAGTAGCTTCAATGATGCCAAGTCCAATAACGGTTGAGAGCAAGGAAGCCAGAATGACGAGCAAATACCAGCCCATATAAGGCTTAGATAGCGATAACAAACGAATGAAAGAACGATAGGTCGATTGACTAGAACGGCTCGCTGTGTCCATAATAATGAGTACTCCTCAAAGCATAACTGCTTTTAGACCTATACTATTAAAAGCCGCCTTCTAATCCTAGGGAACAAACAGGTATTAAAAATTGTAGACACAAAAAAGAACCGCATCGGATCAATGCCGATACGGCTCTTTGAAGAGCGCTATTTTTTGGAATAGACAATTTTTTTAATACTGCATGAAGAGAGAAAAAAACGGTCCGACAGCTGGTCGATCGTTTGCCCAACGGAAAACAGATGACGAATCTCCTCATTCCGCTGGATGAGATTTTTCCGGCTTCCAGACGCTTCTCCCCATTTTTTGCGTATGCCTTTAGGCTTCGGAATATACACCATCTCACCGTGTACATACTTCTGCATTTCTTTCAGCAGCGCTTCTGGAAAAACAAGATCGGCTTTGACATATTTCATACTTGCTCCGCTCCTTAAAATAGTATTTCTTTTTAAGGGAGCAAAGCCTCGCTATAAACAAACTTTAATGATCTTGTCATGTTATGGCGGTAAATAAACTCCGATTAAGCTCTATGCAAACAACCGCCGTTGTTTATAGTAAGACTTTGCATAGAGCGGCTTTCTAAATTATTCTCAATCATTTTCATGGGAACTTCCCCCCTTCTCTAGATGCTGAACCCAGTTATTAGGTGATGTTATTCGTATATTCGCTGCTTTATGCCAAATCCCTTCCCTGACTTTGAATCTTCTTCCATTTCAACAAAGCAATCACATTTTTCCTTCCGCATACAGCTGACCGCAAGCGGCCCCAATATCCGATCCAAACTGCGTCCTTACGGTAACATTGATTCCTTTGGACTTTAGCATTTGAACGAAAGCATTGACCCGGTTCCGATCGGTTTGTTCATAGCGTTCAACAGTCTCATCGGTCGAATTATACGGGATCAAGTTCACATGATAAAGATGCTCCCATTGACCTCTGTCCCGCAGCAAAGCGGCAACCGCCTCAGCATGTTCTATTGAATCATTCGTCCCTCTCAGCAAAATATATGCGATGTACACTTTCCTGCCCGTACGCTGGATATGATGATCCAATGCGTCCATCACTTCATCCAGCGGGAAGCGGTCATTGATCGGCATCAGCTGGCTTCTCTGCTCATCGAATGGAGAATGCAGCGAAAAGGTTAGATTGACTTGCGGATACTCTTCCATCAGCCTGATCATACCCGGCAATATACCGATTGTAGAAACTGTTATTCTACGATGGCCCAAACCGAATAGCTGAGGGTCCGCCAAAATTTTCAACGCATCGAATAAATAAGGATTGGCAAGCGCCTCACCCATTCCCATGAAAGAGACGCTGTCCAGGGCATGACCATTTATGTGAAAATTCAGCAGCTGATCCGTTATTTCATCTGCCGTTAAATGACGCTTCAAGCCCATTGTACCTGTAGCACAAAAACTGCAGCGGAAGCCGCAGCCGCATTGGGACGAGATGCAATACGATTCCCAGCCGCGTTTGTAGCTTAATCGAACGGCCTCCACTCGTTCACCGCCCGCTACGGCAAACAGAAGCTTGCTTACTTGCGCAGATTGCTTTTCCAATACAGGTGTAACGCTGCTTACTGAATGTCCAAGCTCTCGGATGAGCTCATCGCGCAACGGTTTGGGCAGCATCTTCATTTGTTCATACTCACCGATTCTTTGCTGAAAAATCGCGGTTGTGATCTGCTGGTATCGATAGCTTGGCTGTTTCATGCCCAATATGATTTGTTGAATCTTCTCATATTTCGATGTTGGTTTCATAACTTTCTCCTTTTGCCCACGGAGAAAAAACGCAAAAAAAGCACCAGGCCGCCGGTGCTTTTTGCGCTTTACGTTAACCAAGCTATACGAAACCGCACTACACGATAATGACAAGCATACCGCAAAGTGTGTTTGATCTATAGAAGGTTAACGTTCCGGTAGCTTCTTCGTTATTTTTGTGAACCATGCCGTTCTTCAAGCGCAATGACAGGCTCACCTCAACATCTACAACCTCAAGCATCCCGCACACCCTCCTTTAACTTCCATCCTGCGATTTAAAGTTCAACAATTTTTGTTGCGACGTTCTGGCAAAATTCCCGGTCATGCTCGACAAATAGAATCGTCGGCGCGTACTGGAGCAGCAGCTCTTCAATCTGCATCCGTGAGATCACGTCAATGAAATTAAGCGGCTCATCCCATATTTGCAAATGGGCTTGTTCGCAAAGACTTTTTGCGATCAAGACTTTCTTTTTTTGCCCGCCGCTAAAAGCGGAAATGTCTTTTTCAAACTGCACCCTGGAAAAATCAAGCTTTCTCAAGATCGATTTAAACAGACTTTCCTCGATGCTGTTATCTCTTGCGTAGTCCGTCAGATTGCCCTGCAAATGTGACGTATCCTGCGAGACATAGGAGATTTTCAACTGGCTGCCCAGCCTGAATGTACCCGTATGTTCGATATCTTCGCCGCATATCAATTTAATTAGGCTGGATTTCCCGGAGCCATTTTTACCAGAAAGAGCAATTCGATCTCCCTGCTCGATTGTGAAGCTGACATCATGGCAGGCTTGCTTCTCTCCATAATAAATCGATACATTCTCAAGCTCAGCCAGTTGCTGTTTGTGATAAAGGAGCTGCGAGATTTTCAAGCTTTCCGAGCTTTCAACGTTTTTGAGTAGCGTTGATTTCTCCTCCATTGCAGCATGCTGCCGCTGTTCAATCGACTTGGAGCGTTTCATCATCTTTGCAGCCTTATGGCCGATGTATCCTTTATCGACCTTAGAGCCGGAGTTCCTCGTCCCGTTTTTCGTTTTTTCCACCTCATGCGACCAGTTGCTCGTTCGTTTGGAGGCTTCCGACAACCGCTTAACATCCCTCCGAAGCTTCTCGTTTTCTGCAAGCTCGAAGTCGTCCTGCCGCTTCTTGTTTTCCCACCATTCGGAGAAGTTGCCGCTTTGGATTTCTACATTCGTTTTATTGATGGACAAAATATGGTCGACACAATTGTCCAAGAAGGACCGGTCATGGGAGACGAGAATATACCCGCTTTTGCCATTGAGATACTCACTGACCAGCTGTCTCGCTTCCATATCCAGATGGTTGGTCGGCTCGTCGATTAACAGAAAACTATTTTCCTTGAGAAACAAGGCCGCCAGCAGCACTTTCGTCTGTTCTCCGCTCGACAGCGAACCGAAAGGCCGATACAGCACATCCTCCGAGATCCTCAGAAGCGACAGCTCACGCATTAATTCCCAATGCACATAATCGGGGTAGATCGTCTCGACGACGTCAATCGTATTGTCCTCCTTGTTCTCTACCTGGAAAGGAAAATACTCGAAGCTGACTTTTGCCGAAATCGTGCCGCTGTATTCATATTTACCTAGGAGCAGATTCAAAAATGTCGTTTTCCCTCTGCCATTCCTGCCTGTAAATCCAAGCTTCCAATCGGTATCGATCTGAAAACTGACTTTATCAAAAATGTTATCGTAGCTGCCGTCATAGGCAAACGTTAAGTTCGTTACATTGATTAATGACATGGAATTATCCTCCTGTACAAAAAAATAAGAGCCACAAGAAAGTTACCTTTCCGCGGCTCAAATAAATACAGCAAACTATACCCTGCCTAGGCAGAGTATAGTAAGGCTATTCCGTTTGAGTGAAAAGAATAAGTAACTTTCTTGCTTAAGCGAATAAAAAATAAAACAAGCATGAAACAAGCGGGAAGATTGCTTCCGCCTGAACTGTTTTATTGTTTTATGTCATCAGCAAGAAATCCTACATTATTCCATTCAACTCCTCGACTTAAATTAGAGGTATCATATCACAAGTTTTTTATGAATTCAACCCGCTTCCTTGTATGAAACGATCAAGCCGCTTAACTTAAATGAAACTTAATTTGCTTGCTCATCCTTATAGAAAAAGTAAGATAACGTTAAGAGAGGGTACGATCAGCGGTAATCTTCTCCTGTTATAATAATAAACAAAACTAGATGAATGAACTGGGGGGCTCGTTATGATCGAATGGATTCAGCAAGCGGAAGGCATATGGCAATATATCGTATTATTTCTATTGGCAGCGGCGCCGTGGCTTGATGTTTTTGTCGTTGTACCGATAGGCATTATTGCCAAGATGAATCCTGTTGCCGTTGCGATTACCGGTTTTGCCGGCAACTTTCTGATGACTTTACTTATTGGCATTTTCTTTAAACAATTTTCAAACTGGAGAGAACGACGCAGATTGAAGAAAGGAATTACCGCTCTATCGAAAAAAGAAACGCGTGCGCGGCAAATATGGGATCGTTACGGCCTTCCGGGTCTAGCCCTGCTCGCTCCCCTTATTTTTGGTACCGATATCGCCACGTTACTAGCGCTGTCATTCGGATCGTCGCGGGTTCGCGTTATCCAATGGATGGCGGTCAGTCTTGCTTTATGGACGATTGTAATGACTCTCGGGGCGGTATACGGCTTTAGCTATATGAAATTGATTTAATCATTAAAGGGCAATGTAAGAGATCGAAACATGCGCAGCGGATTGTTCGATCTCTATTTCTTTCCCTTCAGTCAATTAATTTCTTCAAGCGCTTCAATCGATTTAAGCTTCCGCTGTCTAAGCTTCTTGCGAATGAACAAAAATATAATGATGAGCGGAACACCAATTACGAGCAAATATATGGATACATGCTTCACCATATGTTCAGCCGAACGGCCGTAAACATAGAACAATATGCCCACAGAATAAAACTTGACGGCCCTCCCTATTGAAGCAAAAGCGAGCAGCTTCCAGAGCGGAAATCGGAGCGAGCCCGAGATAATGGTGAATACTTTAAACGGAATTGGCGTGAAGGCGCCGATCATAATGGCTGCTTCTCCATTTTTCTGAAACAGGTTCATCGCTTTGTCTATCCAGTCCTTCTTGAGCAGTTTATTCAGCACGGAGCTTCCAATCATTCTTCCAATGAAGTAGCCGACCGGAGTGCCTAACAAGCAAGCAAAAAAACCTGCTGTAGCCAGCCAAAGCGCATTAGAAGGGTTAAGTATGCTGAGCGGTAGCTGCAGAAATAGTGCAGGAATGGGAAAAATAATAGCATCCATAAAAGAATGAATGAACAGGCCCAGCGTACCAAACTCGGCCAGGTAATCGATTATCTTTTGTAACATATACGCCTCTCTTCATGATGACTTAACCCGCAGGGGCTAATTCAAGCTGGCCCCTGCGGGTATTTTCCAACAATCCAGTCGTCTATAATCTGCAGCCGCCACCATCCACCATTAGCGTTTGTCCCGTTATATAGTCAGAATCTTGGCTGGCGAAAAACACAACAGCTCGTCCAATGTCTTGTTCGACGTCTCCTACCCGGCGCATCGGGATTTTTGAAAGTGTCTCTTCGAAATGCTCCGGCATATGTTCGGCCCACATTTGAACACCCGGGGAGTTCGCAAACGGACATATCACGTTAACCTTCACGCCGTAAGGTCCGAATTCATTAGCTGCAACTCGTGATAGACCTCGAACCGCTTCCTTGGCTGCTCCGTATGCGGCCTGATTCAAATCGCCATTGATGCCTGCTCCCGATGCAAAATTAATAATATGTCCCTTTGTTTGTTTTAAATAGGGAAGTGCGTGTTGCATCAAGTAAAAGGTCGGGAAAAATCCGGTTTTAAACGGCAGCTCCAAATCTTCCGGGGTCAATTCTTCAAATGGCTTCACTCTTGAAGCTTGCGCATTGTTGACGAGAATATCGATTTTTCCGAATGTAAATGCCGTGTGGCTTATTATTGGAGAGTGGGTTTGAAAATCAGCTAAATCAGCGTGTATGAAAATGGACTCGGGCTGAATCTCCTGTAATTCCGCTACAGCTCTTTCACCTGCTTCTTTGTTATAATCCACGATTGCCACCTTCGCGCCTTCTTTAACAAAAGCCTTTGCGATGCCGTTCCCCACACCGGAGGCACCACCTGTAATGATTGCTACTTTATTTGCGAGCTTTGTCATCCTAATCACCTCGGTTATTATTTATGAATCTCATTATGAATGCCTTGCCACCGCTGCTTCTAATGCATGACTGGACGGGATTGCCCTTCTTCTGCTTCACCTTCCGGAGCTTTAGTCCTTTTGACGAAGATCCCCAGTACGAGGGCTATAAGCGCGATGTAGAACGCAATCTGGAATGCGCCTTGCATTCCAGCTACCAGTCCGTGCACTGCTTCTTCAGGCGCTGTTGAATTGGAGGAAGCCTCTAAATACGATTTGGTGCCGTTGGAGAAAATACTAATGAACAATGCCATCCCTATTGCACCTGAAACTTGCTGGAGTGTATTCATAATTGCCGTTCCGTGCGGATAGAGATGCCTTGGCAGCTGGTTCAGCCCTGTCGTCTGTGCTGGCATCATAATCATGGAAATGCCAATCATCAGAATGACATGCAGCGCTATTAACATTCCTTTGCTCGTCTCAAGCCCTATCCCTGACATTAGAAAAAGGGAAATCGCTGTAATGATGAGTCCAGGCACGACAAGCACTCTTGGACCAAATTTATCGAAGAGCTTGCCGGATATAGGCGACATAATACCATTGACGATACCTCCTGGCATTAGCGTCAGTCCTGCTGAGAAGGCTGTCAGCATCAAAGCCTTCTGCATATATAGCGGCAGGATCAGCGTGGTCGAGAACAAGGTCATCGTCATAACGATCATAAGAATCGCCGTGAGTGCGAACATCGGATACTTGAATGTCCGCAGATCCATCATTGGCTGCTTGGAACTTAATTGACGCCAAACGAACAGCAGCAGCGCAGCTCCGCCCGCAGCAATGGACCATATCACATCTTGCTCCGACCAGGAAACCTCGCCGGCTTTACTGAAGCCATAGACAATTCCTCCAAACCCGATGGTTGATAACAGAATCGACAGCACATCAACCTTCGGCCTGGTAATGTCCGAAACATTTCTTAAGTAAAGAAAGCCAAACACTAACGATATAACGACTAGCGGGATAACGAGAAAAAACAGCCAATGCCAGCTTAATGAATCAATAATGAGTCCGGACAAGGTTGGTCCGATAGCTGGTCCAAACATTAACACGAGTCCAATCATCCCCATCGCTGCTCCCCGATTGTTTGGGGGGAAAATAATAAGGATTGTGTTCATCATCACAGGAAGCAACAATCCTGTACCCGCTGCTTGTACAATTCGTCCTGCTAATAACAGCTCGAAGGAATTGGAAAAGCCGCATATTATGGTGCCGACTAGAAACAGCAGCATGGCGGATAGAAACATCTGCCTTGTCGTAAACCACTGCTGCAGCAGCGCTGTTACGGGCACCAGTATGCCAATCACCAGCATATAGACGGTCGACAGCCATTGAATAGTAGCCGTCTCGACGCCAAATTGATTCATTAAATCTGGAAATGCAATGCCTAGCAACGTTTCGTTCAGAATGGCGACAAAAGCTCCAATAATTAAAGCGGTAATGATGGGGCCACGCTTAATGTTGCTTAAATCTGCTTTTCCTTGTGTACTCTCTGCTGCGATCACTTCCTACCTCCCGCTTCATGTTGTTCTTACACCCCTAGTATACGAGTGTTTATTAACTCATAAAAAGAGCTAATAATTTGTAGATTAACAATTGAAATTGTATAATAAATTAAAAGAGGAGTTATTTCAAACACTTGCTTAGGAGATGTCAATTATGGAGCTGCAGCAGTTGAAATATTTTTCCGAGGTCGCTAATCAATTGCATTTCGGCCGCGCTGCTGAGCGTCTTCATGCTTCCCAGCAGACGGTCAGCCATCAAATCGGGCTGTTGGAGGCCGAGCTTAATCTGAAATTGTTCAATCGTACGACGCGTAAAGTAGAGTTGACGCTAGCGGGTGAAGCACTGCTGGAGGAGGTCAAGCTTGTATTCATGCATTTGCAGCGAGGTGTGGATGAAGCGATTCGGGCGGAAGGCGGAAGAAGAGGCAAATTGACGATTGGCTACTTCGGAATTATGCTGTACAGCATTTTACCCAGTGTGGTTCGTCTCTATCGCGAGCGATTTCCCGATGTTGAAATTGTCATGCAGGAGATGGATTCGTTTCTGCTGGAGGAAAAGCTGCTTCAAGGAGAAATCGATATCGGCTTTTCCGTCTATATCAATGATAAGCATAGCGAGCAAAGCATGAACTGGCTCACCTATTCTGTGGAGCCTATCGTAATCGCCGTGCCGAAACAGCATCATTTAGCAGTGAAAAATGAAATTCGGCTGTCCGATTTGGCCAAGGAACCTTTTGTCGTGTTGAACCGGAACGATTCGCCGATGATGTTTGACGCCTTCGTTCTATTCTGCCGGCAAGCTGGCTTCAGTCCTAATATTGTACAGGAAGCCGCCAGCGACCAGGCTGTCATCGGACTTGTTGCCGCCGGTGTTGGCGTTGCGTTCGTTCTAAACTGTATGAACAAATTATTCGACAGTGATATTAGCTATATCCCTCTGGCAGAACCGATGTTTGAAGTGGAGCTCGCGATCTGCTGGCTCCATAACAATCAGACGGCACAGGTCGAGCAATTTGTAGAAGTGGTGAAACGATTTTTGTAATCCATTATTCGCTTGTCATTATAAAAGCTTTGCAAAATAAAAGTTGCGTTATGCGGCTTTTAGCGGAAATTTCCTTTATCAGAGTTGTAGATTTCCTTCCCTTGATCATCGTAACCGATTACAGTAATCGGCGGACCTCTGTGCTTTGAGGATTACTTAATTTGACGGTTTTACGGTTTGATAGGGAGGGAAAATGTCCTTTATTAATTTCCACTCTATTTCATTTATAACAAATAATTTGTTAATATGTAAAACTAAGATAATCGGTAGGCGGCTCATTACTCCTCAGAGAGAGCTTTCCTATTTAATTGCTATTTTCAAATGGATTTGCTGGATTCATTCGAGATCCAGGAAGTGTCGGTTGCATAGCAGTGCTTTTGTCCAAAACAAAAACACCTTTAAGAGATTGGTTTCATGTCTTAAGACATGAAATCAATCTCTTAAAGGTGTTAGAGTACATGGGATTATGTGATCTAACTTACAATAATGTAATATTTACTTCTTTAGATTCAACTCATTAATGGTTTGAATAATATCATCCAATGTATATCTAGCCAATGAATTTTCTAAAGCCAGTTGTGCTTCTATCAATGGTGCTTTTAAACTCTCATGAATATTGCTACCCACTGGACATTCCGGATTCGGTGCGTTGTGTACATCAAATAAACTATTCTGTTGATTAGTAACAGCTTTATAAATATCAAGTAACTTAATCTCTTTAGGGTCATAATTTAAACTAACCCCGCCAACACCTGAATGTGTTTTAATCAAACCAGCTTTTTTTAACAGCGTATTAATTCTCCGGATAACAACAGGATTTGTGTTCACACTTGTAGCAATAAAATCTGATGTAATGTGCCCGTCTACAATAGCACTAAACGCAAGAATATGAACTGCAACTGGGAATTGTGTATTAATACTAATAATAATCACCTGAAATTATCATACGCATCTAAAATTTCTTTGTCAATACGAACGGAACTCTTTGTTTATTAATTGCAGCTTGCTTTTCATTATGTTGAATGATATGATTTCGTCGTAACCATTTCAGTTACAACAAAACTTTATCATTCGGAGGAATATGAAATGAGAGAATTAATCATTCAGAACATCAACAATACTGAGAGTAAAGAATTGGATAATTTCGGAGGAAGTCCGTTTACGGTGAAGCATGTTATTGGTGGCAGTAGCATCGATCAATGTGAGGTATCCTTTGTTGAAGTACCTCCTGGGCAATACGCATACGGCTATCACTATCATGATCAATCTGAAGAGGTTTTTTACATTATCAGTGGTGAAGGAAGTCTTCGGACAATCGATGGAGATAAACAAGTAAGTACTGGAGATATGCTTTGTTTTCCTAAAGGAGAAAAAGGGTCTCACTTATTAACCAATACATCATCAACAGATAAGCTTGTCTATATCGATTTTGCCGTACGCAACAGTCCTGCTGATATTGCAGCATTCCCCGATTTGAGAAAATATATGATTATCGGGGAACATATTAATGCAATGGTGGACATGCCTGAAAACAAGTAACATGATCAATTAACCTCACATGCACGAATGATGATGAACGCACGATATAGCTTATTTGTGATTTGTTATGAACTAAATACTATTAAAGGGAGTTATAGTCTTGGGAAAGGGAATTTTCTATAAGGATTACACTAATGAATCTGTAGAAGTTTGCAGGGATTTGTGTAATGAATTAATGGCTCATCAAGCGAAACACGCCATTAAAGCAAAAGAATTATTTGAAAAGATGACTTTCGAAAACCGCCTAAAACCTGCCTTTGAACAAGCGACTGCAAAATCACTTTTAGTAGCATTTCATGAAGAAACACCTGTAGGCTATATCTTCCTAACTGCGGACACAATAAGTAAAAAAGTTAAAAAACACCGACCAGTTTGGGCATCAGGGTTTACAAAAGACAGTAACGGACTTTTCCCGGACTGGCTGCACACCCCTGCCAAGATTGCCACTCTCAATAGCTTATATATTTCTCCTGACTATCGAGGAAATCATATCGGTAAATATTTAACTGATCATGGAATGAACTGGATGAACAATGAATCCGGTGCTGAATATTTCTTTGTTTATGTTTCGAATGGCAATAATGTCGCTCCGCTTTATGTGAAACTTGGTTTCAAGTACAGTCATCCTGTATTTGACGGTGTTATTGACGCTTACTATATTAAGAACAATTAATATTTCGATCCTCAGTATAATATTCATGAAGATAAAGACAGACCGAATTCTTATTAACTCGGTCTGTCTTTATCTCTTCAGTAATTAGCCTTTAATAAATTACCGCTATATAGTTAAAAATATAAAAACACTATATTATATTATATTAATTATAAACAAAAAAATCTTTCATTCCACCTGCTTTCCCTACAAAAAAACAACTACAACCGCAATAACGGAAATAGTTGTTTTTATAAACTCTGCTAATAAATAATTATCGAATGATAAGCTCATATTCTTTATCATTCATGGTAATGACGGCTTTAAGCGGTGATGTTCCGCTCTCTACCTCGGTCGGTACCTCTGCAAGATAGAGCAACGTTGCGGTCTTAAGAGGTTCAATTGACGTGATATTCGTGTAGGTGAAATCGGCTCCGCCTTGATCCTCAATGGTCGAGAAGGTATTGTACTCGTATTTGTCATTATATTTGACCGTAACGTCGGCAAACCTGTCAGCGCTTTTACCGGCCTCTAACAAGCTCTTAAGCTTAATCGTAATAGCTAAATAGGTCGTATCCGCCTCTTTGGCCTCGTAATATGTGTAGAACGTTCCAGGCTTGGAGGGCTTAACAACTTTCGCAAACTTTGTTCCTGTAACCGTAAATTCAGCAAAGTCCGCTATAGTGACTGCTTTATTCACTTCGACGGCCACGTCGCTAGCTGGCTCTGGAGTCTGTTCCGGCTCTTCTGCCGGAGCTTCGTTCTCAGCAGCCTTCTGCTCTTCGTCCGCAGGTACGTGCCCTTGTTTCAGCTTTTCATTTTCTTCTTTTAACGCTGCAATTTCTTGCTTTAGTTGCTTGATTTCTTCATTAGAGCTGCCACTCCCGGATGAACAGCCAGCCAATAAACTGCCTAACAGGCCCAGTGTTACAATAAATTGTAATGTCTTCTTCCCCATCTAGCACCTCTATCTCCTATAGTGTTTCCAGTATACACCAATACATTACTATATTCTACAAATTCTCTCTCCATTCGACTTCTCCCTTGGTTAGAAAAAGACACTAAAGGGTGCTGCCCTTCAATTAATTCTATTCTTTTTCTGCATCCAAAGCTGCGATTTAACCGTTCTTTAAGCATTCAAGCTTCAATAGTAACCTTAAAGCTCTAGACGGAATTTCGATTAAAAATCGTGCAACAATCCCATCAACTTTAGTATTTGCATGAATGTTGTAAGGTAGAGAGGTAACATCATTTACTCCTGATCGATCAGGACATGGAGGTTGCTATCCTTTGTTAACCAAACCAGCCGGGACAACGATTCCCATTTTGCCATGCAAGTCCATTGATGAGCAGCTGGCGTTCTACCAAGCATTGGGATTCGAGCTCACTTACCGTCAAGCCAAACCCAATCTATATGCATGTGTCCGTCACCGTATCGCTGAGCTGCATTTTTTTGTACTCAAGCAATTAGATCCAGCCAACACTTACAGCATGTGCTATGTGAGCGTTCCAGATGTGGATACCGTGTATAACGAATTTTGCGAAAATCTTAAAAAAGCGTATCAAAAGATTCCCTCCAAGGGTTTTCCCCGATTAACGAAGCTCAATAATCTGTCAGAAGACCGGCGATTTAACCTGATTGATCCTGCCGGAAATCGCTTGTTAATCGGTCAAAAGCATGCCTCCGTTAAACCCGATCATCCTGCCTCAGACGTTAAGATGCCTTCATCAAGGTTTACCAAGGCTTTCGATGCAGCGTACCGCTTGGCATATGCAAAAAACGAACCCGTTGAAGCAGCCAGAGTACTTGATCTTGGTTTAAAGAATACCGAAGATGCTGCTGTTGAAGCTCGATTTAAAGCTTATGTATTGCGTGCAGATATTGCCTTCACTATGGATGATATGGAGCTTGCAAAGAAATTCTTCAATAACGCTGTACAGCTGAAGCTTACTGATCAAACGCTCGTAGGTGACGCAATAGAACGATTAGATGAGCTAAAAGTGTCGTTGGACTCTTGATTCAGCACGTTAGTCAATCGGATCCCTCGTAAAAAGCACAAAGAAGGAGTGTGAAAGTCTGCCATATGGCAAAGCGTTCACATTCCTTCCCTCTCACTTATTAGCGGTCTGCTCCCCGGTCTGGTTCATGATTGTTACGACTGGCTTACCCGCAGTCATTAGCGTTCTTGATCCCCAAGCAGCCCCAAGCAGTGCAATACCCGTCAACAGGAAGACGTACGGTATATCAATCCAACCGCCAAGAAAACCGCCGAGCAGCGGACCGACAACAATGCCGAATTGACTGGCAGATTGACTAAGACTGACCGCCCTCCCGCGAAAATCACGATCCGCATATTGGATGATCAAGGCATTTAATGCGGGATATACCGCTGCAAAAAACAGGCCATAGCCAAACCGCAAAAAACCAAATGGAACTAAGCTTTGCGTTACGAGCTGCAGCAAATTTCCGATGCCGCCGCCAACCAGTCCGATAAACAGCGTTTTACCATAACCGATCCCGCCGCCGATTTTACCCCACCACGGCCCCATGATGACGGTCGCAATTCCTATTGCCGAGAAAACGATCCCCGAGCTAAGCGTTGCCTTCTCGATAGAACCGCCAATTTGCACGACATAGATCGTCAGTAACGGCTCAATAATTAATACAGAAGTGGAGACCAGCATGATCAAACCGTATACTTGCAATAATCGCGGATTGGCAGCTGCTGTTTTCAAATCCTGCCTAATACTGCTTCGGGCATCTGACTTGCGCTCATGAACTTCCTTAACTCCCAGAACGATTAGAGCAGAGATCAGCGTAATGATGCCTGACGCAATGAAGCATCCTCGCAATCCGATCCATTGACTCAGCAATCCGCCCATTAGCGGACC
The DNA here is from genome assembly GCF_000513275.1 of Paenibacillus gorillae. Taxonomy (GTDB): domain Bacteria; phylum Bacillota; class Bacilli; order Paenibacillales; family Paenibacillaceae; genus Pristimantibacillus; species Pristimantibacillus gorillae. The sequence continues at coordinate 41,790 of NZ_CBVJ010000025.1, read as the reverse complement.
TAAAATGCCGCCGGCAGCAGTCGATGTGGAAATGACACCTAGTGCATAGCCGACATGCTTTTCAGGTGTATTGGTACCGACTAACGCTATAGATGCAGGGGTAAAGCCCGCCATCAGCCCTTGGAATATGCGCACTACAATAAACATATAAGGATCTTGAACAAAAAAGTTAGCCAGATGGGCAACACCTAGCCCAACGCCTGAGCGAACCAGCATCAGCTTGCTGCCATATCTGTCAGCGAGTGAACCCCAAAAAGGCGCACAGAGACCGCTTATCAAAAAACTAATCGAAATAGAAATGCCGGACCAAGCCTCCAGCCCGCTTTTCACCCCCAAATCCTGTTGCAGAAACAATGGGAAAAACGGTACGGAAAGCGTATACGACATATGGTTGAGAAACAGACCCAGCCATAAAATATATAAATTGCGCTTCCAATGCAGCATATTGCCTGTCCCCCATTTCTACGCTGCATCCTGATGTCCAGCGCCGTAAGACGTCCGTCAGAAAGAAACCTTCTTGCTTATTCCACTATCGCTATGGTGCTTCTAGACCGTTTGAACTGCCGAACGACTGATTATCAGATCTCCCTCGATCTGTTGCGGATTCTTAAGCAGGTTAAATATCGGGCACACCTGTTCAATCGCTTCGTGGAGAGCTTGAAGCTTCTCCTCGGATTCGTCGGATTGTATGAACAACTTATAACGAATGTTATGAGGATAGATCGGTACCTCCTCATAACCAGGTTTACCGGCCAACGGATTCATCTCTCCTTCCACCGTCACCTCAAGAGAATGGAGAGACACTTCCCGCTCCGCAGCTTGAATTAAGGCGATATGCGTCAAGCAGCTTCCAAGAACGCCCAGTTGAAGCTCCGGCGAAGACGGCCCCAGATTATAGCCTGCAAAATCAGGCTGGCTGTCACTAATGACCTGAAAATCGCGAATTCGGATCTCGCGTACACCGCTTCGTCCTGCTGCTCTTACGCTCGCGCTAATTTTGGACACCGCTTGATCTCCATTTTGCTCAAAATGAGCCTTTCTTGCGTATATAGCCTTTCTCTTCTGTTCCAAATATTCATTTAAAGTTCCCATACGCTTACCCCTTTCAAATTAAATATAATAATTCCCATTGTTAAAGTATGTTATTAACCTAATATAGGCTAACCCATGGACGGTGTATAATAGAAAAGATTGATAAGCGTATTTAACATCTTATATAACAAAGAAACCAGCGAATTCTCCACTGGAGATTCGCCGGTTTTCAAAGGCAATGAATTACGCTCAGCTATTAGCGTTTGAAATAGAGACGTGGAGCACCATAACCAAGTGTATAAGCCGACTGGCTTCTTATCAGCTCTCGAGGGCCCCATTTAGATATAATTTCAATAGGATTTCCCGATGCATCCCATTTCGTCACTTTCGCAAAGTGATAACCTGGATAATAAATGGCGTCCACATAAGGCATTATTGTTGTTGATGCTGTGCTAAAGGTGTCCCCGGGCCGCGATGCAAATCTTCCTTGGCGCTTCATGAAATCGGTAATATCATTGTCATATCCTTGATTGGGAGCGCCAGCAGCATGAGGAATTCGATTGTCCACGATATAATCGTAACACATCAAATCGTTATGCGCCGGACCAACAAAGCTGTTATCGGTGAGGGAATTGTAATAGAAGGTTGAATCTTCTTGCTGGTATTCGCTGAGCGTATATAAAGTCACGTAAATTTGCTCAGAGACAACAACCTTAGAGGGTCCCGCATAGCTATTCGGATAAGTGACCGTAATATTAAGCGTTGGCTTCTGCGTCCCTCTCGGATCATAGAAGTCGTTAAACGTATAGTTCATCGAATAATTGCCGCCCCACCCCGTAGGCAAGAGCGTGCCCAGCGTTGTCGTACCGCTGCTCGTTGTGACAGTGGCTACTACTGAAATCGGGTTGCCTTCTGCCCATGCCGTTAATTGATGTGTACTGCCCCTTAATATATAAGCTGAGCCTGGTCCGCTTTCATATCCGTTCGTATAGTAAAATGCCCCTGGCCCGCCAGCATACACAAGCCCCGGTGTCTCTGCAACTATCTCCATCTGTGATAAAGAAAGATTGTTTGTATTCCCAGTATAATCGTACATGTATAGATAATAGTCTCCGTCTAAATAATTTGAGTAGCTGGAATAAGTATTAAAAACCATGTCGTACATCGACTGGCCATCCGGAGAAGATGGCGTAATCTTGGAGATCGCAAAACGGTAATCTTTACTTCCCGAGTTGCGGATTTTATAACGGTAATTGTCGAAATGCACCTTATAGCGCCGCTCATTGTTCGCATAACGAATCGGTGAATGCCCTGTCGGATAAGTAGCGTAAATCGTCTCTCGTCCGTTCTGAACCATCAAGGTTCCGCCGCTGTACCAGGCGATCTGTCCTGGCAAGGCAAACGCACCCAGCGGAATCGAACTCAATCCGATTAGCAAAGCAAGGAATATAAATGTTCTTCGTATTCCCTTCATTATTTAACTCTCCTTCGAGAATCAGATTATGAAACCCCTTACATAATAGAATAAATAATGGGAAATAAATAGGGAGCTTTGAACCATTTAAATTCCGACATATAACCTTGCTAGAATGCGAGCGAGACTGGCGTTCTAGGGCCCATTTCGAATATCCACGCATACAAAAAGGGAGCATGATGTCGTCAAACCTGACACCTGATCCCTTTTCTGAAGCTAACTGTAAAACATTATCTTCCCGATTTGAATACCTGACCTTCATCCTAGACCAGCTGTTCTTCCAGCACTGATAACATTGCCTCCAGACAAGCTACCCCCTTCGCCTCTGCAGCTCTAGCTTCCGATAAGTACTGGATGCCCTTCTCCGCTTGATCGGGTGAATTAGGGTCTCCGCCCTTTGGAAAAGGAAACAGCAAGCTGTATTCAGCAAGCGCATCAGCCACTTTATCATAATGAATGGCAGCTTCCTTGGCAGCAGCGATCAGCCGCTCGTCGGCACCCTGCAGCAATTGCTGCTCCTCCGCGACCTGCTTCAAAAACTGTGCAGCAAACAACCGTTGGTCATATACGTAAAGACCGTGCAATGCATTGCCATACACATCTACTTCACCTCTGCCAAGCGCTTCAATCCATGCATCATAACCTTCAAGGCCATTACGGTATTGTGAATGTTCCCGTTTGTAGCCCGGCGTGCGCGCATGGCGGACAGCTAATTGGAGCGCTCCTCTCAGCATTTCTCTTTTATCTGCGGGCTTATAATCAGTCACCGCCATCACATACAGCTCATGTACCTGACCGCGTCCCAATTTCTCGTAGGGCAATTCACCGTCTTGTGTAATATCCCGGCAGCGAAGCTTACGCGTATCATCATCATAGCCGTAAATCAAGCCAAATTCCGGTACGAAAAGATCCCAGGAAAGAACAGGAATGCCTCTGTCCAAGCTCCAATGCACCAGTTCAAGAGCATGCTCCAGCTCTTCAGGTGTTGGAGGAATTTCAGTAGGCCCGCCTGCAAAGCGGGTTTGGAAGCCCAAGTTCGCGAATTGCTCCTGATGATGGAGGGGCCACTCAAAGGCTGAATATCCCGCAACATTAACTCGCTCTCTATCGATAATAATTCGGAATGCGTTAGCTGTATAACCGGCAACCTCGACTAATGAAAAATTATTGCATGCAGTGTATTGCAAAATCGAGTAAATAGAGCCTGTATCGGTCAGATTCGTATGCGTAAAGCTATTCGTGTAGTCGGGACGGTTACTCATGAAACTAACACTCCTTCGGATTATAAAGTATTGGAGGTGCTAGAAGCTTTGCCTTCGGCTTGCCGTCATTGCGCCGCTGCTTCACATACATGCTAATCTGAAGCCGGAGCCGTTCACGCTGCAGCTTGCCGCGCGCACGGGATATGCTGTTGTAGACGTTCGCTACGGAAGTATCGAGAACGATGGCAATCTCATGCGGAGAAACCTGACGGAAAAAATGAGCTTCGAAAATCTCCTTTTCTCTCGGACTTAAGCAAGAAAAAAGCTCTCTAATCCCGTCTGCCAGCTCCTTTCGAAGCAAAATGACAGCAGGATCGGATGTATGCCGTGCGGCATCCTCATCGTAACGACGGCTGAGCCGGAATAGGATACGATCGATATCTTGACCGCTCTCTGCAACATTCGCGCTCTCGGTTCGCCCAGATTTTCCGGGACGTGTCGATCCCGCTGCAATGCCGGTGAACGGCTGCTCTTTCGCATACAGCCCGCCTCTGCGAAGCTTCATATACGCTTGATTGCGAACGATGCGCGAGAGCCAAGCTGCAAACCGGTTATGATCGGCCAATCGGCCTACATGCAGAAACGCCTGCACCAGTGCTTCTTGGACAACATCCTCCGCAACATGATGATCATGCGTCAGTGAGCGGGCCCACTTATACATATTCGCCCGGTTTCTCCGGACAAGCTCGCCGAAAGCTTGCTTGTTTCCTTCCATAGCCATCGCACTGAGCTGCTCCTCCGGCATCGAATCAAGACTATTTTCTGTCGCTATGCTATTGGCCGCCATACTTAAATCAACATATGAATCTGCGCTGCGATTCAAACGCGCCGCCTCATCAGCCTTTCCCCGCATCGCTAAGCTCCTTTCGCCCCTCCATCTCTATTGATGCCAAAGCGCTCACGAATCTATCATCTATTCAAAAAAATAATTTAAAAGGACGAGCCTTCACTGGCCGCCCTTTCGTTCTCTTCTATTTAATCAGGATCATATTTCAGCAAATGATCCATAATGGTCTGCCTGCCAATAGGCGTCCAGCTCATTGCAAACCAATTATCAATAAGATTAACCTTATTCCTTTTTACCGCGGGTATCTCGTGCCAGACCTCCGAGTAGATCAAACGCTGGTACATGAGCTCGCTGCCTGCCAATACATGATGTTTATGTACAAAGAGATGATCCGTTTCTAGCATTGGCAATGCTTCTGGCGGCATCTCCTGTCTCCAAATATCACCGATTACCGGAATGCCAGGCTCAAGACCAAGATCACTGTAAAGCAGCTCATTTAATGGATGCCCTCCGGTACCTTGTATACCAATTGTGCGATGACTAACCTGCATAAGAGTCACACGTCTTCTCCCCAGCTTTAACTGCAGGGCCCGCTTTACTTCCGAAGCACGTAATTCTAGCCGGGCAATCGCCTGATCCGCCTCGCTCTCCCGTCCAAGCAGCTCCGCAATTTTAATAAAATTCAATTTCCAATCCCATAGAGATAAATCGAGAATAACCGGAAGCGCAATTTCTTTAAAGTTCTCCTTGAAATCGGTGTGATAGTGATCCGCAATGATAAGATCGGGAGCGGATTGCCTCAACTCCTCCATCTGAGAACGAAACCGCTGCGCGTATTCGTTTTCATTAACGCCGGGATAATGAAAGAGATCAAGCGAGTATGTCGGCTCAATACCGATGGATTGCAAGTATTGTTGGAACCCTAGCGAAGAGGCTACCGCGACTCGCAAGGATTGACGCTTCATATATATAGTAGGCGGAACGCCAACAGCACGCTGGAACATGCGGCTGAAATAAAACTCGCTGCGGAAGCCAACGCTTGCCGCCACTTCTTTGACACGGCTGTGGCTTTTATTCAGCAGCTCCTTCGCTTTATTCATCCGGATCATGCCCAGATACTCGACCGGCGTCGACCCCGTTACTTTCAAAAACAGGCGGGAGTATGCCGCGGGAGTCATCCCCGCTTCCTCTGACAGCCTCCCGATGCTGATTTTATCAATATAATGCTGTTCCATATAGGCAATGCTCCGGTCAAGCCTCTCATCATTCCGCTGACCCGATTCTGGCGTACTCATTATAAGACCGTGAATAAATTGCTCCAATTGCAGCCGAAGCGATAGACGGTCATGTTTTTCTTCATTTCGGCTGTCCTCATACATCCGAAGTATTTGCTGCAAGATTTGCTGCGGCTGGACGACCGGTATGCGGCCAGGACGAAACGGACCGGACAAAGCAAGAGAAATCGATGTCGTCATCCCCGCCTTAGTCTTCGTCAATGTGACCGGACGAAAGAATACACCGTAATAGGAAAAGCCCCCGGATCGTTCCGATAGTTCGACAATCATTCCCGGTACAAGCAAATACAGTTCAAACGGTTTAATGTCACAAAGCATACCGTCCATGAGAACGACACCTTCGCCTTCGGTAATATAGCACAGTATGTAAGCAGGAATACGGAAGGTTCGGACCCCAGGACTGCCTGCAAAGCTTCTTTTTCGCACAGACAAGAACAGGTATAACGAATGAGCGTGCGTCTGACTAGCGGGAGACAGCATCTGGCACCTGCCTTTCATAGAGCAATCATTATGTTTCTTCTAATTATATAGCTCTGCGGCGAATGAGCAAAGCAATCATATAAGGCGCCCCTATTAATGCCGTAATTAATCCTGCAGGTATTTCATACGGTGTAAAAACCGTTCGTCCTAGTAAATCAGCCGACATTACAATCAATCCTCCTATCAAGCCTGCAACAGGCAATCGCCTAAGACTTCGAGTACCCGCTAAATGGAATGCCATATGCGGCGCCATCAATCCGACAAATGCAATCGTGCCAGCCATCGATACGGCAGCCCCCGCTAATCCCACGCTGAACAATAGGAGTATAAGTCGCGTCCATTCTAATCGAATGCCCATCCCAACTGCGGCTCCGTCGCTTAACTGCAGTAAATCCAGATGACGGGTGAAAAATAACAGAGCGGCAAACAGAAGTAATATCCAAGGCAAAAGCGGCCAGAAATGTTCCCAAGTTCGTCCATACAGACTTCCAGCCATCCATGTAAACGCTTGGGACACTCGAAAGATTTTACCTAAGGTCAATAGATAAGTAATGAGCGCTCCGGCCATCGCCGATATTCCGATACCGATCAGCAGCATCCGCTCGGTAGAGCTGCCCTTTTTCCAAGAGAGCTGATAAATCGCTAAAGCCGTAACCAACGCACCGCCAAATGCAATCCAAGGCAGGCGACTCATTGAGAATCCTGGTGCGAGAACGAGAACGGCAACAACAGCAGCCGCGGCTCCCGAATTAAGGCCGATAACGCCGGGCGATGCCAGCGGGTTACGGGTGATGATTTGCAGAATACTTCCCGACAAGGCCAGACCGCAGCCGGCCAAGAATCCAACCAGCGCTCTTGGCAGCCGGAGCTGACGAACCGTGAAGGCATATTCGTCGCCGCCAAGTCCAACCGCCGCTAGAAGAGCCTCCCCTGCCGGAACTGTTCTTTCTCCGATAACAATGCTGAGTAACAGTACCAGTATATTTAATAGAAGAAACACAATGACGACCCTTATCCAGCGTCGTATTATAATAGAAGGAATTATTTCGTTCTCCCCCTTCGCTGTGCCAGATAAATAAGGAACGGCGCACCAAAGAAGGCCGTTACGATACCTGCCGGAATCTCTTGTGCTGGAAGCACGAAACGCGCGCCGATGTCTGCGAGCAGCAGCAGCAAGGCACCAAGCAAAGCGGAATAGGGAATCATCCACCGATAGTCGCTCCCAATCAGGAAACGTGCAATATGCGGAACAGCCAGACCAATAAAGGCAATGGGACCCGCGATTGCCACGGCACCGCCCGCAAGCAGTACAATAACCACAATGCATAGCACTTTAATAAAAAATACACGTTGGCCTAATCCTTGAGCCAGTTCTTCCCCCAAGCCAATTACATTCATATGGCGACTGAGAAAGAAAGCAGCAGCTAAACCTGCAAGCATATAAGGAACCACTTGGACAAACAATTGCAGATCTCTGCCTGTAAGCGATCCGGCAAGCCAAAAGCGCATCGTGTCCAATGATTGTTCATTCAGAATCAGTATCCCTTGGGTAAGGGAAGCGAATAACAGATTAATGGTCGCCCCGGCCAATATGAGCTTAACCGGAGTCAAAGAGTGTCCCCCTATGGAGCCTAATAGAAACACTGTTGCACCCGCAATTGCAGCTCCGGCCATCGCCGCCCATGAAAAAACGGATAGCGAGGTGGATTGCAATACGATAGAGACGATAACAACTGCCAACGCCGCTCCATTGTTCACTCCGAATATTTCTGGTCCGGCAAGACCATTCCTGCTAAGTGCCTGCATAAGGCAGCCGGCAACCGCCAGTGATCCGCCTACTGCCGCAGCTATCAATGCCCGAGGCAATCGGACGGAACGAATAATTAATTGATCGTACGCTCCATCAAATGAACAGAGCGCATTTATAATAGAAGAAACAGAAACTTGAACGACGCCAAAGGCAATACTTGCGATCAACGCAAAGCCGACTCCTGCACTAAGAAAGATCAATCCGATCCATCTATACTTCACACCCATACCTCCTAATTGGAAAAGAAATGAAGAAAGATTGGGCCGTCGATAGGACGACCCAATCTTATCTTTATTTCAGCAAAAAGGAGTGCAGATCGTCAACCACTTTATTTACAGCTTGAATGCCCAATCCGCTCATCCAATATTCCCAGTCAACAGGTTTCACCTGCTTGCTCTGAACACCAGGCAAGGAAGTCCACAGCGGACTTTTCTCCAGTTTGGCAAAAGCATCCGGCTCTCTGTTAAACCAGAGAATAACATCGCCGTCCAGCTCTGTCATCTGCTCTTCCGTTACATCCTTCGAGAAGCCCTCGACATTTTGCGAATCGACGCGCTGTACTCCGGCGTCTGTCATAATCGTACCTGCGAACGTATCCTTCAAATAGATCTGAATTTTATCTGCACGCGGACGGAAGAGCGAAACCTTCTTCACATCCTGACCCGCCAAATCAGCTTTGAACTGATCGATACGTGCTTGATAAGCATCCAGCAGTTTTTTCCCTTCCTCCGATTTGTTAACCGCATCGGCATGGAGCTGAAGATTGTTTTTCCAAGTCACACCTAATGTCTCAACGAACACTGTAGGAGCGATTTGCCCCAGCTGGCTGTATATCGCATCATGCGTATCCTTGTTTCCGATAATGAGATCCGGCTTCAACGCATCGATCGCTTCCAGATTCGGTTCATTGACAGAACCGATATTTTGAATGCCTTCTGTACCCTTCAAGTAGGCTGGATAAGGATCACCCGCAGCCAAAATCGACGGTGCGCCAATCGGTTTGATGCCCAGTTCCAGCAAATTATCGAGTGCGCCAATATCCAGCACGACGATTTTGGATGGATTAGCCGGAACCTTCACATCTCCGTATGCGTCTTTGACTGTCCGCTCCGTGCTCGGCTCCACCGTCGCTGCAGGCGTATTTTCTTTAACCGCTGCCGCTGGAGCTTCCGTGTTCCCTTTGTTCGATTCCCCATTTCCGCAAGCGGAGAGGATCAGAATAACCAATGCGATTAAAGACAACGTTCCCCATCGTTTCAAGCTGTGTACCTGTTTACTTGCCAACATGCCTAAATTCCCCCTGTGACCTAATTAAGAATGATAACCATTATTAATAAGATAACGTATTACCTCAAAAAGTGTCCATGCAGAAACTTATTCATCTCATGTACTTTTTTTCAAGTTGCATATAAATACCCATATTAATCCAGTTCTCCACCGCGGGATAACGGGTTGAAGACCTTATGCATACGCAGCTCCGTGTCCGGGAATAACCGTCTAGCCGTCAATTGCTCCACCCCGATATACGGGTCAAATAGGAAAAACTGCCGAAACCGCTCGCTGTGCTCAGGGAATCGTTGCTGATACTGCTCAATCACTCCGCGTACTTTACTCCAAAATACCTGCTCCTCCAAACCAAAATGATCCTGAAGGAAAATCGCCAGCTCCCCGAGATTAATAAAGAAAAAGGCATCATGCACAAAATCCCGCACTGCTTCCAGATCATTGGTCTCCAAAAATGAATTCCGGTTCACACGCTGATGTTCGGCCGGGGTTGAAGCCAAATTAGGACAATCTTCCGGATTCGCAAGTCCTTCTCTAGCAAAGCGGATTCCGTCATGAAAATCCTTCAATGCAACTCGGACCGGAAGACCCTCGCGAAGCACAAGTACCATATTCTGAGCATGAGACTCCAGCGCAATGCCATGTGCATACAGGAGATGAATAATCGGATTCACGCTTGCCTTGAGAAGCTCATTCAGCCAGTGCTCCAGACCAAATCGCTCAATCCACGGCGCAATATACGGCTGACCGGAAGGATCAGCAGCGCATAAGGCATTATACGGAATAGCTGTCTCACTCTTATCCAGATGCATCGGCAAGCTTTCTCTCCAAATGCAGGACAACGTGCCATAGGATTTGGATTGTAAGGGTGCAAGCATGTCGCTGTTCGCATACGCAATGCCAGCAACTTCGCCTAACAGAATAAGCCGCAGCTCATCACGCAGATAGGCATCCCTGGAAGCGATCCGTTTGAGCCAATCGGAGATAACAGGTGCATTTTCCACCGTATGAGGCGCTAATATGCGGCTAGTCGACGTGTTCAAGATGCTAAGCGACAGCTTGAGGTAATGCTTGCTCGGACGGGTTCGGTTTACTAGCGTGCGAATAGATTGCTGAGCCGTGTATGCCTCATCAGTGCGGCCCAGCAATAAAATCTTCTTGCTTCTTATGTCAGCAGAGAGCACTGACGACAGTGTCGTTCGCCATTGCCAAGGATGAACCGGCAGCATCACATAATCGCCAGGATTGGCCCCGGCCTCCCGAATGCAAGCCATAAACCGCTCCAATTCTTTCTCTCCTAGCTGCTCTCTCAGCCAATTGGACGAGCCGGGGTCCGGATGCAGTGCAGAATGGCTAACCCTAACCCGGCTGCGGTGAACAGCTACCCAAACAGGATGAATCGCTTCGGCAAATTCGGGACCATACTGCAGCTGATCTGTAATATCAAAGCCGATACGTGACTTATAGCTAGGGTGATAGGGATGTCCGTCCATCATTCCGCTTTCCCAATCCTCATCGGACATGGCGTGCAGGTTCAAATTATCCTTGTGCCGCTTGTATTGTGCCAGAGTGTCGTTGATTAATGTCTGCTCCAGCTCCTGGATGAAATGAAGCACCTTCTCCTCGGCAGCCCCAGCGCCCTCTGCAACCTCCAGCAAAAAAAGAGCAATGGACTCGGCTTCTGTCTCGCCGATGCCGCTCCTTCTTCGAACCGGCTCTTGGTCAAGCCGGATTCGCCCGAAGGTATAGCGCCGCTCGCTTCCGAACAGATAGGCAATTGGCTCACCATCCAGCCCGGTCCCGTCAATGCGGGTATCTCCCCCCTCCGATTGATAAGCGATTAGCCCTTCAAACAGCATCGACTCTATCAATTGGCGAAAAATTCTTCGTCTTACAGCAACATAATGCGGGGACTGGATCGCTTCCCGGTAAAATTCAAAAGCGTGCTTCCCTTCCGGCTTTGTTCCGTAATCTGCTTGCCCGTTCACGTTCACCATACGCACATGGTTCACTCCCCGTAGTATGAATAGCGTTCCAACGCATAAGCATGAAGCGGATTGCTTACCCGGTGCACGCAGTCTATTTGTCCGTCATCAATCCGGCGCCTCGTCAACTGCTCGGCCTCAATCTCGTCCTTAAACACATCAAACCGTTCAAATCGGCTTTGCAGCTCCGGAAATTGTTTTTGATAATCCATAATGACGTTGGCTGTTACTTCCCAAAAGCTCCGTTCCGATAAGCTGTAATGCTTCTCCAGAAAAAAGGCCAGCTCTGTCAAATTGATCAACAGCAGCGCATCCAGTAAGAAATCGGTCAATTCCTCCGCTGTTTCCTTCTCGATGAAAGAATTCCGGTTAGGGCGCTGATGATTCGCCGGCGGATATTCGATGGCGGGATACTCCCGTCGTTGCTCCACGCTGGGAGAATAGCGGACACCATCATGAAAATCCTTCAAGGCAATACGCTTCGGCAGGCCGCGTTCCATGACGATTATCATATTTTGCCCATGCGATTCCAGCGCTGCGCCATGTGCATGCAAGAGATGAATCAAAGGGATCACCGAGACCCGTAGCAAGGTTTGCAACCATTCCTCCAGACCATACTCTTCAATCCATGCTTGGATAAGCGGCTGCCCGGCGTTGTCCGTATGAACCAAGGCGTTGAAGGGATAAGCTTCTTCTCCTTCAGTGAGGAAACCATGCAGACTTTCTCTCCATATGGCGCCAAGCGAGCCGTATACCTTTTGCTCCAGCACATTGGGAAGCTTCTGATGGTGATAGGACACCCCCAGCACTTCTTTCAGTACGATAACCTGCAATGTCCGGGATAGAAAAATATCCTCAGCCACAATGCTGCCTAGCCAATCCGAGATGCGAGCTGCATTCATAATCGTATGCTGCGCCAGAATTCGTCCCGACGATGTATTCGTAATGTTCAGAGGCAGCTTGACGTACGCCTTGCTGCGGTCGCTCGTATTCGCAAGTGTCCGAATGGATTGCTGGGGCCGGTAAATTTCCGAACCGTAACCGAGATAGATCAACTCGCCTGTGCGCAGCTGCTCAGCGAATTCCGGCGCAATAACCCGCTCCCACTGCCAAGGATGTACAGGCATTAGAATATAATCTTCCGGCTGTTGGCCATATTGTTGCAGAACAGCGGCAAATCGGCCGTAGTCCTCGCCCAGCTCTTGCCGTATAAAATCGGCTTCAGACAACAAGCCTCCGGATATGGACAGCTTTGCTGATGAACGTTGTACGGCCAACCAGATCAGACGAAGATTCGGCTTGAATTCCGGCCCATACGCTGCATTGTCACGGAGTGTGAAACCGATACGAGATTTATAACAAGGATGATAGGGATGTCCCTCGATAAGATCACCCTCCCACTCATCATAATCCGCAGTGATCGCAGTAGATGAAGCCGATACTTGCTTGCCGCTATGCAGTACCGACATCGTATCCTTCAGAAGTGTCTGTTGAATCTCATCGATAAAAGTGGATAATCGCTCTTCTTTCGCTGCAAGCGCGGACGAAATCTCCAGCATGAATTGAGGAAGCGACTCCGCCTCCCTGGCTTCTCCCTCTGCTATACGCATAACAGGCGTCTCAGCAAGACGGATTCGGCCAAAACTCCATTTCCGTGAAGCGGCGAACCGGTATTGAACAGCTTCCCCGCTCTCACTTTGGCCATGCAGGCTGTAATCAGCCTCCGTCTCCCCGTGGATAACCGGTTCTATCAATATCCGCTCATACAGGAACGACTCAATCAATTGCCGGAAGATACGCCGTCTGACGATAGCGAGCTCCTCAGACTGTACGATGGACCATGCGAGTCCGCTCATACGTCACCTCCTGCTTCCGTACCGGATTCCAAATAAATATGCTCAGGATGAGGATGGCTTAAAAAGTCATGATGCGATATCGCCCAGCCGTAAGCTCCCGCATATGGGAATAACAAAATGTCGCCGGCGCGCACCCGTTCCAACTGAACATCCTGCGCCAGAACATCCTTTGGCGTACACAATTGTCCAACGACGGAAGCCATTTCCTGATTGAGCGAAGGCCGCTCGTAAGGATGAGGCCATTCCTCAACCGGGATAACCTCAAACGGATGGCTGTGCTGCCAGGACGACGGCAGACGGAAATGATGCGTGCCTCCTCGCACAACGATATAGCACTTTCCGTGATTTCGCTTAATATCCAGCACCTCCGCCGCATAATATCCCGTTGCTGCCGTTACATACCGGCCGCATTCGAAGTAGATCATCAAACCGGGGCTTACCGCTTCCTTCACTAAGCTGTCCAATCGACCCACAAAATGATTCCAGTCGAATTGCTGCTCCAATTCCGCGTAGTTCACGCCCAAACCGCCGCCTGCGTTTACATAACGGAGCGTTAAGCCATAAGTCTCCGCCCAGCGCCGTGCAAGGGTGCAATAGTAACGTACTAATTCCGCATGTGCCTCCGCGTCCAGATTGTTGGACAACGAGTGAAAGTGAAAGCCTTCCACCTGCAGGTTGGGCAGCGCTTTGATCTGTTCCATCGCTTGAGGCAGCTGCTCCTCTTCGATACCGAATTGCGTAGGGCGGCCGCCCATTGCCAATTTGGCTTGAGGCAGCGGGCCTTTCAGGTTAATGCGCAGCAAGACGGACACTTTTTTGTTATGGCTGCCAGCAATCGCATTCAGCTTATTGAGCTCGTGCATACTTTCGGCATGGATCAGATGCACATCATGCTGCAAGGCTCCCTCCAGCTCCGCCTCTGTTTTGCCTGGGCCCCCAAACAGAATCGGAATATCAGCAGACACTTGGCGAACCTTCTTGATTTCCCCAAGGGAGGCAACCTCAAAGCCGTGCACGATAGGTGCAAGCGCCCGCAAAATAGCCTCTTCCGAATTTGCCTTGATCGCATAGAACAGCTTGCAAAATCCGGGCAGGACCTTCACCCGGCTTTCCGTCACCTTTCGCAAGGCGTCCAGATTATGCAAGTAGGCGCAGATCGGTTCACTCTGCATCTGCTTCCGTTCCCGAACGGTCTCTGCCACGCGGCGGTGCTCCGTCTGCATTTGCTTTCCTGTAAATACTAAAGCCATAACGGAGTTCCCTTTCCTGCCGACAGCGCACGGCGATACAGCTCAGCCGCGCTTGCGATGTCCTCGACAGCCATGCCCATCGGATTCAAGACGATAATCTCATCATCCGACTCCCGGCCCGGCTTGCGTCCGATTAAAATTTCACCCAATTCAGCATGCAGCTGCTCCCGTGAGAACTTGCCTTCCAGCACCAGCTGGTTAATAATTTTTTTCTCCCGGTTCGATTGCTCCCAATCATCCACCACCACTTTGTCCGCCTGGATGAATACGTCTTTATGCAAATCCATGATCGAAATATTACTGACAAACGTGCCCTTAGCAAGCCATTCATACGGGATATGCGGAGCGGATGCGACTGTAGCCGTAACGAGCACCTCTGCCTGCCGGACCGCTTGCTCCGCCGTCTCCTCGACGATCACTTCGATACCCTCAAAACGAAGCCGAATCTCCTCCGCTAGCCGGCCGGCAGCCTCCGGGTTCAAGTCGTATAAGCGAACTGCTCGAATCGCCTCAAACTGCTCCAGCAGAGACAATATCTGCATCTTAGCGATTAATCCGCAGCCAATAACAGAGACGGCTTGGAATCCCTCCCTTGCCAAATAACGAGCCCCGATTACAGTAACAGCGGCAGTGCGCATGCTGCTGATTAAGCTGCCCTCCATGACGGCAACGGGGTAATTCGATTCAGGATCATTCAAGATGATTAAAGCGCTGGCTCTCTCCTTGTTCCGTTTCGCCGGATTATCATGCTTGCTGCCAATCCATTTCAGACCGCTGATCGCGGTTTCTCCTCCGACATAAGCGGGCATCGCAATAATCCGGTCGGCAATATGACCGTTCTCACCGGCTGATCGCAAGTATGGCTTAAGCGGCTGCACATAATCTCCGGCGCTGTGCAATTCAAGCGCCCGGCTGACCGCAGCCACATAAGGATCAGAATGAGCCCCTCCCAGCTCGATAAGATCTTGCTTGCTTAAATATAAAATTTGATGCTCCATCGTCGTTTCCAATTTACGATTCACTCCCTTTTCAAATTTGTTATTGTATCGCTTCGATAGGGTGCTGCGGCAAAGCATTAACCCATTTCTCGTCATAAACGCTATCCAGATAGCGTTCGCCGCGGTCCGGCAATATCGTGACGACAGAAGAAGAGGCCGGAATAGTCGGCAGCAGCCTTTGCAGCGCCGCCACAATTGAGCCCGAAGAGCCTCCGGCGAATATCCCCTCCCGCTCCATCAGCATAAGACAGCCAGCGACGGAATCGCGGTCGTCAACATGAATGACCTGATCGATTTCCTCCGGTATGAACAGTTCCGGCACCCGATTCGCACCGATCCCCGGCAGCTCGCGCTGGCGGGATGGCGTCCCGAAAATGATAGAGCCTACAGCATCAACAGCAATGACTTTAACATGGGGATGGGCTTCCTTCACTCTTCTGGAGATGCCAAGTATGCTGCCTGTCGTACTCACCGCGCATACGAGATAATCCAGTTTATCCCCCATCTGCCGGACGATCTCTTCGCCCGCTCCATGATAATGGGCTTGCCAGTTCAACGGGTTCGCGTACTGGTTGATCCAGTAGGCATTGGGGTCCTGCTCTGCCAGTTCTTTCACTCTGCTGATGCGGCTTTTCAAGTAGCTTCCCTGCTCATCAGGTATTTTCACCATGTCGACGTTAGCGCCTAAATACCGGATCAGCCGAAGATTTGTTGACGTGATCTTCGGATCGACAACACAGGTAAACTTCAGCCCGTATCGTTTGGCAGCCATCGCAAGACCGATTCCCAGATTGCCTGAGGTGCTTTCGATCAAGTGCGTGCTCGGTGTAATCGTTCCGTCTTTCAACCCCTGCTCGATGATATAGCGGGCGGGACGATCCTTCATGCTTCCGCCGGGGTTCATCATTTCGAGCTTGGCATAGACCGCTGGACCAGGCGCGGCGAAGAGCGCATTTAAGCGGACCAACGGTGTTTGACCGATACAATCGATAATGCCATCCACCGCTTCGGGCATTTTTTTAGCGAGCTGCAGAGAACTTTTTTCCATGTGAACACACCAGCTTTCTTCTTGAAAAATAGGTATTTTGCCGCTTTTTTTGATAATTGATAATGATTATTGTTTTCATAGGCGAAATACATGCCCATTATGGAATCCCCAACTTCTCCCTGTCAAGATATTTTTTTTATGGATTATTTTTCATTTTTTCTAATTGACAATGATTATTATTGTTGATAATCTGTATCACGCAATCCCTATTCATTTGGTTCAAAGGCAGGTGACATGACGATCACACAGCAATTAGCATGGCAAAAAAATGCTCGAATTTTGTGGGGAGGCCGATTTTTAACGAGTATGGGACTAACGGGAATCAGCCCCTTTATCCCCTTCTATCTGGAAAACATGAATGCCGGGACGATGACGGATGTCCTGCTCTGGACCGGTCTCTCTCTCTCCGCCCCGGCCGTTTCTTACGCTTTGCTCACCCCTTTCTGGGGTAAGCTTGGTGATCGCTGGAGCCGGAAGTGGATGGTCGTTCGCGCCTTGCTTGGCCTAGCCTTGAGCATGCTTCTAATGGCCGTTGCCCAGACTCCGTTCCAGTTTTTTCTATTCCGGCTTTGCCAGGGAGCCTTCGGCGGCATCTCGGACGCCAGCAGCGCCTTCGTCGGAACCCATGCTCCGCATAAAGAGCAAGGGGTCGCACTCGGCAGGCTGGAAAGAGCATCAGCCCTTGGTCTGCTTGCCGGACCATTGCTTGGCAGTCTATGTGTAAGCACTTGGGGCAGCCGTCCGCTGCTGTTTATTACGGCAGGATTAACGGGACTCCTTGGCGTGCTCGCCGCATCCGTTCTGACGGATAAAGACGAGAAGCGTACAGCTTCTGCAGCAGCCAAAAGCACCGGTGTCCTACCGGCCTTTCTATCTCTTGTCCGCCAACCGTTTGTAAGGCGGTTTGTAGCTGCAGGCATGCTTTTCAAGCTGGTCGACTTCTCCATATTCGCGATCTTTACACCGTTCATCCGGGAGCTGTTTCACTCCCCCGCCAGCAGTGCAACCATTGTCGGATTGCTGCTCGCTGTATCATCTCTTGGCGAACTCATCGGCGCTCCTTGGTGGGGCAGACGGAATGACCGGAACCGGCTTGAACGAAATCTAATCATTGCCGGCGTGCTATGCGCCCTATGCTTGGCAGCACAGACCATTCCGCTAGGTATCATATGGCTGCTGATCATTCGCTTCCTGCAAGGTTTTTTCTACAGTGCACTTTTGCAGACCGTCATGCTTGCCGTACTCCGTTCATCCTCCAATTCCGATCGTGGTGTCCGGGTCGGCGCAACGAACAGCCTGCTCATGATCGGCCAAATATCCGGTCCTACGATTGGTCTGTACTTAGGAACGCAACTGGGGATGTCTTCGGTCTTCTTCGTCATGGGCGGCGTCATGCTTGCTGCTTCCTTGCTGTTCTGGCAGCTTCCTGTTCAGGCACAAAGGCCGAATGCGCAGCTGTCTTCCGATTGACAATTTGAAAGGAGTGTCGCTATGCAACTTCATGCCAAGCTAGATCCATCCTCCCCTGCTGTGGACGCTGTCATCAGATCGCAGCAGGAAAGTTTGACCCGGCTATTAAACACATACCTTCGGGAGAGCGGTCAGCATTCTCCAAGCTACAGCAGTCCCTATCGATCCGAACTTAGTCTTAAAATAGCACTGCCGCATATAAAGAAATCACTATATGGCTCTTTGAGGCATCACTCCGCCGGGGGACATCATGAATTTGGGGATTCTTTTTACACCGAGGAACATACACATGCAGAAGAAATTGGCTTCGAAGAGATTGTCGCGCTGCTGCTGGAGGAAGTGTCTTTCGCAGAGAACGATCCGGGGTCCCGGGAGCTGAAAAAGCTGGAGCTGCAAACGCTTCTGCTGAACAGCACCAGCCGGATGGAAGACTATTACCGTCATGCCAGCCAGCAGCCAATGCCTGCTCTTGATTTCCGTTCTTGCGAGCAGTCACTGTTAAGCGGACACCCCTTCCACCCCACACCTAAAAGTCTGGAGGGCTTTAACGAATTAGACAGCCTAGCGTATTCTCCCGAGTACAGGACTGCGTTCCTGCTTCACGGCTTTGCCGTATCGCAGGATTATGTTGTGGAGGATTGGCTTGCGGAATCCTCTGGCCGTACGGATGCGGAGTGGATCCCCGAGCAGATGAAGACCGCTGCTCGCAGCAAGCTTTCAGATGAATATACCAACTATGCCATCCTTCCTTGCCATCCGTGGCAAGCAAACTATTTGCTTTCGCTAGAATCCGTGCAGCAGCTGCTCCAAAGCGGTCATCTCGTAGATTTGGGCTTGACTGGACCGAAGGTTTATCCCACCTCCTCAGTGCGGACTGTCTGGAATCCCGAACAGCGCTGCTTCTTCAAGCTGTCACTCCATATCCGGATTACGAATTTCATTCGGGAAAACAACTATGAGCAGCTGCGGCGCACTTTCGATGCGGCTAAAGTCGTTCAAGCGATACGAGAACGCTATACGAACGAACAGTTTCAATTGCTGCTGGAGGAAGGCTATCGCACAGTTGGCTTATCTGGAACCACTCATCTGGGTGAAGAGCTCATGGCCAGCTTCTCTATGATCGTGAGGGAGGCGCCGGAAGCGTGCAGCTCCACTGAACAGCCCCCTTACGTACTCGCATCGCTGCTTGAAGTACAGCCCGGCAGTGAAGAACCGCTGCTGTTCCAGGCTGTCCGCGAAAGCCAGCCGGAAGAGCCGGCGGATTGGATCGCATGGTTGCGGCGTTATTTACAGTTGTCCATGCAGCCGCTTGTCCGTCTTTACACCGAAACCGGGATCAGCCTTGAGGCTCACGTTCAGAATTCGATGGTGAGCTTGGACAAAGGGATGCCTGCCGTCTTTTATGTGCGGGACCTCGAGGGCATTAGTGTGAATGAAACAATCGCAAGGCGCGAGAATTGGATACCTCATCTCATAGGGGAGAACAGCCCTGTACTGTACAGCGAAGAGGAATCCCGCCATCGTCTGAAGTATTATTTTTTCGTTAATCATCTCTGCCATCTGATTCAACGGCTCGCCTTCTATTCCGGTCAAGCGGAACAGCCATTTTGGCACGAGGTGAAGCTCACGTTAGAGCAGATGAAACGGGAATCTGATCATTCGGCTATGCATGACCTGTTGGACGACTTATTGAACAGCAATGTTCTTCCGGCCAAAGCGAATCTGCTCAGCCGCTTCCACAAGCGTGGCGAAACACCGCTCTATGTCAACATTCCAAATCCGATTAAGGGCTGCTGAAAAGCCAATTAAAAAGAGGTCTTCTCGGAACAATGTCATTAAGCTAAGCATAAACCTAATGACATTGGCTCCCTGGAGACCTCTTTTTGTGCATGCCTATTATAGATACTGTCTTTCACCCGTTTCTGCTGCTTTCACTACCGTATCCAAAAGTCGATGAATATCCACGGCAGCTTTGAAATCAGGCAGTCCGGACGTACCCTCCTGGATATCGTGGGCAAACCGACGATGTGCTTCCGCTACATTGACAAGAGGTCCGCCCTGTTGATAGATGCTCGCCATTACCTGGACGCAGCATTCTGGAACAGAGAGCTCATCCAATGAAGCCAGCGGTTCTCCTTCTATTCTGCGACCGCCCTTCAAGCTGTATGGTCCCATCTGAATGCTGCCTTTCTGATTTTGCAGCACAAGGGTCCCATCCTCCCCGCTAACCTCCATATATAATCCAGGATACTTTACGCCTCCCTGAATATGGACACTAGCAACAGTTCCTCCCTCCAGCTTGCCCTGTATTACAATTTGATCATCCGATGTTTTTTCCACAATTTCATCCGTACCCAAAACCTCAGCTTGCCTATATTGATTCTCCATCGTTGCGGACAGTTCTTTGAAAGGGCCTGCAATATAAGTGAGAGCATCCAGTGAATGTCCGCCGTAGATGGCAAGCAAATTACCGCCAGCGGTTCTGTCAAACACATATTTGCTGTTGCTGTAGCCGAAGCTTCCCATCACCTCGGTATACACCTTCAGATGTACAGAGCGTATCTTTCCTATATATCCCTCTTCAATAAGTTTCTTCATATATATAATCTCGGGTGCCTGCCTCGCCTGCAATCCAATTGCATGATGAACTCCGATGGCTTCCGCGAGCTGCTGCATCTCAATCGCTTCCACGGTATTTGCGCCAAGCGGCCATTCGCAATAGACTGGTTTTCCTGCGGACAGGGCAGCATGTACAGCGTCGTAGTGTTCGCCTACTTTAACGCTTACGACTACCATATCTACTTCGGGATGCTGCGCCATTTCGTTTGCATTTGCAAACGCATAAGGTATGCCGAATTCTAATGCGCTTTGCTCCGCGCTTTCTCTCCTGCTCGTGCTTACCGCAACTAGTTGAAGCTCTTCCAGCTGTTGAATCGCAGGAATATGCGTATGCTTAGCCCATCCATTATTTATGGATCCTCCTATGATGCCAACACGGATTGGTCTATCAGGTACGTTGCTCATTATGAAACCCTTCCTTCTGTAAAATGTAAGCAATTAAAACTATAGCCCATCCTTTGCTCAAAATGTAAGAAGGCAATTTTTCTACAGCTGCTTTACAATTGTAAAGTGTTGAACGATGGACAAAGCCATTTGTCCATGCCCGGCCCATTATGTTAGCATAGAGCGAATAAGAATAGCATTAGGAAGGGACGGCTCTACTCATGGATTCGACAATGGCTTCATGCGGCGAAAATACAGATTTGGCTAGGACGGTTCTGAAAATATTGGAGGGTAAATGGTCATTCCACGTCCTTGCACAATTGTCCAAAAAACAGCCGCTGCGGTTCAACGAACTTAGAAGGCTGATGGGCAATATGAATACAAAAGGATTGACGGATACGTTGAGGCATCTGGAAAAAAACGAAATTATTAATCGTGAAGTTTTCCCTACTGTTCCCGTTTCTGTCCAATACGCTCTAACTCCAAGAGGACAAGAATTGCTGGATGTTCTGGCCGCCATGAAACAATGGGGACAAAAGTGGCTGAGTCCGGGTTCGTGAACGAGCGGTTTCAGAGCAATAATCTATTTATAATTTCTAAAAGATTGTTGTTTTAAAGGATATGAATTGGATTGGAACGAATACATTAACAAGGAATACGAAAAGGAATTATTATGAAAACAATAACTTTATGTGGTTCTACAAAGTTCAAAAAACAATTTGAACAAGCAAATGCATACCTTACACTTCAAGGAAATATTGTAATTAGCCTCGCCTTCTTTGAGCAGAGTGAAGGGTTTGAAATAACTAAAAAACAAGCTGAACTTCTTGGAAATCTCCATTTTAGAAAAATCGATATTTCAGATGAAATATTCGTAATTGATGTAAATGGTTACATTGGAAATAGCACAAAAAAAGAAATTGAATATGCAAAAAAAAGGAAAAACAATTCGTTACTACTCTAATGGTGAAATTGCTTCAAATGAATTCAACTGTTTGTGAATCTCCTTCAATAAAGCCACCTCTTTACAGGTGATTCTTGTCAGTATACGGCATATCATAAAACTTCCTGTAAAGTTCTATCTACTCCACAAAATCAATCCTTAATATAGCTAATCTAACGCTGACAAGAGCAACAGTATTTAGAAATAGGGTTTTAAAACATAAAAATACAATACTCCGTAAATGTTAAAATATCCTATCATTTCATGAGGAGGCTGCCATGGTAATCGAGACAGAAAGGTTAATATTAAGAGAGTTTATTCCGGCAGATTTAGAAGCTATACATGAGTATGCATCCAATCCAGTTGTCGTCAAGCATATGCTATGGGGACCGAACTCTATAGACGATACTCAAAGCTACTTGGATATGACCTTGGGGATGCAGGAACAGAAACCTCGCCAAGGCTTTGAATTAGCCGTTATTCTAAAAGAAAGCGGTCAATTAATTGGCGGCAGCGGCGTTCACATCTGCAGCCCGGCAATCGGTGAACTAGGTTACTGCTTCCATGAGCTCCACTGGGGACGAGGCTACGCCTCAGAAGCCGCCCGCGCCCTGCTCTCTTTCGGCTTCGGTGAGCTTAATCTTCATCGGATCTTCGCAACCTGCCGTCCGGACAATATCGCATCAGCCAGAGTCATGCAAAAGATTGGCATGCGCTATGAAGGACATCTTAGGGAGCATATGTGGCACAACAAAGACAATAGATGGGTAGATTCGCATCAGTATTCGATTTTGAAACAAGACTATAAGCAGCCTCTTTGAAGCTTTGATTCATTTATAACCTCGCCTTGCTGCGCTTTCATATTAAGCAACACACAAAACAATACCTCCTCATTTACGTACAGTTGTCGCTCAAGCTGCTGAGAGTATCTCGGCAGCTTTATTGCGCTTTAATCCCCCTCTGGCTGCACCCAAAACGAATCAAAATGTAAATGTGCATGTTGTTAGGCGTGAAATCGGCGATTTGTCGCTTCAAAATGCAAATGTGCAGTTTGATTGGCCTAAATCAGCTCTATAGAGTGAAATCGGGCGATTTCAAATGTACTTTTACATTTTGAACGGGATTTTGGGTCATTTGACCTCCATCAGCCTGCACTTTTACATTTTGTTTGAGCATGGAGAACGACAGAACTAGTCTAACAAGGCGGTTCAACATCACAGTGGCAATATGAAATGCAGCTTCTCGACACCTCAAGGACGATTGCCGCATTGAGGTGATCATCTTTTTTTACAAAAACAATCATCCTGCTGTCACAAAAATAAAGCCTTAATTGTCTTAGATATCGTTAGATCATTACAACACTTGGAGGAATCGATATGAACTTACGAATGCATGCACATAAAGTTAATCCGGCTGCTTATCAGACGATGATGAAGCTGGAAGAGACAGTGAAGCAAATGAACGGCGATCCGATCCTGTTTGAACTAGTGAAAATTAGAGCTTCCCAAATAAACGGCTGCGCGTTTTGTGTCGATATGCATACGAAGGACTTGCGCAAACTAGGAGAAAGCGAAGAGCGGATGAGCCTGATTGTCGTATGGCGCGAAACACCATTATTTACAGAGAAAGAACGTGCAGCATTGGCGCTAACCGAAGCTGTGACTCAAATCTCCAAAGATGGCGTGCCGCAGGAACTTTATGACGAAGTGCGCAAGCACTTCAACGAAACTGAATTTATCTCGCTTATTATGGCGATTAATGTCATTAACAACTGGAATCGTATCGCAATCTCTACGGGCATGTTCCCAGGTTGCTACGACAATTAATACAATCGCAATGCAGTGAAGCCACCCCCACGGTCATATCATTAAGTGCAGCTTAACTTAATGACATAGACCGCAGGGTGGCTTTATTGTCTATATATTGATAGGATGATTACAACGGAGGTTGATATGCCTGTGACGTCGAATGAAATGACGCTGGAAGTTGAACAGCTGTATCGGAATTATAAACCGCTGCTAATTTCCATTGCCTATAAAATGCTCGGTTCGATGGCGGAAGCCGAGGATGCAGTTCAAGACGTGTTCGTTACGATCAGCAAGCATGGCGCCGATACGATCTCGCATCCGAAAGCCTATCTCGTTAAGCTGGTTACGAATCGCGTCCTCAACGTCATGAAGGCTGCTCCGCGCAAAAGGGAAAGCTATCCCGGAGAGTGGCTTCCAGAGCCCGTTATTGAGCTTGGCTGGGAGGACGCCCCGCTTGAGCGGGTCATCCAGCATGAGCAGCTTGGCTATGCCCTGCTAGTCCTGCTGCAAACCTGTACGCCACCGGAACGTGCCGTATTCGTCCTGCGCGAATCTTTCGGCTATGATTATGCCGATATTGCTGCGATGATGGACAAATCAGAAGCCGCTTGCCGGAAAATCTATAGCCGGGCATCCGCGAAGATCGGCCAGTCCCAGCATGGGGATAAAATAGTATTAAATGACTCCATGGAGAAATTTGTTCAATCCTTCTCCCAAGCGATCGATAGCGGGCGATTCGACTCCTTTATCCATCTGCTCACCGACGATGCTGTCCTGCTCAGCGATGGGGGAGGTGTCGTTCGTGCGGCAATCAATCCGATCGAAGGACGCCAGCGGATTGCTGCCTTCCTTACCGGAATCGCGGGAAAAGGTTCGCTCTCCGGAGAGTGGCTTCCTGCTTCGGTTAGCGGTCAACGAGGGCTGCTTCTTAGCCGGGAAGGATTGCCGCCGCTCGTTCTCGTACTGGAGCCGGATGCTGAACTCACTTCCATTCGCAGCATATATTTGATCGCCAATCCGAATAAGCTTACACGTATTACTCCATGAACGAACGCAAAAAAAGGAGCAGTCTGCAAATGCAGCTGCTCCTTTCGTCTATCCATTATAAAGCTCTATTAAGCTTGATCCATCCATTGAAAATGGAAGCTGCCTTCACGATCAAGACGCTGGAACGTATGCGCTCCGAAGTAATCGCGCTGTGCTTGCAGCAGGTTGGCAGGCAATCTCTCTGTGCGATAGCTGTCGTAGTACGCCAGCGCGGAAGCAAATGCAGGAACCGGAATGCCGCGGGTAACGGCAACGGAAATGACGTTTCTCCATGCATCCTGATATTGCTGTACAATACCGCCGAAGTAGTCGTCCAGGAACAGGTTTTTCAGTTCTGGGTCGCGGTCATAGGCGTCTTTAATATTTTGCAGGAAACCGGCACGGATAATGCATCCGCCGCGGAAAATCATCGCAATGCTGCCATAGTTCAAGTTCCAGTTATACGCGTCCGAAGCGGCGCGCATTTGCGCAAAGCCTTGCGCGTAGGAAGCGATTTTGCTGGCGAAGAGCGCTTTGCGAACGGCTTCGATGAAGGCTTGCTTGTCACCGTCATAGCCTGCTGCTTCTGGTCCGCTTAGCTTCTTGCTGGCTGCTACCCGCTCTTCTTTCATTGCCGAGATAAACCGTGCGAATACGGACTCCGTAATAATCGACAGCGGCACGCCCAGATCGAGGGCGCTTTGGCTCGTCCATTTGCCTGTTCCTTTTTGTCCAGCGGAATCCAGAATGACATCCACCATCGGTTTGCCGGTCTCCGGATCGGTTTTCGAGAAGATATCAGCTGTAATCTCGATCAGATAGCTGTCCAGCTCGCCATTATTCCATTCGGTGAAAATCGAATGCAGCTCTTCTGTGCTTACATTCAGCACATCCTTCAGCAAATGATAAGCCTCGCCAATCAGCTGCATATCACCATACTCGATGCCGTTATGCACCATTTTCACATAGTGTCCAGCTCCGCCTTCACCGATATAAGTGGAACATGCATCGCCGTTCACTTTTGCCGAAATCGCAGTTAGAATCGGCTCGACCAGCTCATAAGCGCTTCTTTGACCGCCGGGCATAATCGCCGGCCCCTTCAAAGCGCCCTCTTCGCCGCCCGATACGCCTGCGCCGATGAAGCGGAAGCCTTTGGCCGACAGCTCTTCATTTCTGCGTTGCGTATCCGGGAAGTAAGCATTGCCGCCGTCGATCAGAATATCGCCTTCGCTGAGGTGAGGAACAAGCTGATTGATCGTGTCATCCGTCGCTTGACCGGCTTTAACCATAATGAGAATTTTCCGCGGTGTTTCGAGGGATTGAACAAACTCTTCCACGCTGTATGCGCCGATAAAGTTTTTGCCCTTCGCTTCCTCAAGCAGCTCATTCGTTTTCTCTGGTGAACGATTATAAAGCGCGACTGAAAAACCTTTGCTTTCAATATTTAAAGCGAGGTTTTTGCCCATGACGGCCAAGCCTACCACGCCGATTTGTTGTTTTGCCATTGTGAAATCCTCCCTTTCTATTGGACCTTTATGATTAGTTCTGAGCTGTTTTTTTCCAATCGGCAGCGAATTTCTCCAGACCTTGATCAGTCAGCGGATGCTTGGAGATCTGCTCGATAACAGAGAAAGGAATCGTCGCAATATGTGCGCCTGCCAGTGCAACGCGAGTTACATGATCCGGGTGACGGACAGAAGCGGCAATAATTTGTGCATCCAGACCATGCGTGCGGAACACTTCTGCAACTTTGACGATCAGTTGAACGCCATCCTCCGAAATGTCATCCAGACGGCCAAGGAAAGGTGATACGTAAGTGGCGCCAGCGCGGGCAGCCAGCAATGCCTGATTAACTGTGAAAATCAGCGTAACGTTCGTCTTCACGCCTTTTTTCGTTAAGTAACGGCAAGCCTCAAGGCCAGCGAGCGTCATTGGCAGTTTAATGGTAATATTTTTATCGTAATTGTTGATTTTGATAAGCTCATTCGCTTGGGCGATCATCTCTTCAGCCGTAATCGCATCTGGTGTTACTTCTGCAGATACGGACTCGACCTCAGGTACTAACTTCAAAATCTCCTCAATGCGGTCCTCGAACTTCACGCCTTCTTTGGCAACGAGAGAAGGATTGGTCGTTACGCCGGACAATACACCGATTTTATAAGCCTTTTTAATATCTTCCACATTTGCGGTATCAATAAAGAATTTCATGATTCATTACCTCCATTTATTGGTTGATATAATTGCTTAATTGATTACAGCAGCTCTTTAGCCAAGCGGACTACATTTTCCGTTGAGAATCCGAAGTAATCCAACACTTGGTTCCCCGGACCGGAAGCGCCAAACGTATCAATCGAAAGCACTTTGCCCGATGGTCCCGCATAACGGTCCCAGCCAAGCGAGATGCCGGCTTCAATCGCAATCCGTTTCGTTACGGAGTCAGGAAGTACGCTTTGCTTGTAAGCATCGTCTTGACGATCAAACCGTTCCCGGCTTGGCATCGCCACGACACGTACCGAGAGATTTTCCTGCTCTAGTACAGCTTTGGCACTCACCGCAAGCGATACCTCTGAGCCCGTTCCAATAAGAATCAGATCAGGTTTATCATTCGTTTCGGTCAAAATATATGCGCCTTTGGCGACCGCATCGACATTGCCCTTCGTTGCTTCATAAATAGGCAGGTTCTGTCTGCTGAGCACCAGTGCAACAGGACCTTCCTTCTGCTGCAGAGCATAAGCCCATGCGCTAGCCGTTTCATTGGCATCGGTTGGACGTATAACCGTCAGTCCCGGAATCGTGCGAAGCGCAGCCAGATGCTCAACCGGCTCATGCGTAGGTCCATCTTCACCTACCGCGATGGAATCATGCGTAAAGACGTAAGTGACAGGCAGCTTTTGCAGCGCAGCCAGACGGATCGACGGGCGCAAGTAGTCGCTGAATACGAAGAACGTGCTGACGAATGGTTTTACTCCGCCATGAAGTGCCATACCGTTGCCGGCTGCGCCCATCGCATGCTCGCGAACGCCGAAGTATACGTTTCGTCCGGAGTAGGACTCCCTTGCAAAAATTGATTCGCCTTTAATATCCGTCATTGTAGAATGCGACAGATCGGCGCTGCCTCCGAAAATCGAAGGAACCGTTTTTACATAATGGTTAATCGCATCACCGCTGGCAACCCGCGTAGAAATTGATTTAGAGCTATCGAAGGTGAGAATGTCCGAAGCGTCAATCGTTACCGTACCGTCAATAACCTGCTTGAGCTCCTCGCCCTGTGCCGGATATTGCGCCGCGTAAGCAGCCAGCAAACCATTCCACTCCGCCTCTTTTGCAGCGCCGTTTTGCTTGAGCTGCTCGAAATGTGCCTTTACCTCATCCGGTACGTAAAACTCTTCTTCATATTTCCAGCCGTATACTTCCTTCGTTGCTTTCGCTTCTTCCTTGCCCAGCGGATTGCCGTGCACCTTGTTCGTACCCGCCGCCTTGCTTCCGTAACCGATTATTGTACGGACCTCGATGAGCGTCGGCTGCGAATCATGCTGCTTGGCCGCCGCAATGGCTTTAGCGATTTGCGCCACATCATTGCCGTCTTCAACCCGCAAGTAGTGCCAATTCGCTGATTCCGCCCGCTTCTGAATATTTTCGCCAAAGGAAAGGTTAAGATCGCCATCCAGTGAAATATCGTTGGAATCATACAGTACGACCAGTTTGCCCAGCTTCATATGTCCCGCCATCGACATGGCCTCGTACGAAATGCCTTCCATCAAGCAGCCGTCTCCGACTAAAGCATACGTGTAGTGATCAACAACCGGGAATTCAGTCTGATTGTATTTCGAAGCTAGATGAGCCTCCGCCATTGCCATTCCGACTGCCATCGCAAGTCCTTGGCCAAGCGGCCCCGTAGTTGCGTCAATGCCATCGGTATGACCGTATTCGGGATGTCCAGGCGTCTTGCTGTTCAGCTTGCGGAACTGCTTCAAATCGTCAAGCGAAACCTGATAGCCTGACAAATGCAACAGGCTGTACAGCAGTGCAGATCCGTGACCTGCGGATAAAACGAAACGATCGCGGTTAAACCAATTGGAGTGACCCGGATTATGATTCAAAAATTGGGACCACAGCGCGTAAGCCATCGGCGCAGCACCCATCGGCAGTCCCGGGTGACCGGAGTTGGCCGCGTTGATGGAGTCGATCGACAATGTACGGATTGTATCGATCGCTAATTGATCAATGGTTTGTGTTGTAGGCATATTGTTCTCCTTCTTTCAGTTGAATTTCGACTTCTGATTTATCATCGAACCACCAATGGTAGCCGTCCGCTGCAAGCAGCGCATGGGCTTCGGCAGGTCCGTAAGAACCAGCTTCGTAAGGACGAAGAGGAACTAAGTTCTCTTCGAAGGCTTCCAGCACCGGCTGTACCCATTGCCAAGCCAGCTCTACTTCATCCCAGTGCGCGAAGAACGTCGGATCTCCGTGCAAGGCATCGAATATCAGGTTCTCGTAAGCTTCTGGAGCATCCTCTTGCCCTGAAAACAGATCGATTTGAACCGGCTTGAACTGGCCTTTATTCTTCGTATCCTTCGTATTGATTTGAAGCGTGATTCCTTCGTTCGGACTAATCTCGAAGATGAGAAGATTCGAAACCGTCCCTTTTTTATGCTCAGAAGCAGGATGCTGCAGCGGCTCTTTGAATTCAATAACGATCCGCGTCGTTTTTTCCTTCATTCTTTTGCCGGTCCGGATATAGAAAGGAACCCCGCGCCAGAAGAAATCATCAATTTGCAGCCGAGCTGCAATAAACGTATCATTCATGGAGCTCGCATCGATTCCAGGCTCCGACGTATAGCCGACAACCGGTTGACCATTAATGCTGCCTGCTCTGTACTGGCCGCGAACGACGCTGGCTGCGACATCCTGCTTCTGCAGCGTCTCCACCGCTTCCATCACCATTTTCTTCTTAAACCGCACTTTCTCGGAGGTGCTGATATGCGGAAGCTGAACGGCAAGCACCATCAGCATTTGCAGCATATGATTCTGGAACATATCCCGGACAGCACCAGCCTGATCATAATAACCCGCTCGTTCTTCGACACCGACCGTCTCGCTCGCAGTGATCTGCACGTTAGCGATGTAACGGTTGCTCCATAACGCTTGAATGACCGGATTTTCCTGCTGCAAAGCCTCAAGACGCTGCACCATTGGCTTGCCAAGATAATGGTCAATTCGGAAAACTTCTTCTTCGGCAAAAGATTGGCTGAGCTTCGCATTCAAGTCGCGGGCAGACTGCAAATCATGTCCGAATGGCTTCTCAATCACGAGACGCTTCCAGCCGTCTGCGGAGCCTAGACCGCTTTGCTGAATTCTTTCGGCGATCGTCTCGAAAAACTCGGGACCAACCGACAAATAAAACAATCGGTTTGGCGTTGCCTGCAGTTCGGCTTCCCGCAGCTCGATCCGGTTCAGCAGCTTCTCGTAGTCCTCTACGTGGCCGATATCCAGCACATTGTAGCGGAACGCGCTTGAGAAACGTTTGATTAACAGCTCATCGCCCGCTTCCCGTCTAGAGAAATCGCGAAGCGACTGCTCGACGTTCGCTTGAAACGTTTCGTCCGTCAATGCTCTTCTCCCCAGACCAAACACGGTGAAGGATTGCGGCAGCTTTCCATCGAGAAATAAATTATATAGAGCAGGGTAAATTTTTCGTTTCGCTAAATCCCCTGTTGCACCAAACAATACAAAAGTAGTTGCTTCCATGTTCAATCTCCTTCCATCAGAGCGATTCTAAATTTCTTGCATGGCCGTGACGGATGCGAATGCGCCCATCTGCGTGTCAATCTGCAAGCTCTGGTTTCTTTTTCTTAATTCCACTATAATACGTTTATAAGCTATACAAGTAATTAATATATTTCACAGGAGCTATAGATCACGTCTATGAACAACAATTACGAGCTATATAAAGTTTTTTATTGGGCAGCGAAGACAGGCAGCTTAACGCAAGCGGCCAAGGCGCTGTATCTCACTCAGCCAAGTGTTAGCCACGCTATCAAGCAGCTTGAAGAAAGCTTCGGCATCACGTTGTTTTACCGCAATTCCAAAGGCGTTTCACTCACGCAGGAAGGCGTCGTCCTCTACTCCTATATTGAGAAATCGCAAATTCTTATCTCATTGGCGGAAGAGAAAATGGCCGCGCTGAAAAACCTGGACAGCGGCGAGCTGCGCATCGGCGGCAGCGATTCGTTGTTCAAGCATTATTTGCTTCCCTATCTAGAAGAATTTCATCAGAAATATCCCAGCATCAAGCTGCATTTAAATCACGGAACGACACCGGAAATTATTGCGTTTCTAAAAGAAGGCCGCATCGACTTGGGTGTCGTTCGGATGCCGATCGTCGACTCTCAGCTTGAAGTGCGCGAAAGCATTCAGCTGCAGGATTGTTTTGTAGCAGGCGCCCGCTATGCCGAGCTTAAAGATACGGTCTTATCGCTGGACTCACTGCTGGAGCATCCCGTTATTCTATTCTCCCGGAACAGCCGGGCCAGAATGGCGATTACGGAGTTGTTTCAAAGCTATGGCTACACATTGAAACCAGAGATTGAGGTAGGGAGCGTCGATCTGCTTATTGAATTTGCACGCAGAGGGCTTGGTATCTCCTATGTGACGAGGGAATTTGTCTCCAAGGAGCTGGAGGAGGGTTCGCTTTTTGAGATTCATCTGGATGTGCCTCTGCCTCCCTCCCATGTCGGAATTATGATCATGCGCAATATGCCGCTTACGAATGCGGCGAGCAAGTTCATTGAGTTAGTGCGCTGATTGACTGCTGACCAGTACAGCAGAGCGTTCTGAGCGGATGACTTACACTTAAAGGAGCACCTGTCGTATAAGGTGCTCCCTTTAGGTCGTCCAAAGTTCCTGTGTTTATGATTATTATATAATCAATTGCTGATATAATTATTTACTTATATAATAGAGTGAGTGTATGATAGTTTCAGACATCGGGATTTTATTATGGAGGTGATGAGTTGAACCAATCTGTTGAGCAATTGGCGGAGACGATGAAGCTGCTTGCCGACCAGACAAGACTAACAATCATCGCGTTGTTGAAGGAAAAGGAAATGTGTGTAAACGATATCGTAGATATATTGGAGACCACGCAGCCGAATGTAAGCCAGCACTTAAGAAAGCTGAAAACCGGCGGTTTGGTGAAGG
Source organism: Paenibacillus gorillae (assembly GCF_000513275.1). Classification (GTDB taxonomy): domain Bacteria; phylum Bacillota; class Bacilli; order Paenibacillales; family Paenibacillaceae; genus Pristimantibacillus; species Pristimantibacillus gorillae. Next base: position 9,779 of record NZ_CBVJ010000025.1, on the reverse strand, counting down.
AAACGAGAAAAAGCCAGTGGATTTACTATGCTTTGAATGTTGCGGATAAACCTTACTTAAACAGCCTATTGGAAGAGCTTCCATCCATGAAAGATAAGCTCGGCAAGCTTAACCCGGATTGCTGCAATTAAACAACAGGAGGACATTATGCTCACCGCTGCACTTATCTTTATTCTTACAATCATTCTTGTCATCTGGCAGCCCAAACGTTTAAACATCGGTTATTCGGCTATGGGTGGAGCGGTTGTCGCACTTCTGCTCGGCGTCGTCAGCTTTCAGGACGTCTGGGATGTGACTGGCATTGTCTGGAATGCAACGCTGGCTTTTGTCGGGATCATCCTGATCTCTTTAATTTTAGATGAAATCGGTTTTTTCGAGTGGGCCGCCTTGCATACAGCCCGTTTTGCCAAGGGCAACGGCTATCGGATGTTTGGCTGCGTTATCTTGCTGGGCGCAGTAGTATCCGCCTTTTTCGCCAATGATGGCGCCGCTCTGATCTTAACACCAATTGTGCTCGCGATGGTCCGGGCGTTGAAGTTCGATGCCAGAATGATTTTGCCATTCATAATGGCAAGCGGATTTATATCCGATACGGCTTCCTTGCCGTTTGTCATCAGCAATTTGGTCAACATCGTTTCCGCCGACTTTTTCGGGATCGGATTTGCCGAATATGCCGGCCGGATGATCATTCCCACTTTATTTTCCATAGGAGCCAGCTTGCTCGTTCTTTACCTTGTTTTCCGCAAAAAAATCCCTAAACATTATGACGCTCAATCGCTCATGCAGCCGAAGGAAGCCATTAAAGACGTTCGTTTGTTTAAACTGTCATGGTTCATTCTAGGGGCTTTACTTGTTGCTTACTTATTCAGCGAGTTTCTCCATATTCCAGTATCGATCGTTGCAGGAATCGCTGCTCTCGTCTTTATCCTTGCTGCCAGGAAAAGCCCTGTCATTCATACGCGAACCATTATTAAAGACGCGCCGTGGTCCGTCGTTATTTTCTCCATCGGCATGTATGTCGTTGTCTATGGATTAAGAAATGCTGGACTTACCGATCAATTGAGCAGGGTATTTCAGTGGGCTGCAGACCAAGGCTTGTTTGTTGCGACTGTGGGAACCGGCTTTATTGCCGCCATTCTCTCCTCCGTCATGAATAACCTGCCTACCGTTATGATCGACGCATTAGCAATTCACAGCACCAATACGAGCGGCGTTATTAGAGAGGCTCTTATTTATGCCAACGTCATTGGCTCTGATCTGGGTCCAAAAATTACGCCAATCGGTTCGCTCGCTACGTTGCTCTGGCTGCATGTTTTGGCTAAAAAAGATGTAAAAATCGGCTGGGGCTATTATTTCAAAACGGGAATCGTTCTTACACTTCCGGTTCTGTTCTTTACGTTGTTCGGACTCTATCTATGGTTAACGATACTTCATTAAGAGAGTTAAAGGAGACTGGCCGATATGGAAAAAAAGCTTATATATTTCTTATGCACAGGCAACTCATGCCGCAGTCAAATGGCAGATGGTTTCTTGAAGAAGCTTGGCGGGGAGCGCTTTGAAGTGGAAAGCGCAGGCCTGGAAGCGCATGGCTTAAACCCGAGAGCGGTACACGTCATGCAAGAAGCAGGTGTCGATATTAGCAGTCATGCCTCCAATGTAATCGACCCTGCTATTTTGAACCGTGCGGATTATGTCATTACATTATGCGGGCATGCCGATGAACATTGTCCTGTCATCCAGAGCCCCAACGTCATTAAGCAGCATTGGGGCTTCGAGGATCCGGCTCAAGCAACCGGTACAGAAGAAGAAATTATGGCCAAGTTCCGCAACGTTCGGGATGCGATTAATGCCCGTATTCAGCAATTTATTGAGCTGGAGCATGAAACTCAAGAATGACCGTACCAGGCTTTCATCTCCGGTTTATTTAAGCGCCACAGTACAAGGATCGGCAAAATAATGCCTAGCAGAAAGCCGATATTTTGCCAGACGAAATACTCGATCAATCGCAACACGATCAAAAGCCAGGCAAGTGCAACGGCATAATTCCGCCGGCTTGCCTCAGGCTGGCTTAAGCGGTAAGCTGCCCAAGCGGCTGCAGCGCCGAAAATAATCATAACCGCTGCCAGCACTGCTTTCATCGTTTCAATATTGCCTATAGCGTATATTCCATTGACTATATTTACAATGGCGGCAAGGTACAGCAGTAGTTGGGTGATCAAGACTGCCGCCGGTTTCTGGGCCTGCTCCCCTGGGTCATTTGACATGATTGGCTCTCCTCTTTCTTTTATCTTGATTACTTGTTGTTTATATTCCCCAAGCCTGCTCGAAAATAAAAGAAGGCTGCTATTGCGTGTTTAAGCCAACGTTTACATTATCCATTAATTTAAACTATGCTTCCGAAGTAGCTATGCTGGCAGGTGAAGATAGACTTCTATCTTATTGCCTATTATAATTAGAAACTACATGTGCAACTTTACTGATCGAGAAATGGGGAATTGAAATGATACAAAAAGCAACATTTGCTGGCGGATGCTTCTGGTGCATGGTAACTCCTTTCGAGGAACAACCCGGCATTCATGGCATTATTTCCGGTTATATGGGCGGCGAGCTCGAAAATCCGACTTACGAGCAAGTACTGACGGGAGAAACCGGACATTTGGAAGTCGTGCAAATTACGTTTGACTCCTCGATTTTCCCTTATGAGAAGCTGCTCGAGCTCTACTGGCCGCAAATTGATCCAACGGATGCCGAAGGCCAAGGCAATGATCGCAAAAGCCAATACCGCACCGCGATCTTTTACCATAATGAGGAACAGTTCCAGCTTGCTGAAGCATCCAAAGAAGCTTTGGGACAAAGCGGCCGTTTCGATAAACCTATCGCAACATTAATTCGCGAAGCCGAAGTTTTCTACCCTGCGGAAGAGTATCATCAGAACTATCACCGCAAAAATCCGGAGTTCTATAAGGAATCCCGAATTTATTCCGGCCGCGATGCCATTATCGAGAAATACTGGAGCAAATAATCCGATTAGGCTGTCAATGCATGAACATGCATGGGCAGCTTTTTTTATGCAAATATGGACTTAACCACTACAAATAGACGAATGCCTCCGAGATAAATACCCAGTCATAGACGAATATCGTGACATAACTTAAAGAGTACTCAAAACTCAGGAGGTGCTTTAATCAATGTCCGGATTTGGTGGATCTCATCATATTGGAATCATTTTGGTTCTGTTTATTTTGTTAGTGATAATCGCTTGCAGCTGCGGAATCTTCGGCGGCTATGGCGGCTACGGCAACAATGTTGGCGGCATCGGTACCGGTGGTTACGGTAACAATGTCGGCGGCATCGGTACCGGTGGTTATGGCAACAATGTCGGCGGTGTAGGCACTGGCGGTTACGGCAACAATGTTGGCGGCGTCGGTACCGGCGGATACGGTAAAAGCTACTAAGAAAACCTCCTCATCATCTGCCAGTAAAAAATATCTCCAAATACGCAAAAGGCCCATCATGACGGGCCTTTTGTTTGTTATTTCCTGTCCTATTCGATTTGTGCAGCAGGAAGTTAAGTTAAATCGTCGGAATCGTTCCCCCGTCGATGACAAATTCACTTCCTGTAATTGCAGATGCCCGGTCCGACACGAGAAAAGCGGCTAATTCAGCAACCTCTTCCGGCAACCCCGGACGGCCAAGCGGAATGCCTCCCAGTGAATTCATTAATTGCTCAAGCGCACTATCTCTGCTGCCCGTTGAAGTAGCCATGCGATCAATCAAAGCATCCGCCGCCTCCGTTTGAATAAAGCCTGGCGATAGCGTGTTTACACGAATGCCGCGAGGAGAAAACTCGTTGGACAGGCCTTTGCTGTAATTGGCAAGTGCAGCTTTAGCAGCGGCATAAGCAAGTGTCGTCTCGTATAACGGCAGCTTACGTTGAATGGACGTAAAGTGGAGTATAGCCCCTGCTCCTCCTTTTAGCATAAGAGGAACTAGTCCTTGATCCAGCCGTACAGCAGAAAGTAAGTTCCAATTCAACGCTTGCAGCCAATCTTCATCCGACAAAACGAGTGCGCCTCCTGGAGGTGTAGATGAACCGCCAACGCAATGTATGACAATGTCGATGCTTCCCCACTCCTCCTTAACAGCTTGAATAATTTTATCGGTACCCTCTCTAGATGCCAGATCAGACTGAATGAACAACACCGATTCCGGTATATCCGAAGACAAGGACCTTGCCGCAGTCATGACGGTGGCACCGCCTTTCACAAGCTTGTTGACAACTGCTTGTCCCATCCCTTTAGTGCCGCCGGTTACGAGCACCTTTTTACCTGCAAATTCGGAAGCATGTATATACGAATGATGGATTTGATTCATGTGAGCTAGTCTCCTTACGTTTCTGAAATGTTTAAGCTTTTGATTAGATTGTTCTCCATTCTAAAGGAAAAATTAAAAAATAAGGACAATTCGGGTAATCGCCGTTGATTTCAACCCTTAAACTTGGCTCTTCTGCTTCAAAAACAGAGTCTAGAATCGTCAAGTTTACCCTTGAGCCAATATACTCACCATCGCTCCATTCTCTAATAGCCGTTTTCCCTTCAAAAACCCGATTATCGTCGGTCAGAACTGCATCATCGGCAAAAGCGGCAAGCATGTCATCCGTTTGATGCGCATTGCTGGCAAATACGAAACTGGCGATCGCTTCAGGCAATTTATTAGACAACATAGGTTGATCGCTCCTTTCTTACGTTGAATTTTACACGCACAGTTCTGATATGTATAATTGATTAAAATAATAAAAACAATGAATAATATTCATGAAAAAAGGTGCTCATAATGGAACTCACACAATTGGAATATTTTCTTGCGGTTGCAAGGCTGCAGCACATGACCCGCGCCTCGGAATCCCTTCGTATTACTCAGCCTGCACTAAGCCATGCAATCTCTAAGCTCGAGACCGAAATCGGCGTTCCCTTATTCGACCGTAACGGCCGCAATATCAAACTGAATCGGTATGGAACAATGTTCTCCAAATGGATCGTCCAGGCTTTGCAAAATATTGAGAACGGCTTGCAGGAAATTGAAGAATGGTCCAATCCGGAGACTGGTGTCATATCGCTTGCCTATCTCAATATTCTCGGCGTCGATTTAATTCCAAATCTCGTGAAATCTTATCAGTCAAGTAATCCCAAGGCACGATTTGAGCTAACGCAAGGAAATATCGGTGACATTAATGAACAGCTGGAGCAAGGCTTTGCAGATATCATGATCACCTCCAAGGAATCGGTAAACAATGATCAGGAATGGATCTGCATCAAGAAAATGCCGCTTTATATTGTCGTATCTGCCGACCATCCATACTCAGACCGCAGTTCTCTTGGAATGATGGAGCTGTCAGGAGAGCCCTTCATCGGATTGAAAAATAATTGCGGATTGAAAGCAACCATCCTATCCCGGTTTCACGAAACCGGATTTCATTTGGCTTCGACTTATGATGCAGAAGACTTGATCACAGTTGCTGGATTTATTAAAGCTGGACTCGGCGTATCCGTTCTGCCCCGAACGTTAGGGTTAATGCTCGATGATCTCGTATGGATTCCAATTGCCGATGAGGGCTGGAATTGGGAGATCGGATTAAAATGGCGTAAAGACGGATTTATCTCCCCGGCAGCCAAACGGTTTATGGCGTTTGTTTCCTCTTCGTCTGCGATTTAACCGTCTTCTGCCTTGATGGATAGATTGCAACCACCTGTCTATCTGCATATAATATAATTGATAATAATTATCATTATTAACAATTGAGGTGCAGCATGAATTTATCTGAACTTAGTGGTTGGATCGTTACGAACGTCACCAAGAGCGCCATTTCATCCCCCCGGCAGCTCTTGGAACATTCTACGCATACATCGGAACGAACGCTGTTTGTCGTCATTGAAGGGAAAGGTACACTTCACACCTTGAGCGGTACTTTCCCTTTGAAGCCTGGGATAAAATGGATTTGTCTGCCTGATGATGCCGCAAATTACGTGCAAGATCCTGCCCAGCGTATGCAGTGGATTCAAATTCGTTACCGTGTTTCTGAGCATTTCGAAAACGAAAACGATGGATTACCTCTCGCACAGCCTGCCTTTGACGAGCAATCGGTCACCTTCGCAAATGCACTTTACGAGCAGTGGAGCATTCCCTCGAATGAAGACAGTCAGCAGCAAAAGGCGACGCTGCTCGCATGGCTGATGCTGTTATTGGATAATAGCAATAAACAAAAACATTCTAGAGGGGCTTCCACCGCTATTAGCCGGGTAATCGAATATATGGAACGTGCTTATTCGGCAGACATTCAACATCGAGAGCTGTCAACGATTGCTGGTATGACCTCTTCCCATTTCTCTTTTGCTTTCCGAAAGCGAACAGGCCATCGGCCAATGGACTACTTGGCTGATTTGAGAATCGGCCGAGCCAAGCAATTTCTGCATTCGGACGGATTGAATGTAAAAGAGACCGCACAGAAGGTCGGCTTCACGGATGAATATTATTTTAGCCGCCGCTTTAAGCAGCGTGTTGGTGTTTCTCCCGCCGCTTATGTGCAGATAAGAAAAAGCGCGATGAGAACAATCTCCCTTACCTACACCGGTCAATTATTGGCAGTTGGACTAAAGCCGCTGGGGGCATTCCGTCAACACTTGGCGAATCAATCCGTTGATCCGTTGAAAATGGGCATCGCAGATGTCGGCGATTTTTACCATATGAACTTGGAGTCTATTGCAAGCCTCTCTCCAGACTTGATTGTGACTGCGCAAGACGTCCCCCGATTTGAGCAATATCATATGCAATTGAAGCGAATTGCTCCTATAGCCGTCATTCCATGGGAGCAATACGATGTATTCGGCCATCTCAGGCATGTTGCGGGAATTGTTGATAAGGAAAAGGAAGCAGAGAAATGGATTAGCTTGCATTTCGAGCAAGCCGAGCAAGCCCGAGAGGCTGTTTTACCTTATGTGGGAAAGGAAGAAAGCGTCTCGCTGTTCCGAATTTCTGGTGAAACGATCGGGCTGTGGGGCGGGCGCGAGTTCGGGCATGTTCTCTATCAGACACTAGGACTCAAGCCTCCGGCGACAGTATCCCAGCTGATGGACGAACAGAAAAACTTCAACCCCATAAACCTGCGACTTGAAGAAATGAAGCATTTTGCCGGAGATATCATGTTCATATCCGTACCCGAGGACTCCGTTTCCCTCGCTTATTTGGAGCGCCTGATGACAGAACCAGCCTGGAAAGAATTGAAAGCCGTGCGAACAGGTAACATATGCCGGATCTCAGATACGCTATGGAAGTTTTATGAGCCGCGGGCCATTACGGAGCAGCTGAAGCAAGCCGTAAATTTGCTCCGATCCCGGAAATCCTCATAAATGGGTCGTACGGAAGTACAAATCGATATACAGTCCATTCTCTTGAACTAGGAGGGCGTTTATGATTTTCATTGAGAATAAATATCATTTGTATTGAAGGAGCGGTTTAGAGAAATGGGTACAAGCAAAATCACAGCAATGGTAATCGTGCTGCTCTGCACGATGATGTTAGCGGCATGCGGCAGCGGGGTTAATTCTAACGACGCAAGCCAACAACCGCAAAATAGTCCTGCCGTTCAACAGGCTGACAATACTCCAGAACCGAGCGCTGAAACTGAGCATACATTGCGTACGGTAACCGACGATCTCGGACATGTGCTTCAAATTCCAGCCCGTCCCCAAAGAGTGCTTGCGCCTTATTTGGAAGATCCGCTGACGGTTCTAGGCGTGAAGCCAGTCGCACAATGGTCGAACGGTGACGTTGTGCAGCAATATCTTCAAACCGGTCTGGCCGGCATTCCGAAGGTTGACTTTTCCAGCGGCAGTCTTGATCCTGAGCAAGCTGCTTCCCATACCCCTGACCTGATCATTTTGATCTTTGACTCTTGGGCAGAGAACGGGATGTACGAGGCTTATTCCAAAATAGCTCCAACCTATGTGTTCAAGGATGGGATGAGTGATTGGCGGAAGACGCTTCGTACATTAGGCGATTTGCTCGGCCAGACGGATGAGGCAGAAAAGTCCATTCAAGCCTATGACGCTAAAGTCGCGGAAGCGAAACAACAAATTCAACAGTCCATTGGTAATGAAGAGGTCGCATTGCTATGGCCAAGCGGTAAAAATCTGTTCCTTCTAAGCGCTCTCGATTACAGCGGGAAGCTGCTCTATGAAGAGCTCGGCATAAAAGAACCATCCCTTGCGCATGGTCAAAGCTTCCAAAACTTGTCGCTGGAGAAATTGCCTGAGCTCGGCAATGCCCATATTTTTCTCATCATGCAATACAACGATACGGAAGCAAAAGAGCTGCAAAGCAAATCGGTATGGAAAGGACTTCCAGCCGTCAAAGAAGGGCGGGTTACTGAAATCAGCTGGAATCACTGGATGAACAACGGTTTAATTGCCAACCAATTGAACTTGGAGGATACACTTAAAACGCTAGTGAAATAATCATATCGTTTCACCCTATTAAGAGCGAAAAGCCTGGATTGAATCTTCCAAGCTTTTCGCTCTATTAATTTATTCGGGCACCCTCAAACCGGGTGGCTACACCGCTTTGTATGTCACCATTTTCACCGGTAGCTCTAGCAAATACCTCTACCCGATCCCTGACCTTCAATTGCACAATGCCGGATGCGTCAATAATGCCTGTTCTTGGCGTGAAATTTTCCTGATCTGTAATTCTCGGCACGCCGTTCACCCGAATTTCCAAATCCATCCTGACCGGCGTCATTGTAATCTGCTCAAACGCAACGCTTGCAACAAGCGTGTATACGCCATTTTGCTTCGGACGGAAGGTCGATGTAGCGGAATTGTACTCATTGTTCAGATCGAGCTCTTCCACCTGATATTGAACTTTACTAAAAACTCCGTTCGTCAACGTCTGATCAATACCGGAAATTGCTGCAAATGCTGATTTTTTAAATCGTGCACGCGTACATTTTTTTCGACTGACCGGCTTGCATTCCGTCTGCTTGGACACTGTCGTTTTGCGAATCGTTGTTTTGCAAATTGTTCTCTTAACGACTGATCCTTTACAAACCGGTTTTCTCGTCCCTGTTCTCCGTAATGTCACTTATTCTCCTCCTTGTATGGCTGTCCATTGCTATAAAAGATAGATTAGAATATAGCAATCTATTATATGGATTTTCCCAGTCATAGAAACGGTATTAGCCTGGAGAAGAAGAAATAAGGCGTTACATATTTCCGGACAGCAAATCTTCAAGCAACTGTTTGTTGTATAAAAGATTGGCATCCTCCGGGGCATAAGCGAGGGCCAACTCGTTATGCTTATAGGCTTGCTGAAGCTTGCCCAGACTGCCGTAACATACGGCTAGCTGCTCATGAGGCAGCCAGGTCCATGCTGCATGATTGACACCATATAACCGATTATCAGGTTTCTCTAGCTTAAGCGCCAATTCATACCAATTGACAGCTTTCTCAAAGTCTTCATTTTCCTGAAAGTAATAGGCAATCCGACATACGTAATCGGCACGCGGCACATCATAGTGAAACGTCTTCAATAGTGCTAGCAATTGTTCATCCTTGCAGCCGAGCTCATGATAACAATGAGCCATTCGATCGCAAGCATCCAGTTTTTCTTCGAAATAACCGCTCGGATCATCCAACTGACATTGATAAATAGCGATTGCCTTCTCGTAATGCCCATTTGCGGTCAGCTCCATAGCATAATGCAATAATTGCCGATGATTGAGTACA
>NZ_CBVJ010000024.1 GCF_000513275.1 Paenibacillus gorillae | reverse complement strand
GACTGCCGTAACATACGGCTAGCTGCTCATGAGGCAGCCAGGTCCATGCTGCATGATTGACACCATATAACCGATTATCAGGTTTCTCTAGCTTAAGCGCCAATTCATACCAATTGACAGCTTTCTCAAAGTCTTCATTTTCCTGAAAGTAATAGGCAATCCGACATACGTAATCGGCACGCGGCACATCATAGTGAAACGTCTTCAATAGTGCTAGCAATTGTTCATCCTTGCAGCCGAGCTCATGATAACAATGAGCCATTCGATCGCAAGCATCCAGTTTTTCTTCGAAATAACCGCTCGGATCATCCAACTGACATTGATAAATAGCGATTGCCTTCTCGTAATGCCCATTTGCGGTCAGCTCCATAGCATAATGCAATAATTGCCGATGATTGAGTACAGCCCCCTCTTTGATTGCCTTTTCAAAAATCCGCAAATTACGCTGCGAATGGGAGTGCCTGCGGTCATGAGTTATCGTAATATCAGCGAATACGATATGACCGGAGACATCCAAATACTCATGTACGGGATCATGCCACTGAAATTGTCTGGAGCGCTTGACGATCCGATTTCTTTTGGCAACAGCAGTCGGTTGTCCCAAAGTATGAAAGGCAAGCACATAATTCATACATATGGCGTCTATGTCAGCGGCCAAATCAGCTTTGAGCGCTACCAGTTTATGCAAGTCTTCCTCCTGCACCCAATCATCTGCATCCAGCCACAATATATAATCTTGCGTGGCATGTTGAAATGAATAATTGCGTGCAGCGGAAAAATCTTCAGTCCACACAAATGAAAATATACGACTCGTATATTTTGCGGCAATTTCCTTTGTACGATCTGTTGATCCGGTATCTACGATAATAACCTCGTCGACAAGTGTTTTAACCGAATCGAGACATCTTGCGAGAACCTGCTCCTCATTTTTCACAATCACACATAAACTAATCGTAGCTATCGCCTAAGCACCTCCCGAATTGCTAACAGTATATGAATTCGGAATGAGACAGGTTTGGACCTTCGATGAAGGGCAGCACACCTCTATTGCAACTCTTTCTTATTTTTGCTTCACTAACAGAACGCCAATGATGATGACAACGATGCCCGCCCACGTTTTCCAATTAGGAAGCTCCTTCATGAAGAGATAACCCATCGCCAAGGAAATCAAGATTTCGAGACATTTCGCTGCTACTAGTATATAGCTTAACTGACCTGATGTTTTGTAACCGATTCGAATCCCGTAACCAATGCAAATGTTCGCGATCAGGAAAAGCGGCAGCATCAGCATTTGGAACTTAACAGTCGTCCAGAAATGCGGGTCGATATGCTTGCTTTGATAAGACAAGATGAAGTTAATGATAGACAACCCGCCTAACAGCAGCCCCGCACTTATTACATAAGACATGGCATCCTCCATATAAATTGATTAGGCTTAATGTTTACCGCCGCCAACTTTTTTATCCTCGGGCATATTTAGGTAGTGGAAAGGCTTGACAGATAAGCCGGGACTGTATACGATATATGCGTAATGATTACGATTAATGCAGTATATTTAATAGGTCACGGAGGAATTGCCTTTGCGCGCCCTTTTTTATCGTTACGGCATTCATGCCGTTTTTATTGCCATTATCGGTCTCTTCCTTGTCCTATCCTTTGACCCTGGTCTATTCGCCCGCTTATCACTGCCGGATTGGCCTTCCATGCAGTCTTTCTCGACATTTAAGACCATCCTTCTCGGCATCTTACTCGAAACGCTGCCTTTCCTTCTGTTAGGCGTATTCGTTTCCTCGTTCATGCAGCTGTTTATTTCAGAGACTCTCATTCGGAAAATGATTCCACGCCATCCGCTGCTGGGCATCTTGGTTGCCTGTTTGCTGGGCTTTCTGTTTCCAGTGTGCGAATGCGGATTAATTCCGATCGTCAGACGTTTAATCGCCAAAGGCATGCCGCTTTATATTGGCGTCGTATTTATTTTGGCCGGTCCCATAGTAAATCCTGTCGTCATTGCCGCGACCTATACCGCATTCCGTACCCGGCCCGAACTGGTCTACTCCCGCCTGGGACTTGCTCTGCTGGTCGGAATTACGATTGGCATGATCATTTATAAGTTTGTCCGCTACAATCCGTTGAAGAACGATAACGTGACTACGATTGATCGTAGTGGACATAGCAGTCACGATCATCAGCACAATCACCACCATGGACACCAGCACCAGCATAGAAGCGGCAAATTTCTAGCCATGATGGAACATGCTGGAAGTGAATTTTTCGATATGGGCAAATACGTCATGGTTGGCTCCATTCTAACCGCAGCAATTCAAACCTTTCTGCCTAGAGCGAGTCTGGCAAGCATTGGACAAGGGGAATTAAGCTCTCATTTGTTCATGATGGGCTTTGCCTATATACTATCGCTCTGTTCGACATCGGATGCTTTTGTCGCCTCTTCCTTCGTTACTACCTTCTCGTCGGCGTCACTGCTTACCTTCCTTGTGTTTGGGCCGATGCTGGACTTCAAAAGCACACTAATGCTGCTGTCCGTCTTTAAACGCCGATTTGTTCTGCTGCTGATAATCCTCATTGCACTCAGTGTGCTTGCCGGCTCCATCATTATCGGACATTTCTATTTATCGCCTTTATAAAGAGAGGAGGAACAACAATGCAGCAACGAACAATACTGTTCCATTATTTACTGCGATCGGTTATACTCGGCAGCTTCTCCTACCTTATCGTTCGCCTTGTGCAGGAGGATCGGCTTCATTACTACATAGCGCCAAGAACAGAGTTGTACGTGAAGCTGGCGGCTCTAGGTCTCTTTCTGGTCGCGGTTTGCCAAGCTTTTATTGCGCTTCAATCCTATGACGCCAAGCGTAGGGAGGCCTGCGACTGCAACCACCCAATCTCATCTTCTATATGGAAAAACGTTGCAGCCTACAGCTTGTTTTTGCTGCCGCTGGGACTTGGTCTGTTCACGCAGGATACTTTGCTCGGAAGCGGAATGGCTTCCTTGAAGGGGATGAATCTAACCAGCAGCGCGCTGGTTAGAGGAGCTGATTCGACAATTGTGAATCCGTCTGCTATCCCCGAACCCACCGTTCAACCAGATGAAAGCAAGGGAGCGGAGGAGGCAGAACTCCCGGTCGCTACGCCCTCGCCGACACCAGCTGTTGATCCGCTGCAAGCCTTATTTCCTTATGACACTTATACAGAGCTTCATGCCAAGCTTGGGATGAAGCTGTATCAGAGTGATAAAGCTGTCGCCATAAATGAATTTGGCTTTATTGAGACGTTAACGACTTTAGATTTGTACAGGGATAATTTTATCGGCAAAAAGATAGAAATCAGCGGCTTTGTGTATCGTGAGGATACGATGAAGGACGGGCAATTCGTCATTTCCCGGTTAGCGATGTTATGCTGCTCCGCAGACACGGAACCATATGGTATTCTGGCGGCTGTACCTGACGGCAATAAGTTAGCAGATGACACTTGGGTCCAGGCAACCGGTACAATCGCTTTGACTCATTACCTCGGCAATGAAGTTATGGAACTGAAAATCGATGAGCTCAAAACGATCAAACAACCGAAATCACCGTACGTCTATCCCGACGACGCGTATTTTGACGCGATGCTTGGGAAGTCGGAGACGGGACAGCTGCCTTAGCTTTGTGGAAAGCGTCCCTGTCCTATCCAGCTTCCCTTCCCTTCCCTTCCCTTCCCTTTCACTGCCCTGCAATAACGAAAGAACGGTTCCCGCGCCGGGAACCGTCCAAGTGTAGAATAAGATCATTCGTCTAAATTGCATCTTCGTCGAGTAATCCTGCAATCATTGTTATCCACTCATTTTTATGATCGTTGTGCTTTGAACTCCAGCAAACAATGATCAAAATGTAAAAGTGCAGTTTGTTAGACCTGTTTTCGCCGATTTATCGCATCAAAATGCAAATGTGCAGTTTGATTGGCCAAAAACAGCCCTTTAGAGTAAAATCTGGCGATTTCAACTGCACTTTTGCATTTTGTACGCGTTTTTGGAGCTTTTGACGCTCATCAGCATGCACTTTTGCATTTTGTTTCCCCTTCAGCACAGGGAATCGACCATACCGACCGTTTTCCCGCACCTAGAGGGTCAGACCATTAACCGACGAAAGACTACTCACCGCTTGTTCCAGCTATCCTTCAACGGAACGATACGATTGAATACGAGCTGGCGATCTTGAGTCAGACGGCTATCGACGCTGAAATATCCATGCCGGAAAAATTGAAATTTTTGCTCCGGAGCAGCATTCTCGATATATGGCTCGATGAGCGCCTTCGAAACGATTACACGGGAATCAGGATTCAACACCTCTGCCCAGTTGTCCCCCTCCGGGAGCTTATTCTCGAGAAGCAGCCTCTCATATAGATGAATATCAGCCTCTACAGCATGTTTGGCAGACACCCAATGAATCGTTCCTTTTACTTTGCGGCCCTCAAAGCCGCTGCCGCTTTTCGTAAGCGGATCATACGTACAGCGCAGCTCGGTCACTTCCCCAGTAACCGGGTCCTTAATGACTTCCTCGCAACGGATAAAATAAGCGCCCTTTAGCCTTACTTCACCTTGAGGCGTCAGACGATGGAAGCCTTTGACCGGATGCTCCATAAAGTCTTCCCGCTCAATATATATCGTTCTGTAGAAAGGCACTTCCCGTTGGCCAAGCTCGCTGTTCTCGCTGTTGTTCTCCAGAGCGAGCAGCTCGGTCTCTCCATCCGGATAATTCGTAATCACGACCTTCAGCGGCTGCAAGACCGCCATTACGCTAACCGTCTTTGTCTTCAAATCCTGCCTCAGCAGTTGATCCAGCAACGAAATATCAACGGTACTGCTTGCCCGGATATTGCCGATCTCTTCAATAAAGCTCTGTATGCTCTCCGGCGTATACCCTCTTCTTCGCAACCCGCGCAGCGTCGGAAGCCTCGGATCATCCCAGCCGTCTACATAACCGCCTTCGACCAGCTGCCGCAAAAATCGTTTGCTCGTTACGACGCCTGTCAGACTAAGCCGTCCGAACTCTCTTTGGCGTGGAGGCTCTGGGATATCCAACTCTTTCAGCACCCATTCGTAGAGCGGTCTATGCTCCTTGAATTCAATGGAACACAGCGAATACGTAATGCCTTCGATGGCGTCTTGAATCGGGTGAGCGAAATCGTACATCGGAAAAATACACCATGTGGTTCCCGTTCTGTAATGTTCAGCATGGAGAATGCGATAAAGAACAGGGTCCCGCAGCGTCATATTCGGCGACTTCATCTCAATTTTGGCGCGGAGAACCTTGGAGGAGGCGGGAAACTCGCCTTCCTTCATTTGCTGAAACAATGCGAGGTTCTCCTCTGCCGAACGGTTGCGGAACGGGCTATCGGTGCCCGGCTCCGTCAATGTGCCGCGGTACAGCTTCATTTCCTCAGGCGTTAAGTCACAGACATAGGCTTTGCCCTTACGGATTAATTGAACGGCCGCTTCGTATATCGTCTGCGAATAGTCTGAACCGTAATAAATATGCGGCTCGGGATCATAGCCCAGCCACTTCATGTCCTCAATAATAGCCTCTACGTACCGGATATCTTCCTTAAGAGGATTCGTATCGTCGAACCGCAAGTGAAAGGCTCCATTGAATCTTCGCGACATCATGTAGTTGGTATGAATGGCATAAGCGCTGCCGATATGGAGATAGCCGTTAGGCTCAGGCGGGAAACGCGTGCACATCTCCCGTCCGAACGGCAGCGTCTGAAGCTCTGCACTAATTTCTTTAAACAAATAATGGTCGGCTCGTGGATCATGTTCGGTATTCATAGCTGGCTCCTCCTAATGAACGATTATTTTGGCACAAAAAAAATCCCACCTCCAAGACTTCAGCGTCTTGGGGACGAAATTTCGTGGTGCCACCCCAGGTTCATTAATATGTCGCCATATTAACCTCTTCAAGTACGGCAAGGCATAGCCGTGCTTATACTCTAGCTCTGTAACGGGAGCTCCCGTCGCGCCATCCCTTCGTGTTCCGGCGTGCTGCTCAGAGGCTTGATTCAGGCCGGCCTTCCTGGCTCCCTTTCAGCATCCGGAGCTCTCTGTACAGGACGTGTCTGCCTTACTCTTCTCGTCATCGCGTTTATAATATGTCATCCATCTTAACAAATTCTCTCCACATTTGTAAACGGATAGTCGCGTATACAGCGTTATAATAAAAGATGAGCTTGTCCCTAATAGGAACAAGCTCATCTTTTACACTCCTGCTTAAGGAGTCAGCGTCAACGAAATATCGTCAAAATACAGCGTGGATAAGCCTTCGTAGCCGGAGTCGCTGCCGATAATAATAAACAGCTGTCCATTGCTGTCAGATTTCACTTTGACATTGTATGTGAAATTCTTGCGCTGGTAGCCTTCTTTGCCGGAGTCCGGCTTAACGGCATTGCCGACGAGCTTCATATCCTTACCATCAGTCCCTTGATTGCCTTTATCAACATTCATCCGGTAATACAAATCGCCGGTATCCTTAGACTGCACTGTTTTCGGCTCGGTTGCCACTACACCAGCCTTAATGAAGACCGATTCGCCAGGAGCTCCCCCGACGCCCATCATTTCGCCCGCTTCATTCGTATACATCGCAAACTCAAGCTTAGCGTTATACGTCGTATTTTTGGCCAGCCCGTCTACCTTTTTCGTTAAAAACATAAACAGATCGTCACTGCGATTCATGCCCTTCAGCTTCAATCCATAATTCGGAGTGCTGCTGCCAGTGCCTGGAATCGCTTCTCTTGCAAACGCCAATTCATAAATGGTTTTATCGTATTTAACCGGCAAATCGGCAAAATCACCTGACCAGCCTTCCTGATCTTTGTCGAAAGAATATCGGAAAGCTTTAGAGCCCTGATCCGGCAGTGTACTGGAAATTGCGATCGTCTTAGCCGACTCATTCCAGGCCACTTTCGCTCCCATTGCTCGTGCTATATTCCGTACCGGAACGAAAATCATCCCTTTCGTTTGAACAACCTTCTCCGGAAGCTTCAGTTTATTGCCCTGTTTATCAATAAGCCAACTGTCATTCACTTTAATCGTGAGCTTGCCGTACGATCCGCCAGATAAAGTTGCCGTCTGACTCTTCTCATTCCATTGAATAGTTCCGCCTAATGACTCGGTCAATGCTCTTAAAGGCACCATCGTCGTATTATGCAAAATGAAAGGCGCAGCTGCAAGTGTATGAACGCCAGAATTATTCGTATAGGATTTCACGTTCAACTGGAACTTGACCTCTGTCTTTTGTGCTGCGGCTTGAATGGGTGCAGCATGGAGCAATGGCACCAAGCCGATGGCAGCGGCAAATCCGGCCAACGCTATTTTTTCTTCTTGTTTATCATAGTTGCATCATCCTTTTCTTCGGGGATGTCTATTAAACGGCAGCCCCTCTCTTAATGTTGCAGCGAAGTGACGGCTAATGTTCTTTAATTGGCCGCAGCCGGGGACAGACGAGTGTTCTAAGCCTACGTATTTGACCTATACGGCACAAAAAGGATCGCCCTGCAGCGGCAACTGCAAAGCGATCCTTTTTACTAGGCATAGGCTTCCGAACTAAAGCTGAGAGCGGTATTCCGAAGGGCTGTAGCCTACTTCTTTTCTAAATATTTTCGAGAAATAGTTCGCATCATCAAAGCCCGTCGACAGGGCAATTTCCTTAATACTTGAGGATGTCGTCTGCAGCATCAATTTGGCCTTGTCCATCCGTTTCAAGTTCATATACCTCAGAGGCGGAATGCCGAAATGCCGCTTGAAATATTTTATGAAATAGTTGGGATGCAAATGCAGTACGGCCGCCATCCGCTCCACCGTCACCTCTTCATGCAGATGATTCTCGATGTACTGCTGAATAATGGACAGCCTCTCCATTTCATCCGTCTTGTTCTGTAGGATGTGAATAGGCTCGTGCTCGATTATGTGCGATAAAATGTTGAGCAGCATCGATTTCTCCTTCAATCGCGCTGTAACGGAGCTTTGCATATTCGCCTCTGACAACTGTTCGAACAGCTCTTTCATAATTGCCGGGTCAAGCGAGTCGTAGCAATAAGGGACATCCAGCCACTGGAAGACGTCCGAATTGCCCACCGTCGCGGAGAAATGGCACCAATGCTTGAGAAAAGGCTTGTCGCTAATCGTAGAGTACGATTGCTTGATATGAGCCGGCATTAGAATAAGCTGTCCTGGCGTCGGATACAGCTCATGATCGCCGATTTTCAGCCAGCCCTCTCCTTCCAAAATATAATAGAGCTTGTTATAGGAAGGGGTATAATCGATGTCTCTCCATTCGGGCCAGCACTGCTGCTTTCTGGCCTCCCATATGTGAACCTGCATGCTCGCGACCATTTGCTGAATGGCCATATTCCGGTTATCGGTCATAGCGGCTGAACCTCGATTATAGTTAGTTTTATACCCGTACAGGTTAGGCATCTATCTGTCTATTCTATCATAACCTTGCTAAAATCAAAGTCATTCCAGCTAACGGAGGTTGATACAATGAGCACGCAACAAGGAAATCAGATTCAAGAAAGAACAGAAAGAACCAAGTGGTTTTTGAACGAACGCTTTGGAATGTTTATTCACTGGGGACTATACGCCATTCCGGCACGAGGAGAATGGATTCGCTCCACTGAAAATATTAGTGTAGAGGATTACCAGCAATATTTCGAGGAATTCGACCCGGTGGACTATAACCCGAGAGAATGGGCAAAAGCCGCCAAGCAAGCCGGCATGAAATATGCCGTTCTTACAGCGAAGCATCATGAAGGCTTCTGTCTCTTCGACAGCAAGCTGACCGAATATAAATCAACGAATACGAAAGCAGGCCGGGATCTTGTAAGCGAGTTTCTGGAGGCTTTCCGGGCAGAAGGTCTGAAGGTTGGTCTATACTACTCCATCATTGACTGGTATCACGAGGATTATCCGGCATACGGCGATATGTTCCATCCGATGAGAAATGATGAAAAGTTCAAACGTGATCCGCAAAATTTCGGCCGCTACGTGGACTACATGCATGGTCAAGTACGTGAACTGCTGACGAACTACGGCAAGCTGGACATTATGTGGTTCGACTTCTCCTACGACACAATGCGCGGCGAGAAATGGCGGGCAACCGAACTGATGGAGATGATGCGCGAGCTGCAGCCTCATATTGTCATTGACAACCGCTTGGAAGGCAGCAGCGAAGGCGGCGGTACAATGTATACGAATGATCCAACGATTTACGCCGGCGACTTCGCCTCCCCTGAGCAAATTATTCCGCCGGGCGGCATCGTTGCCCATGATGGAACACCGCTTCCATGGGAAGCCTGCGTCACGCTCAATAACAACTGGGGATATGCAGCAGCCGATCATTATTACAAAAAATCCATCGACGATCATCCGCAAATTGGTGGAATGTGTCAGCAAAAACGGCAATATGCTGCTCAATGTTGGCCCGGATGCCAAAGGTAAAATTCCGAAGGAATCGCTCGACATCTTATCTGAAGTAGGCGATTGGATCAGCCGCAATGGCAGCAGCATCTATGGCTGCGGCGCCTCGGAGCTGCCAAAGCCGGAGTGGGGACGCTATACGCAGCGCGGAAACAAGCTGTATGCTCATGTGTTTGAAGAGAGCATTGGGCCGATCAATCTTGCCGGACTTGCCGGCAAAGTGCGCAAAGCGCGTCTGCTCGCTGACGGATCAGAGCTTATCTTAAGCCGGCCTTGGAATACGGCAGAATTTGTGAACGACGCTTACGTCAATTTCACCAGACAAGATTCTCTTTCTTTCCCATTGCCGGATCCGCGGAATACGGTAATTGAACTGGAGCTTCTCTAGACTGGACAGATCTGAACATGTAAAGAACCCCGCAAAATTCGAATTCGCGGGGTTCTTTACATTCTGCTTTTCTGTTAACTGCCGGTTAATCTTGAATCAAATAGCCGGAAATCGATTTTGGCTCTAAATGCTCTTCCAATCCGTACACGCCAAACTCCCTGCCGATGCCGGATTGCTTGAAGCCGCCAAACGGGGCATTCATATCGACCATTACACCATTAATCATAACGACACCTGCCTCGATTTGAGCGGCGATCCGATTGGCTTTCTCCAGATCAGGAGTGCTGATATAGGCAGCCAAGCCATACACCGTATCATTGGCAATTTCAATGGCCTCCTCTTCGAATTGATAGGTTAAGATCGATAATACCGGTCCAAAAATCTCCTCTTGCGCAATCGTCATTGCTGGCTTCACATTGGCAAAGACCGTCGGTTTCACAAAATAACCATATTCAAGTCCTTCCGGATGCCCCAAACCGCCTGCAACTAATTCCGCACCTTCGTCAATGCCGGATTGAATATAGCGCTGCACCCGGTCATATTGCTTTTGGCTGACCATAGGTCCGATTTGTGTGCTCAGATCCTGAGGGTCACCTACCTTAATATTCGGTACAAACGCAGATACAATAGCCTTAACTTCCTCAAGGCGATGCTCAGGAACAATTAACCGGGATGCAGCCATACAGGACTGGCCGTTATTGCCGTAGCATAACATTAGCGCTAGCGGTATAGCCTGGTTCAAATCCGCATCGTCCAAAACAATGTTCGGCGACTTGCCTCCGAGCTCCAGCGTCACCCGTTTCATCGTATCCGCGGCGCCTCTCTGAATGATTTTGCCGACATCGGTCGATCCTGTAAAAGAAATCTTCGCAATATCAGGATTGCGAGTCAATTCAGCGCCCACCTCTTGTCCAGTCCCGGTTACGATATTAATGACGCCAGCAGGAATATCCGCTGCATGTAAGCATTCCGTAATCAATTGCGTTTGAATCGCGCTGAGCTCGCTTGGTTTGATGACCGTCGTGCAACCAGCAGCAATGGCGGTCGCAAGCTTGGAAGCAATATACGTGTAATTGGCATTCCACGGTGTAATTATGCCGATAACCCCGAGCGGCTCTAATCTGACGTTTGCTGTTCCAATCTGCTTGGTGAAAGCAAAGCTCTCAAGTGTTTCCTTCGCCCATATAAAGCTATTGACAGCGAGGTCGGTGAAGTTAGGTGCAGCGGCTGCAGCGCTTCCGTATTCTTCAACAAACGCTTCACTTAGTTCATCCTTTCGAGCAAGTACCGCGTCATGAAGTCTTTGCAGCATATTGGCCCGCTGCTCAACCGTCGTATGTTTGAAAGTTTTAAAAGCTTGTTTGGCGGCAGAGACAGCATCCTGTACATCTTTGGCGTTTGCTAACGTAACCTGCCCAATTATTTGTTTCGTTGAAGGATTGATGAGGGTTTGTACCTCTGTGCCTTGAGGAGTGACAAATTGTCCGTTTATATAAATTTTATCGATAATTCGCATTTATAATAGCCTCCAATATATTTCAATTTGGTATTCAGTTGAAATGTGAATGAATGTGCACGTCAGCTTCTGTCTTGTATTCTTAAAAGAAAGCAGCATCACTCCCATTAAATAAATGAACATTCAATTAAATGAAAAGAAAAAATATGTTCATTCAATGAAGTTTCATTAAGCCTGTCATTACGCCATAGGCTTATGGATGTATATTAAATGATCGTTCATTTAAAGTCAAGCGAAGCAAGACAGAAAAAATGGCTCCCCGTTCTATCCAGACAGCTGGAGGAAGCGGAGATCCATTTTTCACTTTAACGATAACAGACCATACGTTTACCAAGGCAATGGATTTTCCAGATGGAAGAAACCGCCTGTAGGTCCGTCGGCTGGTAATGTGGCCATGATGATGCTTGTGTGGCTTCCTTCTACAATGTCGACATTCGCTTTCTCACCGCCCATTTCAGTCTGAACCCATCCCGGATGAATCGAGTTCACTTTGATCGAAGTATTCTTGAGCTCGGCAGCCAAATGAATCGTGAAGGCGTTAAGCGCTGCTTTCGAAGCGTTGTAAGCAAATGTTTTCATGGAATAGAACGGCGATGCCGGGTCTGCCTGCAGATTAAGTGATCCCAATGCACTTGATAAATTGACGATTCTTCCTGCATCTGATTTGCGGATGAGAGGCAGCAGCGTTTGTGTCAGTACGATTGGGGCAAAAAAGTTCACATCGAAAGTTTCGCGAAGCTCGCCCTCCGAAATCGTGCTAGTCCGGTTAATGATTTGATGCGATGCACTCTCTGCATCTAGCAAAATGCCTGCATTGTTGATTAAAATATCGAGTTTGCCGTATTTCTTCTCCAGGTAAGCAAAAGCTTCCTGATGATCCGCATACTCATTGACATCGATCTTCAAGCCTTCCGCTTTCAAGCCTTCTTGAGCCAGCAGCTTAACGGCATCATCCGCTTTTTGCTGATCACGGCCGCCAATAATAACGTTAGCACCCAGCTTGCTTAAACCGCGTGCTGTCTCCAAGCCAATTCCTCGCGTAGCACCCGTAATTAACGCAACTTTTCCTGTCAGATCCTGAGTTAATGCTGTCATGGTTATCGACTCCTCTAAATGTTTATTGGGTGTAAGCTTGATGGGAAGCGGTGTAAGCCTATTTTTAAGAATTATCGTTCTTTAATAGGTAAAAAAAGAGGCTGCCGCTCTTATTTATTCAAAACCGTTAGCGACAGCCGGGCGATGCGATGCAGCTTGTCTTTATCCACAAAAGCTCGTCCCTGCACCCGAAACCCAAGCAGCGTATTATGCAAATGCTCGGCAAGCTCACCGGCATCCAGCTCCGTCGTAAATTCACCGGCCTGTTGACCTTTAACAATGATATCGGTTAACAGCTGCTCCGTATTCGTAAAACCTTGGAGCGCTTTATTCCCTATCTCCGAATCACGGGGAGCCAATTCTACTGCCGTATTCACCAATAGACAGCCAGGAGGCTTATCCTCGTAGCCTTCGATCATAAAGTCGAATAAAAAACGGACCGCCTGCATGGCACTATCGGTACGGGCAATACCGCTGCTAAGCTTGGTATCTATACTGTCAGAATATCGCTCCATCACTTTCAGGAACAATGTACGCTTATCTCCAAACGTGTCGTACAAGCTGCGGCGATGGATTCCCATATGCTCGACGAGATCATTCATCGATGTTTTCTCATAGCCTTGTTCCCAGAACAACTGCATCGCTTTGAGCAGTACTTCATTCTCATCAAATTGTTTGCTTCGCGCCATTAGTCTTCCCTCCCGCAAACTCATCATACCATTATGAGAACGAACGGTAAAGAATTAATTTTTAGCAGCTTTCTGATCCATATAATACAATCCCCAATCCTGGATATGAAGCAATACCTGGTGCAGACTTTGCCCAAGCTCAGATACTGAATATTCAACCTTAGGCGGCACCTCATGGTACACTTTCCGGTTAATTAAACCGTCTTCCTCCAATTCACGCAGCTGCAACGTCATCATACGCTGTGTCACCTCGGGAAAAATTCTTCTCAGCTCGTTGAAGCGCTTCGGCCCGTTCGTAACCAACTGATACAATATGATGATCTTCCACTTGCCGCCGATGAGCTTAACTGCCGCTTCAACCGGACAGCCTCTATTGGAATTTTCCATTTCCATCCTATACTTCCCCTCCAGGTATAAAAAAAGATACTACATATAAAAAATGTGCGTACTTACGCAATAGCCCGCTATCCACTACTATGGTTATAGCATACAGAAACGCGCTTTAACAGTTTAATTACCATATAAACCTTGGGAGGACAATAATAATGACAACAGCAAAAAAAGTTTTAGTCTATGGAGCAGCGGGCGTACAAGGCGGTGCCGTAGCGGATAAATTGCTGCAAGCCGGCTTTGAGGTTCACGCATTTGCCAGAACGGCAGAAAAAGCAGAGCAGCTGCGTTCGAGAGGAATACAGGCGCAGCAAGGAGATTTGAATGATTATGAAAGCTTATTGAAAGCACATCAGCATGCCGATATCGTTTACTTGCAGCTTCCCGTAGATTATCGGCCCGAAGCTGTAAAACAATACTTGAAAAATGCAATTAATGCCGCCAAATCAGCACAAATTGAGCTGCTGGTTCTCAATACAAACGTCTTTGTTCCAGATCAGGTTACTGATGCGGTTGCGATCGAATTCAAACGGGACTTAATGAACGAAGCTAAAGAAAGCGGCTTGCCGGTCGTGTCCCTGCAGCCTACCCTTTATTTGGAGAACCTGTTTGTCCCAGGCGTCTTCAACGGTCAAGTGCTTGCTTATCCCGTTCCGGCGCAAGAGCCGCTGGCTTGGGTCAGTATCGATGATGCTGCGCAATATGCCGTGTATGCGATTCAGCATCCTGAGCTTGCCGGGCAAACGCTCCCTGTCATTGGCCCCGATTACTTAACCGGTCAACAAGTAGCTGCTCAGCTTGGTGAAGTGCTAGGCCGTTCAATCGCGTTCCATTCATTAGCCACTACGGATTTTGAAGCTGCGCTTCGTCCGCTGCTTGGTGAGGAAACAAGCGCTGGCTTGGCAGGATTATACGAATGGATTGGAGCTAACAGCTCTCTTCTGCCTAAACCTGTTCAAGCTGCTCCAGCAGCCGAACTGAAGCTTACCTCCACATCTGAATGGTTTGAGAATGCTGTGCAGCAAGGGATTTTTAAATAATAACGGCAGCAAAGAGAGAGAGAGCAAGCCATTACGGCTAGCCCTCTCTCTTTATTTGCTTAGGCTTGCTTTTTGTCATATCCCGTTATCGTCTTCGTCTCCAGACATTCCTCCAAGCCATACACGCCGTATTCCCTTCCGATACCGGACTGCTTGAAACCGCCAAACGGCGCTTTCATCTCAAAGCCTGCCCCATTAATCGCAATAACTCCTGCCTCAATTCGTGAGGCCACTTCGACTGCTTTATCCAAATCGGGTGTGCTAATGTAGGCACCCAAGCCGTAGCTGGTGTTATTCGCGATTTCAATCGCTTCATCAATGGTTCCATAAGTTAAAATTGACAGTACAGGACCAAATATCTCTTCATTCGCAATGGCCATCTTTTCCGTCACATTAGCAAACACGGTTGGCTTGACGAAATAGCCCTGCTCCAAGCCTTCCGGACGCCCTGCCCCGCCTGTAACCAATTCCGCTCCTTCATTAATGCCCGACTGAATCAGCCGCTGCACATGCTCATACTGTTTTTCAGTCACGATAGGACCAAGTATCGTATCCTCTGACCACGGATTTCCCACTGTTATCGTCTGAACGGCCTGTTTCGCTAATTGTTTGACCTCTTCCAGCCGATGCTCGGGTACGAGCAGTCGTGTGCCTGCAACGCAAGCTTGCCCGTTATTCGTAAAACAATGACTGACCGCTGTCGGTATCGCGATACTGAAATCGGCATCATCTAAAATAAGATTCGGCGATTTGCCTCCGAGCTCCAGTGTAACCCGTTTCATCGTATCTACCGCACCTCTGCGAATTTCTTTACCTACCCGCGTTGAACCGGTAAATGAAATCATCGCAACATCGGGACTACGTGTCAATTCTGCACCAACCGTATGGCCTAGTCCTGTCACGACATTTATGACGCCGGGAGGAAGATCCGCATCGTGGAAGCACTCAGTCAGCACTTGTGTCTGCATAGCACTTAGCTCACTGGGCTTGATTACAACCGGACAACCGGCTGCAATTGCCGCCGCCAGCTTCGCTGTAATCTGCGAGTAGCTGGCATTCCAAGGCGTAATAATTCCAATAACGCCAATCGGCTCCGCAACTACTTTGGCCTTCCCGATGTATTGCACGAAATTGTAGCTTTCCAGCGCTTCTTTCGTATCTAATAAGTTGTTTGCTGCTAGCTTGACCCTGCCCGTCGCCGCTCTTTTTGGAGCGCCATACTCATCAATATTCGCTTGAATCAACCGGTCTGATTTTGCCAATATGGCATCATGAAGCCGCTGAAGCATTTGGCTTCTTTCTTCCACCGTTGTACGTGAAAATGTCCGGAATGCTTGCTTGGCTGCGGCAATCGCAATTTTCGCATCCTGCTCATCACCCAGTCTTACATGGCCAATGATTTGTTCGGTCGCAGGATTGATTAGGACTTGATATTGTTCACCGGATGGATGGATAAACTCCCCGTTCACATAAATTTGTTCAATAGACTTCATGATTGTACCCCTTCTCTCTTCAGCATTGTAGTTTTGGCTCTATTCACTCTTACAAATATGAAATACAGGATGACTGCTGCAATGAGCGCTTCTGCAATAAGCATGAACGCTTGCCGGCTGGAGTCCAGATGAAACATCGTCTGCACCCCCTGCATGAACAGCGGGGTGAAAAACTGAAAAGCATAAACAAAAGACAATAAGATGGAGATTGCTGCAGTTAGACGTTCTGCAGGTACTATTTCAGCGGTTTTGTTAAAAGTTAACGGAAACAGCAAGCCTTCAGCAAAACCAATAAGCAATACGGCTAAAGCAGCCGTCCATACCGAATGGGCTATTGCAAATACAGCAAATCCAGCCGCCATTGTAATTAGCAGGACAGGAACGAGCTTCTTACCGAAAAACGTGGAAAGTACTGTGACGGAAACTCCGCCGATAAAAGCCCCAATCAATGACAGCGCTGATAAATAACCGACTGTCGTTACGCTGCCGATGTGATTATCGGTCAAATAAAAAGACAGGTTCGTCGGAATTAGGAAGTACAGCATAGCATGAACTCCGCCTGCAACGGCTACCAGATAAAAAAAGCGGGGAATCTTCGTTTTAGACGTATTGACTAGGGTGTTGATTCCATCTGCTGCCTGAGGAAATTTAGGCGGAAACTTGGGCAGAAACCACAGTACAGCAATAAGCAGGACAATGGCATACACATAGGTCAGAAATACGTTGCGCCAGCCGTATGATGCGATAATGCCGCCTATGGATAGGAAGACAGCTCCTCCGATGCCGTTAATTGCGGTAACAAAACCGTTCATTCGCATCCTTTCCTGACCCTGAAAGCTTTCTGCGATCAACGCGTTGAAGGCTGGTGAGATTAAGCCGATGCTTAATCCCAATAAAGCTCGAAAGGCAAGCATGACATTGAAGGAATCTACAAACGCTGGACCGATACCGCCAATCAAGTAAAGCAGCAGTCCGACGACTAGAATACTTTTGCGTGAAAATCTCCTCGACAGGTACCCTGCCATGAACAAGGTTGGCAATATAAATAAGGATGACACCGTAATGAACCACTGGATAAGCAGAGGGTTCGTGTCTGGAAATGCGACAGCCAGCAGCTTAACTGCCGGCGCAGCGATCATTGTGCCGAACGTTGAGGTCACCGCCAAAGCCAACAACGCTATTTTTGAACGAGTTCTCATTGTTACAATCTCCTCTCTCGAAACGCTGATTCAAACAATAACACGACAAATAAATAAAGTAAACACTTTTTATGTTTTTTGTCTATTTTATCTTTAAAGTATATATCATTCGAGTTTTACTGTATAATAAGATGAGTGTTGAGGAGGGAACGAAATGAGTAAGCCAGAGCAAGATGTACGTCTTAAACTGTCAAAACGGTTAATATCTACAGCGATCAAGGATGGATTTCAACATTTGCGTATGGACGATATCGCCAAACATATGGATGTCAGCCGGGCCACCATGTACAAACACTTCTCCTCGAAGGAAGAAGTTATTGAAGCCGTCGTGAGCGTATTTGTGAATTATATTGAGAAGCTTGAAGCGCGAAGCTCTGACGATGACGAATCATCCTTCGGCCTCTGGTTCCAGCAGCTCTTTGAGCAATCCGTGTCACTTGTAGGCAAGATAACAGAAGCATTTTTAAGGGATCTCCAGGGCAGCTATCCGGACTTGTACGATCAATTGAAGGATACGCTGAACAGGCGCGAGAAGGAAACGTTAGCGTTTTACCAGGACGGCAAACAGAGAGGCATATTCAATCCCATTAACGAGAAGTTTCTTTTGCTGCAGGACGACCTTCTGCTTCGGGAAATTATAAATGTGAAGTATTTGCTGTATAACCAGCTATCTATCCAGCAAGCCTTGCATGATTATTATCAGTTCAAAAAAATTCAGCTGTTCAGGGCTGACAAGCTGTCGCTCGTCGACGATGCGAGGATTATGCCCATCATTGATCATATTGTGGACAAATTTAACCGCAATTTATAGAAAAAGCCGCGATCCTAAGGATCGCGGCTTCTTGTTATTTTACAATTAATTCTTATATACAGTGGACGTTACATCTTCGATAAACTTCTCAAGCTTACCGGTATCCGTAACATTTCCGTTGCAGGTTGCGCTATTCAAGCACATATACTGGCCGATCGCTTTGTAATAGTCTGGAGACGCATTCGCCGGTTTGGATTTGGTTATTGCCGTAAACAAAGCAACCTCTTCCAAGCGATTGCAAACGAAGCAAATCGTTTTTTTGTTCGCCGGCGTAATTCTTCCTTCAACCCCAACAAGCTTGCCGTTCAGGTGATAGGCGAGAAAACGTCTGCTGCTTGCGACATCGCTCCAGCCCAGATATGTGGTATAGCGGTAATCCACTTCATTTAAATCTGGAAGCTTAAGCTTCTTTATTTTGGGAAACAGCTTCTTCAATTGCTGATCCGTTACCGGAGTAAATTCCTCGAGATAAGGTACCAGAGAGTCTATATACTGTTGAAATTCTACTGCGGTTTTGGTTGTCGCGCATTGCTCCAGCAGCTGTTTTTGCTCTTCGGTTGCGTGTGGGAACAGCTCCGTAATGGCCGTTAAGACCCCGGTACGTACAGACTCTACGATTTTCAAATCGGATACGGTCGTGCAAGCATTTTGAAGTGTTTTAATCTGTTTCTTAATAAAATTAAACTGATGGTTTCTAATGAATGGTGTATTCATGCTTTTCAGCTCCTTATTTATATGTTGTTGCCAAATAAGGTGCAAAGCCCATTATTAGAAACGAAACGATCAAAGGGCGACCATCTTAACTATTCAATTGTGGTCCCCATGCAAAGTATTCGCCCTAATATTCGGCTCTGCATGAGTTTCGACTAGCAAATAGATTTTCCATCCCGATCGACCTCCCTTTCTCCCCCATTATAATTTACAACCCTCTTCCCTCGCAAGGCTGCTGAGACGTAATTGACGAATTGGAACAACCGTAATAGGATGGAATAATGAGAATAAAAGGGAGTTTAGAACAATGTCTGAGATAAATTCTAACGCTTTATCACTAACCGATCAGCGTCGCGCCGAGCTGCTTGGCGACTGCGAGAACTGCTTCGGCTTATGCTGTGTCGCTTTGCCATTCGGGGCATCGAGTGACTTCGCTGTTGATAAAGATGCGGGACAAGCCTGTAATCATCTGCAGCAAAATTTCCGCTGCGGCATTCATGACCGCCTTCGCCCCCAAGGCTTTCGCGGCTGTACGGTGTATGACTGCTTTGGCGCCGGGCAAAAAATTAGTCAAATAACATTCAAAGGACAAAACTGGCGGGAAGCGCCGGATTCTGCGAAGCTGATGTTCGATGTCTTGCCTGTCATGCGTCAGCTGCAGGAGCTGCTCTGGTATATCAATGAAGCGTTAACCTACCCGGCAGCCCGCTCTCTGCATGAGAAGCTGGCCGACATGTATGAACAGATCGAGCGTTTAACTCTGTTAAGTCCGGAAGAAGTTATGAAGCTCGACATCATTGCCCATCGAATGGAAGTCAATGAGCTGCTGCTTCAGATTAGCGAAGAGGTTCGCCGCACCGCAGCTTCCAAGGCCGCGCCCCAATCGAAGGGCGGGAAACGCACTAAAAAGATCGGCCGCGGGGCCGATCTCATCGGAGCAAATATGAAAGGCGCCGACTTACGGGGCGCTAACTTGCGAGGCTCGTTGCTAATCGCCGCTAATTTCGCTAATGCCGATTTGCGCGGCGCCGATCTGATCGGAGCCGATTTCCGGGATACGGATCTCGGTGGCGCCGACCTGACCGAAAGTATTTTTCTAACACAATCCCAGCTTAATGCTGCCAAAGGAAATCATGCTACGAAACTGCCGCCTTCGTTATCGCGGCCTGCCCATTGGACTGCTGTCGCCAGATGACAGCAGTCTTTTCTATATTTATTCTCCCTGAAAGATACCTAGCTTCTTGGCATACCTTCCCCAATGCGGAGAGCGCCCGTCAACATCGGTATAGCCATAAGTTTCCGACAGATCCCAACTCGCCAGCGTTTTCCCCGCATTCTCGGAGACGTTAGGGTCAGCCGCCAGCTTAGCAACACCTCGCGCTAGAAGATAAGGCGTTTCTGACTCTCCGAAATGCTCGGCATCGGGAATTCCGCCATGCACTGCATCCTGCCAGTTCGCTTCGGTCACTTTAAAATGCTCCAGCATCTCCTCCGATCTCAGAAAACCCGGCGTAACGCAAAGTGCCGTCACTCCTGTAGCTTGCAGGTCGGCTGCCATAGCTGCTGCCAAATGAATAGCCGATACTTTCGCCAAGCTATAGTAAAGATTTCCCCGATAGTTATAACCGGT
This sequence comes from Paenibacillus gorillae, assembly GCF_000513275.1. Taxonomy (GTDB): domain Bacteria; phylum Bacillota; class Bacilli; order Paenibacillales; family Paenibacillaceae; genus Pristimantibacillus; species Pristimantibacillus gorillae. The sequence goes on along the minus strand of NZ_CBVJ010000024.1, from coordinate 11,129 downwards.
CCCGTCCGTCACTTCGATAATGAGACCGCTCCCTCTCTCCACCATCAACGGAGCCGCATAATAGCTGTTATACATATGCGAGCGGACCGCACGGTCTTGCACGAGCAAGCCTTTATCCAGCGAATGCTCCCAGAACGGCTTTTTCCAGTCGATAAGCTGATCTCCTCCCCATATGTCGTTGACAAGAATATCAAGCCTGCCCTGCTGCTCTTCTCCAATCCGCTTGAACAGCTCCTGCACCTGTGATTCCACCGTATGATCGACTTGAATGGCGATGCCAACTCCGCCTGCGGCTGTCACCATTTCCGCCGTTTCATCAATGGTCTCCCGCCGGTTCAGGTCCGAAGGCTTCCCTTTCACACTGCGTCCCGTGCAATATACCGTCGCTCCAGCCTCACCCAGCGCAACGGCAATCGCCCTGCCCGCTCCCCGGGTTGCTCCAGCTACAACTGCGATTTTACCTGCTAATGTTTTCATATAAGCCCTCTTTTCCATCACCTGTTTTCTCTACTTCCTAATGATACCGCCATATATATGACAACCTCTGTCATCATTATCTGCTACAATGAAATAAATATGATTTGCCGAGGAAGGGCTTGAACACGCGATGAAAAGTGACAGATTGCTATCCATCTTACTGCAGCTGCAAAATTACGGAAAGCTTACGACTGGCCAGCTGGCCGAGAAGCTTGAGGTTACGAAACGTACCATTATTAGAGATATGGATGCACTCAGTGCGGCTGGCGTTCCCGTATATGCAGAGCGCGGGCCGCAAGGCGGCTGGACGCTTTCACCGCAATATAGAACGCAATTAACGGGAATGAAAGCGGAAGAGCTGGCTGCGCTGTTCTTCAACTCGCAAGGCGGCCTGCTTCAAGATTTGGGGATGCATAAGCATTATGAACTGGCATTCGAGAAGCTGCTTGCCGCTTCTCCCGATTCCGTTCGCCTGAACGCCCAGACGGTCAGGCAAAAAATTCATATCGACGGCGCGGGCTGGCATCAGTCGATTGAAACGTTTCCTCTGCTGCCAACTATTCAGGAGGCGGTCTGGGAGGAAAGAAAGCTGCTCATTACGTACCAGAAAGACACGGAAACAGTTACCCGTGTCATCGACCCTCTTGGGCTGGTCGCCAAACAAAGCATCTGGTATGTCATTGCAGCCGCTGAGGGGATGATCAAGAGCTACCGTATTTCCCGGCTGCTGACAGCGGATAAGCTGGATGAGCATTTTTCTGCGCCGGACAGCTTTGAATTGGATACCTTCTGGGAGCAATCCACCATGCGGTTCATTCGAGAACTGCCTCGCTATCACGCAACTATTGAAATCATGGCACCGGAGTTTGATGCATTCAGGCAGCGCCGCTATTTGCAAGTCATCAGCCACTCTCCCCCGCGTGAAGGCATGATCACAGCGGAAGTGCAGTTCAATACGATGGAGTCAGCGTGTCAGATCATTCTTAGCTTTGGAGCAAGTGTGATAGCCATTGCTCCCCAGGAGCTGCGTGATAAGCTAACCGAAACGATTGAAGCTATGCGAGATGCTTACAGGAACTGATTCACAACAAAGAGGACAACCCCGTGTTCGCACAGGTTGTCCTCTTCGTATTGAATAACCGGGCTATGACTTGAATGACATCCCCTTTGCAGTCAATACGGCACTAAGTTCCGGCATCGACTTTGGTCCCAGCCCATGCAAACCGAGCAGCTCTTTCTCGCTCCGCTCCGCCAATTGCTCCAGCGTCGTAATTCCGGCTCCCCGCAGCGCACGCCTGGCCGGCTGACTGATTTTGACGAGCTTATCCAGCTCCGTTTGATCGATTTCTGTCATTATTGCATCTCCTCCTCAATATTGCTGCTGCAGCTTTAAAGGCTTGTTTTTAAAATCACAAAATTTTGTTCAAATTGTAAATTACAAACTTTATGTAAGTTTCTTGACTTTATTAATCAAATCCCTTATTATTGTCTCATATTCCCAATACTTCAATTCATCAAAGCGAATAAGAAACGATGATGACCGGGAAAATAAGGGTAGACAAATAAGGAGGAAATACGAATGTCGAAATTAAATATCGGGATTATTCTGGGCAGCACACGTCAAGGGCGCGTTAGCCCGCAAGTTGGCGAATGGGTAAAAAGCGTTGCGGACAAACGTGATGACGCTAACTATGAAATCGTAGATATCGCGGATTTCAAGCTTCCGTTTTTCGGTGAAGAAGATGCAACTGAGCAAGCTGCCGCTTGGAATGAAAAGCTGAACAGCCTCGACGGCTTCGTATTTATCGTTCAAGAATATAACCATAGCATTACTGGCGTATTGAAAAATGCGCTCGACTTCGCTCGCGAAGCATGGAACAACAAAGCAGCAGGCATCGTGAGCTACGGCTCCGTTGGCGGCGCTCGTGCTGCCGAGCATCTGCGCGGCATTCTCGGTGAGCTTTCCGTAGCTGACGTTCGCGTACATCCTGCATTGTCGCTGTTCACAGATTTCGAGAACGGCTCGGTATTCAAACCGGCTGATCTGCATTTGACTAACGTTAACGGAATGCTTGACCAAGTGCTTGCATGGAGCGGCGCTCTCAAAGTATTGCGTTAATCGAGTCGGAGCAAATGATTGATAAGAAACCCTGCGTTTAATATAAACGCGGGGTTTTTCTGTGCTTTTACAGAGCTACGCCCTTTTCTGGATTTGCCTGAATAATATGACTGCCATAATGATAACAGCAGCTGTCAGAGCGATCAAATAAATAGCCCGATGCTCTTCAAGCAGCACATAGGAATAGGATTTGAACAACACATTCCCGGTAAGCATTGGTGTAATGAGCAAATAATCGAATTGCCGGATACCAATGATCCCTAATAAAATTGGCAGAGCCAGCAGCCCCGTTGAAGCAAGCATGACGGCGATCAGACTTTTCAGCTGGACAGAAATCAGTCCTATCATGAATATAACCATTAATACTCCAGCGAAACGGATAACACCAATGAGCATTAAATATTGCAAAATAGACATATCCAGCGTTACATGTGAAAGATGCTGCATACTGAAGGCTGGTGCTTGCACTGCCCTGCTTCCATAACCGCCCAGCACGCTGACAATCCTCGTTCCATAGATGACCGCATATACGAAAGCTCCAATGAGCAATGCCAACGTCATTTTAATATAAAATAATTTCCCTCTTCCATGCGGTGTAAGCGAAACGATGCGGTTCATCCTCGTTTGAAGATCGTAAGTAAATATCGGTGAAATCGCTGCGATCAGCACAACGACGAGCAGCAGTGCTAAATACAGATCCTCGCTCACGACTCGCTGCGTGCCGTCCGTCAGCAGCAAGTACCCCGCGTCATGCAGGAACCACCCTTTTATCCCATATTGCTTTTCCATATCCCGCAAGTAATCGGCTTGTGCCTTTACTTTATCGAAAGCATTTTTTCGATCCAGCATTTTCATCGCATTCATTGTGCTTCCGGCTTCGCCAGAGGAGTGGGAAAGCTCTGTGATCGCCGCATCGAACTTTTGCTGCTCCTCTTGCAGAAAAGCTTTCTTCTCCGGTGTCAGCTCGCCTTCCAGCTTAAGCATGTATTGCTTGTAGTACAAGTCATCTTTGCTTTGAATGCGTTCAACTACCGGCTCGTAGCTGTAGAGCTGAAAACCGATAAACACGACCATGATAACCAACACTTTATTGGCAATCGCTATTTTATAAAATTCATGCCGGAAGAGACTTACATGCGCGCTATGCCCAAAGACTCTGCCCCACTTCTCCTGCAAGGATACGCTCCAATCAGATCTAGACAGATGAGACTTTTGTCTGCAAAACGTACGCACTGTTAACGAAAACAAAGCAATACTAGCCGCAATTACTGCAATTGGAAAGCCATCACGATAATTGATAACTTGACCCAATAGATTCAGATTCACATAAGTGCTGAATAACGTATACGTATTCAGAAAGCTGACGAGATTGATATGCTTCAGAAAAGCCATTAAAGAGCTTGGCGGAACAAGGTAGTAAAAAAATGTGCTGAGGCCAAATACGGCTACAATGGTCATATAGACCGTTATTGATTTTTGGCAAATAACGGCAATGAGCATCATCACAAATGCTACAACTATATAGACGAAAAGCTTAGCCAGCAGGAATAGCAGGAAATACTGGCCTACTGATATTTTCCACGTCGATTCATAGAAGCCTTGTACGGATTGAATCGTTCGGCTTAATTCTCCAAACCCGTAGGTTTGAAAGGCCATGGCAAAATTAGTGGCATACAGCAATAGCTCGATAACAACGCATATAGCCGCGAGCACAAATAGCTTAGACACAATTAAAGGTGCCCTGCCCTTATAAGTCGTTTTCACCAAGTTAAGAAGCTGCTGCTCCTTTTCTCTCGTCACCATAACCACTACCGCGATCAGAATAAAGAATACAGCAATGAGATCCGTAGGCAGAAACTGCGTCGCCATCGTCACGCCCTTTGAACGTTCAAATGAAAGCTCGACTCCCGATAATCCGGCGTAGTCATTCGCTGCTTTTATTACATATTTTGAAGAATAGGAGCCTTCCTTGGCGAAAATAGAGATCGAGGATAAGATCTTCGCATCCTCTTCCTTTTGCTGCAAAAAGGATGCATAGCGATTCACATTTACCGATTGTTCAAGCGCCTCCTTCGTAAGCAGGAGCTCTTCGTAGGAATGATTGGTATACTTCAAATAGCTGCCGCTTGTATAAGAGGAGAATAATGCTTCAATATCGATACTGGGGTACCGCTCGGCTAACTGCCCTTGAATCATGCTTTCGCTTGTATATGCCGTATTGCTCAGCATCGATTCCAAGTCTATAATCGCAAGCAATTCCGCGTATGCACGCTCCAGCATGGCTTCGATCTGCTTGCTGGGCAAACCCTCATAGCTTTCATAGAGCTGATTATAAGCAGCAGGCGTATAGGGAACAGCTTGGCGATTATTGTATTCATCCAGATAGATCAAGACGCCATTTAGAACGATTAACCCTGCAGTGAGCAGCAGCAGCGCCCGAGAGGAAAAGATTTTCATCCATTCATATTTGAAAAGGTTCACACCGTATCCTCCGAATCAAATCTATATAAATATAGATCCTCCAGCGTCGGCTTCACTTCGGTATATGCGTAATGATCCGGCTTCTCGTCCGAGACGATTCTAACCGTTATATGGTCGATTTCTTTCGCGATATTGCCTATTTTATAGTGCTGTGCCACGTCAGCTAATCGATCGGAAGTCGTTTGAATCTCAAATACGACGCCTTGCAATTCATTGGACAACTTATAAGGAGAGCCGCTGCCGATTAACTTGCCTTTTTGGAGCAGCAGCACTTCTTTCGCAATATACTCGATATCGGTTACCACATGCGTCGCCACAAGAACAATTTTATTAAAGCTAATTTCCGATATTAAATTCCGGATGCGTATTCGTTCCTTAGGGTCAAGGCCAGCAGTCGGCTCATCCAAAATCAACACTTTCGGATCACCAATGAGCGCCTGGGCAATGAGAATTCTTTGCTTCATACCGCCAGAGAAATTACCGAGCTTTTTATATCGCTCCTGCTGCAAATTGACTAACGACAGCAGCTGCGGAATTTGCAGATCCGCTTCCCGCTTCTTCAACCCTTTGAGCGCTGCTATATAATAGAGAAACCGTTCCGCTGTGAACGTATCATACATCCCTTGCTGCTGAGGCATATAGCCGAGCACCTTCAAATACTTTTTCCCCAGCTTGCTGATAGGCTGTCCGTTGTAACGCACCACACCGCTGCTTGGCAGCAGATTGTCCGTCAACAAGCTCATAAACGTCGACTTCCCTGCCCCGTTTGGCCCTAATAAACCATAGACTCCCTCTGTAAACGTATACGAAAAGCCATTCAAAGCGAGATTCGAGCCGTATGCTTTCGTTAGCTGCTCCACCTGCAATTGCAAAGCTCAACGCTCCTCCCCGACACGCTATATTCAGGATTTTTTCATCGTAATATACTGATTGCTGCCCGCGATATAATCCTCAATCGTCATATATACTTGCTGATACTTGCCGTCTATCATCTTGCCTGCTGCCAGCCAATTGTCGAATGCCAGTATCGGGAAAGAAGTATCCGGCAGGTTAATTTCGATGACTTTATTTTTCTTGAAATCGTAATAATATTTGGTTTCATTCTGAATGCCTTGTGAAAAAAACAATCCAGTTCCCGGCAAAAGCCCGTTATTCAAAGCATAAATGGTTTCACCTTCAAATAAATCGGTCTGTTGAAAATCGTCTAAGCTTACCTGGAAAACCTTCGTTTGTTGTTCATTTATAAAGTAGGCGTAAGAAGCATCGCCCTCCATGGAAATCCCCGGATAGTCTTTACCCTCCAAAATCACTTTACTCTCGCCTGTCCGCAACTGAATCTCGTAAAACTGAGCTTTTAGCAAATGTACGCTTTCTTCGATTTTCAACTGACCCTGTACAAGCGCCTCTCTCTGTTCCTCCGTCATTTCTGCATACACATACCGGTAGCGCAGTTTATCATCTGCAAGCGATATGGAGTCGATAGACGAACCGCCTTCATAATGATGCTGCTCGCCTAACTCGGTGACCTTGCCCGCCTCCAAGTCTACACGAATGATGGTTAAAATTTGATTATCACTTCCAGCTGCACCATTCTCATCAATGATGTACTGAACACCAGAGAAGTAGGCTTGTCCATCGTGAAAGAGAACATTTCCGGAAGAAACTTGCCAAGGAATGGAAGCGATCTTCTCCCTGCCATCTACTTCCGGTTTCATTCGATACAAGGTCGTTTCGTTCACACTGTTCAAAACAAATGTATAAAGATTATCTTTATAGATGGCCGTTGCAACAATTTGATAACCATCCGTATCGTATTTATAGTAGGGATTGTCCTTGCATGCCGATTTGTTTTGACATAACAATGCTGCCGATTTCCCGCTTTTGAGATCATGGAACCATACGGTCTCGTCCATTACTTGGACGAAGCCTTGCTCGCTAATGCCGCCGGCAACTTGAGACATAACGGCAGATGCAGTTGTGCTTCGTTCACTGGAACAAGAAGCGAGAACGGCTGTCATCATGATCAGTCCAACTATCATCACGCAGCGTAAACCTCTCGTTTGGCAATCTCGCATTGACTTCCCCCTCCATTAATTGCGAACAAGATTTATTTTATATATTTACTACTATATGGTTAATGTTGAGATATGTATAGATTTGAACCTTATAAAATCATGTGTGGTCAAACGGATTTCAGGTGTATTTCTACTGTTTTTAGAAGAAGGAATACGAGGTTTCGGCGCTTTATTTTATCATATTGCCAGTGTGCTTACTCTATTGTTTTTACAATCCGCGAATGGGTTATTTGGTTGTTCATGCCATCCCATTCAAGTTATACTAATATAAATGAATGTCATAAGGAGTTTTTAACGTTGAAGCAGCCAAACCTAAAGCAGCAACCTGTGAAGCGGCCAGCAATCGAATCGTCTCGGCCTAGAACGGGCACAGGCTCCCAGACCTCGACATCCCTGCTCTCCCTGCAGCAGCAAGTCGGGAATCAGTTTGTGCTGCAGCTTATGGGATCAAAGCCAGCCGTCAAAAGGGGCCGTGAGGAATACGAGCAGCTAGATGATGAAAGCGAAGAACTAGAAGAAGAACAGCAAATGGCAGTTGACGAAGAGGAAGGTCTGCTGGAGGAAGTACAAGCTAAGGATGCAGAAAAGAAGATCGAGCAGCCAGTCAAAAAGTTAAGAACTGAAGCAAATATGTCCTCAGGTTCTGAACTGGTCCAACTCGGATCGGATGAACAAATCGAGGAGTCTGACGAGGAGACTGACAATGAATCGACGGTGGTATGGGAGGGCAAACGGCCCAGCTTTACAACAGCCTCCAAGCGGGCCGCCTTCATCTCGACAAGCCGCGATCCTAGTTACGGCGTCACAATCTCCGATTACCGCAAGCCGAAACTCACTGAAATTAACGGTGCCATGCCGCACCGCATGTCATACAATGATATCCGCAACAATGCCCTGAAGCTGATGGAAGGCAAGGAAACGGCTACAGACTTTAATAGATGGACAGACCGGTTCATCACCGCAGGCCAAGAAAAAATTGATTTGCGGAAAAAAGAGCAGGTTGGCAAAGGTTCCGACGCCCAGCTTAAGCAGCTAATCACCGATATGGAAACATCCCAGCAGCAGTTTATTACAGCAAGGAATAACCTTGCGTCTAGTCCAACGAATAAATCCGTGTTTGAAGCTTTCATTAAGCAGGCCAACAGCTTCCATGCCAATGTGCCTGATGTGGGGCCTCACTTTGGCGTCAACAACCCTGTGCAGGAAAATGCGCATATGCATGTTGAGACAGTAAGCGAACCTCAACCGGACACTACAGCTTCTGGCGATGGCGGAGCTGATAAATCACCGGCTCCGCCTAAGCTTACCCGCCGTCTGTCGATTATGAGCAGGCAGGTCCGCCGCATGTCGATCGGCCGTATAAGCGCCTTTCCTTATAGCTCGGACGGCAAGCTGATTACAACTGACGGTTCAACTGTCAGCCTGGACGATTTGCCGAAAGAAGACCGCGAAGCTATTGAGAAGCATAAGAAGAAGACCGTAAAAGGCTACGATCCTGATTTCAAATTTGGCAAGGATGCAGATTAGAGCCAAGATGCGTAACAACTTCAAGTTAAAGTGACACTAAAAAAGTGGAGTCGTCCGATGAACGACTCCACTTTTTAATGTCAGCATATACTAGCGGCGAGCAATCCCTCTCTACTCCTTAATTACGCACGATTGCATGAGCCCTCAAGCCTTCTATAAAGCTGGTAACACGCTTGTCATCCTCTTCCGGGTAGCCAAAGCCAAAATACTCCGCTACGACAGCAGACGTTTTGCGGAACAATGCAAATGAACGAAATAATGCGTCCCACATTTCTTCATACTTCCCGGTCGCGAATGTCGCCATTAGCTCATTCCAGCTCTCCCCGGAAATATAATGGTCCAAATATTTGCCGTTTTTCCCCACGCTTAAAGTAAACCCGGTAGCGATGCCTGCTTCCCATTCCAGCATCTGAATGAGCATTGGCCGCATAATCTGATTAAGATGATCCTGCGCAAACAGCATTTCCTTCCGCCATAGCCCTTTCGCTACATAAGTAGACACCCACCAGAACTCATTGCAGCAGTCGGCGAAAAATGCGGCGGACGGCCGTTTCACCCAATAGTCTTCATCCGAAGGAGGCGGCAGTTCAGGCAGCCTGTTATCCTTATCCATTAAAATAACTGTCAGCTTATCATCATTCCTATACTTTTCAAGCTCCTCTAATGGAATAAGAATCAGATCAATGCGGTTGCCGTCTGTAAACAGCATCAGATAAGAAAACCAGTTGCCCAAATCAGGAGGAAACATGCTCATGGCCTCAGGAGTCTGCAAAATGATGCGCTCTCCAGCATTTCTTGATTCGATCTCATGCCGCAGGTGGGCCTCCTGTTCACTAGAGAAATCACTAGTCCAGCTTTTTATAATAATAGATTGTGGCATCCAGCCCGCCGTCCGCTGAACGTGCGTAATCTGGTATACGGCCAGCCTGAACATAGCCAAGCGAAGAATAAAGCAAATTGGACGGATCGCCTTCTCTGGTGTCGAGCACGAGAAGCGTCCGCTTCTCTTGAACAGCCTGACTCTCGGCGGCCTGCATCAGCAAGCGGCCAATTCCTTTGCGCCGATAATCAGGATGCGTCATCAGCTTGGCAATTTCTGCCCGGTGCGATCCGTTTGGCTTCGTGCTGAGCTGAAGCTGAATGCTGCCAACGATACGTCCTTGCAGCTTCGCCGCCAACAAAATGACGCCATCACCGCCGGGTACCTCTCTCCAATATTTCAGGGCAGCACGGTTGTCAAGCGGCGGCAAAAAACCGATCGATCCGCCATCCTCTACAATTGCGATCAGCAATGACGCTAGTTCTGCCTCAATAGTGCCCTCTACCGACTTCAATTCCTCTACTGCGACCGATGTCATTGCTTCACCTCCCCAATCTCTTGCTGACCCGTCACACTGGATACTGAAACTTCGTATTCTGTTCACTCCATTCCCAGAAACGTTTCGCTTCACTCGGATTGGCAGCAAGCTTGGATACCGGAGCCGGTGCTTTCCGGTAATAGTATTGTCCGCTGGTCTTCTTAACTTCCTCACTATCGGAGGCTGCCAAGTAAACAGCAGTGGCGGAGCCTTCCGTCACTGTCAGGAAAAATGGCTTCAGCAGCTTATGCAGCATCGTGCCGAACCCCGTATTCCGGTTCACACCGATTTGTGTAGCTACCGCTCCGGGGTGCAGGGCGTTGACGGTCACTGCCGAACCCGCTTTTTTAAGCCGCTCAGCCAATTCCTTAGCAAACCAGATATTCGCCACTTTGGAGCGCCCATAGGCAGCCCAGATGGTGAAGCTCTTCTCCATGTTAGGATCATCGTAGCGCATGCGTCCGATTTTATGAGCGCCAGAGGATACGACGACGATTCTTCCTTCTTCGCTTCGTTCCAATAGCGGCAGCAGCAGACCCGTCAGCAGAAAATGACCCAGATGATTGACGCCGAGCTGCCGTTCGAAGCCGTCTTCCGTCACTTCGCGTTTCGTTGTTACAACGCCCGCATTGTTAACGAGAACATCGATTTTATCACAGCGCTCCGACAGGCTGGCGGCAGCTTGGCGAATGCTTGCCATGGAAGCCAAGTCACAAAGCACCAATTCGGCATCACTCCGCCCGCTTTTCTCATTCACTTCCCGGACTGCTTCAAGCCCTCTTTCCTCGCTTCTCGCGAGCAGGAACACCTTCATCCCATGCTCGGCGGCAAGCAATATCGCCGTTTCTTTGCCCATTCCTGCACTAGCCCCTGTAACGACGGCTATACGCTTTGACTGGTTCATCTGGTCATTGGTCATTTTCGCTGCACCTCTTTCTTCTTCTATTTGCTACTATTATACAGGAGCGGCCAGCGATATGAAAATATTAGGAGCTGTTGTGCGACGGGACGAAGTTTATCGCTCTTTGCTTGCTGCAATAAAAGCAAATGTAGGCAGCGGTTTAATGCCATGTGTCTTCTTCGCTGCTTGAA
>NZ_CBVJ010000023.1 GCF_000513275.1 Paenibacillus gorillae | reverse complement strand
GCTGCTTGAAGCAGCGAAATTTGGGAAGCAATAAGTGCCGTTAGCTTACTCGGGATACCGGCTGCCGCCTCCATCTCTTCCTCATAGCACTGAAGGGTATACTCGACCTCCCAGCCGCCATCTTGCAGCTCAGGCGAGTAGATCAACGTCTCGCTATGCAATGACCAGCCCGCTGCTTCGGCAATATCCAATAAATCTTCAGGTGCAAATAGCGTCCGAATATTGGACTGGCTATCCGGCTTATACGCCTCATATTGCGCCTGTATCAGGGCTGCCAATAGATGCGGATATTGCCCGGTTTCGGTTATGCGCGCATCCCATTCCGCGAAGCATAACCGTTCACCCCATTTGCTGACCTTTGTCAACACCTGCTGTAATTGCTCCCGGGAAGCGAAATACCAAGAACAATGGGACATAACAATCGTATCGAAGGTTTGATAAGGAAATTCCAGCTCCAGGACATCGGCTTCAAAATCCAGTTGAATCCGGCTTCCAATAGCCGAAGCCTTCAGACCTGCTGCTGCTTCTCCGAGCGTCATAGGCGCGCCGTAATCTGGCGATGCAATGTCGATGCCATGCACGAAGCCGTCTACCCCCACTAATTGGGCAAGCACCACTGTCGTATCGCCTTGACCGCATCCGATTTCCAGCACCCGCTCGCCTTTCTGAATCTGCCAAAACTGTGCGAGCTTGCAGCGGTGCTCAGTCTGCACACGCTGAATGCCGTCACCGCTATCGCCATATACAGCCATGCAGGCTGCCACTAAACCTTGTTGATCTTGATTCCCATTCAAAAATGATTCCTCCTCATCATATAGCTTAGCTCCATTCTTCCAGCCGCCATACGGCTGTAGCCCAGCTCTCGTAAAACTCAGGCTCATGCGACACGATCAGGACCGTGCCCTCATATGCCGCAAGAGCATCTGCCAGCGCTTGCTTGGCGATAATGTCCAAATGATTAGTCGGTTCGTCAAGCACAAGAAAATTGCTGCGGCCCAGCATCAAATGGCATAGCCGGACTTTCGCTTGCTCACCGCCGCTTAAGGAGCGAAGCGGACGCCGGATATGCGCCTCCTTCAAACCGGTCATTGCCAGACTGGAGCGAATGTCCTTCTGAGTCAGATCTGGCCTTGCCGCACATAATTGGTCTAGCGGCGTTTCCTCCGAAGGCTGATCCTCCTGCGCATAGTACCCGGGCAGCACCCGTTCCCCAATGCTTAGCGCTCCTTGCAAAGGCGGGAGCTGCCCCATCATCGTCCGCAGCAGTGTAGATTTGCCAATGCCGTTGCTTCCGATGATCGCGATTTTGTCGCCTCGGTGAATGACGAAATCCGCTGGCGAGAACAGCGGCTGCGAATAGCCGAACTGAACATCTGCCGCCTCAACAATTCGCGGTACTGGCTCCGAATGAAGCCGGAATTTGAATCTTGGCTGAGGACCGGAAGCTGGCCGATCGATCATTTCCATCCGTCCCAGCACCTTCTCCCGGCTTTTCGCTTGCTTCGCTTTGCGAATGCGATTTTTCTGAATAAAGGCTTCGAGCCGCTCAACTTCTTTGCTTTGCCGCTCATAGGCAGCCAACTGCTGCTGCTTGTTCTGATCGGATACTTGCAGGAAGGAACGATAATCGCCCCCGTATCGTTTTAGCTGCCCATGCTCCAGATGGAAGATCGTACCCGTTACCTCTTGCAGAAAACGCTCATCATGGGATACGACAATATAGGCATTCTCGTACCGCTTCAAATAACCGATCAGCCAATCGATATGAATTTCGTCCAAAAAGTTCGTTGGCTCGTCAAGCAGCAGCACGTCGGGCTCCTCCAGCAGCAGTCTGCCTAGCAGCAGCTTCGTCCGCTGTCCCCCGCTCAAGAGGTCAACCTGCCGCTGCAGTCCGATCTCCCTCAGGCCTAAGCCAGCCGCAACCTCCTCGATTTTGGAATCCAGCTCGTAGAAGCCGGACAGCTCCAACTGCTGTTGAAGCTCGCCGTATTTGGCAAGCAAGCTTTCGGGGCTGCCTGAACCTGTCGACAGCTGTTCAGCAATATGCTGCATACTCTGTTCCACTGCGTACAGCTTGGAGAATGCGCCCTGCATCAACTGCAGCATCGTTGCCCCTGGCTCTAGGTCCGCATGCTGCTGCAAATAGCCGACAGCAATAGCCGGAAGCCAATTCACGCTGCCCTTATCAGGGATCAATTGGCCGGCCAGCAGCCGTAATAACGTCGATTTTCCGCTGCCGTTGCTGCCAACCAGACCGGCATGCTCGCCCCGGTTCAACCGGAAGCTGACGCCGTTAAAAATCATTTTATCTGTGTACATATGGGAAATTTGATCAACAATTAATAAACTCATTTTGTACCTCTCCTTTGACTTCGAATGAAGCCAACCGAGAGCGCAGTGACTGATGTCTACACGGTATTCTATTCTTTTGTGCGCAAAAAAAGGTAAAGCGAACACACTCGCTTTACCCTCTTGGAAAGGTAAGAAAGGAATGATGTTCTCTATCACTGTCTTTCGGTTGGCATAACCTTGTAAATGGGCAGACTTATCCCGTTTACGCCAATTCCCGAATTAGAACAGTTGATAGAAAGAACATACACCTAGCCACCTTTATAGTCATTTTTGTTATACTCTTCCTAGTATACACACCGCCGGCCCGATGTCAATTTCGATCATACAAAATGGACGAATCACCCGTTCCGAATCCGCTTCATGCTATAAGCGTTCGGATAAGTCAATTCAAAACCATAGGCTTTGTACAGCGGAATTAAGCCCAGCTCTGTAATAACAACAACTGAAGCACCGATACCTGCATTTTCATTCAAATATTGAATCATTTCCTCCATCACGAGCTTGTCGATACCCTGGTTCGCATAGTCCGGGTCTACAAGCAGATCGGCAACTTGAAAGCATAAAGCGCCATCTCCTACAACACGGCCCATTCCAGCCAGCTTGTTGGAGTTCTCGTCCCAAATCCCCACCATGAACGTCGAATGGCTAAGAGCTTTCCGGGCAATGGATGCATCAACAGCCGCTTGGCCTGTCTTTTTTCTAAGCTCGATATAGCATTGTTCATTTGGCGCCTCGTAGTCGATCCTCATCATAATCCCCGCCTTCAGCAGCTTTTCCCTCTACTTTACTACATAGATGCAAGTGCTAAAGTTTGCCGGCCAGCGGGCTATCATTGAAAGGATTATTAAATGATCAACATCGTCATGTTGCTTTAAGGTTTTACAATAGCATTTGCCACGTATCTTCCAATCTGTTATAGTAGCGTTCGAATCGGTTCAAGGAGAGATGCGAGTGGCCTATTTCAAGCCTAACGAGATTGCGCAAGAGCTCGGCATTAGTACAAGCGCTTTACGTCATTATGAATCATGGGGTGTCGTGCCGTCACCGGAACGGGGAGCTAACGGCTACCGTTTATATACAGAAGTGCATTTCGCCTATTTCCGCTGTCTGCGGGCGATGTTTCCCGGCTACGGGGTGGCATTGACCTGCGAGGTGCTTCGCAAAATCCAAAACAGCGAGCCGGAGGCCGCCTTTTGGCTCGTGAACCGTGAGCAAGCCGTTCTGCAGCAGGAGAAAATCGCCGCAGACCAGACGCTGGAGCTGCTGCAAAACCTCGAAATTCCGGCGCTGTCCAACAAAAAGCTAAAATCGCATATGTCCATTGGCGAAGCCGCCGAGTTTACAGGCGTAACGGCCTCCGCAATACGCCACTGGGAAAAAGAAGGGCTGCTCATTCCCGATCGCGACCAGGACAATGGCTACCGGCAATTCACACCCCTCCATATCCGGAAAATACTGCTCATCAGCACGCTGCGGAAAACGGTCTACTTTCTGCAAACGATGAAGGACATCGTCGATGCCCTGGATAATCAAAGCCTGGAGCAAGCCCGCAAAGTGACAGAGAACGCCATTCAAAGCATCCATGAGCGGATCCGCCATCAATTCCGCGGTGTTCACCGCCTTGTTGAGCTATGCCAGCTGCTAAAGCTGCTCTAATCTTTGCTTACATGACGTTGTAGTTAAACTTTCCGATAAAAACACGCTTGAGCGGCTCCGTGAAGTCCCCTTTGCCAATCACGCCAATGGCATTGTAATTGGCTTCTTTAAGCTTTTGAAGCGTATACCCCGCATCGGACATATAAATGTCCCTTCCTGCACAATTCCCCTCGGTTCTGAACGCTATTTTTTCAATGCTGCAGTAGATTTGTTTGGATACGACCTTATATGCAATAAAAGTCATCGGCACAACGGCCCCGCCGCATGCAGACGGTGCGGCTTCCATGTCCTTGATATTCTGAAATAATAATTCCAGCTCGATCTCATAGGCGCTGCCGCCATTAGCGGAAGCTAGCAGTCTTTTCATCAGCGAACAATAGCGATGCTCCTCTACAGCGGTGGCAACCGAGTCCATCAGCCATTTGGCCTGCTGAATCCGATATTCGGCATTGAACACATTAAAGCTGATAACGCTTTTCTCCGCATAGGTCTGATCACTCTCGATACGATGGAGCATCGATTCCATTCGAGACGCCGCCATGTGCCTCCCCCTCTCGTTGCCATGCTTCACAACCTTGTTTATACTATAAGTATAAATACAACAACGACAACAAACTATCATTAAATCACCCTTTTTCATAACAATATTGCGCAAGTTGGTGAATATATCATGCGAAAATCTATCGCAACTAACGATCAAGGCTTTGAAGAACGTCTTCACGGCGATTATAGGTTCCCGTTCGAGGTGTCACGAGACTCGCTTTCTGAATACGAGCAGGGCTTCTTTGAATGCCACTGGCATCCTGAGGTAGAATTTACAGTCGTATTGGAAGGATCGATGCTGTATCAGGTTAACGATACTGTATATGAGTTAAGCGAGGGCAGCGGCCTCTTCGCCAATGCGAACAGCCTGCATTCAGCCAGAGCCCATGAAGACAGCCGGGACTGCACCTATATTGCGGTCATCTTCAATCCTGTGCTCGTATTTGGCCATGAACGCAGTGCTATTGAGGAGAAATATGTCCGAACCGTTACCGAGCCGCCGCATCTTGCTTCCATGCATCTGACTCCGGAAATCGGATGGCAGCGGCAGATGATTCAGCTGTTAATGGAAATTCATGAACAGGACGAACAGCGCGGGATATGTTATGAGCTGATTATCAAAAGCAAGCTTTGCGAGCTGTGGGCATTACTTTACCAAGGCTTTCAAAGCTCTTCCCCCCGCATTCAGCCGGGAGCATCCCGTTCGGTGCTTCGCGTGAAGCAAGCGCTCCAGTTCATTCATAACCATTATCAGAATAAGCTGACCTTAGAGGAGATCGCAGCAGCGTGCAATCTGAGCAAAAGCGAATGCAGCCGTTTTTTCAAAAAGATGATCCGGCAGTCCCCGTTTGAATATTTGCTGCATTATCGCATCCAAAAAAGCCTTCCGCTGCTGCTCGACCCCGACGCGAACATTACGGAAGTTTCCGAGCAGGTCGGATTCGCCAGCGTCAGCTACTACGCCGAAATTTTCAGAAGATATATGAAATGCTCACCAACCGAATACCGCAAGCAGCATAAAAAATAGCCATCCGACGGATGGCTGCTTTTTATGCTGCTTAGATTAGAGTGCCGGTAGGCTGCGATGTTTCTATAACAGATCGGTTATAGGATCGCGCTAGCCAATAAGACAAGCTCGAAATGGACTTGCTGTGATCGCGCTGTACCTGCCCAGATACGAAACCGCACACACTTGCCAACCTTTACAGCTTTCCTTCATGCCCGCCTATTGGACCATTCAGAATCAAAATGCAAAAGTGCAGTTTGATTCGCTCCAAATGGCCTAAAAACCCAATCAAAATGCAAAAATACATTTGAAACCGCCCCTTTTCGTCCAAAAGGGGCTTTTTGGCCCAATCAAACTGCACTTTTACATTTTGAAGCCATAAAACGTCGAAAAAGCGGCTGACAACCTGCACTTTTACATTTTGATTCGCTGCAGCAGCCGGCAGCAGACATAACTCACCAGCACAAATGTGGTCAAAGAGTTAATTTTGCCAGCAGATTACGCTATCTATCAGG
Source organism: Paenibacillus gorillae (assembly GCF_000513275.1). GTDB lineage: Bacteria > Bacillota > Bacilli > Paenibacillales > Paenibacillaceae > Pristimantibacillus > Pristimantibacillus gorillae. Next base: position 59,089 of record NZ_CBVJ010000023.1, on the reverse strand, counting down.
ATGAGCGGAGCGTATTGCGTTCAGGATGATTTTTCGCTAGATTTTATCCATTTTCATCGTGTTAGCGATAAGGGCATGGAATCAAGAATAGCAGCATGAACCAATACGTGCAGCGATTCCGGCTGATAACAGCAGATTGCGCACACAGGAAAAGCGGAGCGTTTTGAGTTCAGGATGATTTTTCGCTAGATTCTAGCCATTTTCATCGTGTTAGCGATAAGGGCATGGAATCAAGAATAGCAGCATGAACCAATACGCGCAGCGATTCCGGCGGATAGCCGCAGATTGCGCGCCAAAAGGAAAAGCGGAGCGTATTGCGTTCAGGATGATTTTTCGCAGATTCTATCCATTTTTCATCGTGTTAGCGATGAGTACATGGAATCAAGAACAGCAGCATGAACCAATACGTGCAGCGATTCCAGCGGATAGCCCCAAATTGCTGCCTTTCGACCAGCTACTTAATGCGGAACTGAAAAACATTGCTGCCCGTACTTTCATCCGTTACTGCCAGCAGCGTCTCCCCGTCAGTGCTCCACTGCAGCAAATTGACATAGCCGAGATTATCGTAGACGGTAAATTCATCCGTCAGTCCCTGCTCATCAAGCTTGGCTGCCATCACTCTCCACCGACCGTCGCCTCTAGTCGTATAGGCCAGCATCCCGTTGACCGGATTGTACGTCATCTGAAAGTAAAGACCCTCTTTCAACAGAGCAGACTGGCCTCCGGCTGTAACCGAATAGATTCCATCCACCCCGCCAATCCTTCCCGATATTGCGACTTTGTTCTCGCTCCAGGGCACAATGTTGTAGATGTCGCTAATGTCATTGACTGTTATCGTCTCCATCGCCCCTGAACTCAAGTCGATGTTGTAAATCATGTTTTCTCCCTCATCATCCGTCGTGGCCGGGCGATAGAACGGCATGTAGAGATGAGTCCGGTCTGGCGAAAGCGCAAGGGCCATTACCTTCTTCATAACCGCCCCGACGTATTGGTCATTTTTCGGCGTATTCATGCTGTAATCTGCTACTTTATTAAGTATACGAAACTTACTTGTCTCGAGATCGCGAACACGAATGTAATTGTGAAATAACTCAACAGCTTGCCGATCATCAGGCATAACCATCCAGCTTCCCCAATCTGCCCATCTTCCTTTCTCGCGCTTCTCCGCAACGTCGTACCAGACGGTCTCGGGCTGATTGTTACGAAAAGCCTGGTACAAGATGCTGTTTCCGTCCGGCGATGCAACGATGTGTACGATATTTTCCTTTTCTAGCAGAGGAATCTGACTATTTCCCGCCAAATCAAAAACCGACAGTGTGCTGCCGCCTGTCTCCTCACCCTGTTGCTGCGACAATACAAGTACGGTACCGTTTTTCAGCGTCTGCAGCTCATAGATAGAGCCGGAACTATACCGCTTAATGATCCGGTCAATCCGGTTCAATCCGCTTTCTTCGAATAGTGACCGATCGAGAATAATCGTCTTATCCCGGTTCATCGCACGCAAATACCATTCGCCTGCACCGAGAAACAGCGCCGCTACCAAGACAGATAGTGCCGTCAATACCGCCAGCCGTCCCCAGATCGAGTCCAAACGCCATTGCTTAGACATTCAGAATGCCTCCTAATTCCATCGTTACACAGGTCCCTCTTCCCGGGGTGCTTTCAATCGCAACCTGACCGGCATGCCGCTGGGCAATCGTCTTAACGATTGCAAGACCCAGTCCAGCGCTGCCTCTCTCCTCTTCGGGGTTAGCAGTTGCTAGTCGATAGTACGGCTCGAATAAACGGGCCAAATGCTCCTCCGGAATACCCGCTCCCTGATCCGCGACTTGAATGAGGCACCGGTCATCGCCTTTACGGCTTAGCGTTACAGTAATCTCTGAATGAACGCCGCCGTATTTAATGGCATTGTCCAGCACATTAAGCAGCATCTCACGCAATTTCTCCCGGTCGCCCCGAATAAACAGCGGTTCCTCACCCGCCCTGAAAAGAATGCGAATCCCGTATTTATCGCCTCTTACCGCCATATCTTCACATACACTGCCAACAAGCACGGACAGCCCGACACGCTCAAACCGGTAAGCGATCTGTTCAGCTCCAGACGTGGAGAATAGAAGAAGCTGAACGACTTTCTCATTCAGCCGCTTGCTTTCATCGATAATATAACGCATCCCTTTATCGAAGAAAGGCTTGTCGTTGAACCCGTTCTCCTCCATAATTTGCGCGTATCCTCTTATCGTCGTAAGCGGCGTTTTCAAATCATGTGTGACGTTATCGAAAAAGGTCTTGCTCATCTGCTGCGTAATTTGCAGCGCATCACGTTCCCGCTTAATCATGGCGATTTGCTCTTGAATTTGCTGCATCATCAAGTTATAGCCATGGGTCAAATCCATCACTTCGTCATTTCCGCCCCGGATCGGAACCGGTTCGTACACACCTTCACCTACTCGTTTTACGCTTCTAGCCAATCTGGCTACTGGTTGTGTAATCCGATTGGCTAACAACCAAGCTGTTAAGAATACGAGTACGAAGATGGCGACAGCAAACCAGCGAATTGCGGCAAGAAAGCGGTTGGTAAATGCATGAAGCTCGGAGTAGTTTTTCGTCAGATGAACGATGCCGATGAGCTTGCCGTTTGCTTCGACCGGACTGGACAGACTAACAACGGAAGACGAACCGGACCGATTGACCGAATAAGCGATTTTACCCTGCATCGATTCGGCGAAATCATGGGAAGAAGGGAGCTCCTCGACATTTAGGCGAGACAACGCCTTTCCCTCCGCGTCATATATTGAGATTGGAGCACTGACGGACGAGCTCAGTTCCTTCACCAGGCTATCCGCTTCATTCTTAAACGACTGCCGGTCCAGCGTTACATTTTTGCTCAAATAATATTGGCCGATGTACAAATCAATAGATTTCTTGAGCTGTATGACATCCTGATTAATTAAACGGGACACATTCTGCTCCGTAATTGTGACGGACACAAGAAGAAGCGACACCAATCCAGCGAATATGACCAGCGTAAATGAGAGCAGCATTTTGTGCCGGATCGTCAGTCTCATGCCAGAGAACCTCTTCATGGCAGCTTGTACCCTACACCAAATATCGTGTCGATAAGCGACTCTTCCCCCTTCGCGGTCCAGTTTTTTAGCGGAGTCTTTGAACATGAATATCGACCGTCCTCGTATCCCCTGGAAAATCATAGCCCCAGACATGATCCAGCAGCTGCGGCCGGGTAAACACGGTTCCCCGGTTCTCAGCCAAAAACAGCAGCAGATCGAACTCTTTGTTCTTCAGCTCAACCTTTTCTCCATCCCGCAGTACGACTCGTTGCCGCTTAATAACCCGGATTCCATCTTTTATTTCAATCGCTGCCTCCGCCTCGCCTTTTGCCAGTGCGGTTGCAAGCTCGATTCGGCGGAATACAGCTTTAATTCGCACGATAACTTCCCGAACATCAAACGGCTTCGTCATATAATCGTCGGCGCCCAGCTCCATGCCAAGCAATTTATCGACCATATCCGCCTTCGCCGTCAGCATTATGATCGGAATGTTCCACTTCTCCATCGAAGCGGTCTTGCATAGGTCGAATCCGCTCAAGTCTGGCAGCATAAGATCCAGCAATATCAGATCGGGCTTCTCCTGCCGCACCCTCTCTTCGGCCATTCGCCCTGTTCCGGCATGAATCGCGGAGTAGCCTTCTCTTCTAAGCGCATAGATCAGCAGCTCCGCCAGCGCCGTCTCATCCTCTACGACCAATATCGTTTGTTTTCGCATGATGCCTCCATGAAACATTGAAATAACTGTTTCCATCTTAACATGACCGAATCGAAATCTCTTCGTAGCATTCGCCATTTCGAATGAATTTACAATTTGGATACAACTTGGCTGCTTTTCGCATACATTTGCGGGTTGGATAGAAACATGTAGCCGGTAAACTTCTCTTATTCCGGGAAATCACCCTCGATAAAAGGAGAAGTCAACATGTTAAAAAGCATCATGCCATCATCCATCGTTATTGTCATCATCATTCTTCTATTGTCGGCCTGCGGCGGGCCTAAGCAGGAGCTGCCAGCGGACAACCCCGGCAGCGGTAATGTTAAAGAGGAGCAGCCTTCGAATGCAGGCAGCGGCAAAACACCTGATCAGCCAGACAGCGGAACTAACGGACAGGCCGGATCAAATAAACCGGGTGATCAACAATCGCCCGATGACATAGCGACTGTTGCCAATGCAGATTCCGTCACTGTGCTGGTGAACAAGCATAATAAATTGCCGGAAGACTATACCCCGTCAAACCTGGTCTATCCTGATGTGAAATTTACGTTCAATGAACGCATCGATAAACGAAAAATGACAAAGGAAGCCGCGGACGCGCTGGAACAGCTGTTTCAAGCCGCAAGCAAGGACGGGCTGCCATTAGCCGGAGTATCCGCCTACCGCTCGCATAGCAGGCAGAAACAGCTTTTCGAGGGCTATGTCCAAAAAGACGGCTTGGAGAAAGCACGTACTTACAGTGCTTTTCCGGGCACAAGCGAGCACGAGACAGGACTTGCGATCGATGTTGCCGGAGCAGACGGCAAATGCAGCGCGGCCGATTGCTTCGCGGATACGGCTGAAGCAGGCTGGCTTGCGGATCACGCTCATGAGTACGGTTTTATAATCCGTTATCCTAAAGGCAAGGACGATTTAACCGGTTATAAATATGAGCCTTGGCATTTAAGATATGTAGGAATTGATGCCGCCTCCGACATGCACGAGAGCGGATTGACGTTAGAGGAATATACAGAATCCGTTAAGGTTGCAGGGCATAAATAATAAAACAAAGAGGCCGCTCCCATTCACTGCGGCCTCTTTGCCATAAGGTTATGGCTACGTTATAAAATTCGAATGGTCTATTCTCGTATGCACTTCAATCTTCGGCTGTATGCCGCTATATTGCTCCGGCCAATTTTCCTTCATCGTCCGCCATATTTGCGGATGCTTGCGATGAATCCATTCCCCGACGCCCAGCAAGTCAGTATGCCGTTTTTGGGTATACCGGATGAATTTACGGATATCCTCTGCAATCTTTTCATTCAACTGATCTTCCCAGGCATGAATCATTGCTGGCGTAATGTCGAATTCCTCGCATGGCAAATCCGTGATCGTCAAATCGGCTGTAATATTGAAGCTAACCTGCGGCTTTTGCTCCGAATCAAGGGTCACATGCATTTTCGAGTTATTGTTAATATTTTCGAATGAAATTTCCTTGCCTGAACCGCATGGGATTTTCTCAAGAGAGCCTGCCATCCGATTGTTCGCACGCATGAAAGCTCTCGTTTGGCCCGGCGACAACTTCCCGGCCAAGTGATCCTTTTCAAATATAAACAATCCTGTCGCCTGCAGAATAAGCTTGTCATCCTCCGAGTCTTTGACCCGCAAAATTGCTGGTATGGCAATGTCCCGAAATTCATTGATATAATCCCGATATACGTCAATGAGAGTTACCTTCATCGTCATTGCGTTGGCTTTGCCATTCTGAGCCAATCCCTTAAGCACCTGAGACGTAATCATTAAATTAGGGGCTGGCATCTGCAGCTTCTCGTAAGCCTTTCCCTCCGTCATATAGAGCAATGTCGAGTTGCGGAACTGCCTCAGACGGCGAATCGATTCCACATGCTGAGACAACCCATCCTTCATGACATCTTTGCTGAATAGAATAACGGATGTATGTCCCCATAAAAGCATGCGGTCGGATTTATTTCGCATTAATCGGGCTGCTTCAAATACATTCTCTCCCTCATGCGAGAGGAAGAAGCTGTCACTTTGCATCCCTTTCGGCTGTTGTCCGCCCGTTACGATTTTGGAAATCTCGGCCGTCAGACGAATCGGAGCATGCTCTCCCTTATCGATTGCAATGGCATGCACAATATGAATTTCATTCAATTCCAAGCCTCCATCACAGCCGCCAATGAACAGAGCAGCCACCGTTAGAATGAACAGCCCTATGAATTTGAGGCTGCTCATCTTCGCGTTCCTTCCCGAAACCTCCGGCGGCGCAGCGGGTGGAACAAGCCCGGACGCTTGCTGTTGAATGTGCTGGGCCTTCTAATTACGATATCCGACAACTGTTCAAAGTCAAACGGAGCAGCCGGCGACAAGTAAGGCACGCCAAACGACCGCAGTGAGGCCAAATAGGTCATGAGCATAATAACGGACGCTACGATACCGACATATCCGAGCATTGACGCCATGAGCGTAATACCGAACTGAATCATTCGAATAACGTAATTGATCGCGGTAGAAGGCAGTGTGAAGGTAGCGATGCCTGTTAAGGCTGCAACGATGACCATAATAGGCGATACAATTCCGGCTTGCACCGCTGCCTGGCCTAGAATCAAAGCACCTACAATACTGACAGCTTGGCCGACCTGCTTAGGCATACGGACTCCCGCTTCCCGCATAATTTCGAAAGCGATCATCATGGCGAAGCTTTCAATGACCGCAGGAAACGGTACCGGCTCACGTGCCGAAGCGATACTCTGCAGCAGAGAGGTGGGAACCAGCTCGTGGTGAAAGGTGACCGTCGCGACGTAGAAACCGGGCAGCAGCGCGCCGATCAGGGCGCATGCCAGTCTCATGAAGCGAATGCTGGAGCCAATATAAAAGCTCCAGGCATAGTCCTCACTTACTTGGAAAGCCTGAAGAAAAACGTATGGGAGCATCAGCGCAAACGGTGAGCCTTGTATGATGATCCCGATCCGCCCTTCCAATAAAGCGGCAACGACTCTGTCCGGCCTCTCCGTCGTCTCGATAAGCGGAAGCAGTGTCCCTCGATTATCGACGATCCATTCCTCTACAGTGTTATCGCCTTGTATGATGTCGACAGGTATTTCCTGTATCCGCCGATGAACCTCTTCCAGCAGCGCAGGATTGGTTATTCCTCCCATGGAGATGACCGCTAGCGTTGTGCTGGTAACAACCCCCGCGTCCTTAAACTCGATTTTCAAATCCGGAGAGGGACAATGATAACGGATTAAGGCCAGGTTGTTGCGAAAGGATTCTGTGAAGCCGCTGCGGGCCCCTTTCACCGCTGCTTCGCTGACCGGCTCTTCCACACTGCGCAGTTGAACGCTCAGCGTATCAATTGAAATGCCGTACTGCTTGCTGTGATACAGCAAGACCGTATTGCCGCTGGCTAATTCTTTCGCAGCCTCGGAGATAGTATGAATTTCATATTCACTCGTTACGGTACGCAGCAGCGAAACATGATCGGGGTAAAAGGCATAAACCTGCCGCAGCATCTCAGCGTTGGCAAGTCCAGTGAGGTGGCAAATCGTAATTTGTCCTTCTCCGTCTTGTCCTTCGATCTCATTCATCATCAAATCTTCCGTATGATACATTCGCTCGGACAATAACCGTTTATTTTCTGCCATGTCAAATGTGAACCGTTGTTCATCCGCTTCCATAAGATTTCTCCTCCGGGATCGAATTTTGTCTCACAGCAGCAACAAGAAGCAGTACAACGGGCAGAACAAATTGAAAGATCAAGAAATACCAAGCTTGCCGGTCATACAGGCTGCTCATCTCGATCAGTCCCCATATTTTAAATCGGGCGCAAAGGACAACGGCAACTGCAAGCGGCGGAATGAACAAGCGAGGACGGTTAATATGCAGCCATTCGGTTAGCGCTTGAAGCGAGGACCAGAAATAGACGGTTACTTTGACGAACGAGCTCATAACCCAAATGGCGATTAGAATGGCATCAAGCCGCTCGATATCCCCGAACAGCTTAATATTCTGAATAAGGCTGACAATGGGGTATGTAAAAGTACTCGTACCCTTTCCGCCAAACACGACGATACAGCCTACAACAGACATCATAAGCAGCAGGAATGAAATGACGATGCCTGCAATGGCATAGGGGACCGTCTTTTTTGTCCGTTTCACATGTTGAATAATCATCGAAATAAACATCATATCGCCGAACCAGGAGATCACGACAAAGCTTCCTTTAAAGGCACTCCCGATTCCATTCTCCATAACTGGAAGCAAATATTCAAAGTTATAGCTGTTAAAGAGCAGGATATATATGAACAAAAAAGTCACGACAGATATGCCCAGAATAAGCAGCGCTACGCGAGCAATGACCTCCAGGCCGTGAAATACGGCATAGGCACACATGATGACGCCCACTACCATATAACCGTTCTGCGGAATCATCGGGTTAAGCGCAATAATGAAAAACTGGGCATATTCCCGCAGCACCCAAGACGTAATGTCCAGATAATAAAAGAAGAACAGAAACGAGAAGAGTCCCCCGAACCATCCCCCCAGCACTTGCCTCGAAATCGCAACAATGCTTTTACCGGGATACCACTTATTCAATTGCAGAAAAACGAGGACGTTCAATATGCCTACACTGCCCCCGAGCAAGACGAGAAACCAGGAATCCCTGCTTGCATATTGTGTTAAAATCGCTGGCGCATACAGACTGGCTGTGCCAACTGTTGAAATCACGAGAAGTGCCATCATCTGTTGATTCGTAATGGTAGTTTGACGCATCATAGTGAAATTATCCCTTTCTTAATAACCTCAGTCTGTCCCCGGCGCTGTAAATTATTCACGTTATAAAGCCTTCAATCGGGGAACAATGACAGCAGTACAAGGGGGGCTGAATATGAAATTGAAAGCCTATATATGGGCGTATGTTTTCTCGGCTTTCTGGCTGCTGACTCTGCTGCTGTATGCACCTCATAATGCAACGTATTTAAGCATTGCCAAGCTTCCATGGGCTTTTCTAATCGTGAATTGCGTGACGCATACCCCAATTCTGCTTATTCTCGTATTCGCGGACTGGCACACCAAGAAGCAAGAAAAACAAAGTAAAAAAGCAGAAACCTCTGAATGATTCAGAAGTTTCTGCTTTTTTATTGATGAGCAGGCTTGTTACCTATTTGAAGCCAACAAGTACTCTAATTGAAAATCTCGAGGGTCACCCTCATACAATTCCTTATTTAGTTCAACCGCCTCTTTACAGCCTATCGCAAAATAGAAGGCAATGGTTTCCTCGGCAGAACCTGCGCAAATATATATTTTATCGGCTCGCCACTCTCTTGCTGCTTCAGCCATTTTCAAAAACAGCTGCTTGCCAATCCCTTTATTTCTGTGCTCAAGCGAAATAAAAAGCTGGTCTAATAAAACGTAGTTATATTTCTCACCAAAAAACTCACGATTTAAGGCTGCGAAGCCTGCTAGTTTATTGTTCTCATCAAAAGCGCCTACAGCTTCACCTTTACCTGATACGGTCGCTTTCAAATGATTGAAATGGTACTCGTAGCCGCTCGGCCAATCCGGATCTTGATAATTGATATCGATTAACTGGCGTTGCCCGTCTACTTCTCTCCATGCTCTCTTAATATATTGTGAAGCGTTCATATCCTTTATTCGTTCACAATCTTCAATAACTAACCTTCTATAATATATACTCAACGCAATTACCCCCGTCCTCAATAAATACATACACAACTTCCACTATTATACATTGGAAAACTATTCAACTTCATCTTCTTCTCTTACAAAAAGTTAATAGCAAACCCTTACAATGATGATTTTGTCAATTGGTCCAAAATTAATGATCTTTCATTTTATTTTAATAATGCAGTAATAGTCCATATTTCATAAGGTTTCAATCTCCCATTAGTAAATAATGGCTGTTTTTGCTGTGTTATGCTAGCTCTAGCAAATAAACAACTAGACTACATGCCTACTTCGGCAAACACAATTAGGAGGTTTTCCCTATGAAAAGAAACACAACTCAAAAAATGATTAAAGTAATCGCCGGTGTCGGCATTAGCTTATCCATTGCATTCAGCGGCGCGGTGATCGCAGTTCCGCAGCAGGCGCATGCAGCAGTCAGCAGCAGTACAAAAGCTAATCAAATTATAGCGTCAGGTAAAGCCCTGCTTGGCAAACCATATAAGCACGGTGCAAAAGCGGGAAGCACAGCCTATTTCGACTGCTCCTCGTTCACGCAATATATTTTCAAAAAACATGGAGTCAGCCTTCCCCGCTCCTCCCAACAGCAATCTAAAGTCGGCAAATTCGTATCGAGAGCCAATCTGAAGCCAGGCGATTTGATCTTCTCGGATACGAACCGCGATGGCGTTATTAACCATGTTAGTGTCTACTTGGGCAACAACAAGCTTCTTCACACTTACAAAGTAGGCGTTGGCGTTACAATCTCGAACTTTAGCGGCAGTGCATGGGACAAGACTTACGTGACAGCTCGCCGTGTCCTTTAGTTTTCTCATTTTGAAAATATTCAAAACAAATAACCTCCAGGACTTTTGGTCCTGGAGGTTATTTGTTTTAATCTTCATTTTTCGCTGAGACATCCGCTTCTTCATGCTTCTGCTGCTGATCAGCATCCGCCTCTTCCGGCAGAGGAGCTGGTGCCAGAGGCTCCTTCTTCAATTTCTCCGAGATTCGCTGCAGCCGGTTAAAGTCCTCGTAAAGCTGCAGCAGTTCAGCCTCCTTTGCCTCCATCTGCAGCGATAATTCATTGAGCAGAATCTGCAAGCTTGCCGCATCATATTCAACCTGTTTCTCGTTCTCATCCTCAGCAACGGAAGTAAACCCGTCTATACGCTTTATATACCTGCTGCAGCCGAAGGTGACAATCGCCCATTCGTCCGCCTCTTTGCGGCCTAATTCCTTATAAATATCGACGTAGCCGTCAAACACCATGTTAATCATTTTGCGGTAATCCCAGTTGACGATAGCAAGGCTTTCTTTCGCGCGGCTTACTGCCAGCATAAGCTGAAAATCATTAAGCTTGCCGCGCTCCTCTTCTACCCGCTCTATTTCATGAACAAAATAAGGGTATGCCTTGCGAAACAGTTCGGATACCGCTGCAAATTCCTCTTGAGTGATGATCTTCGTATCTTCCGCTTCCATTGCTCTCATTCCTCTCTTGCCGATACGTCCATTATAATAACTTTCGCAGCAAGAGGCCAATTTGAGCACCTGCACTTATGACTTTCTCTCCTGATTCGTATATAATGGAGTAATAGAGAGGCTAGTCCAAGAAAGTTGGTGCTTACATATGAATGGCCGAAGAGCGGTATTCACGATTCTAGGTATTTGCGTAGCGCTTGCCTTAGTCGTTTACCTTATGATTCAACTCGTAATAAAGGCGCAGCCATAGGCTGCGCCTTTCCCTTTATACCCAGGGCGGTTTGACGGTCAAATAACCGGCAAACTTCTTGCTCTCTTCCCTTCGCTGACGGCGCATCTCTGAGCGCTGCGGAGCCGTCTCGAACAGCTTCAGCTCCTCCTCAGATTCCGGAATAACACGTGGAACCGGAATCGGCTTGTTATTCTCATCCAGCGCAACGAATGTTAAGAACGACGTTGCCGCTACTACCCTCTCGCCGCTCAACAGATCTTCTTTAATGACTTTAACGAACACCTCTACCGATGTTCTGCCATTCCAAGTGACGTACGATTCCAGACTCACGTAATCGGTAGGCCGGATAGGCTGCAGAAAGTCGACAGAATCCGTAGATGCCGTAACGACCGTACGGCGGCAGTGTTTGGTAGCAGCAATAGAAGCGATATCATCAATAAATTGCATCAGCTTTCCGCCGAACAGCGTATTGTGATTGTTGACGTCCGTCGGGAATACACGGGAAGTTTTGTAGCATCTGGACTCGCGCGCATACCGTTGCTCCATGACTATACAGTCCTCTCCGCTACAGGGGCAGCAAATACGGACAGCAGCTGACTTAACGAACGCTCTGCTTCAACCTCCAGGCAGAATTCAATTTCTCTGCCGATATCGGAATTGAAACGACGATCCGTAATAATCATACCGGCGGTCAGATCATGCCCGCAGTCGATGACAGCCTTCAGTGTTTGTGTCCGTACAAGTGAAGGATCGACGGCAACCAGCACAGCTAGCGGATCATGCATCGCGCATGCGCCCAAGAAGCCGCTCGACTCCCCGTAGAACTGAATATAACGATCCATCGATTGCTGCAAGAATAGGGCAACTTCCCGCTTTTCGGATGGCGCGTTCTGCAGCAGCTGCTCCAGATGCTGACGCGTCAGCTTTACTTTCATCGTTACATCCAGACCAACTACCGTAATGGCCAGTTCGGAATTGAACAAAACGGCTGCTGCCTCTGGATCGCCCCAGAAATTCGCTTCACTGACCGGCGTTACATTGCCCGGTGCGAACACCGTTCCGCCCATGATAACGACGCGGTTGATCAGCTTCGCAATCGACGGATCTTTCTGAACCGCATTGGCAACGTTGGTCATTCTGCCTACCGGTACGATAATGAGTTCGCCAGCAAGCTCATGCGCCTTCCGGATGATGAAATCCTCAGCCGATTCTTCAAGCGGCTGCTGCTCTGATTTTGGCAGCTCCACATCACCAATTCCGTTATGGCCGTGGATATGCGGCACCGGTCCGCTATATTCGCGTGCAAGCGGTTTGCTGGCGCCCATTGCAACGGGCACCTCGTAGCCGCAATTGGCTAATTTAATCAGACGCAGCGTATTTTCCGTCGCTTGCTCCACCTCAATGTTGCCGAAAACCGTCGTTATACCTACGAGTTCAATATCCGGGGATAACAGCGCGTATAATACCGCTACCGCATCATCAATTCCTGTGTCTACATCCAGTATGATTCTTTTTTTTCTGTCCGTCATATATGTTGGACTCCTCTCCTATGTATGCCTCCATTGTATACGATGCAAGCAAGGTTTCCAAAGGAAATCGTTGCTTACACTCCGTCAAACCATGCTATAATGAATTTCATTTCATATTATCACTAATAAGGGGAACGCTCAATGAATGCCAAGGAACGGGATCAATTTATTATTGACGCCTACCGCCGCGACGAACAGACGATGATTCTCGTCTTTGCGCAATGGTGTGTCAATCATGGACTGGACGCAGCCGAGCTGTACGCTCGTGCCTATCCTCACCAGTTAGACAACGCCGCGCTCCAAGAGGCATTGTCGCTTACCGCACCACGCGAGGAAGCTGGCGACATCGATGACGATACGGTGCTTCAAGTGTTGTCCTTGTTCGACAACGAAGAGCTTGCATTCGTCGTCACTGAAGAAATAAGCGCCCGCCTGCAGCGCCGGAGCGAATAGCTTGATATCATTCATTCACACAACCCATGGACTGAAGTTAAAGACTTCCCTATTGTTTTCTCCCTTATTATAACGTTATAATAAGAATGCGAACATATGTTTGACGCCATAGTCAGTCACGGGAGGCAATATGAAAGGCTCTACTCATTTGGCGATCGGAGTCGCTATCGGCGCTGCCGCCGCCGTTTATTACCCATTCTCCGTTATGAATGCTGCCGTCTACGTTGCTGTAGCAGGTGTGTCTGCCCTGAGCGCGGATTTGGATGGGCCTAGCATTCTTAGCTCTAAGCTGGGCAAGCTGTCGAAGCTCATCTACTCCCTCATTCAAGGAGGCGGGTGGCTGCTTGCAGGCGCTGTCGCCTATTTGTATGCCGCCGACCAGTACTTCAACCTGAAGCTTGCCATCTTTTCCGTTGCCGTCGTATTAGCCGGCTTGTTTGCCGGACGAGGAGCTATACGTAACGCCTTAGTCACCGCTGTCGGCTGCGGAATGATGTACGCCGGATTTATGGCTAACATGACTTGGCTCATCGGATTCGGCCTATTTGTCGGCATCGCACCATGGCTGAAGCATCGCGGGATGACACATACGGTATGGGCGGTAATTGCCTGGGGAGCCATCGGACTCGGCCTCGAGCGCGAGCTCCAGTTAGAGGGACTAATGCGCGTGGCCGTTCTCGGCTATCTCTCCCACCTTATCGCTGACACCCTTACGCCAAGCGGCGTGAAGTGGTTTTACCCGATTTTCAAAAAATCGATCAAGCTGCGTTAGCTCGCACAACCGCAAGAAAAAGGCTTTTCTCGAAGGATCGTAGCCGGTCCCAACGAGAAAAGCCTTTCTTTATTTGACGAAGACGATATTTTCATTACGCAGATCAATGGTCAAATCCTTGCCGTCCATATACCAAGCGTCGTTCTCTTCCATGTAAAAATGAATGCCATCCTGAACCGTACTAACCGCCGGGTATCTTGCTGTATCCTTCATGATGCCGAACGAAAACGCATCCTCGCCTCCGCCGCTGTACCGCACATAAATACGTACGCTGTCCTCTGGCTTGAAGCCCCATTCTTCCATAAAACATGCCGTTGCGGCTGATGTTACGCTCATTTTCATTCTCTTCACCCCTTCCGATGTTGTCATGCGTTCATTATGGCTAGCAAGGCCTGTCGGCCATCAACCTATAATTGGTGTATGGTCACTTCACTGCGAATGAGAAAGCGGGCATTGGGCCCAGCCTGGCTGATTCCTTTGGATATGTAATAAGCGCCCTGATTCCCTTCATGCAGCCCTTTCACGATGCCGGCGGCTGCCAGCTTTCCTTTGTTAATATATCGGAAAAGAAAAGGTACGTTAAATTGCATGCCGTGAAAATGTCCAGCCATTAAATAAGCATAGCGTTGAGTGAGTTGAAGTACAAGATTCGGGTCATGGGTTAGCACGATAACGGGCTTGACCTTGCCTGCGCCTTGAAACGCCAATTTCGGCTTGCTCTTCTTGCTTCCCCAATCGTCAATGCCAACCAGCATAAACTCGCCCGCATCGTAGCTGCGATTGCTCAGCAATTGCACGCCCGTTTCTCTCATGAGCTGAACGAGCTGCTTCATTGGCCCCGCGGCCAGCCGGTGATCATGATTGCCGAGTACTGCAAACACCGGAACGCCACAGCCGGCGATCGCTTCCAGATAGACACGGACTTTCGGCAAATATTTGCCGTTTTGCGTAAAGTCTCCGGTAATAAAAATATACGATGGACGCTCTGTCTCAATCAATCTTTTTATTCTGGCGGCGCTTATCCGAATCTTCTCTACATGCAGATCGCTAATATGCAGCACCTTCATGCCGAGACCTGCCGGATACTGAACCCGTTCGACCTTCAGCCACTGGGTCGGAAATATAAACAGAAAATAAAGCAGCACAGCTGCTGCGGTTGCTGCAATTATATAGACCATCTGCGTATCCCCCTATCCAAAGCATACCTTATCGCGGCGGCCCGTTCAAGGCAGGCGGCTGCCGCAAACGCCGGGAAAACAAAAAAGCCCCGGATTTCTCCGAGGCTTCCTATTGAGACTGCCCCCGTTTGTGAGACAAAGGCGAGGCCCATTCAAAGTTCAATTATAGAAATGATGGCTTTTTATATATCGCTTTGCGTTCCAGCACCACCGTATATTCCCGGTCCCGGCCATCGACCGAAGGCGCGACAAATACCGAATTGGATTGCTGTTCGCCACGGGCAGGCTTGCGAATTAGTCGGGCAGTGTGACTCTCACGGTTTCCTCTGCTCTTGTTCATTGTGAATCGCCTCCCAGCAAATAGTTCACGGTGTCCATTAATTCGCTGTTCCGTTCGGCGAGTATTCCGAGCTCCTCGTCTGTTACGGTGCGTGCTCCAGCTAAATGAACCGTTACGACAAAATCCTTACCCACAGGATAACACAGTAAATAACCAGCCGCAACCAGCTTTCCCATTCGCAAGAAGCGCATCGTGCTGTTCAAGAACGCATCCACGACGAGAACGGGGGACTCCCCTTCTTTTTTTCCCTTCATTCGTATGATAGGGAAAAAAGCGCCCTTTGCCGACATTGCCGGCAATTTGCCGCATGCCGTCCAGATCAGCCTGCCATAACGCAGCGCCTGTGACACGATAGCCTTCCAGCGGAGAGGCGTCGTAGCCGTTCCGTATGGCCTCGTACATCCGTTCATAGGGATGATGCTCACGCTCACTAAATGTGTTCTGGTTGAATGCTATAAAAAAATGCAGCAAGCTTTGCTTGCGCTTAAGTTCGGATTCATAGGCTGCGGCCAGAACGGCAGGATCCTGGAAATGCCCCAGCGCACGGATTCGATCGGCAATCTCATCACAGGCCAGATTCACTGCGGCGTCGAAGTTGCCATCCGAACGCTCCTCATAGCGCAGCACGGTCAACCCCAGCAGATCGGAGGGCAAATGAAACTCATCGATTGCGATTCCTTCCCTCTCCGATGACACTTGCTCCGGAATGAGGAAAAAAACGCGGGTCCGTCTGAGCCGTCCCCAGAACATGCCCATTTCAAACACCGTATTGTCTCTCGGCGCTAGAAAAGCTTTGCCTCTCATCATGACTACATCGTCCGCTGCCAGCACGAAGACCGCATAATCGGCAGTCTGCAGCTGGCGCTCCAGCGCCTCGATCGCATAATCATTCGCTTTGAAAGCTCCCGCATGCCAGGGCGTAACCTCCGCTACACGGTTCAAAGCGCGATGAATGGCGTTCACATATTTTATTGCTTCCCTGGATGATCCAATAAACAGCTTTGGCTTCGTCACATTTGAACTCCTTTGCAGCGGCAGTTTACGTTTCATTATACTAGCAAAATAAGGAAACGAGAAGGAGTCGCTGGTAGGAAGATCATAATTATATTTATGTCAGCTATGATGCAAATGTTGCAGCGTTTGCGTAAAAATTTCTTTCACATGATCGTCGTCGAGTGAGTAATAGACGGTTTTGCCTGCTTTGCGCCGCTTCACGATGCGCACATTACGCAAATAGCGAAGCTGATGCGAGACCGCTGATTGCGCCATATCCAGCACGACGCACAAATCATGTACGCACAGCTCTTGCTCCAGAAGTGCGTAGATCATTTTCACACGGGTCGGGTCGCCAAGCGCCTTGAACAGCTCAGCCAGCTCAACCGCCGTTTGCTCGTCTACCCGCGCCTTGCTCAGGTTGTCGCTGCCCGGCTCCGTTCCGATACAGTTGTCCTCGCATTGCTCATCCATTAGTTTCTCCAATTGGCGCACCACCTTCATTTTCGTAAAGCTAATTATAGCAGAATGCTCCTCTCCTTGCTCAAGCCGACGCAACAAATATTGGAAGGTGACCTATCTGTGTCGGTAATTGTAATAAAATAGCCATATCGAGTCATGAAACGGTTTCTCTTTTTCTTTTATACTAGGTTGGAAAGGAGGCGATCATTTTATGGCAGCTGCATACATGACCCTTTTGGGAGCATTATTCGTATTTGGGGTATTGTATTTGGTAGTAGCAGGTTCGAAAGCAATTCGGGACGATGATGAATTGCAGGATCAGGCGCTCCAATCTTTAAAATAGGTCTGATAATCTTTCTAAAAAATGAAAAGAAGCGTCAAAGAGACATTCATCCCTTTGACGCTTACGGCGCGGCTGTCAGATCAATGTTGCTCCGACAGCCATTTGGCCAAGCTTTGAATTTCACTCTCCGACAATCTCCTGCCGAAAGCAGGCATACCGCCTTTTCCATTTGTGATGATAGCGGCAATCTGCTCCTCCGACATTGTACTGCCGATATGCTGCAGGTTAGTGCCCGACTGGCTTCCTTCCAGATCAGTGCCGTGACAAGATAAACATTGGTTTTTATAAAGCGTTTCGGCAGTATCACCGTTTGTCATCCCATTCTGCTCGGAGACCGCATCATTCGTAACTGCCGCTTGGCTCCCGCATGCGGAAAGCATGACGATCAACAGGCATGCACACAGCAGCACAACATATCTCGAATACATGGTAGCCCCATCCCATCTTCTGCTTATCTGAGTTATTCGCTAATTAGCATTGGCTATCTCCAGTCCATTTATGAGGACGCACCCCATCATGCGTAACAATAACCCCGCTCAAAAGCATATCTCGCAAGCTGAACACGGTTGTCCAAATGCAGCTTCTGCAAAATGTTCTTCAGATGGTTTTTGACCGTATGCTCCGAAATGATCAGCTTTTCGGCAATATCCCGATTCGCCAAGCCGTCAGCTACTAAACATAGCAGCTCCTTTTCTCTTGGAGTCAGAGGCGTATCATCATCACGGGAATCTCCGGCATAAAAAAAGCTATTCAAAATACGAGCTGCAAACTCTCTTGGCATTGGCTCATCGTCCAATACGATTGCACGCAAATATTCAAGCCAAGTCTCTGCGCTGTAATGCTTCACTAAGTATCCTTGAGCGCCGTTCTTCAACGCTTCGAAGAAATGGGTTATGTCATCTGCAGCAGTTATCCAGACGATTTTGACAAACGGAAATTTTAATTTGATTGCTCTAGTCGCATCTAGATCATCAGCTCTGCACTTATCGACAGCCATTAAAATCAAATCCGGCAGTATTTGTTCCGTCTTTTGTATAGCGTTCAGCCCGTTTGGAGCTTCAGCCACAATTTCGAATAAGGAATCCTCATCAAGGATTGCCCTCATTCTCTCGCGCGCTTGGTGATGATCATCCACGATGAGGACCCGCACTTTCTGCACCGTCATCACTCCCCCTGCTTTGCCTATGTCATAGTTGCTGTATTCGCACGCGGATCGTTTCCTCTCATTATACGGACTATATCAGCTGAACGTTGGCTTATCCGAGGGGATTGGGTGACAAAAGAGTGGCGCCAAACAAACAACTTTGTGAAAACCGATAATTTCTTGAATTATAGTATCTCTATGCCCAAAGGTTTACTTCATATTGGAAAATAATCCACTATTTGTATATATCTTCAAATCTAGGGGGTGGTCTTTCATGAAGCTTATTCGACGTTTTGTCCTTGTCGTACTAAATTTGACCGGAGAACTTTGGACGGGCGCTTTTCATCGTAAATCTGACTTCTACGACAAACATACCGCTTCAACAACCAAAACCGGCTATTTCGCATTTGTTGCGCTCGTTACCGTTGCTGTAGCGGGCATAGCCATATGGATTTCGTTCCGTGGCGCTGTATAATCGAATATTACATGCCAACAAGGGTAAAAGATAAAGAAAGCGCAAGTATCGGGGCTGATCGAGCCCCAATACTTGCGCTTTGATTCTAATCTGAACTGTCGTGATCCAAACATATAACAGCCTCACTCTATCGGGACAGTTATAACCCTTGCTCCGCCAATTGACGATTTATGGTGTCGATCAAACCGCTCTTCAAGGACTCCTCCAGAAAAGACGCTTCCGCTCCGTTGCGAATGAGCTTGCCTATATCCCCAAGCGTTAAGCCGCAATGCTGCAATAGCATAACATACTCCAACGTGATCGACGTACCCGATACCGTTAAGTTGTCCGTGTTTACCGTGGCCGTTATTCCAAAATCTAAAAATCGTTTTAACGGGTACGCCTCCCATGAGTTAACGGCCTTCGTCTGTACATTGCTGATGGGACAAAGCTCCAATGGCGTTCGCGTCGAGCGGACCAATTCCATCGCTTCGTGATGGCCGTCGATCTGAACGCCGTGCCCGATTCGGGCGGCGCCGAGGCTGGTAATCGCTTCAATAACATTTTCCGCGCCCCCCGCTTCCCCTGCATGAATCGTTACAGGCAAGCCCAATCGGCGGGCTAACTCGAATATGGAGCGATGCAGCTGCGGCGGAAAGCCCGCTTCATCTCCAGCGAGATCAACAGCAACTACCCCGTCCCCATAATGGCTGGCAGCCGCTGTAATAACAGCTTCATTTCGTTCATAACTGTCATGCCGCATACAGATCACGATTGCTCTCGCTATGACGCCATACTGCCGCTCTCCGCGGCGCAGGCCGTCACGAACATGCCGTATGGCATCTTCTACGCTAAGCCCCTCCAGCGTATGAAGAATCGGCGCATACCGGGCCTCAATATAAATGCAGCCTTGATTGGCGGCTTGTTCAACAACTTCAAATGCGACGCGTTCCAATGCCTCTCCCGTTTGCAGAAACCGCAGCACGAAATCAAATTTACTTAAATATTCGCGCAAATTGGTGCAGTCCTCATCGATTTGCATCCTAGACAGCAGATGAGAATCTGCCGGGAGCGGTTTGCCCTGTTGATGAGCAAGTTCGCGAATCGTTTCCGGCTTAACACTTCCATCCAGATGCAGATGAAGATCAATTTTCGGAAGCCGCTTCAGCTGCTCCACTCTCTTGTCATCCATCCTGTCCTCGCTCCCTTCGCTTCGATGCACCAACTCTATTCTGCAATAAGATCTTCTAGCCGAAACGACGTAATTTTTGCAATTTGCTTCATCGCTTCTTTCGACTCATGTTCCGACGAATGAGCAAGGCGTTCCTGTAGCGCTGACCAAATTGCCGACTTATCGCTGCCCCGCACGGCGTATATGAAAGGAAACCCGAATTGCTCCATATACTGTTTATTTGCAGCGGCAAACTCCGCAAATTCCTGCGGTGATAGCCTATCAAGCCCCGCTCCCTGCTGCTCACGGGTCGAATATTCACCGATACTAAGTTTCGTTGCCAAATCGGGATGCAAGCAGTAGAAAGCATGGAGACGCGCCTCCGGCAAGTCCTTAATCATCCGCAGCATCGCCTCATGAAGCCCGGAACGGCTCTGGAATGGCCTTAATGCCCATACACCCTCCGCTACCCACGGCGAATTTTCGAATACAGTACCCAAAGCCAGAACGAATTCCTTCTGGTTCATTTCATTTAATTCCGATAACTGGATCATTAAACCTTCCTCCATTCACACTCACTTATCCGTAAACACTCAGCAGTATTGTCCAGCGCAATCAACACAATGTTAGTTTAGATAACATATTAGTGCAGAAGCATTAATAACACAATACAAATTACTCGTTTTTTTAAATGATGATAAGCCTCTCACCCATAATCTAACATAATTAGTAAAAGAACCTCCAACCAAAGGGTTGAAGGTTCTTTCACACTACTTACAAGTCATTACAAATCCTTAGTACTTCAACTCAGGAAGTGGCAAGAACAGCAAGTTGAACGGCAGATTGCTTCCGGATGCTGGTGTGAATGCAATTGTCACCTGTTCAACATCGTTGCCAGTCCGGTGCAGTACGCCAACATCGTTGGCATTGCTCAAAATGGTCGTCGTTGTCGTATAGACGAGCTTATTGTTAACCAGGAATGCTCCGCCATAATGTCCGCCCCGCGGATTAAGCGCAATGAGCGTATGCGGCTGCACGTTATACAGTCGCAGCACATAGTAAGCGCCATTGTTGCCGTCGTTGGACATGATATCGCCAGTCGTTACATCATAGCCGGACAGGCGAGTGTCTACTACTTTATCGGCCAAAATCATACGGGACGGCTCATTACCGATCGTATCCAGAACATGAATGTTGCGGTTTGCGTCATGGAATGTGCCGCGAACGTGCTTGCCGTCACGCGGAAGCTGCTGCAGGTGCGGAAGCTCAGCTAGAACATCTTTGTCAGCATCTACAACAACGACGCTGAATTTAATCGGTGCCGAAGTGGACACGTCAGAATACATCGTTACCACTCGGTCTTGCGCCAGCTTAACGTCGCTCAGTTTGCTAAGCACGACACGGCTTTCACCTGCTGGAATTTTCGTTACTTTGTTCAAGGATGGCTGCGTGCGGCCAAACAGATAGTTGCCGACAGCAGCTTTACCTGTTTGCGATACATATGGTGCAGGACCGCCAACGCCAACGCGTTCCTCAGTTACTGTAGCTTCTTCAGCATTTTCGTTTGTTGCAATGATATAGATACGAACCGGATTCGCTCGGTTGTTCTGATTGTGAGTCAAGAAACGAACATTACCCGTAGCCGTATCGGAATAATAGATGCCCTCTTCATCAATATGCTCAGGGCTGTTGCTGCGGATCAGCGTCTGCTGACCAACGACGGACAATTCATACGATACCGTCGGAAGCTTCAGAACGCTTGCTCCGTCGATCTGGTATTTATCGCCAACTTCAGTAAACAGCATGTCGAAATCCTGTTTGCTGTAAAGTGTCTCATCCTCGATCATAATCGTTTTTGAGAATTCGCCGACTGCACCATGTGTATCGGTTACTTTCAGCGTGATTGTCTGCGGGCCTGGAGTAAAGAAGCCTTTAGCGTTATTCGTCCATTCCGTCTTTTTAATCTTGTTCTCATCATCTGTGCTGAGGTCGGTATAATGGATCATCTCGCCCATTTTGTAAGAATTTTTGTCGGTCGTAAAGTTTGCGACCGGCGGCAAATTCGGCTGCTTGACTGCGACGTTAACAGAGAAAGGATCACTCCATACGCCATTCTCGTCCTGTACCCAACGGGTTACCTTGTAAGTGCCCGGAGTGTCAAAGGAAGAGGCTTGTCCCTCCCAACGCTCATCAGTGATGAGCAGTCCTTTCGGATGGGAAGCTTTATCGATGTAGGAAACCTCAGTTTCACCGGCATAAATCGTCGCTGGCGATACGGTGAATGCCGCAACCGGCTTCACTGTCCACTCCAGCGTAACTTTCTTCTGCTCGGCGTTGCTGCTGATCTTCATACCGTAAGGCTTAAGCAGCGAGCGCAGCGGAATCATTAACGTGCCCTGTTGTACGAAAGGAGCGCCGTCAAGTTTGGTCGAAGCACCATTGATTCGATAGACAGTGCTGCCAGCTTTGTAGCGAAGCTCCTGCTGCCCCGTCATCAATATGTACTCCTTCAGTTTTGAATCATAAACAACATTACCGTATAGACGTTCAGCAATTGAACGGGCGGCGACGTAAGTTACCCCCTTCTTCTCGGTTAACGGCTGCGAAGCTTTGTAGAGCTTACCGTTATGGTACATCTGGTTCGTTTTTTGGATCAGTACGAGCTGATCTTGGAGTTGACCTTGCGCCTGGACAGGAATGGCCACGGCAAAGAGGAACAATGCGACAAGTGCGACTAAGCTGACTTTTTTACCCATTACAATCTCCTTTTTTCTGTAATAATTGCTGAACTGCATTTGAACCGACAAACTATGAACGCAAACGAGAGGAAAAAGTTGCACACAAAATTAGCGAAAAATCGCCGGCGCGATATTATTTATAACGAGCTTTGTCGACAAATTCATTGTATATCGTCCCATAATATGTTTGCAAAGGCTGACTTAAAGCTGTTGTAAAGGCACCGCCAAGCAGCATTTGACGGTCGCCTAAATGCAAAAAAGCAATCGAATACGCCGTTGTACGGCGCAGGCGATTGCCAGTAATGAAATTTTGCAGACTGATTCGCCCGCCTTGCCGGCAGTCTCGGCTTCATCGCATGCAAGGATAAAGCCGATAAGCGAGGCTCAGCAGATGTGAGACTGACAGCCGATCACAAAGACAGCGGTTTACTAAGCTCACTTATTCTGTCTATGCGCTGGTAGGCTGTGCTTCAGCCGTCTGCTGCATCTTGGGCAAGCTGAATGCAGCAAACAGGACAATAACGGATAATCCGGTCAAAATAATGAAAATGCGATGCAGGCTTGTCTCCAGCAAAGCAGCATCAATGGTCTCTGCACTACCCGTATGCAACAGCAGCCCGAATAACGCGATACCGATCGTCTGCCCAAGCGTACGGATAAAGTTGTTGCTGGCTACGGCCGCGCCGCGCAGCTCCCAATTGACTGCTGAAGAAACGGCTACCGTAAAGCTTGTCAAGGAAAGACCAAAGGATAATCCGGTCAAAAACGTATAGAACATAAAAAGTATAATTGGCGTGCTGCTGTTCATAAACATAAAGCCAAGGCTTCCGCAAATGAGGAACACGGCACCTGTAAAGGCAATACGGCGCAGGCCGATTTTGGAAATCCAGTTGCCCGCCAGTATAGAGCCCAGAGGCCATGATACGGAGAGCGGGATCATCGCCAGACCGGAATAAGTCGCGCTTTTTCCAAGCACGCCTTGGAGCCATAGCGGCAGGTAAAAGATCGTCACGACGTTAATCACGCATAACAGGAAGCTGACTGCATTAACAGCGCTGATCGTCCGCAGCTTAAACAATTTAAGCGGAATAATCGGCTCCGGCGATTTTTTCTCAATAATGAAAAACAACCCTAGAAACAAAGCTGCAGCTGCAAACAGCAAGCCGATAACGAGCGGCCCCGCTCCTGCCGTGCCATCCTCATTACGAAGCAAAGTCAATGCATACAGGAAGCTGAACATGCCGATCGAAAAGGTCGTGATACCCGCATAATCGATATGCCGTTTCTTCTTCTCATAGCTTTCTTTAAATGATGAGAGCAAAAGCGCAATGGCGATAATGCCAAACGGCAGGTTCATATAAAAGATAGCCCGCCATGACACGTAATCGACCAACAGGCCGCCTAATAGAGGCCCTGAGATACCTGCAATGCCCCAAATGCTCGACATCCAGCCCTGTACCTTGGCTCTTTGTTCATAGGAATAGAGATCCCCTATTATGGTATACGGAATTGTGGTTAATGCCCCTGCCCCCAAGCCTTGCAGAGCGCGGAACAAAATTAGCATTTCCATAGACTGGGCAAGTCCCGACAACATAGAGCCCGCGAGAAAAATAATAGCGCCAATCATAAACATTTTTCTTCGTCCATACAGATCGGAGAGCTTTCCGTAGATTGGCGTCGTTATGACCGTTGCCAATAAATAAATTGAAATAACCCAGCTGTACTGCTCGATACCCTGAAGCTCTTTGGTGATGCTTGGCATAGCCGTACTTACGATCGTTCCTTCGATAGCCGCCAGAAAAGTCGCGACAAAGAGGGCAATCGTGACGCTTCGCCGATTACTGTTGTTATTCATTGTATTTCCTTTCCGTCAATCTCGGTAATGGGAGAATTAGGCTGCATGCGTCTATTATTATCATCTGCCATTATCGTTTAAATATCAATCCTTAATCGCTATCGTTCACGAGGTCTTCATATATCGGGTATTTTTCAATTGTTCGCAACATATCGGACCCGCCGCACGTAATACATAGCGATCTCTCTTGTTCTCCTCCAGCTTCCAGAAGTTTGAATCGTCAAATAACTGCAGTAAAAGCTGTTGTGCTGCCATTGCGGAGGTTTGCTCGTCGCGCAGCAAGGTCAAGCATATCGTATAACAGACCGGTTCGTACCTTCGAAGCCGATCCACCTGGTTTTGAAATGGTAACATGGGAGTTATCCCGCCCTTCGACTCAATAACGATGCAATGTTATTATAATAAAGTCTAGGGACTTAATTAGTTACGAAATGGTTAAAATGCAAATTTATGCTGTGTTCAAATTGTCATTGATTATGTTAGCCTATTTAGAGCAATATCACGGTCCGGAATTTAATCTTTTTTACGACAGGGTGAAGAAGCCATATGGGCTATTCGTATTTATTGACCATCATCGAACAATTCGGTTACGTCGCCTTATTCCTTGTTCTATGTCTGGGTCTGATCGGGCTGCCGATTCCGAATGAAGCGGTCGTATTGACCGGGGGCGCTTTAGCCGCATCCGGAATGCTGGAGCCGGGACCAGCCTACTTAATGACGTTTCTCGGCATTTCCTCCGCTATGACCTTCAATTACTCCATAGGCCGCTTTGCCGGCTCCAGACTATTTGATTGGTTCATGCGTAAGAAGAACATTGAGAAATTCGTCGTCAAAGCCGATCAATTGAACGCGAAATACGGCGGCTGGTCGCTTGGGATTGGGCTGTTGTTCCCCTTTCTGCGCCATGTCATGCCCTTTGTTGCTGGCACCAATCGAATGAAGTACGGCCGATTCTCCTTATTCGCTTACCCTTCGGCTTTCATATGGACATCGATTTATTTCACTATTGGCGCATTGTTCGGAGATCACGTCGAGGAGATCGGCGATTTCATTTATGATTACGGCATCATTGCTGCAGTGCTTGCCGTTGCGGTTATTGCTTATCTTTTCTGGCATTACTCGCTTCGCAGCCGGGCGAAGAAGGAAGACAATGCAGAACAGCATTTATAGCCTGATTAACTTAAAAAGAACCATTCGCCTGTTCTTAACAGGAACGAATGGTTCTTTTACGCTTATAGACGCACCAGTTTATCTTGCGCTGCTTGTACCAGGAAATCGAACAGCTCATCGTCTTCCTCTAGCTCATCTTCGAGAGCAAGCAGCTGATCCTCATCGCCTGACTCATTCAGAAAAAACAAGCCATAGCCCCATTCAGTCGCTTTGCGGCTGTGCAGCGTCATTTCGTATTGATTCGGAGAGCCGTCGATTTCGAACTGAACTTGTCCGACATAGCCGTCGGCCTTCGTATACGTCATTTTTGCTTCTAAAATTTTCACTTTCATTTGCGGGTAATCTTCCTTCCTGAACTCGTCCTTTCCTCATTTTACCCTTATAAAATTTTTCGTCAATAATGGTTATTAGCTAACCTCTCGTCTTCTTCGAATCGCATACGCTATAAAAACGGCAAGCAGCAGCACGGCGACGATGGAGATGATAATGGGAATACTGCTCGATTGTTTGGCTGGCGCTTGCAGTACAGGCGGTACTGAGCCGCCTCCAAGAACGGAGAGATCAGCGCTGGCTTGCGACAGCAGCATCGTTCCGCTGCAGGAATCGACCTGGAGATCCCCCTTTTTTGCATTGGCATAAACAAGATATTGTTGACCGTCCTTGAATTCGACGCCGCAGCTTTCGCTGCCCAGAGCAGTATGTACGGTTAAATGATTGGTAACATGACCCTTCCAAACTTCATTGACTTCAAAGTTCACCTGAACCGGACTGTCCGACGAGCGGCTAACGAATGGGATATCAGCCTTCTTTTTCGTAAAAACGACTGTTCCAGCAAAAATAGCGGCTTTGCTTTTCATTTGCTGTTGTACTTCAGGTCTCTCCGCGCATGAGCAAGCCTGTACCGCTTGCGGAGCCAGCAAACCGCCTATAACAATAATTATGAGTGCAATGGCAATGGAGCCGGCCGTGACCGCGATTTTGTTCAATGCAGACAACCTCCCTTATCTCTCTCTAATTTTTGGCAATTTCATTCCTAGACGGCTGCCGGCTCCAAAATGTTTCATGCCCCGTTACAGGCGCACCATCTGCCATTCCATAGCAGCAGCGCACAAAAAAACCGACCCAACAGATCTAACGATCCATCAAGCCGGTACAATAAATGATAACTAGCCTTCGTTTTTCGTTTGTTCGATCAGATTCGCTTTAGACGGCCAGAATGCCCGTCTGCCAAGCAGCGCCGTTATAGCCGGCACAAGGAACGGACGCACGATAAACGTGTCCATAAGAACGCCCAGCGCCGTTATAAGGCCAAACTGTACAAGCACCTGGATCGGCAGCGTTGCCAGCACGGCGAAGGTTGCCGCCAGGATGAGTCCGGCCGAAGTAATAACGCCTCCCGTCTCGCTGACGCCTTCCTTAATGGCTTGCGACAAAGGCATCGTCTTGCGTTTCCGCCAGATGCTCGAAATCATGAAGATGTTGTAATCCTCGCCGAGTGCAACGAGAAACACAAAGGAGTAGAGCGGAATGGCACCCTGAATCGCATCGACTCCCATGACATAATGGAGAATGATCCAGCCAAGGCCAAGCGCCGAGCCGAATGAAAGCACAACGGTTGCGGTCAAATACAGCATTGCCGTTATTGATCGCAAATAGATGAGGAGCAGCAGCATAATCAGCGCGATGACAAGCGGAATCACAACGGTATTATCCCGGTTCGTGAGCGCCCTCGAATCGTATTGGGTCGCCGTCTGTCCTCCGACCCACACTTTATCGGCTGCATGGTCTATGCCTGCCTCAGTGAGCAGCGCCTCCGTTTTCTCATAAATTTGCGGAATTGCATCCATTGCTTCTTGCGAGTAAGGATTGAGATTGAAGAGCAGTTGCACCGACTGCAAATTCGGATCCTGCCCGCTGGCCACCGCCTTCGATACCGTATCCACCTCGCGCAGCGTGCCTAAACCAGACGCCAGGTCTACCGATTTGCCTTCCGTTTGGACGACAACGGTGACAGGCGCTAGCTGACCAGGGGTGAATGAGTCGGAAATGACGTCGAAGCCTTCTCGGGAAGGCATATCCTTCGGAAATGACGATAACAGATCATACGTGAATTTTACTTGCGTCGTAAATCCGGCCAATGCCGTCAGTACAACGACGCTAGCAATGACTACGGTCCAAGGCTTGGCAACGACTAGATTGCCGATTTTCGTGCCAAAACGATTTTCCCTCCGCTTCTCCGCCTTCACTGGCTTCCCTTTGCTTTGCGCGCGGGCAGCCTCCATTTCAGCGGTCCGTGGAACAAAGGGATAAAAGGAGCCTCTTCCAAAAATAGCGAGCAAGGCTGGAACAAGCGTAAGACTAGCGATTCCCATAATAAGAATCGACAAGCTGAACGGTACCGCAAAACGCTGGTAAGCACCATATTTAGCCGCCAGCAGTGTGATCAAAGCAAGAACGACCGTGAAACCGCTCATCGCAATAGCGCCGGAAGCGTCCTTGAACGCGGTACGCAAGGCGCGGAGCTTATCATTATCCAGCTTCAATTCCTGACGGTAGTGTGAAATGAGGAACAGGCAATAATCGGTCCCCGCGCCAAACAGCAGCACGGTCATAATGGAAATCGCTTGAGCATCGACTGTAATCCAGCCCTCGCCTGCCATCCAGCCGAGCAGCGGACTTGTAACCAAGTAGGCAAATCCAACACCGATTAACGGAATAAATGCCAGTATCGGTGAGCGGTAGATAAGCAGCAGCAAGACGAGAACGAGCAGCACGGTTGCGATCATCAGGGAGATATCGGCACCCTTGAATAAGCCGCTGGCATCCACCGATATACCGGCCGGACCGCTTATTCTGGCGCTTAGCGCGTTCTGGTCTTTCACCGGAACCGAGAAAGGATCGGGTCCGCTAGTCCATGAAGAGACTTCCTTCTGAATGTGCTCGAAATTGGTTTTCAGTACGTCGGATTCGGTGCTTTCATCAAACGGAACAGGCTGCACCAGAGTCGCTCCATCCTCAGAGGTGAAAGCGGCGAGCGCAGGCAAAGGCATTTGGTGAAAAGGAATAATTGCGCCCTGCGCTTCCAGCGGATTGTCGGAGAGTGAGGCGGACAATTGCTGGAAGAGCTTGTAATCATCCTCGGTCAGCCCCCCTTCCCGGTGCCAGACGATTAATGCGGGCACCCCGGACTCACTAGGGAATTTTTCTTTAATTAAGTGATCTGCGATAACGGATGGACTGTCCTTCTCTAAATTCGGAGCCCTATTGTTTTCCTTGTCGCCGACAGGCGGCAGCAATACGGTCAGCAGCGCAGCAAGCGCAATCCAGACCGCCAGCGTCACCCATCTACTGCGTCTTCCTGCCACGATGTGGCTAAGCTTTTCCAACATTCTGATTCATCCCCGTTTCCTTTGCAGTCTTATTTGGTTTACAATAGATTTGTGTATAAAATAATTATATATACCGGAAGGTTAATTAATCAACCGAATTTGATTACAAATTTGCGAACTCGCTATATAAAGCTAGCCGTTAGGCTAAACCTGCCAACATTAACGAGGAGGGCCTGACTTTGACAGAACAGCCGCCAAAACGAAAACCCGGAAGACCTAAAGCCGATGGAAAAAACCAGACGATGATTCAAATTATGCGCACTGCCGCCTTTTTATTTATGGAGCATGGCTTCGAGAAGGTATCGCTGGAAGGCGTCGCTCAAGCATGCGGCGTAACGAAAGCGAGCGTCTATTATTATTTCAACAACAAAGCTCAGTTGTTCACCGAATCGGTACTGCTGGTCCTCTCTGTCGCGCTTGAGCAGACCAGACGAATTATGGACGGGCCTGGCTCACTGCAAGAGCGGCTGCTTAAAGTAGCAGAGGGGCATATGGCGAATGCACACGTCGATTTCGAGACGATGATGCGAGAGGCTTCCGCAGGCTTGAGCGAGGAACAGATTACGCGTATCCGCAATGCCGAAAACGCCCTCAATCAGCTGCTTGAGGACGTGTTCCGGCAGGCTATAGCAGACGGAGAGATTGCCCCGGCCAATCCGCTGCTCCTCGCCCACGCTTATATTGCCGTCATGACAGTACGTAACCGCAAAGATATTGTGAATGACAAAGAGAGCTTGCAGCAAGCGGCCAAAGATATTGTTCAGCTCTTCTGGAACGGTCTTGCTCCGCGGAAGCCATAAGCGGACACGCTTCACAAAAAGCTGGCTCTATAAAATAAGGAGCGCAAATAAAGCGGCAAGTCCAAACCGGTAATAGGCAAACCAGGATAACCGGAGCTTTTTAATCAAATTCAAAAAGGTTACAATCGCAATCGTAGCCACGATGAACGCAGCGAGCAAGCCGATTAGAAACAGGGGCAAATCCGCTGCTGTTAGAAACTCCCTGCTTTTAATCAAATCGATTCCGCTTGCTCCAGCCATTATAGGCACGGAGACGATAAACGTGAATTCAGCGGCCGCCTTCTGGCTTGCGCCAAAAAACATCCCGCCCGATATCGTCGAGCCCGAGCGTGAGAAGCCGGGCCATAAGGCAAGTACCTGGAACAAACCGATGGCTAGCGCTTGCCTATACGAAATATCGTCCAGCTCCTCCGCCGTTATTTTCCGTTTCAACCGATCAGCGGCGATCATTAGCAGCCCGCCAGCTACCAATCCGACAAGCACCGTTGCCGGACTGAACAAATAGTCTTTAATAAAGCCGTGCAGAAGAAAACCGAATATCCCCGCTGGAATTAGCGCTAGTGCAATATGCAGCACGTTCAGTCCCGACGTTTTGGACAGATTGAAGTTGAGCAGGCGTAGGAACCTTTTCCGGTACAGCACAAGTACGGCCAAGACAGCGCCAAATTGAACGACGACCTCGAACGTTTTCGCCCGTTCATCCGTAAACCCAAGCAAATCTGCAGTCAAAATTAAATGACCCGTCGATGAAACGGGTAAAAATTCAGTTAAGCCTTCCACAATGCCCATAATAATCGCATTCAGCAAATCTCCCACGCCATCTCCGCCTTTCCCAAACGTAAGCCGCGGCCTGTCATCCTTGTCCAGCCGCCCTCTTCCATTCTACGATACATAGCGGTTTAAATATGACCTGTCCTCTCCCATAATTTGTGAAAGAGTATACAAAAAACCGCATTCTTAACGGGAGGCCGCTGAAGCGTTTCTTCTTCAACGGTGTTTCCCTTCAGAATGCGGTTAAATTATTTATTGTGATTCACCATAATTTCGACTTTGCGGATGCGGTGCTTCTCCTTCACCCGTACGGTAAATGTCAGCTCGGCATACGTCCATGGCTCGCCAACCTTTAGCTCCGGGTTCTGGTTGAACAGCCAGCCGCCGATGGAGTCGACGTCTTGACTCTCCAGATGGCTTCCCGTCGCCTCGTTGACCTCACTAATTAACGCTTTGCCGTCCACCAGGAAAACATTGTCCCCGATAGGATCGATTTCTACGACTTCATCCTCATCGAATTCATCGCGTATTTCACCGACAATCTCCTCTACGATATCTTCGATCGTAATCATTCCGGAAGTGCCGCCATATTCATCAAGCAAGATCGCAATATGAACGCGTTCAAGCTGCATGCGACGCAGCAGTTTTTTGATCGGCATCACTTCAGGCACCGACATCATCGGCTGCATGAGTGAACGTACGGTTGAGTTATGCGTCTCGAAAT
Organism: Paenibacillus gorillae; assembly: GCF_000513275.1. Classification (GTDB taxonomy): domain Bacteria; phylum Bacillota; class Bacilli; order Paenibacillales; family Paenibacillaceae; genus Pristimantibacillus; species Pristimantibacillus gorillae. The sequence continues at coordinate 27,627 of NZ_CBVJ010000023.1, read as the reverse complement.
CATGCATGAAAAACTGCTTCGTATTAATTACGCCGATTATATTGTCTTTACTCCCGCTTGCTACCGGAAAACGCGTATATTGCTCTTTACGGATTATCGCGATATTTTCTTCCTTCGATTTCTCGACGTACAGACAAACCATATCGGTACGCGGCACCATAATTTCACGGGCCAGCCGTTCGTCGAATTCAAAGATCCGGTTCACGTAGCTAAGCTCGCTTTTATTGATTTTTCCGCTCTCATAGCTCTCCGACATAATAAGCCGAATTTCCTCCTCGGAATGAGCCTCATGCTCCCCCGTCGGCTTTAAACCGAGCATACGAACGAGTCCGTTGGCGGAGCCGTTAAGAAGCCAGATGAACGGAAACATCAGCTTATTGAACCAGATGATAATCGGTGCAGTGAACTGGCTGACTTGCTCCGATTTGATAATTGCAAGCGTCTTTGGCGCAAGCTCCCCCAGCACGACATGCAAATAGGTTACAATGACAAAGGAAATAATAAAGGATAAAGCATTCGATACATTTCCTTGAAGATGCAGCCGGTCAAACAACGGATGCAGCAGCTCATGTACAGTCGGTTCACCGAGCCAGCCAAGGCCCAGTGCTGTTATTGTTATTCCAAGCTGGCACGCGGATAAATAGCCGTCGAGATGAGTAATGACCTTCTCAACAGCTTTGGCGTTTTTAGCTCCTTCGTTAACCATCTGGTTAACGCGGCTCGTGCGTAAGCGTACGACAGCAAATTCCGTGGCGACGAAAAAAGCTGAAAATAACAGCAGTATCGCGAATAAGAACAATTTCAGCACCATATGCCGCAGCAACTCCCCTTTAACAATGCAAGATGGCTTGGCTTGCCCTTATTGTTGCCAAAGCTCATCATTCACATTCCGCAGCGGAATTAGCGGGTACTACCAGGGCACATCGTCATTAGAGGAACTGTCGTTCCCATGCGTATCGTCTGACTGGGCTCTGTTCAGCGAAGCTTCAAGCTCCGTTTGAGGTGGAGGCATTTCCTCCCGCTCGCGCCGGTGCGTTCCGATCACATCGAGGATATCAGTCAAATCCGGCGGCTGAAGCAGCTCGACTGGAGACATTCCCTTGTCAAATTGGAAGGAATCGCCTTCAATGACGACAACGTATCTTCCGTTATGCTTGGCGAAGTGGAACGCTGTTCCGAAATCAGCCAGCAGCCCTTTCATCGTGACGCTATCGAGCTTGAACGAAAAAGATAAGTCCGGCTTCTGCTCCACAAGCGCCGCCGATGCCGCAGCAACCTGCTCATGCGTCCAATATTCTTGAATGTCGCGTTTCTCGCTGCTAGCCCACACCTCGATGGCGTTCTCTTCCTCCCGCCGCTCTGTGCTTTCGGGAGCATCCTGCCATTTATCCTCCATATACTGCTGAACCATGCCTAGAACCTGCTCTCCCATAACTTCAGGCAGCGGTTTTTCATAGGACACATACTTCAAAAAGTCTTCGAAATAGCGGGCATGAGAAGCCTGGTGTATTTTCAGCTCCCAGTGCTCGAGCATCCCTTCCTCCGGCATATGCGGATATTGAATCGACTTGATGCTGCGCGCGCTGATAGCCATTTCGACATGAGAAATCAAGCTGCGCTCATCGGCAATACGTGCGATATTGGGCTCGAAATCACATTTCAGCAAAAACAAAAACGGTTCATCGAAATACGTATTCAGCTTCGCTCTTGCAATAATAAACGCACCGCCGCGCACTGCACTTGTATCCATATAAATATGAACGAGTTCATCGGCGATGCCAATGAAACGCTCCTTATGTTCAGCATCGCGCAAACGCTGGAACAGATTGTAGTTCTGGTTGCTTCCAAGCTCATAGCCGGGCTCAACCATAAATCTTCCGATTTTAGTCGGCGCGTTCTCGGAATTAGGATTCCGTTCAACTTTTCGCTTGACGATCCGCTTGAACTCTCCATCCAAAAACTTCTTAATTTCACTGTCTTCATAATCATCCTCGTCCAGCGTCTGATAATGCTTGTACCGCTTGGACGAACCGCTGTCGTCGCCATCGGTCACAATGACGAAAAACGATAAATACTCCATTTTGAAATCCACAGATTAACCCCCGGTATCATAAGCCGCTGCCTGATAGCTGTAGGTCGGCTTCAATTGTTTATCTTTAAAGCCCCGATGCCATATCGGGGTTGTGGACGGTGACAGCGGCGGAATAAGCCAGGACCATCTGCCCGTCACTTCGCGGCCGTTCGCCTCCTCTTGCTTCTCAAACCGCATAAACTGCTCTGCGGCCGTGTGATGATCCACAATGCTGACACCATGCTTTTTATAGGAATGGATAACGGCCGCATTCAGCTCTACTAAAGCCCGGTCCTTCCATAGCGACGTATTCGTCGTCGTATCCAGACCCATCACTTGCGCTAATTTCGGCAGCTGATTGTAGCGCTGCACATCAGCCAGGTTGCGTGCACCGATCTCCGTCCCCATATACCAGCCGTTGAATGGAGCAGCCGTATAGTTCAAGCCGCCGATTTCCAGCTTCATATCCGAAATGAACGGGACGGCATACCATTTCAATTGCAGCGCTTGAAAAGCCTCTCCAAGCTCCGGATGCTCAAGCGGAACCTCAAGCGCAATGCCTTCCGGCAACTCGTAAAGCTTTGGCTTGCGGTCATCAATCTGAATGACGAGCGGCAGCACATCAAACGGTGTCTGGAGGCCTTTCCAGCCAAGCTTCGTACAAACTTCTGTAAATGCAACGGAAGCCGGATCACCAATTACGCCTTGCTCTGTCTGATAGCCGGCATAACGGACGAGCTGATGATTCCATATGCGAATACGGCGGTTCGGCCGCTCAGGGGCAAATACGGTAATGGTTGAACGAACGCGTCCTCCGTTTGTGGCATATTTAATATGATTAAATATCGCCTCAGCAACCTCATCCTCTTGCTCTAGTTCCCTTGCGTCACGGACCTCTAATGATTGCCAGAACAGCCGCCCGATACAGCGGTTGCTGTTGCGCCAAGCCAGTCTGGCGCCATGCTGCAATTCTTCGTACGTATGTGTATAACTGCCGTCGCGCTCAATTAGCCGCTCAATCTCGGACAAGCGGAGCTTAGCTTCTTCTTCACTTTTTCCGAGCTCGGCATAACATTCTATAATAAATTGTTCCGCTTCCGACCATAGTGCAGCGCTAGATGCGATCATGCTGTTCCCTGCTCTCTTCAATCTTTTGCAATACTCTTCTTTTACGATACAGCATCTTTGCAGCCTCAGCTACGTCATTCAACATGCCTCTGTTGATAAACGCGCCAAACAGCATGCCTGCAACTGGAATCATCTGAAACAGCTTCTTCCAGCCGAAATTGTCACGATAGAGAGCGACGACTTCCTGCCAGCCTTGAAGCTGCGACATCATTTGCCTGTCTCCGTCACTCCCCTCGAATACCGCCAATTCATCTAAAATAGCCTTTTTGCCTACGATATCCGACGAGGCGAACTGCATGATTTTCACCGCAAATACCCGTTCCTCGCGGAGATTCGGATCATAGCCGTAACAGATGCCGATTTCCTGTATAATCTTCAGCGACAAACCCAATATAGCGGGAATGTCGAGGGCTAGTGTCAATAGTCCGCCAAAGCCGGTCGTCGCCCCTTGCACCGTTGCGAGCTTCGAACGGCTAGCGGACAGTTGGTCTGCCGTTACATCCATAACGCTAAGCGGCAATCTTGCGACGCCGTCCAGTTCAAATCTTTCTGTCCCATCAGGCATTTGCTTCTTCAATCGTTCCAGTACCGACTTCTCCGACAGCAGATAGCGGCCGCCGGTCTGGATGAACGCGCCAACCTCATTAACTGCTTCTCCGATTTTCTGCTGAATGATGGCAGGCGTCAATTTATCCAGCAGCATGAATGGCAACCGGCCCAGCTTCTCCCAAAACCATAAATCCTTCTGCGAGCTTTCCCATGCCTCAATCTCGCGCAGCGCATCGGCAAGCTGCTTCTCCGTATCCCTATGTTCCCTTATCATTCTGACGCCTCCCTTTGCTTGCAATACGAAATCAACGATCAAATGGGTGCATTCCGGGATACTGCAGTTGCAAAGACGCACGGTTGCTTACTTGTCTAATCGGTCACTTCTTCGTCCTGTCAAGTAAAGCATGACGAACGAAACCAAGACGATAGCTCCAGTCCATGCCCAGGCAAGTCCCATATTGCCGGATTCGACTGCTACATAAATAGCTGTCGGTGTCGTTTGCGTGACGCCCGGAATATTGCCGGCCACCATCAGCGTAGCGCCGAACTCTCCAAGGCTCCGGGCAAAGCCGAGTAAATAGGCTGTCATAAGCGAGCGGCTTGCCAGCGGCAAGGAAATATGGCGAAACACCTGCCATTCGCTCGCTCCCGCTGAACGCGCCGCTTCCACCAAATGCTTGTCTACCGCCGCAAAACCGTTTTTCATCGTCTGATAGACGAGCGGAAAAGCGACGATGACAGCTGCGATAACTGCAGCCATCCAAGTAAAGATAACCGGCTGCCCGAACAGCCATTCATACGCTTTGCCGGCCAAGCCTCTTCGCCCTATAACAACAAGCAGCAGAAATCCGACGACAGTCGGGGGCAGGACAAGCGGCAGCATGAATAACGTTTCCAGCCATAAAGCGCCCCGCAGCGGCTTTTTCGTCATAAGCCAGGCTACTAGCGTACCTAACGCAAGCACGATGACACTGGCAATCAGCGCAATGCGCAGAGATAGGAGGAGCGGCTCCGTCCATTGTTCCCAAGTCCAATCCGACAAACGTATTCACTCCGATAATTTATTAATAGAATAGGTCTATTATAGATGAAAAAAGCTCCGAACAGCCAGCATACCTGGCCCGTTCGGAGCTTTTTTCTGTTACATTTGAACATTTTGTTACTCTGCTGACTCCTGCTCATCTGCATCTTCTTGCAGTTGAGCTCTTTCACGCGCCAACAGCAAGAAAATCGTAATCAAGATGAAAGCGGCAAGCGCCATCAGCGGAATCGTAATGAAGCCCAGCCAATTGAGATAGTCTTGGTTGCATGGAATGCCGGAACGGCAAGGTGCAACCTCACCAAGCTTAGGAAACCAAATTTCGATGTTGTGATACAGGGAAATCAGTCCGCCAATCAAGCTGAGCGGCAGCGTGTACCAGACGATACGGCGGTCGCCGCGATAAGCTGCGATGCCTAGAATAATCGCTTGCGGATACATAAATATACGCTGGTACCAGCACAAATCGCATGGAATAAAGCCTTCGATTTCACTGAAATACAAGCTGCCTCCGGTCGCTACGAGCGATACCAGCCAAGCTAAGTACAGGCCGGTCCTTTGACTCCAAGATTCATATCTCAATGGATATTACCCCTTCAGCGTTTTTTCGATCGTCGCTTTAATCGATACGTAATCCATCGAACCGGTATACTTCTTGCCGTTGATGAACAGCGTCGGCGTGCCCGTTACGTTCAATGGACGAACAGAGTCATTATCCTTGTCCACTCTTTTTTGATAGGTCTTGTTGTCGATGTCGCTGCGCAGCTTATCGAAGTCGATCGGCAGGTTAGCGTCCTTCGCCAGTTGTACGAGATGATCCGGCGTTGCCCATTCAATTCGCTCGTCCTGCTGGTTGTCATACAACGTTTTGTAGTATGTCCAGTAAGCTTCCGGATTTTGCTGATGAACCGATTCAGCCGCCAGGGCTGCCGTCACCGAGTCCGGGCCGATGAACGTATAGTTTACGAAAGATAGCGAAGCTTTGCCTGTTTCGATAAAATCCTTCTCTAGCTGCGGTTTAATATTTTGCGCGAAAAATTGGCAGGATGGACATTTGTAGTCGCCGAATTCGACGAGTTTGACTGGTGCTTCCGCGCTTCCTTGCGTTGGCAATGAAGCATAATCGAAGCTAGCCGGTTTGCCTTGCTGGTTCAGGCCGATAATGATGACAGCAATAACGGCCACAAACGCCAGTGTCAGAAAAATAAGCGATTTGTTCGACCCTTTTCGCTGCGCCTCTTTAGATTGCTTATACGTGTTGGGGCGATTTTGCTTTTTTGGTTTCGGTTTACTCAATGCCATTCAATTCCTTCCTGGACATGGGATTATAGCGCTTTGTAGCAAGTTTAGTTACAAGTCACTTTAAAGTCAATATGCCTAAAGGAGTTGTCTTAATACTGTCAAATTTACTATTACGTTGTCAACTGCTCCGGAGCAATTAATGCCGTTAATTCTCCACTATGAATCAGCTTTAATTTGTGCAGTGCTCTCGTACAGCCGACATAGAGCAGTTTGGCATCATGATTCGCGTAGCTGTCCGCATCCGCATCTGCGATAAGTACGGCGTCAAACTCCAGCCCTTTTGACAAATAAACCGGTACAACTGACAGTCCGCCCCCGTATTCCGGCTGCTTGCTTCGCACTAGGGATGGCTCCAGTCCATCAGCTTTGAGCGCTTCATATATCCGCTCACACTGTTCCGCGGTTCTCCCGATGACGGATATCGTCTCGTAGAGGCCTGTGCTCTGCCATTCCCGGACCGTTGAGATGATGCCGGAAGCCCAGCCCTCAGGCTCGATGGCTTCAACAAGTACAGAATCGCCGCTGCGGAATACCGGTACTGCCGGTTTTACACCGCCGCCCATCGCGCCTAAAATCCGGTTGGCAAATTCGATAATTTCCATCGTCGAACGATAGCTCCGATTCAATTCGAAGTAGCCGGTACGCTCCTCGTCGAACAGCGCTGTAAGCTCCTTCCAGCTCTGGATGCCGGCATAGTCATGAATCCCCTGCTGCAAGTCGCCCAGCACCGTCATGGATGGCGACGTTTGGCAAAGTCGTAGAGCCTCCAACTGGAACGGTGAATAATCTTGTGCTTCATCAATGACGACATGGTCGTAGGCCGGCGTTTGCAAGCCGCGCAGTCGCAAGTGAATATACGCCAGAGGAGCCAGATCCTCGCCTTCCACTCTGCCTTCTTTTAGACGAGACCAGGTTGCAGCAGCTACGCCTTTCGGCAGCTCAGAGGAAGCCTGCTTGCCGTGGAATAGCGTCATATACAGCTGAGGAGCCGTATAGGAAGGAATTTTTTTCAGAAAAGCGTTCAGCTTAGCGGAAGCCTTCGCCCGAATTTTTTTATCCGTGATGCCGCGGGTTTTTAGCTCCGACTCAAACCAGCGGCGAATACGGCTCGCCAGCCGGTCGCGTTTCTTCATCAGCGTCTCTTCGCCGTAATCTGTGTCGTACCACTCCTGCATCTGCTCGGGCTTAAGTACCAGTCCCGGAAGCGGTTCGAACGGAATGACCGGTACGATGCGGGCTGCCGTCTCGGCAATGCGCTGATCCACGATCGCTTTGAACGCCAGCGAACCCTTCAGCCTGCCGGAAGAATTCGCAGCCTCCTCCGCCGTACGGTGCTGCTCGAACCAATAATTGAGCGTATCCTCCGTGCTTGCGAGCGACACCTCAAGCTCCAGAAGCTCAAGCGCCCAGTCCGCGAACGTCGTCTGCTGAATATCGCCTACGCCAAGCTCCGGCAGCACGCCGGAAATATAGTCAAGAAACATCCGGTTCGGCGCGAATATAATCATTCGCTCGGCACGCATCCGATCTGCATATTGATAGAGAAGGAATGCAAGCCTGTGCAGCGCCACCGTCGTCTTACCGCTGCCCGCCACACCTTGAATAAACAGCGCCTTTGCCCGCTCCGAACGGATAATTTGATCCTGCTCGTGCTGGATGGTGGAGACGATGTCGCGAAGCTTATTATCCTTATTCTCGCCTAACCGGTAGAGCAGAAACTCATCGGTAACGGCGTCATCCTCTTGTCCGCGCGTATAGCTGTCCACCATGCGCACTAACTCCCCGTGCCGGACCATCAGGTTGCGTTTCAAATGCACGTAGCCTTCAATTTCGCCCTCCGGCGATTCGTAGGCAGCCATATCCTCTCCACCCGTAAAAGAATAGAAAAGGCTGGCTACAGGAGCCCGCCAATCGATGACGATCAGCTCATCCTTGTTGCTCTGTTTCGCCACGCCGGCTTTACCGATATAGAGCGGCTTGCTTGCCTCCGCCTGTGTCTCCTGAAAATCGATGCGTCCGAAATAAGGCTCCCGCTGTGCGATCTCCAGCCTTTGCTTGCGCTCTTCGCGCTGCAGGTCGAGCATTTGCTCCGTGAAGTCATGGCCTGTGTATCGCGGACCGATCTCATTCAACTGCGCGACGATCTCATTCATCGACATCGCGAGCCGGTCCTTCTCTTCTTGATAGGCACTTTGAACCGTCATGTGTCAGTTACCTCCTAAGGTTGATTACTCTCTCAAACGCAAAGATCGCCGTCTGAACGACGGCGAGTATGTTTGCGATGGATAAAATATGGATTACAACTATACCATTATTACAGGCCCAATGGCAATCCAATTCTCAGTGTGCTCCTGTACTTGGGGCTATTGGGTCGACTCGATTGGACTCGTAGCAACTGGTCGAGCAAGTATTCCAAGCATTATAGGGGTATCACGCTCTGCAGGGCCGCAGCCTTGCCCGGAATGTTCGGGGTGCCGTGGCGTGAGCTCCCAGTTGGCCTAACATTCACCATTCGGAGCAACAAAATGTAAAAGTACATTTTGTTACGGGTAAAATAGCCCATTTAGCCCGTCAAAATGCAAAAGTGCAGTTTGATCGTGCTTTTTGAGCCCATTTTGACCATTTGAGGCTATTTCACCTGCACTTTTACATTTTGATGGCGATTTAGGCGAGTTTAGACAGAATCAAAATGCACTTTTACATTTTGATTCGGCTGTCATTACGTTTGCTCTTGCTTTTACTCTTGATGAGAGGGGGCGGACCGTGATACTACACCGTGGTGGCTCTCATGCTGGAACTCTGCAAATTAACAATTACACCTCCCGCCATCATGACGCCAAGCCCCTCATACTTCAAACATCTGAACATAGAGCTGTGTCTACGGTGCGAAGAAGGTCGGCTCCTGCTAAACGTACACTAGAACGGAAGAACCAACTTCCCTAGCAAGTGTAAAACAACATAAACCGCTATCAGGTTCCACAGAATCAGCAGCGGCATACCAACCATGAACGACCGGTGCTTCGTCTTATGACGATACGCCTGCATCCCAATCCAAGCGCCAGCCGCTCCTCCTAGGGCCGCGAAGACAAATAACCGTTTTTCAGGTACGCGTCTTTGCTTTTTGCGGGCAGCATGTTTATCCGCTCCCATGAGGGCAAACGCAACTACATTAACGACAACCAAATAGCTCCATAACCACTCTACTGGAATGCTCATGCACTTCCTTCCTTTACTGCCCCCGCGGCTTCGCCCGATTAGTAGGCTGCGCGGCATAGGGATCGTCCGGCCAATAGTGCTTCGGATATCTTCCTTTTAGATCTTTTTTCACTTCGAAATAAGCGCCGCTCCAAAAGCTGCCTAAATCCCGAGTCACCTGAACCGGCCGCTGGGAAGGGGAAAGCAGATGAATCGTAAGCGGCAGCTTGCCGCCAGCCAGCATCGGCGTTTCCCGCAAGCCGAACAGCTCCTGCAGCCGAACAGCAATGAATGGCGCTTCGGGATCGCTATAATCTACAGGAATACGCGAGCCGCTCGGCACGGTAATATGAGTTGGCACCATCTCATCGAGCTGTTGGCACTGCTGCCAGCTGTACACTGATTGCAGCACTTGAAACATATTCAGCCGCTGCAGATCGTTGCGATTTTTCATTCCGGTCAAATGCGGCAGCAGCCAATCCTCAAGAGTCGCAAGCAGCGTCTCCTCCGAAACATCCGGCCAGTCCTTGTTCCTCCCTGACATCAGTCGCATTCGTGCGAGCAGCTGCAACGACTGCTTGCTCATCTGGAGCAGCCCTAGCCCTGATTGCCGGATACCATCCAGCAGCGCCCTTGCCACTTGCTCGGGATCAGGCTTCGGCTGTGGGCCCTCCTTCAAGACAATAGCACCCAGCCGCTGCCGCCGGCGCGCCCTGACAGCTCCAGCGGCAGAGTCCCACTCCACCGAATCCTGTACGTCAATTTGCTCGCCTGCTGCCAGCTGAAGCTGTTCCGCTTGAAGCATAGTTGCCAGCCGAATCCGGCTTTCTGTACCGGAATCATCCAGCTCGGCTGCGACTAAATACGCAGCCCGCGATAACGGCTGAAGCTCAGGAAGCGCAGCTCCCCGGCCGTTCGCCAGCAAGTAGCGGCCGTCGTTCCGCCGCTGGGCAATCCGGTCAGGGAAAGCGAAAGCTAGCAGCAAGCCGAAAGGCTCACCTTCTGTCGTCTGCTCCCGCTGTTCCGCTTCTTTCCCGCCGCCGGCCTCCTCTCCATCAGCTGTATCCAGCATCCGCATCCACTGTGCCGCTTGCGCTTTCATCCGCTGAACAGCGCCGCGGTCTGCGGCACCAGCGCCTCTGCCCTTAAGCGCATCGACCCGCAGCATCAGGTCGACATTGCGCTCCTGCGGCAGCAAATCACGTTCGCTGAGCAGCGCAGCCAATTCGCTGGCAGTTTCCGCCAATCCAAGCCGCTTCGCCCGGAGCAGCATATAGCCCAGTCGAGGATGCAAACCCAGTCTGGCCATACGCCTGCCCCAGCTTGTTGGCTTGCCGGAAGCATCGATGGCGCGCAGCAGCTTCAAGAGCTCCGTCGCATGCTCGAACGCCGCTTGCGGCGGCTCGTCCAGCCAGCGGAGCTCGGATGGCTGCTGAATGCCCCATACGGCGAGCTCCAGCGCCAGCTGCGTCAAATCCGCTTCTGCAAGCTCAGGCGTGCTCTGCTCCGGCAAATAGCGCTGCTCCTGTTCCGTCCATAGCCGGTAACAAACGCCAGGCGCCAGCCGGCCTGCACGGCCTCTCCGCTGATCGGCTGACGCTTGTGACACCTGAATCGTCTCAAGCCTTGACATCCCGGTTCGCGGCGAGAAACGCGGAACCCGCATAAGCCCGCTGTCCACGACGATACGAACCCCTTCCACAGTCAAGCTCGATTCTGCAATCGACGTAGCAAGCACAACCTTCCGCTCTCCCGGCTTACATGGTGCTATCGCTTCATCCTGCATTTCAAGCGGCATATTGCCGTGAAGTTCCGTTATCCTTACTGCCCAGTCCGCATTAACGCCAGCCTGTGCAAGTAAGGAGGCTGTCCGTCTAATTTCTCCTACACCGGGAAGAAAAGCCAAGACGTCTCCCTCGCTGTCTCGCATAGCCTGTTCAATAAGAACGGCCATATTGGCCTCCAGCTTGCCCTCCGGCCGCGACGAAAGATAGACTGTATTCACCGGATAGGCCCGGCCTTTGCTGGTGATAACCGGCGCTTCGTCCAGCAGTGCGGCTACGGCTGCCGTATCTAGCGTCGCGGACATGACGAGCAGGCGCAGATCATCCCGAAGCAGCGCCTGCGTCTGCAGGCATAACGCCAGCCCCAAATCACCATGCAGATGCCTCTCGTGAAATTCGTCGAACAACACCGCCCCAACCTGCTCCAATGCTTGATCCTCTTGCAGCATCCGCGTGAGAATGCCTTCGGTAACGACTTCGATGCGGGTCGAACGGCTCACCTTCGTATCGAGCCGCACCCGATAGCCGACCGTTGCCCCCACCGGCTCGCCCAGCATATCCGCCATATATTTAGCTGCGGAACGAGCTGCCAGCCGTCTCGGCTCCAGCATAATAATTTTGCGCCCTTGCAGCCACGGCTCGTCCAGCAGTGCAAGCGGCACTCTCGTCGTCTTGCCCGCGCCGGGTTCCGCTGTCAGCACAACACCGGTATTTGTCCGAAGCGCTGCCAGTAGTTCTGGCAGCACTTCATCGATGGGCAATGATGGTTTTAACATGTAGATAGCCTCCAAGCCAATAATTAACGCAATTAATAATTAATGATGTATCTCCTGATGTATGGCCGGCTATTTTACGATTCGCATCATTTGTACAACTGGCCGATTGTCCCCAGCCAGCTGCGCCTCCCCGCTTCGCAGCTGCGATGAGCCGTCGCCGTCTAGAAAAATACCATCAACGAGCTTTCCTCCCCCGACCAGTTCCGTAACCGCTTCACGGAATTGACTCAGCGTCCCTTTCGTCTTGCTTACAACTAGATACAGCGTTCCACTTTCGTCGTAGACAGCTCCAGAGCGCAATCGAAGATCATCCGGGAAAGGAGCCTGCTCCCTTTCTGTCTGCGCCCTCCATTCCGCGTCATGACCAAGACTCATGCTTATGCCGCCCTGCGCCCAAAAACGCGTATGGTCCATTACCTTCAATTCCGATGCCTTGCCGGCAACCTGAACTGACAGCTTATTGGCCGCCCCGTCCCATACCAGCGTGCCGCGAGCATATTTGATATTTTCATTGCCTGAGCCATAATCGCTAATGGCTCCATTGACTGGCAAACTATTAACGATGGCGATGCTAAGTAAAGCCTTATCGTAGAAAAACCGCCGTTAATGCCGTAAAACGGCGAGATCGATACATTGTTATGGATTGCCGTCAAGGTGACGTTAGAAGGTTTAGTCGCCAGCACATGGAGCTCCATGCCCCCGGCTGACGTCGCCGTAGCGTAAGTATAGCTGCTAGGAAAATCCTCCATCCGATCACTTTTCGCCTGCAGCGCAGTCATCATGACGAAGAACAAAATGCCAGCTCCAACAATGACAGCTGCCATTACAGCTACTACGGCAGCTGTCTTTTTACCGCCAAGCTTATCGTTCGGCGGCGTTTTAACCGCACCCTGACCCTGTCCAGTCTCTATATTATTGTTCTTGCTTGTCATCATTGCGTTCCCCTTTGCCCCTTCTCTCTTTCAGCCATTCACAAACCGTCTCCCTGCATCACGCCGAGTCCGCCGAATTGCCGAAGCAAGGCGGTCACTGCAAGCTCCGCCAGGATGCAGCCTGTCAATCACGTCTATCTCGTCTGTCTCGTCTATCCCCTCAATCAAACCAGCCTTTGCGCCGGAACCAGACGTACATGCCCAGCCCGATGACGAACATGATGCCTAGCAGTAAAAAAGTATCCCCAGCTCCAATTCAACTCTGGCATATTATGAAAGTTCATCCCGTAGATGCCCGCCAAAAAGGTGAGCGGCATAAAAATCGTCGTAATCACCGTCAGCGTCTTCATAATCGAATTCATCCGGTTGGAATTGTACGACATATAGCTGTCCCGCAAATCCGCCGTCATCTCACGGCAGGCGTCGGTCATTTCGGCGAGCTTCAGCAAATGATCATAAATGTCGTGATAAAACGCCACGTACTGGTCGAGACCGTCGATCCGCTCCGTATTGATAATCCGGTACAGCAGCTCCCGCATCGGGAGAATTGTTTTACGCAATCGGAGCAGTCGGGAACGGATACTGAAAATATCCTCGATCGCGGTCTGGTTCTTGTCATTGCCGCCTCCTACCTCCATGTCCAGCACCTGCTCCTCCAGCTCCTGAACGGCAGGGAAGTACTGATCGACCAGCTTGTCGATCACCATATAAGCGGCGAATAGAGACCAATTCTGCTTCGTGACCGGTACCTTAGCGATTTTGGCCCGCGCCTCCTGAATTTCCTCAGAGGGCTGATAATGATACGTAACCAGAAAATTTTTCCCGATAAACATATTGACCTCGTAAATCGCCAAAGTGCGGGGATCAATCGAATGCAGCACCAAAAAATGCAGCGGATCATAATGATCCAGCTTCGGCCGCTGCAGCAGATGGAAGCAATCCTCGATTGCCAGCGGGTGAAAATGGAAATAGGAAGAGAGCAAGGCGGATTCCTCCTCGCTCGGCTCGCTAAAATCTGCCCAAAACCATTCCAGCCCGGCTGTCGCCAGCTGGCCGATCGTCAGATCTTCTCTCCATTGTCCGTCTTTCGTCAATCCCGTAATCCTTATCAAATCGAACAACCTCCTGTGCGGAGCGCCTTGAAAGCCCGTTAACCCGCAAACTGCCGGATCAGCCGGTCGCGCTCCTCTTTCAACGATGCATGCGGCCCTGCGGCCTGTCCGCTTTCCTTCTCCAGCGTCTTCAACAGCATTCTGGCTTTGTGAAGCTGGTTCTCGGCCTGCGACAGCGATTCTTTTATTTTACCTTGTACAATCCAATCTGCAATCAATCCGTCGAAAAAATAATCGGCAAACGTCGACATCCCGCCGATCTCCACCGCCAAATCCGACTGAAGATTGACATCCTTCAGCTCTTCCTTCAGCCGTTTCACCAAATGGCGGGCGGTATTGATTGCAACCTTGGCATCATCAATTTTGGAATGTTTAATAGAGGTGCTGATCAGCCCTCCGCCAAGCATATCATATGTACCCCAGTTCGCCGCAGAATCCAGCTTGTTCACAGCCTCCTCCAGCGAGAGCACAAGCTGGCGGCAAGCTGCAGCCGCTTCATACCATTCCTTGTCCTGCAGCTGCGCTTCCGCAAGCCGCTCGTCAAGCTCACCTAGCTGCCGTGCAAACTCGGCATCGTAATGAACGATCCATTGCTCTTTTTGGCGCATCAAGCTTGTATATTCCTCATCGGCCCCCCGGAGCGATGCCAGCTTATCGCCTGCCTCGACGAGTTCCTCCTTGAGCGTATCCACTTCCAACTTTGCCTGTTGAAGCTTTAACGATACGGCCAGCGCCTCTTGACGCTCTGTCTCGAGCTGCTCCTCTTTGCTTCTCAGCAGCGTATGGAACAAGTTCGTCCAAGACAGCTTAAGCAGCCGGTCGACATCTTCCTGCTCTTTATCCAGTTTAACCTCCAGCTCGACGATGCGTTTCAGCTCCGCATTAACCTGCGTTTGCAGCTGCTCGCGGCGGCGTTCCAGCTGCCTTTGCGTCGAGACGCGCTCCCGGTTTTCCTCCAGCAATCGATTCCAATTTGCAATGGCCTCGTTCATATTCGCATTGTCCCCTTTACCCTTTATCTTTTCGTTCTAATTGTTCATACGCAGCATTCCTCTATTAGACTTCAAACGGGCGGAAATGGTTGCGTTCGCGGAATTAGACATGCTATCGTTTGTAAAATAGAGAATGCGTTGCAGAAAAGGAGATTTGTCTATGATTCGCGGACGATTCGCCCCGACGCCGTCAGGGCTTATGCATATCGGAAATATATGGGCGGCGCTGCTCGCCTGGCTGCAGACCAGACATGCGAACGGCCAATTCGTGCTGCGAATGGAGGATATCGATAAGCCGCGCTGCCGGCCTGAGCTGGCGGAGCAGGCGCTTGCCGACCTTCGCTGGCTGGGGATCGACTGGGATGAGGGGCCCGATATTGGAGGACCGTTCGCTCCTTATACACAAAGCGAGCGTGATGAATGGTATGCTGCGGCGCTCGACCGCCTAGAGCAGAACGGCCTCCTATACCCGTGCTTCTGCAGCCGCGCCGAGCTGCTCGCTGTTGCCAGCGCGCCTCATGGTCTTAGCGAGGAAGGTCCTGCCTACGGAGGAACCTGTCGCTGTCTGTCGCCCGAAGAGCAAAAAAAGCGAAAGGCCATTAAGGCGCCTTCGCTTCGGTTCCGGATTGGAGAGGACCATTCCTCCATATCTTTTCATGATGAGGCTGCCGGCAAGCAAACCTTCGCGGCGGATGCAGGGGGCGACTTCGTCGTTCGCCGGGCGGACGGCATCGTCAGCTATCAGCTCGCCGTCGTGGTGGACGACGCCGCAATGGGCATTACCGATGTTTTACGCGGCTATGACCTGCTGGATTCCACCCCCAGGCAGCTGATGCTGTACGAGGCGCTTTCGCTTCCTGCCCCGCGCTTCGCCCATGTCCCGCTGCTGATGGGAGAAGACGGCAAACGCCTTGCCAAGCGCCACGGCGACACGTCGATCGCCGGCTTGCGGGCAGCAGGCGTCGCTCCCGCTCATATTATCGGCTGGCTCGCCCGGCTGGCTGGACAAACAGACGTCTTCAAGCCTCTGTCGGCCGCTGAGCTCGTTCAAGGCTTTCGGCTCGACCTCGTTCCGACCGAGCCGTTTATTATCGACAGCACCGCGATGAAGCAGCTTATGCGAATTTAGCTTGAGCTTACAGCGCAGACATATCCGGCAATATGAGCCGCTATCGCTTTCGTATCATTTAATGGATAGATGAGCATGTCCTCCGGCACAATCATCTCATTCCTGAACTTCCAAGCCTCTGGCCAGAAGACGACTGCCGTTACCGCCGAAAGCTGCCGAACCAAATTCCAGTCTTCCTCGTTACGAACAATCACAAGCTTGGGATACAACTCCTGCTTATAACCCTCCACTAGTACAAGCTCGACGGGCGGCGTCTCGGCGATAAGCTCGCCGAGAGCTGTCGCTCCGTCCCATACAACTGCTGTCCGTTCGCGGGAGGAAATGGCCGACCAGACCGCTCCCGCCTCCCGCAGGAGACGCGTATCGCAGCCCGGCGGATCGGCTTCAAAATCATGTCCGTCATGCTTGATCACAGCTGTGCTTATGCCATCTTCGACAAACCTCGCAATGAGAGCGCATAGAAGTGTCGTTTTCCCCGTGCTTTTTATAGCCAACGACTTGAAAGACCGCTTTATCACTCATCGGCAGACACCTTCCATCCCCGTCCCCATTTCGTTCTCTAGCATTAGAGCCTGGGTGTAATCCGCCGGTGTGTTCATATTAAAGGCGAAGCGAATATCATGCCCGGCGTCAACAAAATCCGTTTCCTTGAGAATCTCAACATCGATTAGGTGGAACAGACTCATCATGCCGCGGCTTCCATCCTCCAAGCAAGTGGCGGCGGCCGATGCGCAGGCAGGACGATATATCGCCTGCAGCGGATGAAGCTTCCCCCCGATTTCCGGAACGACAGCCATGCTCCCGCTCCGTTGGAGCCGCTGCTGCATCCAGACGGCCGCCTCTGCCGATAGAAACGGCATATCACATGCGGTCACCCATTGCAGCCTTTCGGAGTTGGACTGCTCCAAGGCTAGATGCAGAGCAGCAAGCGGCCCCTGCTGCGGCTGTCTATCGACAAGCGTATGAATGGCGGCTCCCGCGAAAGCCTGCGCCTGCTTGGATGTCCCGGCGACAACAGTCAAGGTGCCGCATACCGGCGACATTCGAGAGAGAAGCCGTTCCAGCATCCGGCTTCCGCCAAATGGAAGCAGTGCTTTTGGCTTTCCGTTCATTCTTCTGCTTTGTCCCCCAGCGAGTATAATCCCATCCATTCCTTTATGTGGACACGCCCCATTCATCAGCTTCCCCCTCCTCGCTCTCCGGCTCATAGAACGGACTTATTTGTACGGCGCTCACTTTGAAATCCGGCATTTTGCAAAAAGGATCCAGCGACGGGCTCGTAACCCGGTTCACATTTTGTACGTCACCCCAATGCATCGGAACGAAAACGGTATCCTTGCGGATACGGGCTGACAGTCTGCTGCGGACGATCACTGTGCCACGGCTTGACTGGATGCTGACAAGCGTACCGTCTTCAATACGATGCCGCTCCGCCGTCTCCGGATGGATTTCCATAAAATTCTCAATTTCTTTCGCTGCGAGCGCCGGACTGCGGCGGGTTTGTGCGCCGGTCAAATAATGCGACAGCACGCGGCCGTTGGTCAACAACAGCGGATAAGCGCCCGTTGTCGCTTCCCCTTCTGACTGCGATGGCACCGGCTGAAACACGGCACGACCGTCAGCATGCGCAAAGGACTGCTCGAACAGCCGATTCGTACCGGGATGATCCTTCTCCGGACAGGGCCAATACACACCCTCTTCCTGCAGCAGCCTTTCATACGTGATCCCATAATAGTCGGCAATACCGCCCCGGCTGGCCTCACGCAGCTCTTCGAATATTTGCTCCGATTCGTCGAAAGTAAAATAGCTGGCCCTCCCCAGCCTGGCGGAAAGACTGCACAACAGCTGCCAGTCATGAACCGCCTCCCCAGGTGCCTCCCTTGCCGCTTGCCTGAGCAATACGCGGCCTTCCAGATTAGTCATCGTGCCCGTATTTTCAAGATAAGCCGTTACCGGCAATACGACATCCGCCAATTGAGCCGTCTCCGAAAGAAACATATCGGCAACCACGAGA
Organism: Paenibacillus gorillae; assembly: GCF_000513275.1. Lineage (GTDB taxonomy): Bacteria > Bacillota > Bacilli > Paenibacillales > Paenibacillaceae > Pristimantibacillus > Pristimantibacillus gorillae. Next base: position 9,604 of record NZ_CBVJ010000023.1, on the reverse strand, counting down.
AAATCCAGCCCTTCTATCGCCTCCTCCACGAGCGGCGCATTCGGGTTGGACATGATCGGATTCGAGCCCATGACGAACATCGCCTTAATTTCCTTCCGGTGAATCAGCTCCATCATCTCGTAAGCTGATACACCTTTGCCGGGAAGCTCTTCCGGGTTGATTTTCCATACTCCCGCTATATAAGCACGGTCCTGCTCATTATCGATCAGACGATAGCCGGGAAGCTGATCCGCCTTCTGTCCATGCTCCCGGCCGCCTTGGCCGTTCCCTTGACCCGTTACCGCCCCATAACCGCAGCCGGGTTTGCCGATTTTTCCCGTTGCAAGGACAAGGTTCAAAAAATTGCGTACGGCCAAATGTCCATTCGCATGCTGCTCTACACCCCGTGCCGTAAAAACCATCCCCGTCTTCGCCCTGCCATAGGCAAGAGCCGCCTCAATGATCCGATCACGATCAACGCCCGTCAACGCCGTGATCTCCTCAAGCTTCATCTCGTCAAGCGTGCTTTTCAGTTCCTCATAACCCTTCGTTCTGCCCTCTACGAAGCTTGCATCAGTTAATCCCTCATCTACGATTATCTTCAGCATTCCGTTGACCAAAGCTGCATCTGCGCCCGGCCGTACCTGCAAATGCAAATCCGCCATCTCGGCCGTAGCCGTAACCCTGGGATCAATCACAATAATAAAGGCGCCCGTTTCCTTAGCCCTCGTAAAATAAGGCATAAGCGTCGGCTGGCACTCTGCGATATTCGTTCCCGCCAGTATGATGCATTCAGCCAGCGCGATATCTGACAGCGGATTCGTTAAGCCGCGATCGATGCCGAATGTCTTGCTGCCAGCGGAAGCTGCGGCGGACATGCAAAAACGGCCGTTATAGTCGATGTAGCGAGTACGTAAGCCTATCCGGGCAAATTTGCCCAGCAAATAGGCAGTCTCGTTCGTTAACGAGCCCCCTCCGTATACCGATACAGAGTCACGGCCGTGATTGCTTTGGATGGCAGCGATTCGGCCTGCAACCTCATTCAGCGCTTCCTCCCATGAGACGCGGGTCAATACACCATCCTGGCGCAGCATCGGATAAAGCAGCCGCTCCCGGCTCGTCGCATGCTGGTGGGCATTCATCCCCTTCACGCATAATCTTCCCTCGGATGCTGCATTCGGAATACCTGACACCGTGTAGGCGGCGCGGCCCGTTCTCTCATCGACCTTTTCTTCGACAGCCATTTTGCATTGCACGCTGCAAAACGGACACTGCGTCAGCATTTTTATCGCCGGTGCTGTATCACGTTCTGTCCCCCTGTTATTCGCTATCGTCGTCAATGTCTTCACCCTCCATTTCTCTAACGCAAAGCTCAGCTATTCGCAGATACAGGCAGAGGCAGCCGTGCACCCGACAATCTCGCATACAGCTGTTCGCACTCTTCTCCGTCGAGCACAGCTTCTCTTATACGCTGCAAGCCGTAGCGGTCGAGCCATTTCCAAGGCCGCTCTCCGTAATGCGCTGTCTCGCGATAGATCTGCACGCAGCCTAACATCGTCAGAATTGCCGCAGCGCCAGTCGCTTCGATGCTAAGAAGCGTGCCTTGCTTGACTGGATTTTCCCCGTACCCGCCAACATATATTTCCCAGCCGGCAGGCACGCCCCGAATGCCAAAATCATGTACCATGACCCCTGCTGGAAAGGCAGGACCTGCCGATATCGCAATTTGAACCTCGGCCGGCATTGGAATTCCCCTCAGCCCCTCCTCAAGCGCATTCCCAATCGGGGTATGATCTCTGGAAAAGCCTGCTTTGGAGCTGCCTGAAGGTCCCCAAAGCGTATGAGCATTACGTCCGGACCTCTTCTCGGCATAATATCGCAGCGTACGGCGGCAAATGCTGCACCCTTCCGCATTCAGCCAGCCGAGCGACCTCATCGCCGCTGCCCAGTCATGGTGGCCCTGTTTCTCCACTGCTTCTTTCACCGCCGAATGATCAAGCGGCGTACAATCGCATATCGGCGGTCCCGCCTTAATCCGTTCGCCGCCTCCGGCAACGGCGTAATCCAGCAGCAGCTTGACGACCGGCTTGCAGCCTCCGCAGGACCCGGAAGCCTTCGTCTTTTCCCGCACCTGCTCTACCGTCTTCAGCCCAAATGAGCAGACTGCCTCGACGATAACGCCTTTGCTAACGCCATTACAGGCGCAGACCGTCTCTCCCTCCGGCATGGCCGCCGCCTTGTCCAGCCCGCTTTGCTCTGTCCCCGAGCTGGATTCCAACGGCTGCAGATCCTGAACAGATGCCGATCTTTTCACCAAATCGAGCAGCTTCATCCCCTCGGTGCTGTCTCCGTAGAGCACGGCGCCAGCAACCTTGCCATCGCGCATTGTTATTTTTTGATACGTTTTATTCAGCCCGTTATAACGCTGCAAAGCGGTCTCGGCTTCCTCCTCCCGGATCAATCCCACCGAAAACACCTCAACGCCAGCCACCTTCAGCTGTGCATAGGGTACAGAGCCCTCATAAGGCTTCGTTGCTGCCTTACACAAACGCGCCGCCAACACCTTGCCCTGTTCATACAACGGCGCAACCAGCCCGTAAACCGTGCTGCGATGCTCCGCGCATTCTCCAACCGCATAGACATCAGGTACGCTCGTCTCCAAGTAATCGTTGACGATAATCGCGCGATTGACGGTTATACCGCTCGCTTCCGCTGCCAATATATTGGGACTGATTCCGATCGCCAGTACAATTAAATCAGCAGCCAAGCGGCCGCCATCCGTAAACTGGAGCCCCTCAGCGCGCTTTCGTCCGATAATCCGCTCGGTTCGTTTACCCAGCAGAAACCGCATACCCTGCTCTGTCAATTCCTGCTGCAGCAGCTCAGCGGCAGCCGTGTCGAGCTGACGATTCATTAAATAGGAGGCATTGTGGACGACAGTCACTTCCATGCCCAAATTCAGCAGGCCGCGCGCTGCCTCCAGCCCGAGAAGTCCGCCTCCGATGACGGCTGCGCGCTTATATTTCGCCGCTGCGCGAAGCATAGTCCGGCAATCCGCAAGCGTTCGAAAGGCCGTTACCCCTTCTTTGTCGATACCCGGCAGCTGCGGCATAAAGGCAGATGAGCCGGTAGCAAAAATCAGCTTATCGTAAGGCAGAGTCAGCCCGGAATTCGTGACGACGAGACGATTAGCCGTATCGGCTTTAACCGCCGTTTCGCCTGCGAACAAACGAATGCCCCGCTCCTTGTACCAGTCCCAGTCATTCAGCGTAATCCGGTCAATATGCGCATCGCCCTGCAGCACTTTCGAGAGCTCGATCCGGTTATAGTTGGGATGAGGCTCATTGCCGATAATCGCAATATCAAACGCATCAGGCGCTTGATCATGAATATGCTCCACACACTTGACGCCGGCCATCCCGTTGCCGATTACGACGAGTTTTTCTTTTCCCATCGCCAGCCTCCCTTTCTGTAGAAATAAACACTGGCTAAGTCAGCTGGATGAAGCGGACCGCCTCTCCCGCCCCAGCCCCTCTTCCCCCGGCCGGTATTACGGCAAGAGCGGTGGCCTCGGCGAATGCCGCAATATTGCCGGAGCGGTCATTCGTAAGCGGAGCTACCCGCCATTGCCCGCCGGCATAGCAGGTCGTTGCCCGAATAAACCGGGGATACGGGCAGGGCTTCGTTATGGGAGCCTCCAGAATACCTTCCAGCCAAACACTCTTATAGCCGGATTGGCCGGACAGCTTCATGAGCACCGGCTTCACGAGCAGCTCAAGCGCAGAATAGCAGGCGGATGGATTGCCGGACAGACAGATCAGCAGCTTCTCTCCCTTCCTGTAAGATGAGGTCGGCGTTCCAGGCCGCATCAGCACTTTCGTAAAGAGAGGCTCCCAGCCGCACCGAATCGCAGCTCTTCCGGCATAATCATAATCCCCGACCGATATGCCCCCTGTCGTCACAATCAGTTCGGCTTGTTCCTGCGCTGCATGCAAGGCCGCTTCAATAGCTTCAAGCCGGTCCGCAATAGGTGCATGAAGCATCGTGTCAGCCCCCGCCATTCTTGCAAAGGCGTTCACGGTTATGCCATTAGCGTCGTAAATATGATGAGGCAGCAGCGGCTGTCCGGCCGTGAGCAATTCGTCGCCAATCGGCAGCACGGCAACGACGGGCTTCGGATAGACGAAGGCCGCCGAATGGCCGTAAGATGCCAAAATCGCTGTCTCCCTTAAGCCAACCGGCTTTCCTTTCTTCAACAATACGGTTTGGGCTGGCACATCCTCGCCCGCTTCTGCTATATGGGTTCCGGCCAAAGCCGGCCGGTCGATTTCCATCCATTTTTGGCCGTCCCGCTTCACAAAGGGCTTTGCCATTTCCTGCACGACAACAGCATCAAAGCCGTCTGGAACCGGCGCTCCAGTAAATATCCGCATAACACTTTGAACTGGCATCGACTTGCCTTCGGCATCCTGACGATGTCCGCCCGCCCGGGTTTCCCCGGCGACTGGAAAGACCGCTTTGTTCACTGGCGATGCCGCAGCCGTCCATTCTGATGAAACGGCATAGCCATCCATAGCGGATCTGCGGAAAGGCGGCATCGGAAAAGGCGTAACGAAATCTTCCGCCAATATACGATGCATGGCCTGCTGAAGCTCTACCTGCTGCTTTCCCTTAGGAAAAGGAAGCTTCTCGCAGAGCAGAACGACCGCTTCTTCTACCGAAACGTGCAGCTTTGGATCCGTATTAATTCGAACTGCCGGCATTGCTTTCCCCTCCTCATCCCCGACTGGCATTCCTAATTAAAACAGAAAAAACCCGTCCCATACGAAGGGAACGGGCTTCATTGCCGGTCTTGCGCCACATCGTTGTGGCACTGTTATTGAATTGATTTGAGCATATCTGAATCCGCAAGTAATGTCAATAATATTAACATAATAAACCGATATCTTTTTATAGAACTATTTTACGTAAGGTATATTGACACCGACTTAACGTTTATTTTATAATTCGGTTGGGGTTCACAACGACGTGACCGCTTATAATCGGAGCATAGCGCATATGCTTCCGTTGGCAATGAGGCCGCTATTTTGTCTTTCCGGACAAAATGCGGCCTTTTTTATTGCGGACTTTACCGGCGATGGCATGAATGCCCGCTCGGGCCCCCGCGCCGCGAACACAATCGAATAAACGTTTAACCAACCTGTCTTGCTTCCCGGGCAAGCAAGACGGTACCGAAAAACAAAAGAAAAGAGTAATGGAGGGAGTTTTGGAGATGATGGGGAACAAAACCTTTTGGCAAAGCGGACATAAACCATCCTTGTTCAGCGCATTTCTGTACTTTGATATCAGCTTTATGATTTGGATTTTGATCGGGCCGCTGGCCGTCGTCATTATGGCCGATTACCCGATGGATGCCGCGCAAAAAGCAAACTTAGTCGCATTGCCTATTCTCGGCGGCTCGATTTTACGACTGGTACTCGGCTTCCTGACCGATTACATTGGACCCAAGAGAACGGGACAGATCGGTATGCTTGTGACGATGATTCCGCTAATTTGGGGCTGGCAGTTCGTCAACTCGCTTGCCGAGCTTCATATAGTCGCTATTCTGCTAGGTGTTGCCGGCGCTTCCTTCGCCGCCGCCCTCCCGCTCGCAAGCCGCTGGTACCCGCCGCAATATCAAGGGCTGGCGATGGGCATTGCCGGCGCAGGCAACAGCGGCACTGTGCTGACAACGCTGTTTGCCAACCGGATCGCACAGCATTTTGGCAGCTGGGAAGTCGTATTCGGCTTGGCGCTTATTCCAATCACGCTTGTTTTTATTATTTTTACGATATTCGCCAAAGAAAGCCCCAATCAGCCCGCTCCGAAAAAACTGGGGCATTACGGCCGTATTTTAAAGCAAAAAGATGCTTGGCTGTTTTGCGGATTGTACAGCGTGACGTTCGGCGGGTTCGTTGGCTTATCCAACTATTTGACGATTTTCTTCAATACGCAGTACGGGCTATCCGCTGTGCAAGCCGCCGACTTTACAACAATTTGCGTTGTAGCAGGCAGTTTGTTCCGGCCGCTTGGCGGTTATTTGTCGGATAAAATAGGCGGCATCCGGATGCTCATGCTGCTTTACGGAGGAGCAGGCATCATGCTGGCCACCATATCTTCGATCCCTCCGCTTTACACGGTCGCCGTCCTGCTGTTCTTCGGCATGATGTGCCTCGGTGCAGGCAACGGCTCCGTCTTTCAGCTCGTTCCACAGCGGTTTGGTGAAGACATTGGCATCGTTACGGGTATTGTTGGCGCGGCAGGAGGTATCGGCGGTTATTTGCTCCCTCTTATCTTGGGCGGTCTCTATCAATCGACCGGCTCCTATGCGCCAGGATTTCTCATTTTAAGCGGCATCGCCTTATGCTGCGTCATTCTGATTGCGGTTGTGCAAGGCCAATGGAAAAAGACTTGGGTTGGACAAGGCGGCAAAGCCCGGCTTGACATCCGGGAGTCTCTTCAAGCCGATGCCTAGCACAAGCTGGCATTCACAATTTACTTTCTGACAAGGAAAGGGCTGCATCTATCGACCATTACCGGTACGATAGATGCAGCCCTTTTACATTTCCTTATTTCTCATGCTGCGTCCGGCTCGATTCATACACCGTCTCATAGACAAGACGGCCAATTGCGTTGCCGATCGTCGTTGCGGCGCCTGCATAGGCATGCACTGCGTTGCCATATCCTTGCCCGCTGACGCCGATAACGATCGCATCCGTTGTCGTGCCGGTAGCCGTCAATCCGCTCTCTGGATCGATAATGTTGAGATCCTGCAGAGCAGCGGCTTTCGCTTCTGACGCCTGAATAACGGCATTGATCAAAGCTGCGTCCGTCATTCGGCCTTCGATCAGAACAATTGTATTAATCGTACCAGGTGTATAGGCGGAGAATGTCTCCCGTACCAGTCCTGCACGCGCACTGTTGCTAGTGCCGGAAGTCGTAAAACAGACCACCTTGAAGCAGTCCCCCTCCTCTTCGGCCACAGAAACATGCGTCAGCTTGGCTGCAGTCATCAAGCACACCGTCCGGTTCGGATCATACCCCCACTTGCCCAGCCGCCCGCTGGCATCTGATGCCGGGTCCTCACATTCATAAGGAACGGGAACCATCCAATTGACGACGGTGCCGGCAGCCGCAAAACCGCCGAGATGGACAGCACTGCTGACTGTACGAAGCTCCGTTGGAGCGGAGACGACGATACGATCCCCATCCAGCAGCTCGGCTGTAACGCCGCTCCACACGCCAGATTCATAATGTGTTGAATGGCGAAAGGGCTGTGTCATTCGGCTTCCCCCTCCTCAGTGCTGCGGGTATGCAGCGTATTCATCGCTTGTTCCAGCTGCTCCAGCAGCTGTTCATTCTGAGAGCGAAGCTTAATCGCGAAACGGCAGTACTGCTTATTCAAACCGGTAAAATGCGAGGCATCGCGAATTAATATACCACGATTCCCCATTTCCTTCTGCAGGGCGGCTGCCGTTAGCCCTTGCTTCTCAGGCAGTCTGACCAGCACATAATTCGCCGCTCCAGGAAACACCTCTAATCCGTTGTCCCGAAGCTGGTCAACAAACCAGCGGCTTTCCTCCTGCAGCCAGCCAATCGTTCTTGCGGCAAATTCCGTCTCATCCAAAACCGCCTCGCCAATCAGCTGAGCCAGTGAATTCACGCTCCACGGCACTTGAAGCTCGCGCAATCCGGCGATTTTGACTGGCTCACCGACCATGTAACCTAGACGAATCCCGGGAATTGCATAAAATTTCGTCATGGAACGAATCACGAACAACCGCTCGTTCTCGGCGGCTTCATGCAGCAGCGAGTATTTATTTTCCTCCGGAACAAAGTCCATAAAGGCTTCATCGACAACAACAGTTGCCCCGCGGCGCAGCAGCATCCGGATCAAGTCAGGACGGACAAGCTTCCCTGTCGGATTGTTCGGTGATCCAAGCATGAAAAAATCAGCCGCCTGCGAATGCTCCAAGGCGCTTTCCGTTAACTCAAATTGATCGCTATCGGCAAGCGGGATGGACACCGTTCCGCCTCCAATTTTATGAACGGCATCGCCGTATTCCGTAAATGAAGGACAAACCAGTCCGGTAATGACAGGATTATGATACCTCACGACAAGATCGATCAGCTCCGCCGCGCCATTGCCGATCAGAATGGACTGCTCGTCCACGCCGTGCAGCCGGGCAAGCTTCGTCCTCAGCCCTCGTACGGCCGGATCGGGATAACGGTCTATTTCTTCTGCGTAAGCAGCCAGCACTCGCCGCACGGCGGGAGGAGGGCCAAATGGATTCATATTGGAGCTGTAGTCGAGAAATCGGCCAGCGGGCAGTCCGTATGATTCCTCGGCTGTCCGCAAATCGCCCCCGTGTCCGTATCTTTCAAGCATTACGCTTCACCTCAACCTTTATTTCAACAACAGCAGCACCCCAAGAAGCAGTACGGCTTCAACCGCTTCATTCATCGCCCCGTATGTATCGCCGGTCAAACCGCCAAGCTTCCGGTTCAGCCATGCGGCAATTGCCGAGCCGACCAAAGCAGCCAAAATCGCGGCACCCGCGCACCAAGCCGCTGCCGGCCATGCGTCAACTCCGCCGGCCAGCATGCAGCCCATCGTCAGTGCAGCAGCAAGGACGAAACCGGCTGAAGCCTGGCCGAATCTGGCTGAGCTGAACATTGCTCCGATCCCTTCGCCTTTCCTAGCGCTTGGCCAGCCCACGATTGCGACGGACATCCACCAGCGGCTCCATACCGGTACGATGACAATAAGCGCCAATAGCTTCCACTGCGGCAAATCTCCAGCTGCAACAAGTGCAAACAGCTCGCTCAAGACCGCGAACTTGAATAATAACAGCAGAACAGCAGCTATAACGCCCATGGCGCCAACCCGGCTGTCCTTCATAATCTCCAGCATCCGCTCGCGGGATCGGTAGCTGAACACTCCATCTGCCGTATCCATCCAGCCGTCGAGATGAAGCCCTCCGCTCATGATCGTCCAAGCAGCAAGCACAATGACAGCTGCCGGCAGAGCGGGCATGAACCATTCAAGCCCGCCAAAGACAGCTGCAGTAACTGCTCCGACAATTATGCCTGCGGCCGGAAAGTAAATCAGGCTTCGGGACAGCACCTTCGCTTCAAACGGCACCTGAACAGGAACCGGAACCCGGGTTAAAAACTGGATGGCCGCTATGAAGGCTTGACCATGCAAAATCAATGAACGAAACACCATAATGTCAACACTCCAACTAGAATTAGGATGCTTGTCAAATAGAGCAATCGCGTCGCTCGGCGAATATCGGCCGCTTCCAGCTTGCGCAGCGGCCAGCCCATTCTGGCTCGTTCACTTGGCTGGCCGAAATAATAATTCAAGCCGCCGAGCTGTATGCCGAGTGCCCCGGCCACCACAGATTCCGGAATGCCGCTGTTCGGACTCGGGTGAAGCTTGGCGAACCTTCGCATGGACTGCCAAGCCTTTGCAGCAGACATTCCCGGATGCAGCAGCGCTGAAAGCGACAATAAAAGGCCGGTTAGACGAGCTGGTATGTAATTCAGCAGGTCGTCGGTTCGAGCGGAGCACCAGCCGAAA
>NZ_CBVJ010000022.1 GCF_000513275.1 Paenibacillus gorillae | reverse complement strand
TTGGCGAACCTTCGCATGGACTGCCAAGCCTTTGCAGCAGACATTCCCGGATGCAGCAGCGCTGAAAGCGACAATAAAAGGCCGGTTAGACGAGCTGGTATGTAATTCAGCAGGTCGTCGGTTCGAGCGGAGCACCAGCCGAAATTGATATATTGCTCATTGCGATAGCCAACCATAGAGTCCAGCGTGTTGGCTGCGCGGTAAAGCATAGCGAGCGGTGCCCCTCCAACTAGAGCAAACAAGATAGGCGAGACGAAAGCATCTACCGTATTCTCGGCTACCGTCTCTACCGTCGCTCTCGAAGCCTCCTCTTCGTTGAGGCGGTCGGTATCTCTTCCCACGATATAACCGACATATTTTCGCGCATCGTCAAGCTTCCCAGACACAAGCGGCCGATACACGAGCATCGCAGCTTGTCCCAGCCCCTTAACAGCGATAGTTGTGGAGATAAACCAAGCGCTCACCGCATAACCGAGCCAAGGGTGAACCCAATTGGCCACCCCAACGATAAGCGACATTATGCTGAAGGAAACCAGCAGCGTAACAACCGTCAAGCAGACACCGGTCGCTTTTACCTTAGCTGCACTTCGTTGCTGTCCTTGCTCTCCAGCTCTTAACTTCCGCTCCAGCAGACGGATTAACCGGCCGATCCAGATGACAGGATGAGTCGGCCATTTGGGATCGCCGATTATCCAATCAATGACGATTGCAGCTGCCGTCAGCAGCAGCATCTCAGGAAACGAATAGAAAATCATAGATCATCCCAACGGAACGCCAACGCTTTCAAATCTACAGGAATGCCTGCCGTCACCAGAAAAACCCGCTCGCTTAGCGCAGCGATGCGCTGATTCAGCCGCCCCGCTTCATCGCGGAACAATCTCCCGAGCGGATAAGGCGGCACGACGCCGTCCCCCACTTCATTCGTTACGCATATAAGCGGATAAGGAAAAGCGGCGACCGCCGTCAGCAGCGCTTGCACTTGAGGCTCCAGCCATTCCCCCGTACTTTTGCGCAGATCGTCACTGCTGCCGCTTTTCTCCTCCGACAGCAGCAGTAAATTGGAGAGCCATAACGTCAGGCAGTCGATCAGAACGACAGGCGGCTCAATCTCCGCTTCGTCTAACAATAGAGCCTCAGCAGCCGCAAGGTTTGTCAGCTGCTTCGCCAGTTCGAGCGGCTCTTCAATCGTCCGCCATTCGAATCCCGTTCTATTGCGGTCCTGTTTATGCTTCTCGATCCGCTCCGCCATTTCCTCATCCCAAATCCGGCTTGTCGCGATATAAATACCACGCTTACCGAGGCGGGCAGCAAGCTGCTCAGCGAACGAGCTTTTCCCGCTGCGTGCGCCGCCTGTTACTAGAATTGCCACCCCGTTCACCTACTCTTTCGAAATGCCGGCGCTCTCGAAGGTCGCCATTTCTTGCATTAATTTAAGCGCCGCATCGATGAAATGAAAGCCGAGCACCGCTCCGGTTCCTTCACCAAGCCGCATGTCCAGATCGATCATCGGCGATAATCCCATCGCCTCCAGCACTTTGGCATGCCCCTGCTCCTGTGACAGATGCGAGGCAATCAGGTATGGCTGGACATGCTCGGATATTCGTACAGCAGTCAGGGCAGCAACAGAGGAAATATAACCGTCGATAATGACAGGGCAGCCATTAGCAGCTGCGCCGAAAATAATGCCAACCAAGCCGGCGATTTCCGCGCCTCCGACTTGGGCAAGCGCTAGAAACGGCTCCTTCGGATCAGGAGAATGGAGTGCAAGCGCCTTTTCCACCACTTCAACCTTTTTCAGCCAGCCCTTGTCATCGATACCTGTACCTCTGCCCACTGTCAGCCCCGGATGCAAGCCGGTAAACACCGATGCAAGCGCCGCGCTCGCCGTCGTATTGCCGATTCCCATCTCCCCTGTTGCGAACAGCCGATAGCCCTGCTCCGCCAGCTCGTCCACCACTTTCACCCCGGCCAAAATCGCTCGCAGCACCTCTTCCAGACTCATAGCAGCTTCTTTTGTCATATTAGCCGTTCCGCGCACGATGTTATGCTGCAGCAGCTTAGGATGGTCGATTGCCGATTTTACGCCGATATCGACGCAAAAAACGTCCGCTCCTGCTTGCTTCGCCAGCACGTTGACAGCCGCGCCGCCGCTCAAAAAATTAAGCACCATTTGCGAGGTGACTTCCTGCGGGAAAGCGCTGACGCCTTCCTCGCACACTCCATGATCGGCTGCCATGACGACAACGGCCTTCCGCTGCAAATCCGGCCATAGCCCCCCGTGAATGCCTGCAAGCTGGCAGGCGATGGCTTCCAGCTTGCCCAGGCTGCCCGGCGGCTTCGTTAATTGATCCGAATGCCGCTGCGCGCTTGCAGCCGCCCCATCGTCGAAGGCATTGATTCTTCCCAGCATATATGCGATTTCTTTGCAATTGCCTGTTTCCATAACAGCTTCACATCTCCCTTATCGTAATGGCGCTGACCCTCCGGGCTGAAGCAGGATTTGCGGCACTCCCGTCGCCGGATGCGCCACAATCGTTGCTCCAGCGCCATAAACACTGCGTATGAGCGATTCATTCAATACTTCCCGAGGCGGCCCGGAAGCCGCAATGCCCCCTTCATGCAGCACAAGCAATTGATCGCAGTATAGCGCCGCCAGATTCAAATCATGCAGCACGGCGATCACGGTCAATTCCCGTTCCCGCTGCCAAGCTTGAACGGTGTCCAGCAAATGAATCTGATAACCGATATCGAGGTAAGTTGTCGGCTCGTCAAGCATAATCAATTCCGCTTCCTGCACCATAACCTTTGCGAGTGCAGCCCGCTGCCGTTCACCTCCGCTGAGCCGCTCCAGCTGCCTGTGCTGCAAAGCAGTGAGCCCCATCGCTTCCAGTGCCCGGTCAATTAGAGCAGCCGGATCATTCTTCTCGTCCCCAAACCAATTCTGATAAGGATATCTGCCCATTCCAACTACTTCACGCACTGTAAAAGCAGCCGAAGGCAGTCCCCCTTGCTGCAGTACTGCCAGCTTGCGGGCAAGCTGCTTAGCCCCGTAGCTGTCCAGTGGCTTTCCCGCCAGCAGCACTTCTCCCGCTGTCGGCTTCGCCGCCCCGGAAAGCAGCTGCAGCAGTGTCGATTTGCCCACGCCGTTTGGACCGATAATGCCGTAAAAGCAGCCTGCCTGAAAAGAGTGGGTCACGCCGTTAAGAATGGAGTTTCCATGAATGCTTTTCGTTAACTGTTTCGCCTCGATCATGCCATTTCCTCCTGACTGCGCTTGCTTCTATAAAGCAGATAGGCGAAAAACGGCGCTCCGATCAATGCGGTCACAACGCCAAGAGGAATTTCTTTCGGACTGAATGCCATTCTGGCAATCGTATCTGCCCAAAGCATGAATATACCGCCTCCAATCGCTGACAGCGGAATGAGCAGCCGGTAGTCCGGACCGGCAATCAGCCGGATTAAATGCGGAATAACGAGTCCTACGAAGCCGACGACACCCGATACGGATACGGCGGCTGCAGTCAACAGCGTAGAGCCGATAAGCACGATCAGCTTCGTTCGCTCTACCCGGATGCCAAGATGCGAGGCGTGTCTTTCCCCAAACACCATCAGATTCAGCGGATTTGCATAAGCAAACAGCAGCGGCAGTCCAATAAGGAGAAACGGAATAAGAACGTAAACATGTCCCCATGATTTTAAGGCCAATGAGCCCATAAGCCAAAATAATATCTGATTAACTACGCTGTTCGACATCGACACCATCAGCGATACGAACGCTCCCAGAAAGGACTGCACGATGACGCCAGACAAAATAAGCGTCTCCAGCTGCATTCCCGAACGGCCCCGTGACAGCCAGATGACGCCAAACAATGTAACGACACCCGTCGCAAACGCGACGGCCGGAATCGTCCACATGCCGATAAGCGTCTGATAACCGAATAGTATCATATAAGCCGCGCCAACCGAGCTGCCCGACGCTACGCCAAGCGTATACGGTTCAGCCAGAGGGTTGCGCAGCACACCTTGAAAGCCTGCTCCTGCCAGCGCCAGACAAGCGCCAACGAGAACGGCCAGCAATACCCGGGAAAGCCGGACCTGAGTAACTACAGCAACATCTCCTGCACTCCAGGTTTGACCTGCGTCACTTCCTCCAATTAGCTGATGCAGCAGGATGCCCCAAACGTCCTTTAGCAATATGCCGGCCGAGCCGATGGATAAGCTCACAAGCATAGAAACAGCAAGAAGGAGCAAAGCTGCTCCTCCATAGCTAAACATTTTTCGTTTCATCGCTTATTTGACGAGATCCGGATGGATCGCTTTCGCCATCTCAAGCAGGCCATCCGCAAGTCTTGGACCGACGCGAACAAGCGGATCTTCCGTCACGGCAAACAGCTGTTTATTTTTCAGCGCATCAATTGTATCCCAGCCCGGACGGCCTTCAATTGCCGCTTTAATCGGGTTAGGCTCTTCCTTCAGTGCCGGAAAAATAATAATCTGCGGATTTTGCTTCACAACTTCCTCCGCGTTAACTTCATACCAGCTAGGCTGCGAAGCAGCGATGTTCGTGCCGCCTGCCAATGTAAGCAGCTCGTCAAGGAACGTACCGGAGCCCACTGTCCAGCCTACCGAAAATTCCAAATAGACCTTCTTTTTCTCTGCGCCCTTCACAGCATCGACCACATGCTGTTTCGTTTCGCGCATGTGATTAGCAACTTTGGCAGCTTCCTCGTTTTTATTGACGATGTGGCCAACCTTTTCAATCTTCTCGATAGTTGCGTCATAAGTCAGCGGATCAGATGCAAACACAGGAATGCCCAATTCACGCAGCTTTGCAACCGCATCCGTGTTCATGCTGGAGGAAGCGAGTACAAGATCCGGAGTTAGCGCTACAACTGCCTCGATATTCGTCGTCATATCGCCAACCTTCGGCTTTGCCGCCGCTTCTTCCGGGTAATTGCTGAATTGATCGACGCCCGCAACTAAATCCGCGCCGCCGAGCGCATACATAATTTCGGTCTCACTTGGCACTAGCGTAACGACTTTAGAAGGAGCATGCTCGAACGTAAGCTCGGTTCCGGTATCATCCTTAATTTTCAGCGGATATTCCGACGCTGCTGTGCCGGACTCGCCTTGCTCTACAGCCGCACCTCCGTTGCCTGCGCCCGCATTTCCATTTCCATTGCTGTTGTCCCTCACAGCGCCGCCGCAAGCCGCGATTACAAGCATCATCGCCGTAAGCATTACAGCCATCATCAGTTTAAGCTTCGCATTCCATTTCATTTCCGTTACACTCCTTAAGCTCTGTTATTCGTTAATAAAATCACACAAAAAAAGCATTTTCGGCTTCTGTGCCGGAAATGCTGTTTGCCCGTTATTTAGGCAAAAGACAAGCCTTCATTCCAACACCATTCTGCTCCAGAAGGCAATAGCGTCATTATAAATGTTATGAAATTATAACGTAGCTACTATAACATTCCATTTGAGCCTTGTCTATGTTTTGGAGTCGCTTGGCTTTGACATTAATTGAATTGGTTTAGCTTTTGGTTTAGCTTTTGGTTTAGCTTTTGGTTTAGCTTTTGGTTTAGCTTTTGGTTTAGCTTTTGGTTTAGCTTTTGGTTTAGCTTTTGGTTTAGCTTTTGGTTAGTTATGGCCCAGCGCCCGTCTCAGTCTTCCGTTTAAGCGAAGTGCGTTGCCTACAACCGATACTGAGCTGAAGGCCATTGCCGTCCCGGCCATCCACGGCTGGAGCATGCCATAGGCGGCAATCGGAATGATAAGCGCATTATAAATAAATGCGAAGGTCAAGTTTTGCCGAACGTTTCGCACCGTTAGACGGCTGATGAGCACTGCCTCCGGTATAGCGGTCATTCTGGGCTGGAGCAAAGTCAAATGTCCCGCCGTCAATGCCGCCTCCGTTCCGTCCCCCATCGCCATACCGACATCAGAAGCAGCCAAAGCCGGTGCATCGTTCCAGCCGTCTCCGGCCATGCCAACACGTCTTCCCCCTGCCTGCAGCTTGCGAACCAGTTCCAGCTTATCCTCAGGAAGAAGCGAGGCGTACACCTTATCAATACCCGCTTCCTTCGCAGCTCCTAACGCCGGTGCCAAATGATCGCCGGTCGCCAGAATGACCGCTACGCCCGCTTTCTTCAAGCGGGCAATCGCTTCTCTCGCGTTAGCCTTTACTGTATCCGTAAACGACATCGCTCCGGCTATTTTACCGTCGTCGATGACATAAAGCACCGTCTCCCCCGCCCGCTCCCTCTCATCAGTGAAAAAAGATACTCCGCCAGACAGGGGCTGGCGAAGCTTTTCTAGTATCCATGCGGCGTTACCGATGCCAACCTGGCGGTTTTCGACCGTTGCCTCCACCCCTTTGGCGCTCGTATACACGAATTGCTCGGCCGAAGGAAGTACTAGTCCCATTTTGTCCGACTCCTCTACTATCGCTTTAGCCAGCGGATGCGCGGAATGGAACTCTACTGCTGCGGCTAGCCGAATAACAGCCGATTTGCTGCCGTTATGGGCATAGACCTGACGAATGCGGGGTTTGCCCTCGGTCAACGTTCCGGTTTTGTCCAAAATAATCGTATCTACTTGGGCTAGACGCTCCAGCGCCCCTGCCTCTTTCACTACGACCCCTTTCTTGGCAAGACGGCCTGTCGCAACAACTAAAGAGATTGGTGTCGCAAGGCCCAGTGCGCAGGGGCAGGCAACGAGAACGACAGCAACCGAACAGCGGAACGACTGTTCCCAATTTCCCGGCGTGAAGATAAAAAACCACGCCAGAAACGTTAGTGCGGCAAGCAGCAGCATGGCCGGAACGAACCAGCCCGACACTTGGTCGACTTGTCTTTGGATAGCCGATTTATTGCGCTGAGCTTGCCGGACAAGCTCGCTAATTCGATTCAACATCGTGGAATGACCTGCCGCTTCCGTACGGATACGCAGCGGATTTCTGCCATTGGCCGTACCCGCCCATACACGGTCGCCAGCATGCTTGGCGGCAGGCAGGCTCTCGCCGGTCAGCAGCGATTCATTTACGTCGGATTCTCCCTTCGTAATGACGCCGTCAACAGGAATCGTCTCTCCAGCATTTACAAGAACATAGTCGCCAATACGGACGAACTCCGTCTTAATCTCCATTAGCGTGCCCGCCCGCTCCACGGTGACCGTCTCATTTTTAAGCTTGCCATAACCAGCAGCGCTGTCCTGAGCTCTTGACGTAGCGTTGACTTCAATGAATTTGCCGAGCAGAACGGCGGTCATGACGACAGCAGAGGTTTCAAAATACAGCGGCAGTTCATGCGCAGCGGCAAGCGGGAAACCGGCTGTCAACACAATATAATGGCTATAAAAGTAAGCGGCCGACGTTCCAGTCGCGACAAGAACGTCCATATTGGCGGAACGCGCCCGCAGCGCTTGATACGCGCCATAGTAGAACGGCATCCCAATGACGAATTGAATGACAGTTGCCAGGCCAAGCTGCAGCCACGGGTTCGTCAAAATCGCTGGCAGCTGCACCTCTCCCGAAATAGAAAGATGCTGCACCATCGCTGCAAGCAGCGGAAGCGTCAACAACGCGGAAAAGATTAATCGGATCAATAAGGAACGTCGTTCCTTATCCAGCCCTTCCTTCGCTTTTTCCGGTACAGAAGGCTGGAAGCCGATTTGCTTGATTTTATCCGCGATTTTAGCAGGGTCGATTAGATGAGGCGCATATTGAATCCACGCCGTGCGCGCCGGATAGCTGACCGCAACCTCCTCTACGCCGGCCAGCTTGCCAACCGTCTTCTCTATTCTTGCGGCACAAGCCGTACAGCTCATCCCTTGAATGGCATAATCTATCGTCACGCTTTGCAGCTCCGCATTGTCCAACGATCATTCACCCGCTTTCCGTCCGCCTCCCCACGCCAAACGAGACTGAGTCGGGAGGGCGGCCAACATGTCCTGCCTCATCTATATGTCGGACAGGCGGGAGTCATGAGTGCCTGGCAGAAAAACATGTGGCATTGAGAAATTTATTGTTGGAGGAGCAGGTGTGAACCCCTCTCCTGCTGCCAGTAAGCAAATCTAGCTTTGTCGCTATTCATTGACGAGAGCTAACCCTATCCAAGCAACTCCAACGAAGCCCATTCGCTATTTATTGAAGTAACTTTCGCTGTATGAGCTCTTGCCAGCACCCATAGTCCATACAACGAACCACATGCGCTATTTAGTGAAGCAACTTTCGCTGTATGAGTCCCTACCAGCACCCAACCTCCATACAGCGAATCTAGCTTCGTTACTCGTGAACCTTCGTTCTCCAATTGCGAAAATAGATGTTACTACTTAGGTCATAGAGTTATTGGAAAGAAAATTCACAACGAAGGACAGCGATTAGGGAATGGAGTATAGGTAGGTTTTGCTTACGGAGGGTGGAAATGAAGCCACGGACACGGGCAAACTGCTCCGCACCTTGCAGGGTACGAAAAGTACCCGAGATCTTTTGCTTCACCTTCGTCATGCGAATATCCCGTTCTGCCTGATTATTGTCAAAAGGAACACGGGGATCACGAAGAAACCGAAGAACCGCTGTCTTGTGGAGACGGAATCTTTCGGCTAAATTGGCGGCTTTACTCTTGCTCTTCCGGCCTCTTGGCCCTGTTTTTTGATGAATTCTGCCTGTA
Organism: Paenibacillus gorillae; assembly: GCF_000513275.1. Lineage (GTDB taxonomy): Bacteria > Bacillota > Bacilli > Paenibacillales > Paenibacillaceae > Pristimantibacillus > Pristimantibacillus gorillae. Next base: position 1,363 of record NZ_CBVJ010000022.1, on the reverse strand, counting down.
AGCCATTCCGGCTCTCCGTCGTCAAGAATGCTATCGTAGCGTTTCTCGATGCGTCGGATCTTGTCCAAGGGCAATTCGCCGCCCGTAGCCCGAGCTAACTTTACGAGACGCCAGCTGGTTTGTAACAGTCGTCTCATTCGAGTGGACCAGCGATGCTTGTCGTACTCGGTGATGCCCTGACACTCCCGCAGTAAATGCGCTACGCATAACGCATGCCTAAAATTGTAGATGTCTTTGAAATAGGGCATATTGCAGTCGTGGACGAGAATACCTCTGTAGTTCGGTAATATCCCCATGGCGTCAAAGGCCTTTGTGCCACGATGATAGTGGACCGCTTGATACGTCCACTTCGCTGTGGACACCGTGTGCAGCCATTGTCTTTTCCCCTCAACTTGAACGCCTGTCTCATCGGCATGCCCAACGGGTGCGGCAAGCAACTGACCACGAATAAATTGTTCGTGAGGGATTAGTTTCGTGTGCATCGACTGCAGATGGGCTAGCAGTGTCGCTTCACTGGGACGATGGCCCGTTAGATCGGCAAATAACTGACCGATTCGCGCAAGCGGTAACATTTGATACATGCTCAAATACACCGTCCAAGCAGCCAGTCCCTGTCCAAACTGAACAGGTCCGCGAATCTCGGAAGGAAAGGCTGCTTGCACCAGCGACTTGCAATGGGGACAGCATTTTTCTCCGTTCGATGTTCGGTGACGACAAAACGAGGCTGTGGCAGATCGAATACTTGGCGTCTTTCGTGCCCCTCGCGAGGGACCTTCTCAAGTGAGGAGTTGCAGTGGGAGCAACGCAATAACGGATGCGTAACGATGGTGTCAGGCAGTTTCACCATTTGCAACGTAGAGCCTTTATGGCCTTTTGGCGCTCCCTTTTTTCCACCGGCTTTCCGAAGGTTGGTTGGTTTGCGGAAACCGTCACTGGATGGCGGTTTACTGCTATTTTGGCTGTTTTGGTTCAGTTGCCTTTCTAGCTCTTTAACTCGATTTTCAAGGCTGTCGATTCTTTCGAGCAGAGCCGTAATGAAAGCTGCGATGTCGACCGGATCGCCCTTACTAATTTCCATGATTTGTTCGGGAGTCAATTTCAAGTGAAATCCCCTTTTCTTATATTGTCCTTGGTATCTATTAACCAAGAATCCAGAGTTTGAAAAGGGGACCTAAGTAGTAACAAATAGATTCGCTATCTGGTACAGCTAGCTACTTCACATCGTAATTAACGAATTTACTTTCGTTATTTCGCGAACCTGCTTCGCTCCGCGATCAGCAGCCTGCAGGTGGGTCCTTCGACTGGCAACGTTGAAGCAAAGAACCATTACCCGCACATACAACGAAGCACATTCGCTATTTAC
>NZ_CBVJ010000021.1 GCF_000513275.1 Paenibacillus gorillae | reverse complement strand
CATATTCGCTATTTACTGAAGTAACTTTCGCTGTAGGAGTCCCTACCAGCACCCAACCTCCATTCAACGAATCTAGCTTCGTTACTCGTGAACCTCGGTTCTCCAATTGCGAAAATAGATTCGCTATCTGGCACAGCTAACTACTTTGCATCGTAATTAACGAATTTACTTTCGTTATTTTGCGAACCTGCTTCGCTCTGCGATCAGCAGCCTGCAGGTGAGTACCCTTCGACTGGCGCGCACCACAACAGCCAGACATTGATCGGTAGAGCCGCTAGTTTAATAGCCGCTTGCAGCGGCCCGCAAAATTAACAAAAATCCCCCCTGGCACCTTGCATTAATTGCAAGGTGCCAGGGGGTTCTACAAATTTTCTATCTATTAAGCCCCGAATTCAACTTCGCCCTGCCATTGAAGCATGCCGCCAGTCATGTTCGTCACTTTGTAGCCTTGCGCCTGCAAGAACTCGCAGGCTCTGCCACTGCGGTTGCCGCTGCGGCACACGATGATGAGATCCGCGTCTTTATCCAGCTCATTAACGCGCTCTTGCAGCTCTGATAGCGGAAGACTGCTCGCTTCTTTAATGTGACCGGACTCCCATTCATCGATCTCACGAACGTCGATCAAATTTAGCTGTTGGCCTTCATTTAATAATCCTTCAACCTCTTCAGGCGTAATTTCTGGAAACATCCTATTCGTCATTCCCTTCGATTTTTCTCTCGATTTGCGTCTCGTATTGCGTAAAGGCGGAGGATTGGCTCCAGCCCCGGGACTCCATCATCATCCGGTAACGGAGACGCTTTTCATTGAGCCGGCGATTCAACGCCTCCCGCTCCGTATCATTCCTGCATAACTCCAGCAGTTCCTGAAGCGTAACCATTTCTTTGGCTAATCCTCAGGCACATACGACAAATCCTCCAGTTCAAGCGGTTTGCCCTTCCCTTTCAACTGTTCGAACTCGCCTCGTGCCATCGCTTCTTGAATACGCTGCTCAACAAGAGTGGACATCCAATTCATTGTCACCACTCCTTCTCTTGCATTGTATCGCTCGGAAAAGCGACTGTCCAGCCAACTCTGCTTCAAAGCTGCAAAAGCATCAATCACCTAATTTAGAAGCTCCAGAGCGGAACAGAACTCCGCATGTTTTCAATTATCGTTTTGTACGATTTTTGGCTGCAAGCAGACGGCTCATTTTATCGTTGCCATCCCCTTGCTGCGCCTGCGTTTGGCCTTGTCCTGATCCTTGCCCTTGACCCTGACCTTTATTTTGTCCTTGTGCCACTCTATCTTGTCCTTGTCCTTGTCCTTGCACTTTATCTTGAACCTGCCATTGTCCCTGCATCGTCTTACCCCCAGCATTCAGATCAGAAGAGCCCTTCCGCAGCGAAAGATCCGGCTGTTTCCAGTCTCCCCCAGATGGCCGCGAATCCTTTGAAGAATTGCCGTTTGCTCCTTCTGAATGTGAAACATTTATGTTTGATCCCTCATCCTTACCCTTATCATAAAAATCAGCCGTACGGCTCTTCCGTTCCTGCAGCCTGGACACTGATTGCGAGGACAAATCTCCGTTAGAAGCGGCCTTCAAGCCTCCTCTGCTCCAACCGCGCATCCACAGACGGAGCCAGCCTGCCAAGCGCGACCAAGGAATCGATATCCGTCTAAGTGCAATATCCGCCAACAGCAGAAGTAATGCAGCTATAAGCAGGGAACGCGACCAATCGACCAGTTGACGCTGCTTCTCAGGATCAAACCGGAAAGCTTCTCCCGGCTTGTCCAGCGACAGCACTCTGCCGCCCGTAGCCTCGGCAAGCTGCTCCAGCGTCTCCGAACCATTATTAGAGGATAATTTGTATTCCGGCGAATATGGAATGACGAAGCCCGAAGTTGAACCTCCGCCTTCTTCGCCCCCAATTCTCATTAAATAAACGCCCGGCTGAGTCACTGACATGCTCGCTTCATATTCACCCGGCGCAATCGGAATAGGTTCCAGTTTTTGCGTCTCGCCAGCATCATTGTTGACTACAGCTTTCAGCTTTGCCGCTAGATCGGAGTCTCCGCTTTCCGAGCGGATTACAATGTTCGCTTTCCGGCCATCCAGCTCGGCATTAACCTGATAAGGTACGCTTTCGAATTGCGGGAATGTCCACTTGATCCATTCAGTCAGCACGCCCGGCAGCGACTGCCAATTGACCCAGTCTCGCGACCACCGTCCGGTCATATCGCTGGTCCAAGCTACAGCTCTGCCCGAACCGTAAGGCCAGCGGGCCAGAATGGGATCTCCGTCCGGCGACAGCAACGCGATTTCCGCCGTTTCTTTGGCCGTTGTCGCAATATAGGCATTCAATTGAGGAAGGCCGTTTTTCCATAATGCCGACCAGTTGCCGGATTGCCCAAGGGCAGGCGTAAACGTCTGCTCCACGATATAGGTTCGCGACATCATGACCGTCTCACGGCTAAAAATAGCCGGAAGCGTACTTTCATCTTTTGTAAAATAATAGCGTCCTTTAGCAGCTTCGGCCAGACTCTTCAGCAGCATTTGGTCGGCACCGTCGCCTACCGCAACCGTCGACATCGTCATTTGCTTGTCCACCATCGACGAGGTTAACGCACTATACCCCGGGTTCGTCGAAGACTGGCCGTCGGTCAGCAAAATAATATGCTTCCGCTGCGCCTGAACCTCCAGCAGCTTCTTATAAGCCTCACTCAGCGCCGTGTAGATTTCTGTGCCGCCCTCAGGCTGAATGCCTTGAATTTGCGAAATGATTTTTTTGCGATCTGTCAGCTTCGTCGGTTCGACAATCCACCATGGCGATGAATCGAAGGCAACGACCGCCACGGTATCTTCATCCCGCATTAGTTCTATGGTCCGCATCGCCGCTTCTTTCGCCAGCTCAAGCTTGCCCCCGTCCATACTGCCTGAGCGGTCGATTACTAGCACGAGACCCAATGTTGGAATTTGGCGTTTTCCTTTCAAATCCATATAGACAGGCAGAGCTCGTTCGACAGGTGTTTTAAAATAACCCCCGAGACCAAAGCTGTCATTACCGCCCAGCATCACCAGACCAATTCCATAGTCACTTACGGCTTTCGCGATCCATTCCATCGGCTTCTCCGCAATTCGGGTAGCCGGCACATTGTTCAAAATGATGCTGTCATAGGCAGCATAGGAGGCAAGCTCCACCGACAACCGCTCAGGTGCTATCGTGTCATAGCCGATAAAAGAAGCCTTCAGCGCCGCTTCGACATTGCCCGATGATCCCGGCTCGCCCTCAACGATAAGCACGTTAGGCGGGCCGTTTACTTTACTGAAGCCATAGGCGACGTTGTTTTGCTCGCGCTCGTCTCCTTCGGCATACAACTCCGCTCTGAACTGATGGAAACCCGGTTCAAGAGCCGCGCTTTGCAGCGCGAATTGATTCTCTCCCGCTTCCAGTTGGACTGTGCTGCGCGACAATTCTCTGTTGTCGGCATAGAGACGAAGCTCGCCGTTGCCTGCTGTAGTACTGTTAATTGTAAATTCAAAATTGAATTTCTCGCCTTGCCGCAAAGCTTGCGGCACAGTGAACGATTCGATCGCCGCATCCGTCAACTGCGGCGGCGTAATGGGAACGACATCCACGGCAATGCCTGCGTTTTTCAACATATTCGCCTGGCGCAGCATGCTTCCGGCATTCTCCGCACCGTCGGACATCACGACTATTCTTCCTCTGCCAGCCTGCTGCAGCAAGCCGGATGCCAGCCACAAGCCTTGTGATACATCGGTAAACTGTCCGTTGACCTTCGCCCGGAATGAGTACCGTTCTGTATGAAGCATTTGCTCCGGCGAAAGCGCACGTTCAACCGCAGCGTCTAGCCCGATGGCGACGATTCCTCCGCGATCATCCGCCGATTTATCCTTCATCGCTTTCGCAATCCATTCGCCTAGCTCTCGATCTGCATTGACGCTGGCTGAGCGGTCGGCAACAAACACTACATTGCGCTGATCCGTCGTCCAATAGGGCTGCACTTGCGCCGCAATGGCAATTAGCAGCAGCATAATGACAGAACGTATCGCCACCACGGCAGCCTTCCGGCCGCCCTTCAACCTGGCCGTACCGCGAAGCATCCACCAGACGAACAATGCCCAAGGCAAGAGCAGGAGCAGAAACACTGGCGAGTTAACTTGCATGCCCACGGCGATACACCTCCCATTCCCCTGCCAAAATAAGGAACAGCAGCAGCGCAATCCATGCAGCGGCCGAAGCCGTTGCCGCTGTCTGCGAAGCTAATTGCCTGTTATCCTGCTGACCGCTCCCGCTTCCCTCACCGTTCGATGATGACACATACGAAGGCGCTATAGGCTCCACTTGGCCAAATGCCGCGCTTTCCGCCGCATCCGCGTTGACGGCCAGCAGACGATCAGCTACAACTTTATTGGCTTTGTCATATTCAAGCAGCCGGTACAGACCCGGAATCGACGGCGCCCTTACATTGTCAGCAGCAGCAGCTTTAATCGTTACTGATTGTGAGGCACTGCCTTCACCGTAACCGCTTAATTGCTCTACCGCCTTCCACTGGGCGCTAATCGTCTCGCCACTGAAAGACAATGGCAGCGCAGATCCGGCAACAGCAGTACCGAGTTCACTCCGGGAACCGCCGCTCATCCAGTCTGCAGCTTGTACGACAAGCACTGGGAATTCCGGGCGCAGCGGCAAATCCGTATCCTGAAAATCAAAGGTGAACCGCAGCTGCGGTTTGCCCTCAACCTCTCCCGCGTAGATAGCAGGAACTCCTCCGTACGTGACGATAGCTTTGCCCCACAGCGGCGCATCTTTCGGCTTCAACAGCCGGCCGATATGCGTATCCGCAAACGATAGATAAGCCACGACCGGATGGTCGGCCAGTTCCACCCGATTATTGCCGGGTACAACCGTCTCGGCCCCCGTCGGATGATCGATGTACCAGACCGGCTTTGATTTCAGCAGCTTTTGCCAGCTTTTATCGGCAAGCAGCTTATCACCGCCGCCATCGACGACGATCCAATCCAACTGCTTCTGATCGTCCGCGTCAGGTATGTATTGCTCCGGGTCAGCTTTGACCGTCGAGACGCCAGCCAGTTGAAGCGCTTTTTCTAGAAAAAGATTGCCCTTGCTGACAAGAAGCGATCGCTTAGCCCTAGACTCGGACGGAAATTGATAAGCAACATCATCTGCTGCATAGCTATCACTCCCGCCAGCCAATTGCGCCTTATAGTAAGCTGCTCCAGCTGGCAGCTTGTTCACCGTCAAGCTCGTCCAGCCTCCGGCTTCAGCTTTAACCTGCTCTGTAGCAACTGCTGATCCATCTGCGTACACATTTACTTTCAATTGCTGCGCGGTATCCGCATCATTGCGTATCGTAATGACCGCCTTATTAAAGCCTGTTGCGTCTGGATCGTTTTTTACGCCAAAATGAACAATTGCGCGATTAGAGCTTGGCGCTGCTTCCGTGCCATTTGCTCCTGCCAGCATGAGCTTGGTGTGAAGCTGCAGTTCATTAACTGCGCTCGCGTCACTCCATCTTCCATCGCTGTAGAGCATAATGGAACCGTCCGGCTCATCGGCCAATAGCGAATCGGCCAAAGACAGGGCTGCCAAATTGTCGCTGGCTCCAAAGTTAGGCTCCAACGCACGCAGTGCCGTCACAGCATCGCGATGCGATAGCTCGCCCGATGCGATCATTTCCGGCTGTTCGCCAGTAGCAATGATTGTTATCCGCCGGCCTTCCTTTTGCGCGGTGATCCAGTTCTCTGCCAACTGCACATTTTGCCCCAGCAGGGAGTGCCCGTTATCCGTTTGCACAGTCATGCTGGCTGAGCGGTCCATCACAATTACCGTATGGCCGGATGCCGCCGCTTCCCGGGTCCAGTAGGGCTGCATAAGCGCCAAAACAAGCAGCGCAGCAGCGAGCAATTGCAGCAGCAGCAAAGGGCGGCTGCGCAATTTTTGCCATGGCCGGTTGGCTTCCTGCTCTCGCAGCACGCGATTCCATAGCAGATGGCTGGCAATTTCAGTATCGATATACACCCGTTTCAGTACGTACATCAGAACGATTGCCGGCAGAGACAGCGCAAAGATAGCGGATATAGGCGATAAAAATTGCATGGCAGTCTCCCCTCCTCCCGATCCTCCGTTAAGTTTTGCTTCGCAGCACGCCGTGCTGCAGCAGGTCCCGGTTGATCACTTCCGTTAACGGATCTGCTGATGAAATGAACATATACTGAGCGCCCCGTTCCCGCATAATCGGCTCAAATCTTCGCGGTACTGATCGACCGCTTGCTTATACTGGGCGAGCAGCGGGTAAGCAATGGCAACATCTTTGCCGGAACCGAGTTCGCTGTCAATCAGCTTCAATTCTCCGCTTAGTGAGGGGTTCAATTCCTCTGGACTTAGCACATGTATAAAAACAACCTTTTGCCCGGCAGCGATTAATCGCAATAACGCTTCTTCAATGCCGGTCTCATACATCGCGTCGGTAATCAGAAGCGTGACGCCGGCCCGCATCGGCCGGCCTCTCGATCCGCCTAGCGCATCAGCCAGTGATAGCGCAGCCGGGCGCTGAGCAGTAAAATCGCTGCCGGCACCAGCTGGCTGTACCGCTGCCTGCGGCCCCGGCATCGCTTGCCCCAAAAATTGAAGCAGTTGCGGCAAAGAACTCCTCCCTCTTAGGGGCTCAAGCTCCCTATTCAGCCCGCTATCACCAAATAATCTAGCGGTTACGCGGTCCTCGCCGGTCAGCGAAGCATATCCGATGCATGCAGCCAGCCTTAGCGCAAATCGAAGCTTGTTGTGCTCTGACTCCTCCCCGAATGACATTGAACGGGACACGTCGACAAGCATATGAACCGTTAACTCCTGTTCGTCCCAGTACTGGCGCATATACGCACGGCCTGTACGTCCGTAGACGTTCCAATCGAGACGGCGAATGTCGTCGCCGGGAGCGTAAGGCCGGTAATCGGCAAATTCCTGGGAGCCGCCGAGGGAGCTTGATCTTCTTTTGCCCGCCAGCGTCCCTTTCACCCGGTTTCCCGCAGCAACGCTCATCTGATCCAGCCTGGCAAGCAGGGTAAGATCCGGAAAGAGCAGCTTCATCGCCGCTTGCGCATCGATTGGAGTCCGCCCTGTATGATCACTCATCGCTGCGCCTCCAGCGCGGCTAAGATTGTGTCGGTTATCCGGTCTGTCGATATGCCCATCGCCTGCGCCTCATAACCTAGCACGATGCGATGGCGGAGCGCTGGAACTGCCACAGCCCGGATATCGCTCCAGGATACATGCAGCTTGCCCGAGCATAAAGCTCTTACTTTACTGACGGCGATAATCGCTTGCACAGCCCGCGGCCCTGCGCCGAATCGGACATACCGCTTCACATCCTCCGGTGAATCTCCTTCTCCCGGGTGCGTCATCATGACAAGCCGGACAGCAAGATCAAGTACATCCTCAGCAACGAGCAGATGCTTGGCATACAGCTGTAATTCCCTTAGCTGCTCTCCGCTCATTACGACGCCCGCCTTCGGCTGCTCCGCCGAGGTTGTGCGCAATACGATTTGCTTTAATTCATCCCGTGTCGGATAATCGACGCCGATCTTCAACAAGAAACGATCCAGCTGCGCCTCAGGCAGCGGATACGTTCCCTCTTGCTCGATCGGGTTCTGTGTAGCCAGTACGAAAAAAGGCTTAGGAAGCGCATGCGTCTGACCGCCTGCCGTTACCGTTCCTTCCTGCATTGCTTCCAGCAGCGCGCTTTGCGTCTTAGGCGTCGCACGGTTAATCTCGTCGGCCAGCACCAGATTGCCAAATATCGGTCCCGGCTGGAATCGCTGGGCAGCCGCCCCTTGCGCACCGAAATCGATCAGTGTCGTTCCGGTAATATCAGAGGGCATTAAATCCGGGGTAAATTGAATGCGTGAAAACTGCAGGTCAACCGTGTCGGCGACCGTTCGGATCAGCATCGTCTTGCCAAGCCCCGGAATACCCTCCAGCAGCGCATGACCGCCCGCCAGCAAACACCAGAGCAGCTGCTCCACTACCTCTTGCTGGCCGACGATGATCCGGCCGATTTCTTCTTTCAAGGCGGCGATGCGCGCCGCCGCTTCTTCCACTTGCGTCTTTGATTCGATCATGTGCTCACCTCAACGATTAGGCTGTATTTGGTCAAAATAGTCTTTTACTTTATTTTGCATGTTTTGCGGCAATTGCGAACGGGACAACGCCTTCTTGGCTTCGGCCGCATATTCGCTGTAGACATCCTCGTACGAACGGGTCATGCCGTCCAGCATCGGGGACGGGTCGCCTGTCGTTTGCGTTTGTCCGCCAGTCGAAGGACCGCCGTCCTGCTGGACATTGCCGGAGCCTTCCATGCCGCGCAGCGTCGTAATCAAACCGCGGCCACCTTGACCGGTACCGCCGTGGAGACCGCCTGTACCGCCCCCTCCACTGCCACTGCCGGACCCCGTACCTGATCCGCTGCCTTGTCCGGACCCGGAACCGCTTCCGCTGCCCTGACCAGATCCCGCACCTGATCCGCTGCCTTCTCCCAAGCCGGCTTCACTTCCCTTACCGCCTGCTCCGCCTTGCCCTTGCTCACCCGATTGTCCCTCAGATCCAGATCCGCCGCCGAAACCTCCGCCTGCTCCTGAACCGGCGGAGCCGCCGCTAGCAGAAGCCCCGCCGGGCATGCCGGACGAGCCGGAACCGCTCTGCGCTTGCTGCGCTGCCGCTTGACCGCTCTCTGCCAGACGCTCCGCCATCATCCGGGCCAGCTCCTCCAGCTGTGCTTGTGAAAGCTCACTGCCGAGCGCCTCTTCCAGCTGCGACAACGCATCGTCTCCCGCCGATTTGCCGTCTCCCGCTTCGCGTGCTTGCTCCGCAGCCTGCTCCAGCGCATTCGCCAGCGCGCTGTCCTTCGGCTGCTCCTGAGCGAGCTTCTCCATTGCCTTCGCAATGGATTCCTTCTGCTCCGGCGTCAGCCGCTGCAGCTCCGAGCGCATATCGCCGATTGCCTGCTTCATGCCGGCGGCATCGCGATCCTTCAGCGCTTGCCCCAGCTTGCGCAGCCCAGGCTCGTTATTCATCGCATCGGCAGCAGCGTCGAGCTTCTCCGCTGTTTGACGCGCAGCTTCAGCCGTTTGCTCCAGCTTCTTGATCGCTTCCTCCAGCTCCTTCAACGCCTCCGCTGAATTCGCTTTCTCCAGCTTGCTGCGCAGCTCCTCAAGCGTCTCCGCAACCTGCCGCTTCGCTTCTTCCGGCAGCTTGGCCTCGTCCAACTGCTGAGCAAGCTCCTCTACTTGGTTTTCCAGCTGCTCTAGTCCCAATTCTGCAGCAGCCATTGCCTTCGCCTTATCATCTAGCGGGTTAGGCCATACGAGCAGAATGACCGTCAATAGCCAGACGGCTCCAATGCCTAGAACCGAACGCCTCCAGTTCCTCCAAGCAGGCCAAGGAAGACGGCTTCTCAGCTCCGCGGTATAGCGGCCAGCCCCTTCCAGCGCCTCCTGCCGCTGCAAACGGATGATAACAGGCTCATTGTCCCCGGAACGCTCCAGACCATCAAGTGCAGTTGCTACGGCATCATCGGTATGCTCCTTGTCCATAACATGAGCCGCATCCCTTATCGAGGCACGCTTCCAGCAGCCAAGCACCGCTCCCGCTAGTACGCCGGCAAATACCAGCAGCATCAGCCAGAGCTTCGCATGGAGCATCGGCAGCAAGCGGCTAAAGCCCAGCACGAGCAAACCTGCAAAACTGCCGCCCAGCAGGCCGACCAGCGTATAGCGGCTTATGCTGAACATCGTCAAACGATTGCGTACAGGAGCCAGCAGCTCGATTAACTTCCGCTTATCTTCCATAAATTGCGATTCTCCTTTCCAATTTCGCCGGCTAAAGCATAAATAACGGAGCACCCTTTCGGCACACCCCGTTATTTCGCAACAATCGCCGTTCTATTTATTTCTCCGCTTCAATCTCGGACGCAGCTTCACAATGCTCAGCCACAAAGCGCCTGCCGAAATCAAGGCGTAAATAATCATAAATTCATGCCATAATTGAAAAACAGGCTTTTGTGAAGCTTGCTGCCCTCTGTTGTAGATCTCATAGATTTGCCCCGCAGCAGAAGGATCCAGAATAGTGTACAATGCTACCCCCGGATTCCATGCCAGTATGTGGCCGATCCAGTTGTAGACTGCCGGATTGACCGCATTGTTCGCTGCATTGCCCGTCACGCTTAATGCGACATAAAAAATAAGCAGCGTACCGACATAGATAAACAGCGTAACTCCGTATGTCACGATAACGGATATCATCGTGCGTTTGAACAGAGTCGAGAATAGTATACCTAGCGAGCCTAGCATAATCATCATAAAAAAGTAATAGATAAACACTTGAAAGAGCTGCGAGGGCGAAATGCCGCCATAGAGGAAGACCATGCTATACACGGGTATCGTGCTGACGACGATCAGAACCATAAAGCCAAGTGATGACACCAGCTTGCTTAAAATAATTGTCGTCGAGCTTTGCTGCGTCGTCAGCAGCAAATTAAGCGTCTGCTTCTCCCTCTCTCCGCTAATGACACCTGCGGTAAGGCCGGGAGCCATGAATGTAATGAGCCCCAGTTGAGCGAAGCTTAGAAAATAAAACAGAATCCGGCTTCGCTCCGGATTAAATGACGCTGAGCTGCTGCCCAGCTCTTGCGTCAAATAAATCGCGCAAAGCGCCATCAGACCGATGGCGAATAAATAGGCGAACATCGTCCACATGGAACGGGCCGTCCGCATGCGCAGTCTGAATTCCTTGTCCAGCACGGGATTAATTAGTCTGGAGCGCCAATTGCCTGACCCTCTTCCAGCTAAGCCTTCGTTTCTCATGAGATCGCTTCGCCTCCTTTCGTAATTTCCAGAAAGATGTCTTCCAAGTTTGTTTGTCCCTCGCTGAACGAGATCAGCTTGTAACCGGCCCCTATCATTTGCTGCAGCAGATTTGCCTGTTCTTCATCATGACCGCTGTAATGAACGTGAATGCCGCGTTCGTCGCGGAGCACACGATTAACGAATGGCTGCTCGCGCAGCCAATGCTCCGCCTCTTCCGCTCTGTCGATTAACCGGATCGACAAAATCCGCTTCACCCGCATCCGGTTTTGAATATCCGCAACATTGCCTTTCGCGATCATTTGACCGTGCTCGATAACGCCGATCTCATCGACCATCTCCGCCAGCTCCGGCAAAATATGCGAGGAGATAATGATCGTTTTGCCCATTGCCTTCAATTCCCGCAGTATTTCCCTCATTTCAATCCGCGCCCGCGGATCGAGACCGGAAGCCGGCTCGTCGAGGATGAGCAGATCCGGGTCATGAACGAGACAGCGCGCCAGACATAAACGCTGCTTCATACCACGTGACAACGTATCCACGTAGGCTTCCTTCTTATCACTCAAATTAACGAGCTCCAGCAATTGAGGTATTAATTGCTCCCTCTCCTGCTTCGGTATTCCATAACTCGCTCCATAAAAATGCATGTACTCCAACGTTTTGAATTGATCGTACACGCCGAAGAAATCCGGCATATAGCCGATCCGTTTGCGAACTTCCGCCGGATATTCAGTAACGTCAAAGCCGTCCACCTTCGCGTAACCGGAGGAAGGGGCCATCAGCGTCGCCAAAATCGACATCGTAGTCGATTTGCCCGCACCGTTGGGACCGACAAAGCCGAACACCGTACCTTTAGCGATTGTCAAATCTATCGATTTCAGCGCTTGAAACGTGCCAAAGCTTTTGGTCAGTCCTCTTATTTCAATCATTGGCGTTTCCGCCGGTTCGATAACTTGCTCCATTTCAGTTGTCGTATGTGTCATTATCGTACCGCCACTCCTTCCAGCCCAATCATCGGCAGACGGGCATCCCCATCTGTCGCAGCTACCATCTTCATTCGTATCGTGTTGGACGGATCGATATACATTTTGGCATCCATTTCCGCTGCAGCAGGTACCCAATCTCCGCTAGCTGCATTAAAAATCAACCACTGAAGATTCGTCGTATTGGCCAGCATTGAGAATGAGAGTTTATCGTATTTCGCTTTTTCATTCGGCACATGGAATTCGAATTCCAATTCGCCCGGACTGAAGTTCATATTTCCGTCACCATAATGGTCTAGCCGCTGCATCGTTTGCGTGGTGACAACAGGCTGCATAGCGCCTGCCGGTACGGTAACGCGGCCATCATTTTGCGAAATAAGCGTTCCGATCTGCTGTACCCACATCGTCAGATTATCCGTTCTTACAGCATCGTTGTTTACTTGGAACATTGGCGCATGGTCCTCACTAAAGCCGATCACACGCGGCAGCATCTGTGAAGCAGGATTAGTGGAATTCCAGTACATATCCATCAGCTCACGGTGCCGGTTGTATTTGCCGTCGTCTCTGCCGTTGCCATAAGGAAATAAAGCGGAAGAGAACGGGTAATACATTCCGCTATTTGCAGAAGGGACAGACGGTATCGAGACCGCCTTGGCTTCATTCGGCGCCAAATCACCTACATTAATCAAATTTCCGCTAATAATTAACGCAACATGATGCATAGCTGCCTTCGTGTGATTCGTAACTTCAAGCTGCTGCGCTCCGTTATTGCTGCGGTAAGCCAGCCCGAAATTCCCTGTGCTTTTATCCAATGCAATACCATCGTACCAGGCTTTCCGGGTTGACCAGTAAGCAACAGAGTTCCACTGCATCGTCGTCCCCTGATCATTCATTAGCACTTGTGTATTGCCAGAAAGATTCAATTGTCCGCCACCTTCATTAGATAAAGGCCGTAACGGAATAGCATGGTCGAAATGAGCTTTAATTGTACCTCCGTTAGGTGAAAACACACCAAACGCACCCGATCGAACGCCTCCTCCTTCAGGAGTCAGCTCCACAATCGAGACAGAATGAGCTAGGAAGCTTCGTTTATCCTCAGCTCCAAAAATAAATATCGCCACGCCCATTACGATAGCGAGGGTTGGCACCAGCCACCAGGTCCATTCTCTCCGGTCCAGCCTTTTGAGCAGGAAATAGAGCACTGGCGCTGCAATTACCATATACAAAACGAACATCCATAATAACAAGCCAAATTTGGGCGGATTAATAGAAGGAAACCTGTCGATTATGTTCTGAATATTCCAGTACGAATTGGAATACTGAACCATATTGCCCTGCATAATCGGAGACAAGCTGTCCTTCAGCAATTTGGCATATACCAGTTCACTGCCATTCCATGATGCAATCGGCTCAAGCGACGGGTCAAAGGCGACATACATAACGCTGCCGCTTCCTACAGACCGGGTGATTGCAAGCGGTATCCCATTTTCGGACAAAACCGTATTCCCTTCAATAACAGAACCGGTTGATACGGTTACCGGTGCAGCCGATTTCCATTCCTTTCCGCTTTCCTTGCTAAGTGAGGCTGGATTAGTCAGCGAAGAGGTTCCCTCTTGCTTCAGCGGCGCTATCGTTTCGAACGCCTGCGCGGTTTTGCTGTAACCTGCACCGCCTGAAAGCATTAGCGTTCCTCCTGCCCTCACCCAATCCTCGATCGCCTTAACCCGCTGCTCGTCCCAGCCAGAAGTCGCAACGTCATTAATTACGAGCAAATCGAAATAATCGAGCAGGATGGATGAATTCGGCAATTGCTCTTCCTTTAGCGGAATAACGGATAAATTATAGCCTTGCACATTCAATGAGGGCATAAAGTTCAGCGTATCCGGATCGCTAGCAAGAACGCCTATCGTATAATTAACTATAGACGAGCTTATTAGATAAGGGCTGCCGATCTTGATGCCGACCTTTTCCCCTGACTTATACGAACCTTTATAAAATCGGATTAAATTGTTTTTTTCATTAAGCGTCATACCGGGGATTGCGATCGTCAATTCAACATCGCTCCCTTGAGGCAGTTCAGCCGGCACAATATAATCACTTGAACCGCCAAAATTGCCAGCTATCGTAATGACAACTTCGCCCTTCAAATCGGCTTTCGTCATATTCGTTAACGTTAGACGGGCAGGCGCCCACTTGCCTTCCTTTACATTCCCCTGATACCCGACGGCAGCTTGTACAGCAATACCGTTAGAATCTGCAGCAATCGCCCTTCCGCCTAACTGAAAAACGGCAGAAACTATTCCAATCAATACAATTAGCGCAAGTATACGTTGTAACTTATGCTTCACAATCAAGCCCCTCTCCTCTATGTATATCCATCTCTATAATAACGGAAGCTGTCTTATATTTGTTGCATATTTTGACAAATTGAAAAATATAAGGATTAAAAAACGGCGATGCAGAAATTAATCCGCTCGCCGTTCTCATTAATTTTGTTGTTTAAATGCGAACAGCAGTGCCGCTTACTGCTACCATTAACATACCTTCACGAACAACTTCATAATCGATATCGATAGCAACGACTGCATTAGCCCCAAGCCTGGATGCCTGCTGCTTCATCTCCTCGATCGCGACGTCCCTCGCTTCCTTCAGCTTGCTCTCGTAAGCGCCGGAACGGCCCCCGATAATGTCCGTGATGGATGCCATGAAATCGCGGACAACGTTAGCACCCATAATCGCTTCACCGGTTACGATCCCCGTGTATTCCAGAATCGGACGTCCTTCAATAGTAGGTGTAGTGGTGATCAGCATCGTTTTTCCCCCTTGCTTCCAAAGAAGCATAATATATAACTCTGAATGATTGTACGTTGAAAGACCAGATAATGTTTCGCTGCAGCATAGAATCCCGACTTTAGTCGAGCTTCTCGAACTCCATTTTTCAGCCGTGTTCGTTTGAAGCTGAATATGTAGGGTAACCCTGACTCCAAATTCCTTGGCCCCTTGCCTCACCCAAAGCTTGAACCGTTCTTCAACCGCCTCCGAGCTAACTGGATACCGCCCCTCGTACTTGTAATCTACAATCTCCACACCGTATTTGGATGCGGTCTCTTGTACAGCCAGCTTCCCCCATTTGGCATAGTCCGGTTCCGACGCAGCTGCTTGAATGGATATCGAATACAATCCGGCAATCATGCTTAATGCAAGCACGAGCAATATTAAGAATTTCTTCACACCATGCCACCCTTTCTGACATTTTTATAAATCTGGCCATAGGGTAGCCTATACGAGGATAGGTTATGCAGAACCCGGTAAAAGCAATTCATGAAAACAGCCGCTCCGCTAGTTCGCGGAACGGCTGTTTTCATCTGCTCGATTATTGAGCTGTTTTTCTTTTCCGGTGCAGAAACTCGTAAACGATTGGTACGATGAACAGCGTAAGCAGCGTTGAACTTGTCAAACCGCCGATTACCGTAATCGCCATCCCTTTCGAGATCAGACCGCCGGATTCGAAACCAAGCGCGAGCGGCAGCAATGCGCCGACTGTTGCAATTGCTGTCATCAGAATTGGACGCAATCGCGTGCCTCCCGCTTCTAGAAGCGCTTCGCGGACGCTTAATCCGTCGCGCTCCTTGTGAATAACGCGGTCGACGAGTACGATTGCATTGGTGACAACGATGCCGATGAGCATCAGCGCTCCGATCATCGCTGTAATGCTGAGCGATTCACCTGCGATCCACAAGCCAACAAATGCGCCAATAACCGTGAACGGCAGGGAGAACAGAATTGCGAACGGTGTCAATGCGCCGCCAAATGTAATGACGAGCACCAAGTATACGATCGCGATGGCAGCCAGCATGGCAAGACCAAGCTGGGTGAACGATTCCGTCATTTGTTCCGTTACGCCGCCCATCTCAATGTCCATGCCGGATGGAAGCTTCATTCCGTCGATCATAGTCTTCAGTTCCGTGGATACTGCACCAACATTGGATGCCGTAATGTCAGCGGACACTTCCGCATAAATACGGTCGTTTTTACGGGTAATCGTGTTTGGCGATTGCCCTTCTTCAATAACAGCTACATCTTTCAAAGCTACTTCCTTGCCGAGCGGCGAGGTAAGCTTGACGTTTTCCAGATCGGCCTTTTCCTTGTAAACCTTCTGCTCTACTTTCACGTAGACATTTAATTCTTTTCCGTCCTTCTCAATCTTCGTCAGAACCGGATTGCTCCTTGACGGACTGAGCGCCATCGCGATTTGACCGGCAGCCAGTCCATTTTGGCTCAGCTTCTCTTGGTCAGCAACTATACGATACTGCTCATACGTCTCGGACAAGCTTGTATCAACATTCGTCAAATTTTTGTTTGCTTTCAGTTTGTTCTGAAGCTCTTCTACAACAGGCTGCAGCGACTTCATATCCGGTCCGTAGACAACCATCGACACGTTAGAGCCGCCAAGTCCGCCGCCCATGAAATCCTGCTGTTTCCATTCACCTTTGCCGCCAAGCTTCTGCAGCATGTCGATGACTTGCTCTTTCTCACCCGCAAACGCTTTGAATGATTCCTCATATTTCAAATTGAACAAGGCTTGCTTCGATGCAGCCGGGTTGAACGGATTGCCGCCGCCGACCGAATATTGTACAATCTCAAGTCCGGTGCGTTTAAGCAGCTGGCCTTCTGCTTTCTGTGACATTTCTTCAACTTGTTCCTTGGTTTCACCTGGGGCCGGATTGTACGTAACAACCATCGACTTCTCTTCGTCGCCCGGCAGGAAGCTCATGCCGATAACCGGAAGAAGGAAGCAACTGCCGATCAGCAGCACCAACGCGATGCCAAATGCGATAAATTTATGATTGAGCGACCATTTGAGCGCACCTTTGTACCATTCCGCCAGGCGTCCTGGTTTTTCTTCATGCGCTTTGCCGGCTTTGATTCCGTTACGGAACATCATATGCGCAAGCATCGGAACGACGGTAATCGCAACCAGCAGCGATGCCAGAAGGGCGAATACAATCGTAAGTGCAAACGGCATGAAGATCTCGCCGATCATGCCTGAGACGAGCGCGAGCGGCAGGAATACAGCGATGGTAACGATTGTAGAGGACATGATCGGTACGAACATTTCTTTCGTAGCGTCCAGAATCAGTTCTTTGCCCTTCAGCTTCTCGCCTGTCAGCGCCATCCGTCTGTATATATTCTCGATAACGACGATCGAGTCGTCGATAACCCGCCCGATCGCGACGGTCATCGCGCCAAGCGTCATAATATTGAGCGTAACGTCGAAACGGCTCAATACGAGAAGCGCGATCAGGATCGACAACGGAATCGATACGACAGCGATAATCGTCGAACGAATGTTGCGAAGGAAGATCAGAATAATGAATACGGCGATAATAGCGCCGATAATCGCTTTGCTGATCATCGTATGAACCGAATCTTCAATCGGTTTGCCTTGGTCCAGTGAAGTGATCACTTTCAATCCATCATTGTTTTTCTCCAAGTCAGCGATCTTGCTCTTCACGCCGTTGACAACGTCGACCGTGTTGGCGTCAGCCGATTTGACGATTGAGATGCCGATAGACAGCTCACCATTCGTACGCGAGATCGATTCCGCCTTATCAATAACTTTAAGATCTGCTACTTCGCTCAGCGATACGGTCGGAAGCTTGATATCAAGCGTCATGCCTTCCGGCAATTCTCCGCCTTGCGCTCCGCCGGCAGATCCACCTGCCGGTGCGCCTGCACCTGCTCCAGCTCCCGCACCGCCGCCAGCGCCTTGCGGTGTATACGGAATTTGCAGGTTTTTCAGGTCTTCTTCTGTTACGATATTGCCGTCTACAAGCACCGTTTTTTCGGTTGAACCGAATTCAAAGATGCCGAGCGGCACCGATACGGCGTTGCCTTGAATAATCCCTTTGACTGTCTCTTCCGTCAAACCGTACTTCGCTAGCTGCTCCGGCTTAAACGTCAGTTCAGCCTGCTTTACGTTTTGACCGGAGATTTGAACGCTGGCAACCCCTTCGATGCCTTCGAGTTCAGGCACGATGTTCTGCTCTACATCCTTCGTCAATTGTTCCAGGTCCATCTTATCATTGGAGAGGCTGAGCGCCAGAACCGGGAATGCATTCAGACTGATCCGCGATACGCTTGGGCTTTGAGCGCCTTCCGGCAAGCTCAAGCCTGCTACGGCTTCCTTAATCTCAGTTGCCGCTGCATCCATATCTACCCCGTAATCGTATTCAATAACGATCGAAGAGGCATTTTCCATCGAAGTGGAATTTACCGTTTTAACGCCCTGCATATTACGGGTACGCTGCTCGATCGGCTTCGTAACTTTCTCCATGATTTCCTCTGGAGCTGCTCCCGGATAGACCGTCGTAACACTTACAATTGGTACAGTAATGTCGGGCATCGTCTCCATCTTCATGTTCAATCCGGAATATAAACCGGCAAACATAATGATCGCAGTTAGAATCCACAAGGCAAACTTGTTGTTCAACGAAAACTTAATAATACTTTTCAAACGAATTCCACTCCTTCTCTCTCGTTCATTGTTACACTTTAAAGCGGTAGCCTACGCCCCAGATCGTCTCGATATATTGCGGGTTGGAGGGATCATGCTCGATCTTCTCCCGAAGCCTGCGGATATGAACCGTTACGGTCGCGATGTCGCCGACCGACTCCAGCCCCCATACCCGCTCGAACAATTCCTCTTTATCAAAGACACGATTCGGATGGGTTGCGAGCAGCAGCAGCAGATCATATTCCTTTGCAGTCAGCTGGGCCTCTTGCTCATGAATCATCACTCGTCTAGAAGGCTTATCTATCGACAGTCCCCGAATATGGAGCTGATTGCCGGCCGCGCCTCTATCGCCTGTCAGCCTCTCATATCGCGACAGGTGAGCCTTGACCCGGGCGACAAGCTCGCTTGGACTAAACGGCTTCGTCAAGTAATCGTCAGCGCCTAATCCAAGTCCTCTAATTTTATCAATGTCGTCTTTTTTCGCCGTTACCATAAGTACTGGAATATCGGAAGATTGCCGGATCTGCCGGCATATTTCGAATCCGTCCACCTTAGGCAGCATTAAATCCAATATAATGAGATCATAGCTGCCTTCCACCGCTTTTTGCAGCCCGACATCGCCTCTCCCTTCGATTTCGACGGCAAAGCTGTGGCTTTCCAAATAGTCACGCTCCAACTCTGCAATTGCTTTTTCGTCCTCAATTATCAATATTTTCTTCATCTTGTATCACCGTCTTGGCTTGAGTTGCAATGGGAAGAGCCACGTAGAACCGCGACCCGCCTTCCTGCGCATTTTCCGCCCAAACTCGGCCGCCATGCCCTTCTATAATTTGCTTCACGATCGCAAGGCCTAGCCCGCTGCCGCCCGTCTCCGAATTCCGGGATTGCTCCGCGCGGTAAAAGCCGTCAAAAATGTACGGCAAGTCTTCGGGTTCTATGCCAGGACCGCTGTCTTCGATGACGATGACTGCCTCCTGATCGCTTCTTGTCTCCATTCGAACAGTTATTGACTTGCCGCAGGCCTCACCATCACCATGCAGCTCCCCCATATATTTCACACTGTTGCTCAAAATATTGCCAAGGGCGCGGCTCAGCTTTTCAGAATCGGCTGCGACATAGAGCGAGGAACCGCCGGATGTTAAATTGGAAATGCGAAAATCAATCTCTTCCTTTTCCATATCGAACTGCTGTTCTTCCATAAAATAAAGTAAATAACTGCGCAGATCGATGACTTTAAAATCAAACGCAACCTTCTGCATATCGAGCTTTGAGAACAAAAACAATTCATCGATCAAACGGTCCATGTCGGTCGCCTTGCGATAAATCGTCCGCATGTAGCGTTCTCTCTTCTCATCGGTGTTGGCAATGCCGTCCACAATACCTTCCACATAGCCTTTTATGGCAGATATCGGTGTCTTCAGATCATGTGAGATATGCGACAGCAGCATTTTACGATTATCCTCGTATTGCAGGCTTTGATCGATAGAATGCTTTAGCCGGACTCTCATCTCCTCAAAGGCATTTCCTAGATCGCCAACTTCTCCTTTTGACGTGGCATCAACCTTCTGGGAGAGATCGCCCTCCTTCATCAGCAAAGCCGCTTTCTTTAAATTCTGGATGGGAAGGATAATGCTTCGGGACACCAAGTAAGTGAGCAACACACCTGTGAGACCGATAACGCACAGTGCTGACAATCCGAAAATCGGATGCCAGTACATCGGCACTTGATCCGCACGCAGCAAGAGCATTGCTCTGCCATCGTCGCCGTTTGAATACGTAAAGCTTAAAGAGACGATCCGGAACCGGTACTGCTTGTAAGCCACTTCGTCAGGCGTGGAATCAGCGTATTTCTGCCAATCCTCGTTCGGAACAAACTGCTTCAGATAGGAGGAAACCTGATCGAACTCCCCTTTGCGGAAAAATACAAAACCTGAATTCAGCTCTGCCAGCTTTGCATCCCATTTCGCCAATTCACCAGGCTCATCGACACGGTCCGGGTTGTTCTGAAGCGCATTATGCAGTTCCCCGGCGGTAAAGGACTGGACATAGACGATTTCACTGTTTTCCTTCAGGTCTCTCAGGTCCTCCACGCCGCTTAGAGACAGTGTTACGATCATAATCGCCGCAACAACAATAAAGGGGACAATCGTCATTAACATGTAAGACAAATACAGCTTTCTACGGATGGACAACGGCAATCACGCCTAACCTTTTAATTCGATGTAACTATCATTTATCTTAACGGGCAATTATAAACGGACGCTAAATCATTTCTTACAAAATCATTAAATCCAGCTGAACGCAGAGCCGGACTGTATTTCTACCCGTTTGACTTCATTTTTAAAGGATTGGCTGCGGCGCTGCAAAGTATGAACGATACCGATAACAGCCAGTGGAAAACAATCCATTCTGCGGCCCCTGCCCCGTTTATGTGTCGAAGCCAGGTGCTTCCTCCAATAATAGCTAGCAGCAATACTAAGCTTGCAGCGGTCAACGCTGTACGGCCGTTTTTCCGGGCAAGCTGCAGCAGCGCAATACAGAACAATGCGAAAAACATGGAAGTAAACGGAGCCACGACCCACATGTTGAGAAACCATGGATCGGAAGCTAACGCCAGCTTAAAGATAAATAATGCGGCTCCGATGCCCGCCCCGGACAAAACAAGCGGCACATACAGCTTGTCCCGGTAGTTACTGTAATTGTGCTCAGCTGTTTCTTTTCTCTTATCCCGCATGAACCACCTTATCCATTTGGCGATTAGCCAAAGTGCAGGAACGGCAACTCCCAGTAACGACAAACCCAGCTGAAGCAAATAATAAACACCGTACGGACCTACTCTCTCCAGCAAGGAAGGTACTCGAAGCACAAAAAAATCCGTAGCGGTGCGTCCAATTGTCAACAAAAATATGAGTCAAGTAACCGATAAAAGCAGACAACACGAACATCGCCCAGCCCGCGTATGTAAAACTCGAATAGGCCGGTGATGGGCGTTCTGCATACTCTCGCACGAATCGCTCCATTCCACCTGCCGACGGCATAAAAGCCGGCAGCGCCGGCTTTAGTACACGATGATATGCTATAGCAATTGCAATGCATAACGGTAAGCCAAGCAGCATAAATCCAGGCAAGGAATGTCCGATCGAACGAAAAGACTGCATTGCAACAAAATATTCCATATCCGGTGCCATGCTGCCCAGAACGAGCCCAGTCAGGCTAAATGCCGGAATTATTTTTTTGCAATGGAGCTGCGAACAACGGATGCGATAATGTAAACGGCATTACAATCCCCTTTCAATTGCGCTTAATACACGTTGCCGAATTTATCAATCGGCCAGATACGATATACCACCTTTCCTTCGATGCTGGAAAAAGCAATCGGTCCAAGCGATCGGCTGTCTTCACTATGCTCACGGTTGTCGCCCATTACAAACAGCTTCCCTGGCTCAACCTTGTACGGGAATTGGATGGAGCTGGTCGTCGTCATTCCTTTGACGTAAGGCTCATGCGTGAGCTCGCCATTAAGGTAAACCGCGCCGTCCCGTACGTCAATTTCATCACCGGGGATGCCGATCACTCTTTTTACGAGCCGCAATTCGCTTTCCGGGCCTTTGATAATGACGATGTCCCCCCGCTGCGGATGCTTGAAATGGTAGGACCACTTGTCTTCGATCAGACGTTGTCCGGCGACGAGCGTATTCTGCATGGAGATGTTATGTACTTCGGACTGCGCATACACATAGTTTTGGAACAGAAAAGCAAAAACGAGCGCCATACCGAGAGCAACCGTCCACTCCCGCAGTTCCCTTTTCCATCCCTTTTTTGTTACTTGGTCTTGTTCTTCCATCCGAAAGCACCTCAATTTCCATTTAGAATAGACAGACACATCATTCAAACCATAGCTATATACGACTAATTCGTTGCAGAAGTTTCCAATTCCTTCTCTCAATTTGACGTGACAGCATGAGCCTGCTCCATTAAAGTAATAAGTGGAGGGGAACAATCATGACCGCATCATCTCGAAATCAAAGACTATTGTTTACTTCGATTACTTTATTGTACTGGATTTCTATGTATGCCTATGTACCGACTTTATCACCTTACTTGAGCACACGCGGGCTATCGCTGCAACTGATTGGCATCGTGCTTGGCAGCTACGGCTTCGTTCAACTGCTGATCCGTTTCCCAATCGGCATCGCCTCCGATCGGCTTGGCAAACGCAAGCCGTTTATTGTACTGGGTATGCTTGCAGCCATGATCAGCTGCCTGCTGTTTATCGTGCCAGGCTCATGGCTGCTTCCGCTTGGCGGCAGAGCAGTTGCGGGCGTTAGCGCATCCGCTTGGGTCGCCTTTACGGTTATGTATGCCAGCTATTTCGCGCCCGGTGACGCCTCTAAGGCGATGGGCAACATTAGCGTCATGACCGTTGGCGGTCAATTAATCGGCATGATGATTAGCGGCTGGTCAGCCGAAGCATTGGGTGATGCGTGGCCTTTTCTAATCGGAGCGTTCCTCGCATTGACCGGACTGCTGCTGGCCTTAATGCTTAAAGAGCCGGAAAGCGCACTGCGCCCGAACGGGAACGGGATGTCGTTCGCCATGATCGGCCGTGTTATTCGGACCAAAACACTGCTTCAAGTGTCGCTGCTGTCGGTGCTTGCACACAGCGTTCTGTTCATTACGATGTTCGGATTTACGCCGTTAAAGGCCAAAATGCTGGGAGCCGGCGGTTTGGAGCTCACCGGCATCGTGCTGGCTTTTATGCTTCCGCATGCTGCAGCGTCAATGTTTACAGCCAAGTCATTCGCACCCCGATTCGGCAATTGGACGACGATCGGCGCAGGCTTTCTGCTCAGCGGAATTTGCACGGTCGCCATGGGCTATTCACCGTCCCTCCTCGTGCTGGGACTAACGCAAGCCGTTAACGGATTTGCCCAAGGCCTTCATATCCCGCTGCTGCTTGGACTCGCTATCCGCGATGTCGATCTGTCCGGCAGAGCGACTGCGATGGGACTCTATCAAGCGATTTATGCGGCTGGCATGTTTGCCGGCCCATTTCTGGCAGGCTGGCTGAATGAAGGCTGGGGCCTCAACAGCGGCTTTCTGTTTGGCGGGGCGCTTGCAGCCGTTGCCGTCCTATTATGTCTCGGCTGGCAGCGGAGCGAGAAACGCCGTCAATTACAGGAGCATGACGCAGTCTAGATCATCTAGACTGCGGTATTCACATAAATGAGGAGTGTAGCGGACAATAGAGCGGCAAGCATCAGCAGCGCATCTCTGGCCGTGAACTGAAGCACGAAGCCTCGTGTCGGCTTTCCGTTTGGATTGCCGATCCCTCTCGCTTCCAGCGCGTCAGCCAGCTGCTCGGCTAAACGCAGTAATGACCGGATATAGGGAATGATGACGGGGAACAGCATCGCTACTGGCAGCGAGCCCAGCTGCGTCGTTGCTTTACCTCTTGCATGCGCAATGGTGGCGAAACGCTGCCATTCGGAGCCAAGCAGCGGAATGAAGCGGAAAATAAGCGTTACCGTTAAGGCAGCAGAGCTGACCGGCACCTTGAAGCGGCTCAGCCAGCCGAAGGTCTGTTCGATAGCCCGTTGGACTCGCAGCGGAGTGACCATCGCCAGCATGGGCAGACCTAGCAGCATAACGAGCAGCAGCCCGCTGAACCTTAGAAGCGTAAACTGTGCATTCGTCCACTCAAAGCCAAACGGCTTTAATTGAATACCCGCAATAAAGGCAATTGCTGCAATCATAATGCTATAGGCCCGGATCACTTTGATCCAGGGCCTTATTTGCGCTCGAAGCGGAAATAAGACCACGCCGGTTAAGAGAGCTGCGGCTGCAATGCCCGGCCAGCGGCCTTGCATCAATATCGCGGCAGCTAGCAGCACATATGACAGAATGAGGGCACGCGGATCAAAACGCGAAGCTAATCCCGCTGCGCTAACGCCCGTGTACGGTGAAGTGCCAGAAATTGTGACCGTATGCTGCAGGCGATGTTCGGATATGAATACATCAGAGCTAGCTTGATGACCCATACCAACAGCTGCTGCTGGCTGTACGGAACGCGGAATAACCTCTTGTACTTCCTCATGCGGGTGCCGTACGAATTGTGAAGCAAGGGCGCGGGCAAGCTCACTGGAACTTGGCCAGAGATCCGCCTTGCTATTGCGCGAGATCTCGATTCCCGTACGCTGAAGCTCAGCCAATACACGCAGCGCTTGCGGAGCCGCCCCATCAGACGCATGTGCTGCTGCCCATTCCGCCGCTGGTACCGCCTGAAGCAACAAACCGTCTTCCATGACAGCCACCTCATCGGCAATCGGCAGCAGTGCATCCAAATCATGCGTCGAAATAACGGCACCGCCTCCCGCTTCCCGATGGACTCGGAGCACGTCGAGCAATTGGCTAACACCTGCCGTATCTAGACCGGACGTCGGTTCGTCAAGCAGAAGCCACTTGGGCTGGCAAGCAAGCAGACAAGCAAGTGATAATCTGCGCTGCTGACCGCCGCTCAGCGTCCAAGGATCAGCATCAGCCAGCTGCAGCGGTAGACCTGTTGCCTTCATCGCCTTCCGGATGCGTTCTTCTTGCTCTACTTCCGGCAGCTTATACGGTTTCAAGGAGAACCGAAATTCCTCACTTACCTTCGGAGCGAACCATTGCGCCTCCGAATGCTGGAGCGAAATTCCGGTATCAAGCAATACGCTGCGGTTCAGCCGCATTTTGCCGCGTTTGCCTTTTTCCCATAAGGAGCTCTCCCCAAGAGCAACGCTCCCTGACTGAAGGGCTCTAAGCCCTGCCATCGTCTCCAGCAGTGTTGATTTCCCTGCTCCATTGGCTCCTGCCAGCAGTGTGATTCGGCCTTGCCGGAAACTGCCATCAACTGGTCCGATAATTCGTTTGTTTCCAGACGCAGTAACGGCATAAACCGCCGCTTCTTCTAAAGTCCAATTCCCGCTCATCGGCTATGCACCGCCTTTGCAAGCGCAGCAGGTGTAAGCGGCAAGCCCGTCAGTTGTACGCCAAGCTTCTCTAGCTCCCATACGGTTTGAACGACATAAGGCGCTTCGAAGCCCAGCCTTTCACAGACGCTTTCCGCTGCTCCGCCCCCGCTCCGGTCGTAGAAGCCTTCCGCAGCGCCATTAAACACGATCTCGCCATGCTCAAGCGCGATAACCCGGTCGCCTTCCCTCAGCTCATCCAGCTTCTGCGTAATCCATATCACGGCAATTCCCGAACGGTTCAGCTCGCGGACGATTTCATGCACATGAATAGCGGCTTCCGGATCCAGCATCGCAGTCGGCTCGTCCATTAATAAAATAGGCGCTTCCACCGCCAGACAACCCGCGATGGCAACACGCTGCTTCTGTCCGCCGGACAATGTGCCTACCGGTTGATGAGCATGCTTGAGCATACCGGTCCGTACCAGCGCATGCGCGGCTTGCTCTGCAATAAGCTCTCCCTTAACGCCGTTCTGTTCTAGCATTATAATAAGATCCTCAAGAGGCGTCGCGCCTACCATGGACGCCTCCGGCTGCTGCATGACGATAGGCGCTTTGATACCGATTCTGGCTGTCAAGACGTCACTCCAGTCCAAATACCCGCTTGCCTCTCCGGCTTGAAAACCGGCAATGAGCTTCAGCAGAGTGCTTTTCCCGCTTCCGTTCCGTCCTATTAAAGCAATCCATTCTCCTTGTTCTACGCCCAAATGTATGTTTTTAAGTATAGCGACCAGCTCTTCTTGCTCGGCGGCCGAAAAAGGCCGGACCGTAACGCCGGTTAACTGCAACAATAAATTTGTTTTCAAAAAAATTCACCTGACCTCTTCCACAATACGGCTAGCTGTGCTACAATCCGATTTGTTAACCTAATATATAAGAATATATGGTTAACATATGACTTGGCAATGAAAACTGAAGGAGTCGATTTACTATGCGTTCCACCAGCAATGTACGCAACCTTGTATTCATCGCATTATTCGCCGCTTTATTCATCGCTATGAGCTCTATTGAGCTTAGACTGGGCCTTCCAGTCCCCATTACGCTTCAGACGCTGGCCTTGACGCTGGCAGGGGCCTTTCTCGGACCCCGCAACGGTTTCTTCGCCATTCTTATCGTTCTCGCGTTAACGGCAACAGGACTGCCCCTTCTTCATGGCAAAGGCGGCATTTCCTATCTTGTCGGGGCGACCGGCGGCTTTTTATTTATCTTTCCGTTCTGTGCCATGCTGATCGGATTCGCAACCCGCTTCATATTTAACAATGACAAGCTCCGGACTAATCGAACGCTTACCTTTATCGCCCTATTCATCGCATTTGAACTGTTCGGATCACTGATTTCCTACGTGGCCGGCGTTCCTTGGCTCATGCAGGTGACAGGTCTTAGCTTCCAAAAAGCGATGGCAGCCGGCTGCTACCCGTTCCTGCTTGGCGACGTCATCAAGGCATTCGCAGCAGCCGTCATCACACTCTCATTAAAACCATACATCCTGCGCATTCAATCGTCAATGAAGGGCAAATCACTACAAAGCGCATTTAATTCGAATCTATAAGCGAAAAAGCGGAAAAAACAAAGAAATGGCGGTGCCAGGGAGTTAATCCCGGGACCGCCATTTCTTTGTTTTCACCAATGTCCTCCGTCAGTCAGCCAAGATATTGCAGCAAGATTACATGTCAAAATGTAAATATGCAGGCTGTTAGCTGATAAATCGACGATTTATTGCTTCAAAATGCAAATGTGCAGGTTGATTCGCCTAAATCCCCTCTAAAGGGTCGAAATAACAGAATTCAAATGTACTTTTCTACAGCGACATCCGGTAAATCGCAATGACGTCTTCTTTTGTCAGCTTGCGGAAGCTTCCGCGCGTCCCGCTTCCGGTTACCTTCTCTGCCATTTCCTCTAAGCGGCTGTCATCAATATCATAATCGGCCAGTCTGGAAGGCGCTCCGATTCCGTTCCAAAACTCGCGCAAGGCAAGAATGCCTTCCTCGGCGATTTCCCGGTCTGTTTTCCCCTCCGTGCTAACGCCAAACACATTAACCGCAAACTGGCGGAAACGCGCCACGTTGTCATCCAATACATAGGTCATCCAGTTCGGGAACAGAATCGCCAATCCGCCGCCATGGGGAATGTCGTATACGGCCGAAACCGCGTGCTCCATATCATGATTAGCCCAATCTCCTATGATGCCCATCGACAGAAAGCCGTTCAGCGCCATCGTGCCGCTGTACAAAATCGTCTCCCGGTATTGCAAATTGGTCAAATCATCTACCAGCAGCGGAGCCGTTGCAATGACCGCACGCATGATTGATTCGCAAAAGCCGTCTTGAACCGGAGTGACCGGATCATGATGGAAATATTGCTCGAATACATGCGCCATCATATCAACCATGCCGTACACGGTATGATCCTTTGGCGCACTCGCTGTAAAAGCAGGATCGAGAATCGAGAATGCAGGCGATACGAACGGGCTGCCCCAGCCATGCTTCTCCAGTGTTTCTTCATTAGAGATAACAGAGCCTGCATTCATCTCCGAGCCCGTAGCTGCAAGCGTCAATACCGTGCCTAGTGGCAGAGCGGCCTGAACAGAAGCCTTCTTCGTAATGACGTCCCAGAAATCACCGTCGAACTTAGCTGCGGCCACAATCGCCTTCGCGCAGTCAATCGTGCTTCCGCCGCCAACCGCCAAAACCCAATCTATGTTTTCCTTACGGCAAAGCTCTGCACCGCGGCGTACCGTCGTAATGCGGGGGTTAGGCTCAACGCCAGCCAACTCCGTCACGACGCAGCCTGCTTCGCTCAGCTTCTCCAATACTTGCTCGTAAAGTCCATTGCGCTTGATGCTGCCGCCTCCATAGACAAGCAGAACGTTGCGGCCATGCTTCGCCGCTTCTGCGGGCAAATGCTTCAACTGTCCTTGTCCGAAATATAGCTTCGTAGGGTTAACAAATGTAAATGGGTTCATCATTCTACACTCCTCTTAGATGGTTATAGGGGGAAGAAGCGCTTGTCCTAATCGGACAAGCGCTTCTGTTATATTAGTCGCATTCCTCTGGTGCTTCCACCGATGCGGACTCTACATTGATTTTTTCCGATACGGTGTCTCGAATGATCGAAACGACAAGCTGCAGCAAATAGTTAATGTCAGTCTGGCTTTGTTGAAACTCGGAAACGATCGGAATGCCGTCAAGCTCGTCCTGCAGCGTTTCCATTTCGCCTTCGATTTTTTTCACCATATTTTCGTTTTTGAACGTTGTCTCGAAAGCGACAAGCTCTTTTTGCTTTTTCTTGATTTGCGCAATCAAGCCCTGAACACGCGTATTGCCTTGAATTTGATTTTCCGCACGGCGATAGTGCTGCACTTCCTCTGAAGTGAAGATGAGGCCCGCCAGCTCCTCCGCTTTCTCCATAATATCTTTGCGCACGATCAGATCGCGGGTATTGAACTTCGGAATGCCGCAGCCGTCCCCATGCTCGTGATCATGTTGATGGTCATGCGAATGAACGGCGTTCTGTTGCTCTGACATTGTGATCTCTCCCCTATTATCGTTAAGATACAGCCGGATGGCTGACATCGCGATTTAATGCTTCTGCTTTAATATACCATGTTTTGGCTTCCGTTACCCTAGCTTGTACGAATTGGCCGATCCATTCTGCCGGACCCTCCAGATGAACAAGCTTATTCGTGCGTGTGCGGCCTGCCAGAATGTCGGGATTATTCTTGCTTTCGCCCTCAATCAGCACTTCGACAACGTCGCCCTTCAGCCGTTCATGGCTCTCACGGCTCATCTCTGCCATCAGACTGTTCAAGCGCTGCAGACGCTGCTTCTTAACCTCAAGAGGCACATTGTCAGCCATCTCTGCGGCAGGCGTCCCTTCACGCGGGGAATAGATGAACGTATAGGCCGAATCATAGCCCACCTCGCGGACCAGAGAAAGTGTATCCTCGAATTGCTCATCGGTCTCACCAGGAAAACCGACGATAATGTCAGAGGTCAGCATCGCATTCGGAATCGCAGCCTTAATCTTGCGGACGAGCTCTAGATAGGACTCTCTCGTATATTTTCGGCTCATCCGCTTCAAAATCTCTGTACTGCCCGACTGCACCGGCAGATGGATATGCTCCACCAGATTGCCCCCGGTCGCCAGCACTTCGATCAGATGATCGTCGAAATCACGCGGATGGCTCGTCGTAAAGCGTACGCGGGGAATATCTATCTTCGACATGTCCAGCATCAGATCGCCAAACCGGTATTCGATATCTTCAAAATCTTTGCCGTAGGCGTTGACGTTTTGCCCCAGCAGCGTAATTTCTTTGAACCCTTGGCGCGCCAGCTCCCGCACTTCTGCGATGACGTCCTCCGGCCGGCGGCTCCGTTCCTTGCCCCGTGTATACGGAACGATACAGTACGTACAGAACTTATCGCAGCCGTACATAATGTTAACCCATGCCCGCATTCCTTCACGCTTCTTCGGCATGTTCTCAATAATATCGCCCTCTTTGGACCATACCTCGACTACGAGCTCTTTGCTGAAATAAGCATTTTGCAGCAGATGCGGCAGACGGTGAATGTTATGCGTACCAAAGATTATATCAACAAACGCATGCTTTTGCAGGATACGGCCTACAACGGATTCCTCTTGCGACATGCAGCCGCAGACACCGAGAATGAGACCCGGCTTCTCCTGTTTCAACACCTTCAAATGACCAAGCTCGCCAAACACTTTGTCCTCGGCATTTTCACGAATCGCGCATGTATTCAACAGAACGACGTCAGCCTGCCTGCGGTCCTCAGTCGCTTCATAGCCCATTTGCTCGAACATGCCCTTCATGACTTCCGTGTCGTGCTCGTTCATTTGACAGCCATAGGTTTGGATCAAATAAAACTTGCCCTTGCCTATAGTTTGCAGCTCCTCAGGAATTTCGAAGTCATAATGGACCTCGATATCCGTTTTGCCCCGCTTCTTCTCCGCTTTATAATCGGGAGCGGCATTGATCTGAATGTTCCGCCCCTTAATTCGATAAGTTACTTTGCCATCCTCTTCGCTTAACACTTTCGCATCGGAGAAATCGAAATATTTGGAGTAATCCTTCGTCTTTGTCTCCTTCGTCCCCATATAGTCTCCCCTTCCTTATCTATATGTTCAACTCATCAAATCATAGATTTCACTTCGCCATCAAAAAATTATACCATTTTGAGGAGTAGATTTCTATTTCTCAATTTGGTCATTTAAATAAAATGATAATGAAAATAACTTACCATTCATGTAAGAAACTTTATCCTTCTGTTATTTATTTTTATAGATGATTATTTACCATATACAAAAGGTTATTAAAATGGAGTTCACTCAACTGTTCTATTACTTCCTCCACCTCCAAATTCTCGTGGTCCGCCACCCACATAGTAATTACCCCAACCAGGCCGGATATCATATACTCAAGGCTCATCATTATGTTTCTACTTAGATCCTGATGGCCAGTATCGTCAAGGACAAGCTTTTTTATTGTGTTTTTCAGATAAATCGAAGAGTTAGGATAACCGTTTGGACTCAACATGGCTTGAAAAAATATTATATTAGTTTCAATAACTTCAAACATGGTTCTCAAGCTTGAACGAAGCATTTCCTTATCCATTTTGTGCATATTGCTCATGTTCATACCAAAGGAAACCGTTAATTTTTCTACGCTTTCTAGACACAGGCTTTCCATAAGAGCAAGTTTATCTGAATAATGCAAGTAAAAAGTATTTCGATTAATCATGGCTGTGTCCGCGATGTCCTGAACGGATATCTTTTCGTATCCTTTTGTTTGAATTAATGACAAGAACGCTTCTTTAATCGCTTTTTTTGTCTTTAAAATACGAAGATCAATTTTTCCCTTAACCATCTATATACCTGCCATTTCATAAAGATAATAGTCAATTAATTAGCATCTGACTATTAATTGTCATGTTGATAAATATCGACCATTGAATGAGTTAATTCTAAGTTTTAAAATAAAAATCGTCAAATGGAGCAGCACGCTGCATGGAGCTTTTGCTTAAAAGGAGGTATCTACATTTAAAATTTAAACTGTATAATTATCGGAATATTCTTTCATCTAAAACCTCCATTTGGCAAAAAGAATGAAAATAAGGAGTGCATAGATAATGATCTTAGTAACTGGAGCAACTGGCAATTTAGGAATTGCGGCAATCAATCATTTGTTGACGAAGGTAGAACCTTTGAATATAGCAGTATTGGCAAGAGACAGAGCTAAAGCGGCTTCGTTTGAAGAAAAGGGGATTGACATACGGATAGGAGAATATGATGATATTAATTCTCTGGAAACAGCAATGCAGGGGGTAGATAAGGTACTCCTGATTTCATCAAACGATCACGGCAAGCTTCTTCAACAGCATAAGAACGTTGTAGATGCTGCTAACAAGGCAGGTGTAAACCACCTGATTTATATCGGATCTGCAGTACAAGAGTTCGAATCCTCAACTTTACACACCATGCTGGAACCGCATTTCCAAACAGAGGATTATATTAAAGAAAGCCAAATACCTTATACAATTTTGCGTAACACCATTTATGCAGATACCCTTCCAATGTTTTTAGGAGAAAACGTATTTGATACAGGTATCTATTTGCCAGCTGGAAACGCAGAGGTTCCGTTTGCGCTCCGCAGGGAACTGGGTGAAGCGGCTGCTAACGTTATTCTGCAGCCTAATCCTAATAATAATAAAACGTATGTGCTCACCGGAAGTGAACCATACAGTTTTGAAAACTTGGCGGAAGCTCTTTCAGAAATCTCAGGGAAAACCGTAAACTATATTAATGCTGATTCTAAATCCTTTGAGGAAACGCTGCGAGGCGCTAGTGTACCTGAGTATGCAATTTCTGTACTTTCAGGTTACGTTACTGACATGAGAGAGGGACGCTATAATCTATTAACTAACGACCTTGAATCAATTCTGGGAAGAAAACCATTATCGTTGAGGGAAGCTCTGAAAGAGGTCTACTCGAAGTAAGCCACCGCATATACTCAATTCATTAGACAACTAGCTTGGAGTTTAAAATAATGAAAAGGCGGCACTAGGATAATGATCCTAATGCCGCCTTTTCTCCTTAAATCCCCGTCTGCCTAGTCAATAATCTCTCCGGTTGAGCCGTTCGCAACTCCCGCTGCATTCGCTTCATCCGTATCGATATGCATATCAAGAGCAAAGTCAGGTGACACTCTCGCGATGACGTGCTCAAACACGACGCCGCGTTCTCCGCCAAAGCGTACGCGAAGCTGCTGCTTGTCTTGAATGCTCCAACGTTCCGCATCGCTTGTATGGAAATGAATATGACGAGCTGCGACGATTACGCCTTCCTCAATCGTCACTTCGCCTTTAGGACCTCTCAATGTTACGCCTGCAGAACCAGCAATGTTGCCGGATTCGCGAAGCGGCGGATTCACGCCAATCGAGAATGCATCCGTACGGGATACTTCCAGCTGTGTCTGATTCCGGGCCGGACCCAAAATACGCACTTTAGGGAAAGTGCCCTTCGTCCCGATCACCTCTACCGTCTCGTTAGCCGCGTATTGGCCCGGCTGGGACAACGGCTTCATTTCCGTTAAGGCATAGCCTTCTCCGAATAAAATTTCAACATGCTCCTGGGATAAATGAATATGTCTAGCCGACACGCCGATCGGCACCAATTTCTGTTCCATTGCTGTCAACATCCTCTCTGGTTAGTATGTAATTGGAAGAAATAAGCATGCAGCAAATTTTGCCGCATGCTTATCATAACATTTACTTGAATTCGGCCACAAGTTTATTGAAATCCGCTTCGGAAAGCGTCAGATCCTGCTTGGACAGCGACTCCTGCTGGAAGCCGGTAATCATATCCTCATAGGATTTACGTTGTTTGTTCTGATAAATAAGTCCAGTAAGCATGCCTTCTGTTTCCATGATTTTGTTCATCGCCGCCATACGGTTGGAAGGATCGTATTCCGGGAACTGCTCCAGATTGACGATGTTTTCCTTGAACCAGTCATAGGTATTAATCTTATTGAAGGTAACGCAAGGGCTGAACACGTTGATCAGGGAGAAGCCTTCATGCTTAATGCCCGCTTCGATCAAGCTGGTCAATTGCTTCAGGTCGCTGGAGAAGGATTGCGCCACGAAGGTCGCTCCTGCCGACATTGCGATCTCAAGCGGTGAAAGCGTCGATTCGATCGAGCCCTCCGGCGTCGACTTCGTCTTGAAGCCTTCCGCGCTGCGCGGCGAGGTTTGACCCTTCGTCAGTCCGTAAATTTGGTTGTCCATGACGATATACGTAATATTAAGGTTACGGCGGATGGCATGAACGGTATGCCCCATACCAATAGCGAACCCGTCGCCGTCGCCGCCCGAAGCAATAACGGTTAACTCGCGGTTAGCAAGCTTGACCCCTTGCGCGATCGGCAGCGCGCGGCCGTGAATGCCGTGCAATCCGTAAGCGTTAATATAGCCGGAAATACGTCCCGAGCATCCGATGCCGGAGATAACAGCAAGCTCTTCCGGCTCCAGCCCTACGTTGGCAGCTGCGCGTTGAATAGCCGCTTGAATTGAGAAATCGCCGCAGCCCGGGCACCAGTTAGGTTTGACATTGTTGCGGAACTCTTTAAAAGTTGCCATCTTAGACCAGCTCCTTGCAAGCTTGATATACTTCAGAAGGCAAAAACGGGTTGCCGTCATATTTGAGTTGACTATTGATTTTATCCGCAAAGCCAACATTCATTTTGATTTGACCGGCAAGCTGAGCCGTCGCATTGTTTTCCAGGACGACAACCTTTTTCGCCGCTTGCAAATAAGAGAACAGCTGCTCTGTCGGGAAGGGATGAATCTGGCGAACCGTAATATGGTTCGTTGTGACGCCATCCTGCTCCAGCCACGCTCTCGCTTGATCGATTGTGCCGCCTGTAGAGCCCATACCGATAATAAGCAGCTCCGGCTCGGCGTGAGGCGCATCGACGCGTAACGCTTCACGAACTTGCAAATTGTTCAGCTTGTTTAGACGTTTATCCATCATGCGCAGCCGGTTAGCGGCACTCTCTGAAGGTCTGCCCGTCTCGTCATGCTCAACACCGGTAACATGGTGTATGCCGTTCTTGACGCCCGGAAGCACGCGCTGCGAGACGCCATCCTCCGTAAACTCATAACGCTTGAACAGCTCATGCTGCGCGAGCTCAGGCGCTTCCGTCACGAGCTTGCCGCGGTTGATCTGAATTTTGTTCAGATCAAGCACATCGCAAGACTGCTTGCCAAGCGACAGTTGAAGATCGGTCATTACGATAACCGGTACTTGATACTGCTCTGCCAGGTTGAAGGCTTCAATCATATCGTAAAAGCAGTCCTCAATGGATGCCGGAGCGATTACGATTTTCGGAATTTCACCGTGCGTGCCGTATACCATTGCGTTCAGGTCGGACTGCTCCTGCTTTGTCGGCAAGCCGGTCGAAGGACCTCCACGCTGTGTATTGACGATAACGAGCGGCGTTTCTGTCATTCCGGCAAGGCCAATAGCCTCCATCATGAGCGACAGACCTGGGCCAGCGGAAGCCGTCATTGTGCGTACACCCGCGTAGTTAGCGCCAATTGCCATCGTAACAGCCGCAATCTCATCCTCAGTTTGAACTACCGTGCCGCCGAATTTAGGCAGCTTCTTAATTAAATATTCCATGATTTCCGATGCCGGTGTAATCGGATATGCAGACATCAAGCGGCAGCCTGCAGCTACGCAGCCAAGCCCAATCGCTTCATTGCCGATCATGAACAGCTTCTGTTCCCCGTCTGCTTCTTCCAGCTTGAAGGCGTCCAGCGGGCCGCCTGCTTGCTCTAAGACAAATTCGGCGCCTAGCTTGACAGCCTCAATATTTTTCTCTACGACAGCCTGACCTTTGCGGCCAAACTCCTCTTCAACTGCTTTATTAAATACTTCCAGCGGCAGACCGAGCAAAGCCCAGGATGCACCGGAAGCAACCATATTTTTCATTAACGAGGTTCCGAGCTCTTCCGCAATCTTCGTAATGGGCACCGCGAATAACCTGGCATCGACCCCTTCAGGTATAACCGGGTTAAATTTAGCATCTGCCACCACAACGCCGCCTGTGCGAAGTTCCTTTGCATTCAAGTCGATGCTCTCTTGGTCAAATGCGACCAATATGTCCAAATCATCGGAAATTGCCCGAATCGGTTTTGTACTGATGCGA
Source organism: Paenibacillus gorillae (assembly GCF_000513275.1). Classification (GTDB taxonomy): domain Bacteria; phylum Bacillota; class Bacilli; order Paenibacillales; family Paenibacillaceae; genus Pristimantibacillus; species Pristimantibacillus gorillae. The sequence continues at coordinate 38,579 of NZ_CBVJ010000021.1, read as the reverse complement.
ATTTTATTGTTCGTATGTCCGCCTTTAATCCGGGATGAAAAATGACGATATCCGTATAAATAATATCCCAGACGGTTCAGAGCCGTGGAAAAGATCCGGTCGGTGCTTTCAACACCCTCGCCCTGTTGGCCCCCGATCTTCCAAGACAATTGACTGATCAAAATGCCCATCTCCTCTTTTTGATGGCCTACGCCGTATACATGAATGAATGATTATGGGTTGAAATATAAGCATGATTATGAGGTAGAGCTTATACCTGCTTCTAGCATCTTAATAAACATTCACAACAAGTGTAAAGGGGAGATTAACAAATTGCAAGATGTAAACGCTTAATAAATGATAATGATTTTCGATGAGTATCATAACGGAAGCAGATTAGAGCATTTGCTGGATTAATCCGGCAAATGCTCCGCCAAAAAGTTCAATGCGTTGCCTGCGAAAAAAGCTTCTGTTTGCTGCTCGGTATACCTTTTCAGCAGCGCTTCACGAAGGTCTTCCACCTGACCGGGATGTGTCAAGCCATCTACGTAATGATCGATGCCGTCAAAATCCGAGCCAAACATCAGATGATGCTCGCCTCCAAGCTCGCATACATGCTCGACGTGGCGCAGCACATCGTCTATCGCTACTTTTTCCCCTCCAGCAACGAAATACGGGACAAAGGTTATGCCTACTCTGCCCTGCAGCGCGATGATTGCTTTAATCTGATCGTCAGTTAAATTACGAGGATGGCTCATTACGGATTTGCTGTTGGAATGCGAGGCGATAATCGTCCTGCTCGCCAGATCAGCCGTATCCCAGAACGCACGCTCTGACAAGTGGGACACGTCTACGATAATGCCCAGACGGTCGCATTCCTGCACAAGCTCTCTCCCCTTTGCCGTTAGTCCGCCGCCGCGGGGCTCCATCACGCCGTCCGCCGCCCAGTTCGCGTTATTCCAGGTTAACCCTGCCGCGCGAACGCCTAGCTCGAACAGCACTCTTAGGAGCGACAGATTGCCTTGTAAGCCGTCAACACCCTCCAGCGACAGCATTGCACCGATCTTTCCTGCAGCCAAGCATTGCTGAAGATCCGATTTCGTTTTAATAAATCGCATGTCTGGACAAGTCATCACCTTTTCGTTAAACAAATCGATGCTCTCCAGAATCGGTACGATATTGCCGTTCAAATGCTCCGGTATGTAGATCGCGAACGTTTGCAGCACGGTTCCCGCTTGCTTCAGACGCTCATAGGTTACGTCCAGCTTGCCTCCCTCGTTGTGGAGAAAAGTAAGCTCAGGCTGCACTAGCAGCTTGCATAGTACATCGCAGTGAAAATCGACAATTGGCTTATTCATTTGTTCACCTCGACTATTAGTATTGCTTCTCGACAAAGCAAAAAACCTGTCTACAACGTAAACAGGTTCAACTATTCAAGCGGAATACCCGCAGCAGCTGAGCCAGCAGCTGCTACCTCGGTTCAACGATGAGCTTTATCGCCGTTCGGTCTTCCCCATCGATCACAATATCTGTAAATGCCGGTACACAAATCAAATCCACCCCGCTGGGAGCAACAAAACCGCGGGCGATCGCAACCGCCTTAATCGCTTGGTTCAATGCACCCGCCCCGATAGCTTGTAATTCAGCGGCGCCGCGTTCACGTAAAACTCCGGCCAGCGCACCTGCTACGGAATTTGGATTGGACTTTGCTGAAACTTTTAATACTTCCATGAAAAAGGACCTCCTCGGGAATGATGGATGGATTCCACTATTAAATAGTATTCGAGAGAGGTTAAATAATTCCTGCTTTTATTGCGCGACTTTACCGACTCTTCTGAATTGTATGACGATTCATAGTTTCACAGAATCGATTCGCCGTTTTCTTGGAAGCATTATTAGCTGATGAAAAGCTACATAAGGAGCCATTCATCTTCTGTAAGCCGGATTTTTTGAAGTTTGACCGCTTTGCCTGTGGCATCATCAAGCTGTACCGATACGCCATGCAAATGCCAATGTCCCTCGTCAACAACGAAACGTGTCGGCAGCTGTGTCATAAATTTATGAAGCACTGCATTTCGTTCCATGCCGAGCACTCCGTCGCGCGGGCCAGTCATGCCAACGTCCGTTAAGTATGCGGTTCCTTGAGGCAAAATACGGTCATCATTCGTCTGTACATGGGTATGCGTACCAACAACGATTGAAGCTTTGCCGTCCAAATGCCAGCCCATCGCGATTTTCTCGGAGGTTGCTTCTGCATGGAAATCGACGAGAATATTGTTCGTCTCTTCCTTCGCTTGCTCAATCAATTCGTCTGCTTTGCGGAACGGACAATCGATTGGCGGCAAAAACGTCCGGCCCTGCAAATTAATAATCGCCAGCTTTTTGCCGTTTGCTGTTATCCAAGCCGCACCTTGCCCCGGCGTTCCTTCGGGAAAGTTAGCCGGACGGACGATTCTTGGTTCATCATCTATCCATTCAAAAATATCTTTATTGTCCCAGGTATGGTTGCCCATCGTAATGCCATGCACACCCCAATCGAAAAACTCTCGTGCAATGGAAGCCGTTATGCCTCTGCCGGCTGCGGCGTTTTCGCCGTTTACGATAATAATATGCGGATTATATTTGCTCTTTAATGCCGGCAGCACGCGCTTAAGGGCAGCCCGTCCTACACTGCCTACAATGTCGCCGATAAATAATACATTCATTGCTTGCGTCACTCACTTTCTGTTACCCGTATAGACGGGAAAAGTGGCTGACAAGCAGCCACTTTTCCGCAAAACTGTATTCAATTGTTGCTTTATTTCGCATATTCGACCGCGCGTGTTTCCCGAATAACCGTAACTTTAATATGTCCCGGATAATCAAGCTCGCTTTCGATCTTCTTCGTAATGTCGCGTGCCAGACGGAACGCTTCCGTATCATCAATTTTCTCCGGTTGCACCATTACGCGGACTTCACGTCCAGCTTGGATGGCGTACGACTTTTCAACGCCTTCAAACGACTCCGAAATGTCTTCCAGCTTTTCAAGCCGCTTGATATACGTCTCGAGCGTCTCGCGACGGGCTCCTGGACGAGCTGCCGACAATGCATCGGCGGCGCCAACCAGCATCGCAATAACCGATGTCGCCTCCACGTCGCCGTGGTGGGACGCAATACTGTTGATAACAACAGGGTGCTCTTTGTATTTCTTCGCCAATTCTACGCCGATCTCCACATGGGAGCCTTCAACTTCGTGATCAAGCGCTTTGCCGATATCATGCAGCAAACCTGCACGTTTCGCGAGCGTAATGTCCTCGCCTAGCTCGGCAGCCATCAATCCGGTCAGGTAGGCAACTTCCATGGAATGCTTCAGCACGTTTTGACCATAACTTGTCCGATATTTCAAACGGCCCAAAATTTTGATCAAGTCCGGATGCAGACCATGAACGCCAACCTCAAACGTAGCTTGTTCCCCGTATTCGCGAATACGTTCATCCACTTCTTTACGAGATTTCTCAACCATTTCTTCAATGCGTGCAGGATGAATTCGTCCATCTGCAACAAGCTTCTCAAGAGAAGTACGGGCAATTTCCCGTCTAATAGGGTCAAAACCAGACAGAATGACCGCTTCCGGTGTATCGTCGATAATGAGATCGATACCGGTCAATGTTTCCAACGCGCGGATATTCCGTCCTTCGCGACCAATAATGCGGCCCTTCATCTCTTCGTTCGGCAACGAAACGACCGATACCGTCGTTTCAGCCACATGGTCAGCCGCACAGCGTTGGATAGCGAGAGAAATAATGTTGCGCGCTTTCTTGTCTGCTTCTTCCTTCGCCTGCTGCTCAATCTCTTTAATCATCTGAGCTGTTTCCTGACGTACTTCCTGCTCTACATTAGATAAAATGATCGATTTCGCATCTTCCATCGTCAAGCTCGAAATACGTTCAAGCTCGCTAAGCTGCTGCTTATAGATGGAATCAATTTGATCTTGTGTCTCATCGATCCGTTTCTCTTTGTTGGCAACTAGCTCTTCTTTGCGTTCTAGCGCTTCTAATTTTTTATCCAGCGACTCCTCTTTTTGGAGCAAACGTCTTTCTTGACGCTGTGTTTCATTGCGACGTTCGCGAATGTCTCTCTCAGCTTCCGTACGGAGTTTGTGGATTTCGTCTTTTGCTTCCAGTACCGTTTCCTTTTTCTGGGCTTCCGCTTCTTTCTTTGCATTTTCTACAATGACGACAGCAGCTTGCTCAGCGCTGGAAATTTTGGCTTCGGCAATCGACTTTCGAATAAAATAACCAATCCCAAAGAAAATAACGCCAACAACGAGACAGATCAACACGATCCAGATAGGGTCCATCTTGTTCACCTCCTCGTTGCATTCACCAAAGCAAAAGCTTGGGATGATATTAAGTTTTAGCCGGTTTTCATACCGATTGATCTTCTAACAATTTGACGAAAATTATCGCTTCAAATCAACTTTTGGAAGGAAAATTGATCTGAAATAGAAGGAATACATGTTCATTTTATCTTTTGATAAAATCAATTGTCAAGCAAAAGCCCATCTTCCTCGTCGTCCGCTTCTGCCGCTGCCTGTTCCATGACCGATTTTACCGCATCCTTAACGATATCTCCTGGAAAACCTCTTCGCATCAGAAACCCCATCAGCTTGCGCTTTCGGTCTATAGGGTCGCCCTTCAGCGATCGCCATTTTTTCCCTGCCGCTTTAACCGCCGCTTCTCGTTCAACTTCTTTATCAATGGCATCCGTAGCATCGGCTGCCGCCTGTTTCGACACGCCACGCTGCTGCAGCTCCTGCTTGATCCAGCGCCGGCCTTTGTTCGAATACTTAATTCGCTGCGCGGCAAATTGCCGCGCATACTCTTCATCATCCACAATATGCTCGGATTCTAAACGTTCGACAACCGAAGAAATATGCTCGGGCTCGAACTCCTTACGCTGCAAATATTGTTCAATTTCCTTGTTTGTTCGCGGCTTGACACCCAAGTAAGCGACCGCTTTTATATAAGCACGGTACCGGCTATCCTCATCCCGAATCGCCGCCAGCTCGTCTTCTGTGAAGGAATGTCCCTTTAGCAACTGATGTCTGATGAGAATATCTTTATGAACGGTTAAAAGGGGCTCTTCGCCCTCCCCATGTATATGATAGCGGCTGCGATCCTTGCGATCCTGCTTCACCGCTTGAATCTCAATCATCAAATCCCTCGCTTTGTCTCAAAAACCAGCATCGCCGTCCCCTAGAGGACGGCGTAGGTTACTGCTATTTCGTATTAATCATCCAGTTCGGATTCATCAAAATCATCATCATCGTCTTGCGATAACGTCTCTACTGGCTGTGCCGTAGCCGACAAATTGCTCGCTTCGCGAATTTGCTTCTCGATAACAGCTGCAATTTCTGCATGATCCTTCAGGAACTGCTTCGCATTCTCCCGGCCTTGGCCGAGACGCTCTCCGTTGTAGGAAAAACCATGCGCCGCTCTTCTGCACGATATCCATTTCCGTACCGATATCGACAAGGCTGCCTTCTCTGGAAATGCCTTCGCCGTACATAATATCGATCTCCGCTTGCTTAAACGGAGGCGCTACTTTGTTCTTCACGACTTTAATACGAGTACGGTTGCCGACCATATCATTGCCTTGTTTAATCGTCTCAATCCGGCGAACGTCAAGACGTACGCTGGAATAGAATTTCAGTGCGCGTCCGCCTGGAGTCGTCTCCGGGTTACCGAACATAACGCCGACCTTCTCACGCAATTGGTTGATAAAGATTGCAATCGTCTTCGACTTGCTAATTGCGCCAGACAGCTTACGAAGCGCCTGAGACATCAAACGAGCTTGCAAGCCCACGTGAGAGTCGCCCATGTCGCCTTCGATTTCCGCTTTCGGTACAAGTGCTGCAACAGAGTCAATAACGATAATGTCAACTGCGCCGCTTCGTACGAGCGCTTCTGCGATTTCAAGCGCCTGCTCGCCCGTATCCGGCTGCGAGAGGAGCAGGTCGTCAATGTTAACGCCCAGCTTACTCGCATACAATGGATCAAGCGCATGCTCGGCATCGATAAAGGCAGCTTGTCCACCGACGCGTTGCACTTCAGCAATGGCGTGAAGCGCCACTGTCGTCTTACCGGAAGATTCCGGTCCATAAACTTCAATTACACGGCCTCTTGGCAATCCGCCGATGCCAAGAGCGATATCTAAAGCAAGCGAACCGCTAGGCACGATCTCTACTTGCATATGGGTGGATTCCCCTAATTTCATGATAGAGCCTTTACCAAACTGTTTCTCAATTTGACGTAAAGCCATTTCTAAAGCAGCGCGACGATCCGACAAGCTACTCACATCCTTCTTCATTTATAATGTAATGATACCTTGTTTCTTTCCCGTTGCCAAGTCTTTTTTCGAACATACATTCGTCTTTTTTTGTCCAGCGTCCCCCTCCCGCGCTAAATAAGCAAAAAAAGAACCGCAGCAAAGTATTCTTCGCCACGGTTCTTCCGTCATATTTACAATTATAGACAATATCTCTAATGAAAACAATCCTTTTTTGGATAATGCTAAGCTTCGCTATGCGACAAAGCTTGCCACAGCCGGTAGAGTGCTGACTTAACCGCCCTTACCCGAATGATCGAACGGCTGCCGCTGAGATGTGTCGTATGGACATCTGTCGGTTTGCCTCGCTCTGCTATGGCGAAATAAACGAGCCCGACGGGCTTACCTTCCGATTCAGCAGGACCTGCAACCCCGGTAAGTGAAATCCCGAAATCGCTATCGGCAATTTCGCGGATCCGTTCGGCCATCAGCGCCGCTGTCGATTCGCTAATGGCACCCGGTGCTCCATCGCCTTCGAGCTGTGTCATCGGAATGCCCAGCAATTGATGCTTCATCACGTTCGTATACGTAACAACTCCGCCCGCAAATTCTCCGCTGCTGCCCGGCACATTTGTCACAAGCTCTGCAAATAGACCGCCGCTGCAGCTCTCTGCGCTAGCCATCGTGCGTCTGGTTGCCCTCAGGAGCCTCACGACAGCCTCCTCCAGCGGAATATCCTCCTGCGCATACAAATGCTCGCCTACGCGATCCTTAACCGCCTGAACGGTTGCGTCGATTTTACGTATAGCCTCCTGCTCCGTTGCGGCTTTGGTCGACACCCGGATCGCGACCTCTCCCTCTTTGGCATAAGGGGCAAGTGTCGGATCGCTCTGTCCATCAATCAGATCCAGCAGCTTGGCCTCCAGATTCGATTCGCCGATACCGGCAAACCGGAGCACCCGCGAATAGAGCGGCTGGCTCTCGCCCAGAGCTTGCCGAATCCACCCGCGTCCGGCTCCTTCCATCATCGGCTTCATCTCCCGGGGAGGCCCTGGCAGCAGCAAGTAGTGCGTGCCGTCAACACTTAGTCCATTGCCGACCGCAAGTCCGGCTTCATTAAATAAAGGGTCGGCCCCGTCGATCGTATGGGCTTGCCGTTTGTTGCTTTCCACCATATGAATGCCGCGCGAGCTGAACAGCTTCTCAATTTGCTCCATGGACGGGCCGTGAATGGACATACCGCGGTTCAAATAAGCAGCAAGCACATCTTTGGTCAGATCATCCTGAGTTGGCCCAAGACCGCCGGTAAACACAAGCAGATCCGCTCTCGAGCGGGCCGTTTCGATAGCTGACTGAATACGGCCCGGATTATCGCCAACTACGGTCTGATAATAGACGTCTATGCCAAGGGCAGCTAGCTCTTGTGATAGAAATTGAGCGTTGGTGTTCACTATCTGTCCTAGTAAAAGCTCCGTGCCGACTGCGATAATTTCTGCTTTCATGAAAAATGCCCCCTGCCCGTTATTTGAATGGAAAAGCACCTTCCCTTCATGGGAAGATGCTTTTATTTTGCGAATGCAGCGATATTTGTTATTGAACCGGGATCAAGTGCTTGTTTTTGACAAAATAGTCTATTCCGGAGTAGACAGTAATCGCAACCGCTACCCAGCTGGAAATAATGTCAAACGGAAAATCGATGAAATGAAACGGGAAATTGTTAAGAAGCAAGGAGATGATCATCGTAATTTGGATGGCCGTCTTCCATTTGCCCCATTTGCTCGCCGCCATGACACTTCCTTCGAGCAGAGCAATTTGCCGCAAGCCCGTAACCGCAAATTCACGGCTAATAATGATAATAGCCATCCAAGCAGCCAGCTTATCCATTTGTACAAGCGAGATCAACACTGCTGCAACGAGCAGCTTGTCTGCCAATGGATCAAGCAGCTTGCCTAAGTTTGTTACGATTTTGTTCTTCCTTGCAATATAGCCGTCCAGCCCGTCTGTGCTTGCCGCCACGATAAATATAATTGCCGCTATAATCTGGTTGTATGTAATCTGATAATCACTGAATGCGAAATGCGGCAAATTGAAATTAACGAGCAAAAACACCATAATGATCGGAACCAAACAAATTCTAAGAATTGTAATCTTATTGGCTAGGTTCATGCGGTTACCTCCCGGGCAAAAGCCGCTTGCAGGCTCGTACCGCTGTTCTTCTTGTTTGTGTGACCTAACTGTAACTGTTCTTTCATCTGCGCGTCCCCCAGCTCATATCCGAAAAGCTATAGTCAAGTATAATACACGCTTAATCCGCATGTCAAAAGCGAGAGTACCTGCGCTAAAAACGCCGTTGTCTCTCGCTTTTCGCCCGTTCATGCCCTCTCCCGAAGTGCATTAGCGGTAGTTCGTAAACTGAAGCTCCACCTTTAGATCCGCTCCCCGAAGCAGCGCCATTACAGCTTGCAGATCGTCCCTGCTTTTACCGGATACGCGAATCTGGTCGCCTTGGATAAGGCTTTTAACTTTCAGCTTGGAGTCCCGGATCAGAATATTGAATTTTTTTGGAGTGCTCCTGATCAATGCCTTGGCGCAGCTTTATGCGCTGCCGAACCGTATGTGCCGATGCGGATTCGACTTTACCATAATCCATATTTTTAATCGGCACGCCGCGTTTTACCATTTTCGATTGCAAAATATCGAGCACGCTATTCAATTTGAACTCGTCGTCCGATATAATAACTAGCTCTTCCTTTTCCAATGCAATGCTGCTCTTGCTTCCTTTGAAATCGAAGCGTGTCTCGATCTCGCGCTCCGCTTGCTGAATCGCATTGTTCAGCTCTTGCATATCTACCTTAGAAATAATATCAAACGAACTTTCGGAACTCATACTTGCAGTTCTCCTCTACTATGTAATTAGGAAATAAAGGGCCGTTAAACGACCCTGACATTCTTAAGGCGCTTCCGTGCCCTCTCCATCCGCAGGAGGCGTCGGTGAATTCGTCGCATCACCCTGCAGCGGGCTAAGCAGCACTTTTTTGGATCTTGCTTGATCGCCATCGTTAACCGTAATGCCATCGACCGTAATAACAGTCAGATCGGCGCGGCCAACATTGACATAAAGCGGCTCTGTAATATCAAATGACTTAGTTTCACCGTCCTGTACCGTCTCGGCAATCAGCTTCTCGCCGCTGGCGCCGCCTTTACGCACTTCCGTCCAGCTCGGTCCTCCGGTAATTTTGATCTCCAGCTTATGGACGACATTGGCAGGTCCAATATCATAATGATCAACCTTGCCTTTTTTCTCCGTAAAGGTCAAGATAGTCGCCTCAGTTGGAGGTGGTGTCGGTGTTGGCGTCGCAGTCGGGCTACCAGTACCTGTACCGGCCTCGCCTTTATCACTAGGCAATGGAGAAGCCTGATCGGTGACCTTGGTCTGATCGTCAATTCCTTTGGAATCATCGCCCTTTTGGCTGACGACATAGAACCAGACGACGACTACAATAAGAATAAGAAACGACCACATCAGCACGTTGAAGCCAAGCTTGCCAATCCGCTCCGACGCTTGGGTTTGCACTCTTCTCGGCGCCCTTGCGGCTACCGGCTCCGATACCTGCTCCGTAACGGTAGCAGCAGGCACTTCATGCTGGTACAAGCGGAGTACTTCATCAGCGTCCAAGCCTACGGCTTCGCAATAATTTTTCACAAACGCCCTTAAATAAAAAGTTCCCGGCAGAATGCTATGATCTCCGTTCTCTATAGCCTCGAGATAGCGTTTGCGAATTTTGGTGGTCTCTTGAACATCTTCAAGCGATAAGCCGTGTTCTTCTCTTGCTTTCCGAAGCAATGCTCCCAAATCTGACATTTGTTCGTTCTCCTCTCTTTAGAATTCGTCCGTGTAGTTAGCCGTGAACGATTCATAAGTAATTTCCTCGTCCGGCGTATTGCGAAGCTCGATAATCATATCAAAATGGCTGTAATCATAATGGGATTCCTTAATAAAAATATCCGGATGCTCGATAACTTTAGTTGAAGGCATCGCCATGATCTCTTGAAGCAGCGCGTAATGCTTCTCATTGGAACGAATCGTGCTGACAATACCGTCGATAATAAAGATATTGTTGTTCGTCATCTCATCCTCTGACAGCTGACTTCTGACAGTCTGCCGCAGCAGCGTCGACGATACGAACGTCCATCGCTTGTTCGAACATACACTGCCGGCAATGATCGACTCTGTCTTTCCGACACGCGGCATGCCCCGCAGGCCAATTACCTGGTTGCCGTCCCGTTTGAAAACCTCGCCTAGAAAATCAACAAGAAGGCCAAGCTCATCGCGCGTAAAACGGAACGTCTTGCGGTCATCCGAATCCCGTTCAATATAACGGCCGTGCCGAACTGCCAAAATATCGACAATCGTCGGCGTCCGCAGCTTGTTAACCGTAATATTGTCTACCTTTTGCAGCATTTTGCCAAGCAGAACGATTTTCTCTTCATCGTCCGTCTGCAGCAGCATGCCCCTTGTCCGGTCTTCTACACCGTTGATCGTCATAATGTTTACTTCCAGCATACCAAGAAGAGATGCTATATCACCTAGCAGCCCGGGCCTGTTTTTATGTATCTTGTACTCCATATAATACTGCTTGCTTTCCATGAATGGTCACCGCCCCAAGCCTGTTGATGTCAGTATTGCGCAACGCTAGAATCATTAATCATTGCTATGCGAAAAATGCCGCTTTCTAAAAGCTTATTCTACAATTTTCGCTACAATCCTGCAACCTCCATCGGAAACATTGCAGAAAAGCCTCCGATTGGAGGCTTTTCTGCGAGTGAACGTATCCGGACTTATTAATGATTAACGAGCTTCACCATCAAGCCTGCAATCGTCTTTTTCTCCGACTCATCGCCTGCATCCCAAAGCTCTTTCAGCACGCGCTGCTGTTCGTTTTTGGGATCGACCTTCTCATCAAGAAAGGAGCCAATCTCATAGGCTAGATTTGTAATCATTTCCTCGGTCATCCCCGAAGCCTTTGCCTGGTCTACACGTTCAGCCAAAAACTGCTTAAAGTTCGCAAAATTGCTGAGCACTGACATTCGTTTCTTCGCCTCCTGAGTGTAAATGAAGAGAATGAACAACAGTCATTATTGTGCCGCAACGTCTGCGCAATTATTCGGATCAGATCAGGTATGCCAGCCGCCGTTCGGACTAATAATTTGACCCGTTATGTAGGAAGATTCGGGCAGCGCCAGAAAATAAACGAGCGAAGCGATCTCGTCCGGCTGGCCGAAGCGGCCAACAGGAATTTCCTGTTCAAGCGCAGCTTTCTCCTCAGCATTGAACCCGTCCATCATCATCGTATCGACTGCCCCAGGAGCGACTGCGTTAACGGTAATGCCGGTGGGTGCTAATTCCTTCGCCAAAGCTTTTGTAAAAGCGTTCATGCCGCCTTTGGTCGTGGAGTACAGCACCTCGCATGAGGCGCCTGACATCCCCCAGACAGAGGAAACGTTAATAATTCGTCCGTACCGGTTGGCGATCATGGAGGACATGAAAATTTGGCTGCAGAGGAACATACCCTTCAAATTAACAGACATGACATCGTCCCATTCCTGCTCCGTGACATCCATCAGCATGCCGTAATGGGAAATTCCGCCGTTGTTCACTAGAATGTCAGGCAGCATGCCACTCGCTTCCAGCTTATCCCGCATCCGCAGCAGCTGTTCCTTGGAGCGCAAATCTGCAGTTATCGTCATGACGTTGGCGCCAAGCCGCATACACGCTCGCGCGGTTTGATTAGCCGCTTCATGCGACTCTAAATAATGAATGACGATATTGGCGCCTTCCGCGGCAAAGCGCTGCGCAATGGCAGCGCCTATTCCCCGGCTTCCCCCGGTCACCAATACCGTCGATTGACGAATGTTCGTCATTCCCCCGCTTTTTCCACGATCGACACAGCTACCTGGCCGAAGTCGAAATGCTCGCGAAGCCTTGCATTGACCTGATCCAGCGTACTGTTCTCATACAGCGGAAGCAGATCGAACATATCGCTGTCGCGAAACCGGTAACGCGTGAATTCGCTGGCGATCGCTTCAGGGGAATTGAGCATTCGCAAATAACTGCCGATTTTTTTTCGTTTCGAGCGCTCGAAAGCTTCTTCGGAAATGCCGGTTTTCAGCGCTTCCTCTACCGCGGCACGAACTTTGCCAAGCAGTGCTTCCGGGTTGGGGCTGTCGCCTCCAATAACTGAAAATGCATAGTTGTCACTGGAATTGAATTCAGAGCCAAACGAATCCGAGATTAAATTTTCCTCATATAGATCCTGATACAGCGAAGAGCTCGCCCCGAACAAAGCATCCAGCATCAGCTTCGACAATACTTCCTGCTCCAGCAGCTCCGAAGCCGGCAAGCCGACGCGCTTCTCCTTGAATCCAAACATGACTTTAGGCAGCGAGACCGGAAGCTTCGTTATCTTTCGCGGAATTTTAACGCTGGTTGGCTCGTCTTCAAAATAGCGGTGAATTTCACCCTGCGGCTTGAAGTTTTTACTTGCTTGGTTGTTCCTTACGAGCTCGAACACTTCTGCAGCATCAACACCGCCTACAACGAACAACAGCATATTGGACGGATGGTAAAAGTTTTCGTAGCAGCGATACAGCGTTTCCTTGTCGATCTGGTAAATTGACTCCACTGTACCGGCAATATCGATATGGATCGGGTGGTTATGGTACATCGCATCGATTAGCCCGAAATAAACCTGCCAGTCGGGATTATCCTTGTACATATTAATTTCCTGCTCGATGATGCCTTTTTCCTTATTCACGTTCTCGTCTGTAAAATAAGGATTTTGCACAAAATCGATCAGTGTCTCCAAATTGGCTGTTATCTGCTCCGTTGCTGAGAACAGATAGACCGTCCGGTCAAAGCTTGTAAAAGCATTGGCTGAGGCGCCCTGGGAAGCAAAGGTTGCGAAAATATCGCCGGTAGGCTCCTCGAACATTTTATGCTCCAGAAAATGAGCGATTCCGTCGGGCACTTTAGCAGGCTCTTCGCCTCCAACTGCAAATCGGTTGTCGACAGAGCCGTATTTGGTTGCAAATGTCGCATATGTTTTTGAAAACCGGGCTTCGGCAGCACGATCACTTCAAGTCCGTTGTCCAGCACTTCGCGGTACAACGTCTCCTGCACTTTTTTGTACTCAAGCGTTTCCATGTCTGTTAAGCCTCCTTCCGGTCTCGCAGGTAATAGATCGTATCCAGTTGAACCCGGTTTGCTACGCGAACAATATCCTCAGTTCCTACCGATTGAATCTGGTCTAGAAGCTGCTGTGCGCTGCGCTCTTTGCCGGACAATACTGCATTGAAGTCATACGCAATCATTTCATAAGCGCTGTCCTGCAGCTCTCGCAAATGATTGGAGATCATCGCTTTCGTCTGGCTGATTTCCAGCTCCGTCAGCTCTCCGCGCTTCATGCTCTCAAGCTGCTCCTTGATAATGACGACAGCCCGGTCGTAGTTCTGAATTTCGATACCGGATTGAATGGTGCAGAGTCCTTTATGTCCGTCAAGCCGCGATGAAGCGTAATACGCCAGGCTTTCCTTCTCTCTGACGTTCAAGAACAGCTTCGAATGCGGATATCCGCCCAGAATACCGTTGTACATCAGCGATGCCGCGTAGTCATCATCCCCGTACAGGATACCCGTGCGAAGACCAAGATTCAGCTTGCCCTGACTGACATCCATCTCTTCAACGACCGTCTTTACATCGCCTCTCTCACGGCGGACGTTAGTCACTGTATATTGGCCGGGCACTCCCGCTTTAGGTCTGAAATACTGCTGAACAAGCGCCGTTACTTCATCTATCGTCGTATCTCCTACGACATATAGATCAAAGACTGCTTCCTCCAGCCATTGCTCGTACCTGCGATAGAGCGAATCCGCTGTAATAGAGGCTATATCCTCAAGCTTGCCGAGGGGATGAAGACGATAAGGATCATCCTCACACATCTCCTCCAAACAACGCTCAGCCGCATAACGAATTTTATCATTAACGATCGATTCAAGCCGTTTCGTTAGCGTCTGCTTCTCCGCCTCTACATATTTCGCGCGAAAAGCGCCGTCTTCCGTGCAGGGATCGGTTACAACCTCCCCTAACAGTTTGAGTGAAGCGTCCAGAAGCGGACTGTTCGAGGAGACGAATTGATCGTTGATGACATCCATTCGAAACTGGACGATCTGCGAATCGCCTCTTTTATATACGTCAAAGCCAAAGCCGGCCCCATACAAATCGTCAAGCCGTTCGCGAAATGCTTTCGTCTCTGGCGTGGAAGCCGTGCCTCGACGCAGCACAAAGGGAGCAAGTGCCGTCTCGGTCACTGTATCCTCCGATAACGGAACGCCTGCAAATAATGAAATCGCAAAAGTTTTAAATCGTTTAGTCGGCAGTACATGAAGCCGAATCCGGCCCAGCTGCCCTCTCTCAAATAGGGTCACTCCGTTAGCTCCTTCCTTGTATAAAACTGCAAATTTGGTTCTGCTGGAGTAAATGTATTCCAATTACACGTTGCCTATACCATTCTAACTTAACCGAAATGGAAGAAGCAACCTGGGCCTGCGCAAGGGCAAGGCCGGCTGCTTCTTCGGAACCGCAATTTGCTTTTACATACAGAAAATGTGTTTGCCGATCGTCTTCACTTGCGGTCTGGTCCAAATCCATTTGGAGGTTGCCGTCACCGGATTGAAATAGTACAGGCAGCCGCCACTTGGGTCCCAGCCGTTGATGGCATCTTGAACCGCTTGCGCCGCTTTCTCGTTTGGCGTCAAGTAAATCTGGCCGTCGGCCACAGCTGTAAATGCGCCTGGCTGAAAAATAACGCCCGAGATCGAGTTCGGAAAGCTTGGCGATTTCAGACGGTTAATGATAACCGCAGCAACAGCTACTTGTCCTTCATAAGGCTCGCCTCGTGCTTCACCGTAGACGGCGTTAGCCATAATCTGCAGATCGCCTTTGGAGAGGCCCAGCTTGTTGGACTTATCCAAGGCGGAGCCTCCTCCTGAACTGCCCGATCCGCTTCCTGAGCCCGTGCCGCTGCCGGCTCCCGCTCCGGCATTGCCCGATTCCTCAGCCGTTGGCTTCCAGCTCTTCGTAGCCTCCCAAAGCTTCAGCTTCGTTTTGGCACCAACGACACCGTCCGATTTCATGCCGAATTTCCATTGAAACCAAGTTACAGCGTTTTTCGTGCTCGTGCCGAATTGGCCGTCAATCTTTCCGTTGAAATACCCCAAAAATTTAAGTCTTCCTTGCAGCTCATAAACATCCTTGCCGGAGGAGCCGACTTTCAGCGTTGCGTTACTGAACGTTTCTTCCGCCTTAACGTTCATCAAATGCTGTAACGAGAACGTTCCGAATACGAGCATGACGATTAACGCGGTCATTACAATTAAACGGTTTCTCATCTAGGGATCTGCCTTTCTCATAGCAAGTTAGTTAGCTTCATGCAGCGTTGCCTAGCACTAGTATGAGAAAGGAGCTTTCGTTCTATGCATCGAATGGCAGCTGTAGCATCCCTATACAAAAAAGGATATCGTCCTAGGACGATATCCTCCCTGCCTGATATTGCTCCATTGTGAGCATAACCTCACGCGGCTTGCTGCCCTCATAAGGGCCAACGATAGAGCGGGCTTCCATCTGGTCAATCAACCGGGCTGCCCTCGTATATCCGATGCGCATCCGGCGCTGCAGCAGGGATACGGAGGCTTGCTTGGCTTCGAGAACAATTTGCACCGCTTGATCGTATAGTTCATCTACAATGTCATTCGGATCATTCGACTCTTCCTCGACCTCAGGAACAAGATCCTCTTTATATTCTGCTTCCGCTTGTCCTCTCGAATAGTCAACGAGCGCTTCAACCTCTTGATCGGAGAGGAATGCGCCTTGCACGCGAAGAGGCTTGGACATGCCGACCGGAAGGAACAGCATGTCGCCGCGGCCTAACAGCTTCTCCGCACCCACCATATCAAGAATGGTCCGCGAATCCACTTGCGATGACACGCCAAATGCAATTCGGGAAGGAATGTTGGCTTTGATAACGCCGGTAATAACGTCTACAGACGGACGCTGGGTTGCAATAATAAGATGAATGCCTGCCGCACGAGCCATTTGAGCCAGACGGGCGATTGAATCCTCAACGTCGCCAGCGGCGACCATCATCAAATCCGCGAGCTCATCGACGATAACCACGATGTACGGCAGTACTGCTTTCGGATTATCCGCCATCAAATTGTTATAGCCCTCAATATTTCTTGTGGCGGATTTAGAGAACAACTCGTAGCGTTTCTCCATCTCAACAACGATCTTCTTTAATGCCAGAGACGCTCTGCGCGGATCGGTGACGACTGGAGCGAGCAAATGCGGGATGCCGTTGTAGACGTTCAGCTCGACCATTTTCGGATCGACCATCAGAAATTTCACTTCGTCCGGTTTTGCTTTGTACAAAATGCTCGTAATAATGCCGTTGATGCAGACTGATTTGCCCGAACCCGTTGCCCCTGCTACAAGCAAATGGGGCATTCGGGCAAGATTGCCGATAATCGGCTGGCCGGATATGTCACGGCCGAAGGCAATAGACAACTTGGATGGCGCATTATGGAAGGCCGGAGTCTCCATAACCTCACGCATTGTAACGACCGATACTTCCATGTTCGGCACTTCGATGCCAATAGCCGATTTACCTGGAATCGGAGCTTCCATCCGTATATCCTTAGCGGCAAGAGCAAGCGCAATATCGTCAGTCAGGCTGACAATTCGACTTACCTTAACTCCCGTAGCCGGCTGCACTTCATATCGGGTAACGGCTGGCCCGCGGACAACGTCCAGCACTTTGGCTCGAACGCCAAAGCTTTCAAGCGTCGCTTCCAGCTTTCTCTTGGCATCAATGGAGTCGGCTCCGTCTCCTCCCCTTGCCAATAGGCTTGGCTTGGAGAGCAAGGAGAACGGCGGCAGCATGTACGGCTTCGGCTGAGGTACAGCCGGAACCGATGATGAAGAAGCAGGTTCAGCTTCTTTGACCAGAACTGCAGCTGCTGCTGCTGTATCTGCTGTATCTGCTGCTTCGCAGGCAACAGCTGCAGGTAGCTGTTCATCCTCAGGGAAATCAACTGATGGTTCCTCCATCTGCTGTTCATCCTCAGTGGATTGCTGCGGCCAAGTTCCGGTCCACTCCTCATCCTTTTCTTCCTCTGCGTAAGGAGGTGCAGGCGGATAGGAAGGTGCGTCAAGAGCCGCTTCCTGATGCTGGGCAACAGCCGGGTCTGGAATCGTAGGAACAGTCTCCCAGGGCACTTGATCAGGCGGGTTATGTAAAGTTTCTTGTGTATGTTCCTGATCTTGCTCCAGTATTGGGCGCTGCTCAGCAGGATCGTCATTACGATCCCATTCTCCTGCTGTAACTTCACCATTCCCATTCTTAGCCCAATGCGGACTCATGCCGTTCAGATGGTGCTCCTCATCCTCTTCATCGTCAAGGGACCAATCATCTTGCTTAACGGTTTGCTCGCTTTTATCCTGCTGCAGCCAAGAGAAGAACAAGGAGCGTTTCTTTTTTCTAGGCGTTAGCGGATAATCCTCATCCTCATCGATGGCATCATCATCTTGAGCATAACCTTGTGAATCGGCCGTACGAGGCGCTCTCGCAGCAGCGGCGGCGGTTGCCGCTCTAAGCGCGGCTCTCTGGTTCCACTTTGCTGCAAACAACTTGAACAGCTTGATAAGCTTGCCCTTTACAAGGCGGCCCATTTCGACGTACGATTTGCCAGTCATCAGCATGAGCGAGATCGCGAACATGACCCACATAATAAGCTTTGCCCCGAAATAGCCGAATAGCATGAACAGCATCGAGTACTCAATTGCGCCAATGTAGCCGCCGCTAATGTCCTTTTCGTTCATCGGACGGTCGTCTGCTCCGTCAAAGGTAAGCAGCTCTAGCCTGATTGAACTGCTTAACTGCTCGAAGATTAATCCGCCGGAAAGCTCCGAGGACGGTGCCAGCGATTTGTCGATCATCGCAACTGAACTCCACAGCGCTAACGCTAGTACGAAAATTAATATACCGGTACGGCGATGCGACCAGCCCTTCGGCCAAGCTCGCTTGACCATGACGGAAAGTCCGACATAAATGCCGACCAATGCCAGCACAAAATAAAATTTGCCGAGAAACAGGCCAAACAGCTTAGACAGAGACCGGCCGACCGTCGCCCCTCCTGATAAGGCGATTACCGACACCGTTATAAGTAAAATACCGTAAACTTCATATTTTAAATTGGATGCAATCGATTTCTTTTTTCTTCTCTTTTTAGCCAACTTTTTGTCACCTCTGGTTTAACATTATACCATAGGTGGACAAATGTTCCTATTTTCTCTTTCAGTTTTGTATATCATTTTGCCCGTACATCATGATGGACCCGGGTGCAAGCTGCGGATTCAAATAATCATTTAACTGGCATTGCAGCAGTCTGACGATCTTTACCATACCTGGTGCCACAGGAACCACTTCCATATGAATGCCGTGAAGCCAGATTTGCTGTGACGGAGGCTGCTCCGTTTCAGCAGCGCTTGCCATACCGTCCAATACCGTCTCCAAAGGCATAATCGTATAAAGTGTCATTTAGTTATACACCCCCGGCTCTGGCTGACCCGCTCCTGCAGGATTGCGTTCAGCAATTCGGCGGTTAAGCTCTTTAAGCGCTTCACCCAGTCCGCCAACTGAATCGATCAATCCATGTTTGACCGCATCCGATCCGATCACAGTCGTCCCGATATCACGGGTGAGCTCGCCAGTCTTGAACATAAGCTCTTTAAATGTTTCTTCCGTAACGTTGGAGTGCATCGTTACAAAACGGACGACCCTCTCCTGCATTTTGTCCAAATATTCGAAGGTTTGCGGCACGCCAATAACGAGTCCGTTCAAGCGGATCGGGTGGATCGTCATCGTCGCTGTAGCGGCAATGAATGACGTATCCCCCGCTACAGCGATTGGAACGCCAATAGAATGACCGCCTCCAAGTACGAGTGTCACGGTCGGTTTTGATAATGAAGCGATGATCTCGGCAATCGCAAGACCTGCCTCTACATCCCCGCCAACCGTGTTCAGCACGATGAGGATACCTTCGATTTTGGCATTCTGCTCGGCTGCCACCAGCTGCGGTATCAAATGCTCATATTTCGTCGTCTTATTTTGTGGAGGCAATACGATATGACCCTCGATTTGACCAATGATCGTCATGCAATGAATATTGGACTCGGCAACAGGCGTTGTCGTTTGTCCAAGCTGCTGGATCGTTTCAACGATCGTACTGTTCTTTTTCTTCTCATCGGCAGCCGGGTCAGGCTGCTGCTCATTCGATAACGGAATGGAATGGTGGCTCCACATAGTATTAAGTCCCCCTCATTAACAATGTCGCTGCAATTGCTGCGGCTTGTCATAGTATGAGGTCGACTGCTGAATTTATACAGATAAAAAGAGACCGATTGGCGGCGACTTGCCGCTCAGCATCGGTCTCTTCAAAGGTTACGGTAGTCACACTTCCATAATAATAGGCAATATCATCGGGCGGCGTCTCGTCTGTTCGTAGAGATAGCGTCCCAGCGCATCTTTCACGCTTGTTTTGAGAGATGCCCATTCATTCACTTTATCGTTCATTAATCGGTTTAACGTCGACGATACAATTTTCCCCGCTTCATCCAGCAGTCCTTCCGCTTCCCGGACATAAACGAAACCTCGTGAAATAATATCAGGACCTGACAAAATGGTCCCATCTTGCTTGCTCAACGTGACAACGACAACTAGAATGCCGTCCTGCGACAAAAGCTTACGATCGCGGAGCACAATATTGCCGACATCCCCGACGCCAAGGCCGTCGATTAGTATATTCCCGGCCTGCACCTTCGAGCCTTTTCTCGCGTCGCCGTTATGAAACTCAACCGTTTCCCCATTTTCCAAGACTAAGATATTGTCCCGGTCAATGCCTACATCTTCACCCAACCCCGCATGCAAACGAAGCATACGATACTCACCGTGGATCGGGATAAAATATTTCGGCTTAATTAAATTCAGCATGAGCTTCAATTCTTCCTGGCTGCCATGCCCAGAGACGTGAACGCCGGACACTGAACCGGGTCCATAGACCACATGTGCGCCAAGCCTGAATAGCTCATCAACCGTTCGGCCCACATAACGCTCATTGCCTGGAATCGGCGTTGCTGCAATAATAACCGTATCTCCTGGCAAAATATCGACTTTCCGGTGCGTTGCCCGGGCCATCCGGGTTAGAGCGGACATCGGCTCGCCTTGGCTTCCCGTGCATAAGATGACGACGCGGTCGGCCGCAAGCTTATTGACTTCCTCCGGTTCAATCAGCATCCCTTCCGGCACATGCAAGTAGCCAAGCTCTGAGGCGATGTTCACGACATTAACCATACTGCGGCCGATAACCGCGATCTTTCGGTTCGTCGCTTCCGCAGCATGAATGACTTGCTGAACACGATGAACATTGGAGGCAAAGGTGGCAACGACAACCCGCTGAGGCGCTTTGTAGAACAAATCTTCGAGCACCTCGCCTACATTTTTCTCCGAAGGGGTGTAGCCCGGCCTTTCCGCATTGGTGCTGTCGGACAGCAGTACAAGGACGCCGCGTTGGCCGATACCAGCGATTCGCTGCAAATCCGCATATTGTCCGTTCACAGGCGTATAATCGAATTTAAAATCTCCAGTATGAACGACGCTTCCCTCTGGCGTGTCAAGACAGACGCCTACTGAATCAGGAATGCTGTGATTTGTCTTGAAGAAGGAGACTCGTATTTGACCCAGCTCGATCTCCGAGTCGGCATGGATTAATTCCCGCTTAGTTTCACCTAGCAATCCTGCTTCCTTCAGCTTGCCTTCTATTAGCCCCAACGTTAGCTTCGTACCGTAGACGGGTACATTAAGCTCTTTGAGAACATAAGGCAGACCTCCGATATGATCTTCATGACCATGCGTGATGACGATGCCGCGAACTTTATGCTGATTTTCGAGCAAATATGAAATATCGGGAATGACGATATCAATGCCAAGCATGTCCTCCTCCGGAAATTTCAACCCCGCATCTACCACAACTATATCGTCTGCGTATTGGATGACATACATATTTTTGCCGATCTCTCCGACTCCACCCAGTGCAAAAACGAGCAATTTATCCGTATCGTTCTTCTTTGACAAGCGATTCCCTCCCTTTTATGACCGCAGCCCTCCCTGTGTGGGACGAACTCCGGTGAGATGCCGAAATGCCAATCATTGCCGAACCGTTGTTTGAACCCATTATACAGGAAAAAATTGAGAGAACACAAACTATTTCCCTCTTCGGGCTTGTCCGTGTTCTTCAGTTAATGATTAAAAATTTTTATGGTAACTGTGTCGACTACATAAGTGAATGTTCTTCCGATCGCTGTTGTATCCGGATTCCATTAATTAAGCTAAAAGGTTGGAATCCGGATACAAAGGCGAACGCTGCCGCTTCTCCAGAATCATTCGCTTACTCCGTCTCTTGTTATCATGATATGTTTCTTTTTTTTAGAAGAACGGTAGAGCTTGCCTTCGCCTCTTGTACAGGCCTCCAAGCAATCTCATGTTGATACACCGTGTCTCAGCATCAACGTTACACTATACGCCAAGCAGAAGCCTATCTAATTCGCGTCAAAAAAAGCGGTGCAGAATCATTCCTGCACCGCCTTTAAGATAACCTGCTTTGACCATGTGACACGCCCCGCCAATGCTGCTTAACCTCCGCCTACCAGCCTTCCAAGCTAAAGCACAAAACAAAATGTAAAAATGCAGGTTGATAAGCCCCTAAAGGTACCAAAACAACAATCAAAATGCAAAAGTGCAGTTGAAATCGCTATATTTCACGATTTTGAGGCTATTCAGGCCAATCAAAATGCACATTTGCATTTTGAAGCGGTAAAACGTCGAAAACTCGGCTGACAACATGTATTTTTACATTTTGATCCGTGGCAGACGATAGCAAACGTAAAATCTACTATCACTATAGTGTGTCTGATCGCATCAGTTTGTACGTATTTGGGCGAGCGGAGCGTTTTGAGTTCAGGATGACTTTTCGCAGGTTCTATCCATTCTGACATCGTGTAAGCGATGCGAGCCATGGAATCAAGAACGGCAGCATGAACCAATACGCGCAGCGAGTCCCGGAGCAACCTCAGCGAACAAAAAAAGGCGACGCAGGAATCATCCTGCACCGCCTCTTTATAAGTCCTATATCAATTTACTGATAAATTCTTTCTCTGCTTCCGTCGCTGGAACAAGCGGAAGTCTCACGCTGCCGACCGGTATGCCTTTCAAAGTAAGAGCATACTTGACGGCAACCGGATTTGGAACCGGATGCGGGCTCTCGAACAACCCTTTGAATACCGGATGACATTCCTGATGAAGTACAGCAGCCTGACGAACGTCTCCGCTCAAATAAGCTTCAATCAGCTGTTTCATTTTTGCACCGATAACATGGCTGGCTACGCTGATAATACCGTGTCCGCCGACCGCAAGCGTTGTCAACGTCGCACTATCGTCTCCGCTATATACACGGAATGTTGACGGAGCGCCAGCGACAATTTGAGTCAACTGATCCGGGCTCGCGCAATCTTTTGTCGCTACGATATTGTCCAGTTGAGCCAGACGAATCGTCGTTTCAGCCGACAGGTTAATTCCAGTTCGTCCTGGGACGTTATAGAGAAC
The DNA here is from genome assembly GCF_000513275.1 of Paenibacillus gorillae. GTDB lineage: Bacteria > Bacillota > Bacilli > Paenibacillales > Paenibacillaceae > Pristimantibacillus > Pristimantibacillus gorillae. The sequence goes on along the minus strand of NZ_CBVJ010000021.1, from coordinate 15,519 downwards.
GACCGGCAAAGTCGTAGATTCTGCAATCGCTTTGAAATGCTGATAGAGTCCTTCTTGGTTCGGCTTGTTGTAGTAAGGAGCTACGAGCAGAACGCCGTCTACGCCGCAACTCTCCGCTTCCTTCGTTAGGTGGATGGAATGTGCTGTGTTGTTGCTGCCCGTTCCTGCAATAATTTTGCAGCGTCCGCCCGCGCGTTCTACCGAAAAGCGGAACAATGCCAATTTCTCCTCGTCCGTCAACGTAGGCGATTCTCCCGTTGTTCCCGACACGACCAGAGTATCGCTGAGCTGTTCTTCAATTAGATAATCGATCAGACGTCCCGTAACTTCCCAGTCAATCTGACCATTTGCATCAAATGGTGTGACCATTGCCGTCATTAATCTTCCGTAATCCATCCAAAAAACCTCCTACAAAACTTTACGAGCAATTATGCACTGTTACTATTATAAATGAAGTCCAAACTTGGCGTGAAGCGCTTGTAGCGCAGGGGCCATATCCGGCTCCTTCACAAGTACCCATATCGTCGTGTTCGAATCCGCCGATTGCATAATTGTAATGCCTTGTTCCGTCAATGCCTCGACGATTCGCGCCATGACGCCGGGCACGCCGTTCATGCCCCCGCCGATGACCGACACTTTCGCACAGCCATTAATTGCAGTTGGTAAATATCCAATATCCTGAAGTAAACGCACAGCACGGTCTGCATCGTGATCGAACACAGTATACACCGCGCCGCTTGGCGTTACGTTAATAAAGTCAACGCTAATATGATTGCGGGCCATCGTCTGAAACACTTGCAATTGCACGTCCGAACGGCCCTCTATCGCTTGAACCGAAATTTGCGTAATGCCGGACACATGTGCAATACCTGTTACATGACGATCGCTTACATAGCCCTTCGCGAGCTCTGGCCTGTCAGTTACAAGCGTGCCTTCATCATCGGAAAAAGTGGAGCGTACCCGAATCGGGATACGGGCTTGCTGTGCGATTTCTACAGCACGGGGATGAATGACCTTTGCTCCCTGGCGCGCCATATTGCATATTTCAGCATAGCCAACGACCAGCAGCGGCTTCGCGTCTTTGACCAAACGAGGATCAGCCGTCAAGATGCCATTCACATCGGTGTAAATGTCTACACAGTCTGCACGAAGTGCTGCGCCAATCGCGGTTGCCGAGGTATCGCTTCCTCCCCGGCCTAGCGTAGTCATATCACCGTACTCTGTACTGCCTTGGAAACCGGTTACGATCACGACCTCGCCAGTCCGCAAGTGTGACAGTATGCGGTCGGGATGAAGCTCTTTAATGCGCGCATGGCCGAATTGCTCATCCGTCCGAATGCCCGCCTGGCCCCCATTAAGCACAATTGCAGCAATGCCCCGCGAGCAGAGCAGGCTGCATAAGGCAGAAGCGGAAATAATCTCTCCGCAGCCTAGCAGCATATCCCGCTCGCGGGGCGGTAAATGGTCGCCGTTATCGCGAATGAGCTGAAGCAGGGTATCCGTAGCGTACGGGTCGCCTTTGCGACCCATCGCCGAAACGACAACGACGATACGGAAACCGTTCTTCAGCTCTCTGGCAATATGTTCTACACAGTGATTTCTAGCTTTATCGGACGAAAGTGACGTGCCCCCGAATTTCTGAACCAGGATGCGCATGAATGATTATCCTCCGGTACCGATAGCAAGATGTCAATATTGCCGTCAACCTTTACCTTTAGCCTTTTGCGATATGCTCTGCAATTTGAACGGCGTTCCATGCGGCGCCCTTCATCAGATTATCGGAAACGATCCACAGGTTAAGTCCGCGCTCATGGCCCAGATCCCGTCTCAGGCGGCCGACGAATACGTCTGGCTTGCCTGCAGCGTCTGTTGCCAATGGGTATTGCTGATTCGCCGGATCATCTACCAGCGTTACGCCTGGCGCGTTCGCGAGCAGCTGTTTGACATCTTCCAGGTCATAATTATTTTTAAGTTCAACATATACGGATTCGGAATGGCCGTAAACGACTGGAATACGAACGCAAGTAGCAGTTACTTCGATCGATTCGTCGTTCATAATTTTTTTCGTCTCGCGGACCATCTTCATTTCTTCCAGCGTGTAGCCGTTGTCTTGGAATTTATCGATTTGCGGAACAGCGTTGAAAGCAATTTGATGCTTAACAGGCAAGCTGCCTACTGGCAAAATGTCCGGGTTAACCGGCTCGCCATCCAATGCAGCGCGAGTTTGGCGAAGCATTTCGTCAATTGCGCGTGCACCAGCGCCAGATACCGCTTGGTATGTGGAAACAATAATACGGCTGATTCCATATTTGTCCTGCAGCGGCTTCAAAGCTGCAACCATTTGAATCGTCGAGCAATTCGGATTCGCAATAATGCCTTTGTGCTCGCTTACTTTCTCAATGTTCACTTCCGGAACGACAAGCGGCGTATTCGGATCCATGCGGTAAGCGTTCGTGTTATCAATGCAAATCGTGCCATGTTCCACCGCATGCGGAGCGAGTGCTTTAGTCACGTCGCCCCCGGCGCTGAACAATGCTATATCAACGCCCTTGAAGCTGTCCGGAGTTGCTTCCTCTACGGTTACTTCTTGGCCTTTGAACTTTAATTTGGTGCCAGCGGAACGAGCCGAGGACAACAGCTTTAATTCGCGGATAGGAAAATTTCTCGTATCGAGCAAGTTCAGTATTTGTTCCCCTACTGCGCCTGTTGCGCCTACTACCGCAACGTTAAACAATTTCTGATTGGACATCTGTCGTAATTCTCCCCTCTATCTTTGAACAACCAATAAAAAATGAAATAAAAACAAATAAGGCTAGTAATTAAACCGTTCAATAAGCAGCGGCTGCAGTTGTTTCCCTTGCAGCGCAGCCTCGCACGTCTCCAGTGCCAAGTCCATTCTGGCTACTAGCGAGTTCGGTTTTTGAACGGGATTATCTTGGCCAAAAGGCACAAAATAAATATGTTTAGCCACTAACAGCTTTGCGATGTTCGCGGCATTCAACCCAAGTCCGTCATTCGTTGAAATAGCAAGCACGACTGGTCTTCCATTTCTCATTTGCGCTTTGGCAGCCATCAATACAGCACTGTCTGTCAACGCATTTGCTAGTCTGCTTGTCGTATTGCCCGTGCATGGCGCAATCAATAGCACGTCAATCTGTTTCGATGGCCCAAGCGGCTCCGCTTGCACAATCGTCGAAATAATCTCATTGCCCGTTATCGCTTTTAACTGCGTTTGCCATTCCTCCGAGGTGCCAAAGCGTGTATCCGTCGTCATAATCGTATTGGAAACGATCGGAATGACGTTCGCTCCCGCGTCTACAAATCTCGCAATTTGCGGCATAATTTCGGCAAGTGTGCAGTGCGACCCTGATAATGCGTATCCTACCGTTAATCCCGACCAATTCATTGCCCATTCCCCCGCTTAATCGAATCGTCCATAATCAATTGAGACAAACAATCGGCTATGATTCGTCCAGCTGTTTTGGGTGCAACGATACCGGGCAGGCCGGGCGCGAGCATCGCCTTGATTCCCCGTTTCTCGGCGAAGCGGAAATCTGTTCCGCCAGGCTTGGAAGCGAGGTCAATAATAACGGCCCGCGAAGGTAAATTCGCTATAATTTGCGCTGTGACTATCATAGTCGGAATTGTATTAAAAAGCAAGTCAATATTGCCTGTATACTCCAGCAGTTTACTGGTGTAGAAAGGCTTGAAGCCCATTTCCGCAGCCCTTGCAAAATGCTCTGTACGCCTTACGCCGACGAGTACATCTGCACCCAATCCCTGGAGGGTGCGGGCCATCGTGAAGCCGGTTCGGCCGAAGCCAAGCACCATTGAAGTTGAGCCGTGAATCGTGATATCCGTATTCTGGATAGCGAGCATTATCGCACCCTCAGCTGTGGGAATGGAGTTATAAATGGCAACGTCATCCCGATCAAACAATTCGATAAGTTCCAGCCCCTGCTGCCGGCAAATATCCCTCAAGTATAGCTTCGCCATACCTGTGTATACTTTGCAATGCTTAGGCGCACGAGCGAGATGCTGATCCAGGAGCCGAATCTCGCGATCGCTGAACACGGTATGAATCAAGCCTTGGTCGTCAGTGCCGACCGCAGGCAGCAGCAGCGCGTCGATGTTATCGAACAGTTGCTCGTCAAACTCGGCATGCACCGCGCCATCCAGCGATGAATGAAGCCCCTCGAAACCCGATACGGTCACCGTCGCATCTAATTCCGACAGCTTCCGAATGACCTCGAGCTGCCTTGCATCGCCGCCAAGCAGCAGCACTTGAATGCCTGTTAACATGCAGCTATCACTCCTTTCTGCGCACGAGTTATAAATCATCTTATGCCAGCGCCCAGAATGGGTGAAAAAAAGCTGACAATGTGATTAAGCTAATATCATTAATCACATTGCAGCCTGCTGACAATGTGATTAAGCTAGTGTGATTAAACACATTGTAGCCTGCTGAAAATGTGGTTAAGTTAATGGCCAATCGCTGCGACCAGGGAGCCGCAACCAAAAAAAGAGAGCTGGTTCCTCCTGCAGTTACTGCAGGAGGAACCAGCTCTCTCATCAAACCTAAACGCCTGTATGGCCAAAGCCCCCGGCACCGCGAACGGTATCCGGCAGCTCATCCGCCAATGCGATTTCAATCGCCGGAATTTGCTGAAATACCATTTGGGCAATTCGCTCGCCGCGTGTAATCGTGAATGGTTCCTGACCCAGATTAACAAGCAGCACCTTTACTTCGCCCCGGTAATCTGCGTCGATTGTTCCCGGCGAGTTCAAGCAGGTAATGCCATGCTTGTAAGCCAGACCGCTTCTTGGGCGGATTTGCGCCTCAAGCTGCGCTGGCATCGCCATTGCGAATCCGGTTGGAATGAGCTTACGCTCTCCCGGTGCAAGTATGACCGGTTCACCGACAGCGGCTTGCAGGTCAAAACCTGCCGCCCATTCTGACATTTTATTCGGCAATTGAATATCTTCATTGCCTTCTAGCCGTTTAAATAGTACCTGAAACAAAACGATTCCTCCCCAATTGTGCCGCTGCTTTATCGTTCGAGCCGACCATTGCGACTGCGAACGGCACGGAAAGCATCCGTTTCGTCACTTCGCGCACGTCGTCCATCGTCACATTATCGATTCGTTTCAGCAATTCGTCAAGCGTATAATGACGCCCCAGCATAAGCTCGTTTTTCCCGAGCCGGTTCATCCTGCTGCTAGTGCTTTCCAGACTTAAGATCAGGCTGCCTTTCAACTGCTCTTTCCCGCGGTGCAGTTCATCCTCGCCAAGCCCTTTCACCGCAAGCTCCTCAAGCTGCTCCATCGTCAGATCCAGCACTTCCTTCGTCTGCTTAGGCGCCGTTCCGGCATAGATCGTGAACAGACCAGTATCCGCATAGGACGTATGGTAGGAATAGACGGAATAAGCCAAGCCGCGCTTCTCCCGGATTTCTTGGAACAAGCGGGAGCTCATCCCTCCGCCTAGCGCGTTATTAAGTAAAATCATCGCATACAGCTGCGGATCGCTTATCGAACAGCCCGGGAATGAGAGGCAGATGTGGTTCTGCTCTGTTTTCTTCTTAAAGAAAATATAATCACCATGAAAGCCCGGCGCTTGTACAGGATCTGAACTTCCTCTAGCGCTGAAGCGGCCAAACTGGCTCTCCAGCAGCGCCAGCAGCGCCTTCTCCTCTACGTTGCCCGCAACGCTGATTACCGTATTTTCAATCGTATATGTATCGTTCATATAATCCCGCAGCGAATCGGAATTCATCGCGGTCAAACGCTCTTCTAACCCAAGAATGGAATATGCAAGCGGATGATCGCCATATGCAGCGCGGGAAGCCTCGTCATGCACCTTATCATCCGGTGTATCCTCATACATCGAGATTTCTTCCAAAATAACGTTTTTCTCTTTAGCCAGTTCCTCTGCGTCAAGCCGCGATTCGAAGAACATATCAGCCAAAGCATCGACCGCTATCGGCAAATGCTGATCCAGCACTTTGGCGAAATAGCAAGTGTACTCCTTCGAAGTAAACGCGTTGACATTACCGCCGATTCCATCAAATAAATCTGCAATATCTTTTGCCGAACGTTTGTTGGTGCCTTTGAAAAGCATATGTTCAACAAAATGAGAAATACCGTTATTGTCCGGCGTCTCATTCCTTGAACCTGTTTTGACCCATATACCGAATGCGACCGACCGAAACGTAGGTATATATTCCACAACGACTCTAAGTCCGTTGCTGAGCGTATATTTATTCACAATGGTCCTCCTTAGCAAGCTGAATGTAGTTCTGTGATAGGCACGAGCTTTCCGCTTACCTTAAGCTCTTGCTTCCAATCAGTTTATCAAAATTATGACTCCGGCTCAACAACAGAAGGAACGCGTTGTGTCGACAGCAGTTCGCTTACCGTACCGATAGCGTAGCCCTTCTGCTTCGCATCACGGATCATGCCGGGCAGCGCATCTCTGGAAGAGGCTGTCGGATGCATAAGAATGAGAGCACCCGGCTCCAACTTGGACGAAATACGGCGCATAATTGTATCAGGAGGAGGCTTCTTCCAATCTACCGTATCAATCGTCCATAGCACCGTCATAAGCCCTTGCTCTGCTGCAACTTGGATGGTCGTCTGATTATAGTCGCCTGAAGGGGGAGCGAACCATTTGTTTTCAACCGACAGCGTCGATTTCAACAGCTCTTCTGTTCTCGAAATTTGCGTATAAGCGGCCTGCCTGCCGAGCTCACTCATATTCGGATGCGAATAAGCATGGTTGGACATCTCATGGCCCTTCGCTTGAATTTGCTTGGCTACGTCAGGATATTTCTTCAACCAGGAACCGTCCAAGAAGAAGGTCGCCTTCACCTGTTCCTTCTCCAGCGTATCGAGAATCGGTTGAATATATTCATTGCCCCATGCGACATTGATCATAAAAGCGATCATTTTCTTCTCAGGATTGCCTCTGAAAATCGGATATCTGCCCAAGTCCCGCAGCGAAATTTCCGGATTAACTTCCTTATATACAAATTGAATGGGAGTCAATGCCCCTGCTGCCACTGTTTTTTCATAGCTTTTGTCAACATCCACATCCACGCCGTTATAACCGGGAATTGCTTTCCATACCCGATCGATTCTTGCGTTTACAGGCGCAATACGTTGTTTTTCCGCTTCACTAGCAATCGTCTGCTTCAGCTCGCTCAACTCCTGCTCACTGAATAACGGTTTTACGACAGCCTTTGCCGCACCGCTTGCTTTAACAGCTGCTACATAATCACCAATACCGCCGAGATTCAAGCTAAAGGCTGCAATAAACGCCGCCATGCACACGCCTATCCAACCGATTTTCATACGCACGTTCATAGGTTTAGCTCCACCTTCATCATCGGTTAGCATCTTTGCCCTATTCCAGTCCATGCAGCAAGACGCTTGCTCAAAATGTATGAAGAAATGGACGAGATTATGCAAGTCGAGGGCCAAGTCCCATAAAAAAACAAAAGAGACAGATTCACTCTGACTCTTTGCATTCAAACCATATAGAAAGCGCAGAAGCTGGACTTACTGCGCTGGTACTTCAGGTGTAAGAACGGCTTTACGGGACAGGTTGATCCGGCCCTGCTGGTCGATCTCGGTTACTTTAACCGTAATTTGGTCGCCGATCGCCACAACGTCTTCAACTTTAGCTACACGTTCGTTAGCAAGCTGGGAAATGTGGACAAGACCGTCTTTGTTCGGCAAAATTTCAACGAATGCGCCGAATTTCTCAATGCGTTTAACGGTTCCGAGATACACTTCACCGATTACAACCTCTTTAACGATACCTTCGATAATCGCTTTCGCACGTTGGTTCATCTCTTCGTTGGAAGAAGCGATGTATACCATGCCGTCTTGCTCGATATCGATTTTCACGCCGGTTTCCTCAATGATTTTGTTGATAATTTTGCCGCCAGAGCCGATAACATCACGGATTTTGTCCGGGTGAATACGGAGCGTCAAAATTTTCGGAGCGTACTGGGACAGGTTTTTACGCGACTCGGACATTACTTCGTTCATTTTGCCCAAAATATGCATCCGGCCCTCGCGTGCTTGCTCCAGCGCCTGGGACAAAATCGCACGGTCGATACCGTTGATTTTAATATCCATTTGAATGGCTGTTACGCCTTGCGCCGTACCTGCAACTTTAAAGTCCATATCGCCGAGATGATCTTCCATCCCTTGAATGTCGGACAAGATGGAGAAATGTTCGCCGTCCTTGATCAAGCCCATTGCAATACCCGCTACTGGAGCTTTAATCGGAACGCCCGCATCCATCATCGCAAGCGTACTTGCGCAAATGCTTGCTTGGGAAGTCGAACCGTTTGATTCCAAAACCTCGGAAACGAGACGGATGGCATATGGGAATTCAGCTTCAGAAGGAATAACCTTCGACAATGCGCGTTCGCCGAGTGCACCGTGGCCAATCTCGCGGCGGCCTGGAGGACGGAGCGGTCTTGCTTCGCCGACGCTGAATGGCGGGAAGTTGTAATGATGCATGAAGCGTTTCGTTTCTTCAGGGCTGACGCCATCCAAAATTTGAACGTCGCCAAGCGCGCCGAGTGTACAGATGCTCAGTGCTTGTGTCTGACCGCGTGTGAATAAGCCGGAGCCATGTGTACGCGGCAACAAAGCGACGTCGCATTCGATCGGACGAATTTCGGCAAGGCCGCGTCCATCGGGACGTACTTTGTCATGTGTAATCAAGCGGCGAACTTCTTCTTTAACGATGTCGTACAGCACTTCTTTTACATCACCGATAAGCTCAGGCGTTTCTGCATACACTTCTTCGAAGTGAGCAACAGTGTCGCTGTTGACTGCGTCAATTGCTTCCTGGCGGGCATGCTTCTCCTCGATGCGAATCGCTTCTACAAGGCGTTCGGATGCATAAGCGCGAACCGCTTCGTTAACGGAAGCATCTACAGCATGAAGCTTCACTTCCATCTTAGGCTTGCCAGCAGTTGCAACGAGCTCTTCAATCGACGCAACGATTTTTTTGATTTCGTCATGGCCGAACATGATTGCTTCGAGCATAACGTCTTCACCGACTTCATTGCCTTCCGCTTCTACCATCATGATCGCATCTTTCGTACCTGCGACAACGACGAAAATATCCGTCTGCTGCCCTTGCTCGACAGTCGGATTAATAACGAATTCGCCATTGACACGGCCAACGCTTACGCCGCCGATCGGACCGTCAAATGGAACGTCAGAGATAGCAAGTGCTGCAGATGTACCAATCATTGCCGCAATTTCAGGTGGGCAATCCTGATCCACGCTCATGACGATGTTCGCGATTTGCACATCGTTGCGGAAGCCTTCAGGGAACAACGGACGAATCGGGCGGTCAGTCAATCGGCTCGACAGAATCGCTTTTTCACTTGGACGTCCTTCGCGTTTAATGAAGCCGCCGGGAATTTTACCGACTGCGTACATACGCTCTTCATAGTTGACTGTCAGCGGGAAGAAATCCAAATCCTTTGGTCCCGTTGAAGCCGTAACCGTACACAAAATAACGGTGTCCCCGTAACGTACGGTTACAGCGGCATTTGCTTGCTTGGCGAGACGGCCTGTCTCAAGGACAAGCTTTCTGCCGCCCAACAACATTTCGACTTGTTGCAAATGTAATCCCTCCTAGTTTGTAATGTAACAGTTGGCATTGATACCATTCGCCAACAGCGTTGGCATATCCTGCTGTACCTTTTGATATTACAAAAAGCAACCCGCTAATGCCGGCTCCGGGAAGCCCGGACGGCAAAACAGCCAGGTTGCTTTTCATGAAACAGATTCTAGCGGCGAAGGCCGAGTTTTTCGATCAATGCGCTATAACGTCTAACATCTTTGTTTTTCAGGTATGCCAACAGCTTACGGCGTTGACCTACCATCTTGAGCAAACCACGACGGGAGTGGTGATCTTTCTTGTGCTCCCGCAAGTGTTGAGTCAAGTTCACGATGTTTTCAGTCAGGATAGCGACTTGAACCTCTGGTGACCCTGTATCGCTCGCATGTGTTTTGTGCGTTTCGATCAGTTCTTGTTTACGCTCTTGTGTAATTGCCATCCTCGTTCACCTCCTTGAAAAATTAAAATAATCGCCGTTAGCCCAGGTACCGCCGGTGAGAGCGGACATCCAAGCTAAGGTTCTCATTACGTTCGTCCATAAATGGGCCGGTCCGCAACGTTACTCAGTATAACACAATGGCATAGGCAAGTAAATGCCGCAGCCTTAACCGAGATTGAACAATTGTTTGACTTTATCCGAATCCAGACCAATTTGCGTGATCAGCTCTTGTACGGAACCGAATTTTTGCTCCGTCCGGATAAAATCATGGAACCGGACTGTTATCGCTTCTCCATAAATGTCCTGGTTAAAGTCGAAAAGATGCACTTCCATAACCGGCCGGATCTCTTCTTTATTGAAGGTTGGCTTCATGCCATGGTTCAGAACGCCATAGAACGGCTTTCCGGCTACTTCACCTGAAACGGCAAAGACGCCAAGACGCGGAGCCACATAACGGTCTGAAACTTCAAGGTTGGCCGTTGGAAAACCAATCGTCCGGCCGCGCCCGTCTCCATGAACAACTACGCCTTTAATCTCATAAGGACGGCTGAGCAAGTTGGCAGCCAATTCGATGCCGCCCTGCTCTAGCGCCTCGCGTACATAAGTACTGCTCACCTTGATGCCGTTCTCGAACAGCGGCTCTATAATTTCGACATCAATGTCCGGCGCACCCAAGCTGCGCATCATTTCGGCATTGCCTTGACCCTTGAAGCCAAACATAAAGTCAAAGCCAACGACAATTTGACGCGCTCTCAGCGGCCGGAGCACCTCATCGACAAATTGCTGCGGTGAAATGGCCGCAAACGTTTTATCGAATTCCATAACGAAGACAAGGTCTACACCAAGCTCCTTGAACAAGGAAGCTTTGGTCTCAAACGGCGTAAGACTATTGAAATAACGGTCGCCTTGACCCAGCACTTCTTTGGGATGCGGGCTAAACGTCATAACAGCGGACAGTAAGCCCTTGCCTTTAGCGAGCGCTACTGCCTGTTTAATGACGTTCTGATGCCCGCGATGCACACCGTCGAAATGGCCGATCGCGATCGAAAGCGAATGATCCCGGAGCGTCTCCGGAATTTCCGTTAACGGATACTTGAATGAAATCATTTCCAACTTGGATACACCTGCATTTCTGTTCAGACTTTCGCTTATGCGAGCCGATGTGATTGTGATGCTATGAAAATACTTTGACCGGTTTCAAAATTTCCGAGCCGGCATCCCATTCAAAAATACCGATAAACCGGTTGTCATCACCGTAGAGGCGGATCAACCGATCTCCGCCAGGACGCTCGGCCAGCAATCGCAGCGGAATTTTTTGCCCTTTGAGTGCCATATCAGCAACTGCTGCTGATGCCTCAACAAGCTCCAAATGCGAGATTGCCGTCTCTGCCGATAACAATCGGGATTCTAGCTCTCCGGCCATCTGAAGCTCTTCTACCTGCTCCAGTGTTAAGCATTGTTCCTTCGTAATTCCGCCAGACATCGTGCGCGTCAACTGCGCCATTGCCGCCGGAACACCCAGTTCACGTCCAATATCGACGCATAATGTCCGGATGTACGTGCCCTTCGAACAGACGACCGAGAAGGAAAATGTCGGCTTGTCAGAGGATAAATCGAGGCTTTGCAGCTCAATTTGGTGGATCGTTGCTTTTCTTGCTTTCCGTTCCACCGTCTTGCCTTCCCGGGCCAGCTCATAGAGACGCTTGCCGTCGACCTTAACGGCGGAGAACATCGGCGGGATTTGCTCAATCTCGCCGACGAAGCCCCTCAGAACCCGAATAACTTGTTCTTCCGTCACGACAATGCCGCTGCGCTCTTCCACTACGTTGCCGGTCATATCTTCCGTATCCGTCGAAATACCAAGCTGTATGACAGCCTCATAGGCCTTCGGACGTTCTTGCAAGTATTCAACCATACGTGTGGAGCGGCCCAGACAGAGAGGAAGCACTCCTGTTACCATGGGATCCAATGTTCCCGCATGGCCGATCCGCTTCATCTTGGTCAGCCGGCGAACCTTCGCCACCACATCATGCGAAGTCCAACCCGCAGGCTTCCAGATCGCGATAATACCATCCATCGTTAATTCAACGCCTTTCTAACTGCTTCAACCAAAGACGCAATAGCATCCGGAAGCGATCCGCTGAGCCGGCATCCGGCAGCACGAACATGACCGCCGCCGCCGAAGGTTTGAGCGATAGCCGCCACGTCTGCTTTGCCCGAAGAGCGAAGGCTTGCTTTCACATGGCCGTCTTCCGTTTCCTTGAACAAAATCCCGACTTCAACACCGTCAATATTCAAAGCATAATTGACGATACCCTCGAAATCCTCAGATACGGCTCCGGTTTCCTTCATATCGTCTTTGGCGACATAGAGCCAGCCAATCTGCTGATCTTCACTGAAAGTAAGCCTGCTGAGACTGCGTTGAAGCAGCTTCAGCTTCGGCATCGTCATTTTTTCAAGCAAATGATCTGCCAGCTGATGACCGCTGATGCCTTGCTCCAGCATACGTGAAGCGATCCCCATTACTTTGGAGCTTGTATTCGAGTAGCGGAAGCCGCCCGTATCGGTCAAGAGACCGGTATAGATTGCTGTTGCGCACTCCTTGTCAAAGTCAAAGCCGGCTCTTTCAATAAGATCATATAAAATCTCAACGGTAGCTGCTGCATCAGACCGAATAATATTAACCGTACCGAAACCATTATTGGTTGGATGATGGTCGATATTAAGCAGCCCGGCACCCTCCGCAAACAAGTCCGACACCTCGCCGATTCTTTGATAGTCAGCGCAGTCTACCGTAATAATATGCTTATAAGCCGCAGCGGGCTGCGACTTGCGATAATTAATAATAGCTTCATAATGCACAAGATAGTTTAAGCGTGAAGGAGACTCTCCTTCATTCATTAATACGAAAGATTTGCCCAGCTTGCCTAGCAGCCAGCCAACAACTGCTGTCGAACTAATCGCATCCCCGTCAGGCTGAACATGGGAGACGACTAAAAAGTCGTCCCCCTCGTTCATAAAAGCTAGGGCAGCATCAAGCTGCCGCGTATATTCCGCAGTCATCATCACGATTTATTCCCACGGTTGATTTCCTCGAGCAGCCCTTCAATCCGGCTGCCGTATTCAATCGAACTATCGAACTTGAACAAAATCTCCGGCGTATGGCGCAGACGCATCCGCTTGCCGAGCTCCGTACGGATAAATCCGTTTGCCCGTCCAAGCGCTTTAAGCGTCTCTTCCTTCTGCTCCTCGCTGCCAAGCACGCTTAAGTAAACGCGCGCTTGGGACAGATCGCCAGTCGCTTCTACACCAGTTACGGTGATGAAGCCGATTCGCGGATCCTTCAGTTCGGTTTGAATAATTTGGCTCAGTTCTTTCTTAATCTGTTCGCCTACTCGGCCGACACGTATTTTAGCCATCGATTAATCACCTCTCTACCGATTCCATCACGAAGGCTTCAATAATGTCCCCTTCTTTGAAGTCGTTAAACCGCTCCAGCGTAATACCGCACTCATAGCCTTGCGCAACTTCCTTGACGTCATCCTTGAAGCGTTTCAGCGTATCGACTTTACCTTCGAAAATAACGATGCCTTCGCGTACGATACGCGCTTCAGCGGAACGGGTTACTTTGCCCGATGTAATCATACAGCCTGCAATTGCCCCAACTTTGCTAACCTTGAAGACGTTGCGGACTTCCGCTTGACCAATAACGACTTCCTTGAAGATCGGATCAAGCATCCCTTTCATCGCCTGTTCGATTTCCTCGATCACGTTATAGATGACGCGGTGCATACGAACATCGACTTTCTCTTGCTGCGCGGCCAGATCAGCCTGCGGCTCTGGACGAACGTTAAAGCCGACAACGATAGCGTTGGATGCCGAAGCCAGGTTGATATCGGACTCGTTGATCGCGCCGACGCCGCTGTGAATGATTTTAACGCGTACGCCTTCAATATCGATTTTGGCGAGGGAGCCTTTGAGTGCTTCCGCAGAGCCTTGAACGTCAGATTTAATAATAACGTTCAGGTCTTTAATTTCGCCTTCTTTGATGTGTTTATACAGATCATCCAGTGTTACGCGAGTATTCGCACCCAGCTCGGATTGACGCTGCTTGATGGAACGGCGCTCGGAGATTGCTCTCGCTTTGCGCTCATCCTCGAATACCATAAACGGATCGCCGGCTTGCGGCACTTCTGTAAGACCAGTAATTTCTACTGGTGTAGAAGGGCCAACTTCCTTCAGTCTGCGGCCTTTATCATTGACCATCGCACGAACGCGGCCGAAGCAATTGCCGGCAACGAATGCATCGCCGATTTTGAGCGTGCCGTGCTGAACGAGAATACGAGCTACAGGGCCTTTGCCTTTGTCCAGCTCGGCTTCAAGCACAGTACCGCGTGCGCGTTTGTCCGGGTTCGCTTTATAGTCGTTCACTTCCGATACGAGAAGGATCATCTCCAGCAAGTCTTCAAGACCGATGCGCTGTTTCGCGGAAACGTTAACGAAGATTGTATCTCCGCCCCACTCTTCCGGGACGAGCTCATACTCGGTCAGAGCTTGCTTGATTTTGTCCGGATCGGCATCCGGCTTATCGATTTTGTTGACAGCAACAATGATTGGCACGCCAGCAGCTTTCGCATGGTTGACTGCTTCCACCGTTTGCGGCATAACGCCGTCATCCGCTGCTACGACAATAATCGTAATATCAGTAACCTGCGCACCGCGTGCACGCATGAGCGTAAACGCTTCGTGACCCGGTGTATCGAGGAACGTAATTTTCTTTTGGTTGATTTCTACTTGATAAGCGCCGATATGCTGCGTAATACCGCCTGCTTCGCCACCTGTTACATTCGTTTGACGGATCGCATCGAGCAGCGTCGTTTTACCGTGGTCAACGTGACCCATGATCGTAACGACCGGCGGACGAGCCACCAAATCTTCATCCTCGTCGCTCTCTTCCACAGTCTCAAAGGAATCCTCTTCAACCGGGATTTTCACTTCAACCTCTACGCCGTACTCCGAGGAGAGCAGCAAGATAGCCTCCATTTCGAGCTCTTGGTTGATCGTTGCCATTACACCAAGGGTAATCAGCTTTTTAATAACTTCCGAAGCATCTTTATGAAGCAGTTTTGCCAATTCGCCTACCGTCATCGTACCGCGTACAATGATTTTTTTAGGCGTATTGTCGATTTTTTCGCGACGCTCCTGCTGTGGCTGGTTACGATTATTGCGTCCTTTGCCGCCGCGGTTGTTGCCGCCTCTGAATCCGCCCGGCTTGCCGTCGTCGAATCGTCTTTGACCGTTGTTGCTGTTTGGACCGCCTGATTTCGACTTATTCAAGCCAGGCTTGCCGTTACGGTTGGAGTCGCCTGCACCAGAACGTGAAGCCGGCTGCGCCGGACGAGAGTCGAAGCTGCGAGCTGGACCG
>NZ_CBVJ010000020.1 GCF_000513275.1 Paenibacillus gorillae | reverse complement strand
GCTGCCTGCCGGACGATTGCCTTGATAGCCGCCGGATGGACGGTTACCGCCCTGTCCGCCTTGACCGTTAGGACGGTTGCCTTGATAACCGCCAGATGGACGATTGCCGCCGCCTTGAGCTGGACGGTTATTCGTGCTGCCTTGCTGAGATTGAGCTGCCGGGCGTTGTTCTTGCTGCGCCGGGCTAGGTTGTGATTGACTTGGTTGCGTTGGAGTTGTTTGCGTTTGGTTTGGTTGCGTATTCGTTTTAATAGAATTCATAGGCCCCTGTCTGTCCTGAGATATATTTTTGTTGGCTGGCTGAGACTGCGGTTTGCCCGCTGTCTGCGAAGCAGCCGATACCGTCGCGCCGGAACTTTCCTGCGCGCGTTTTGCTGCGGCATTGGCTTTAATATCGCGGAAAAAACCTTCCACTTTCTGCACCATTGCGTTTTCCATAACACTCATATGGTTATTAACGGGCAGATTCAGCCGTTTAAGAATAGTTATAATTTCTTTACTGCTCATGTTTAGCGATTTGGCGTATTCGTATACGCGTGTTTTATCTTTATTGTCCTTGCCGTCCTGTTGGTTGCTCAATATGATCCACCTCCGAATTTTGACTCAGATGACCTGCAATCATTTTTCCGAACTTTGCGTCAGTTACCGCCAGTACGACTCGTTCCGGCTTTCCTATGGCCTTTCCAAGCTGATCGCGGTCAAATGCTTCGGCGAGTTGTATCCCGTAGGTGCTGCATTTGTCGCGAAATTTCTTCTTCGTATTCGGGGATGCGTCTCCCGCAATAATAACGAGATGCGCGTCTCCTTTACGTACCGCCTTGAGCACGATTTCATCCCCAGTAATCAGTTTCCCGGCCCTCATGGCCATGCCCAGAGAGGATAAGCTTTTATTCGTCTTCATCGCTTATCAGCTCCTTATTGGCGAGAAACTGCTCCTCAACCGAGATGAAATCCTGTTCAAGCTGGTCGTAAATTTCATTGCCGACCGTTTGCTTCAAGGCCCGGTCAAGCGCCTTCGACTTTTTCGCCAGCTTAAAGCAGCTAACTTCGCCGCAAAGATAGGCGCCTCGACCGGCTTTTTTACCTGTAAGGTCTATCAACACTTCTTCTTCTGGTGTCCGAACAACGCGGATTAACTCTTTTTTCGGTTTCATTTCTTGGCAAGCTACGCATTTGCGCAGCGGCACTTTTCTCGGTCTCACCGTACATCCCTCCTCTGCCGATTATGGACGCAGCAGCTGAAGCCGGCTAGGAATCGATAGAGACGGAATCCTGATGCATCGTGCCTGTCAACGTTCTCGGGCGGCCGTATTCCTGCTCCGCTTGCGTTTCACTCTTAATATCGATTTTCCAGCCCGTCAGCTTAGCTGCAAGGCGAGCGTTTTGTCCTTTAATGCCGATAGCAAGTGAAAGCTGGTAATCAGGAACGATGACGCGTGCCAGCTTTTCCTGCTCGAATACGATAACTTCCAGCACTTTGGAAGGGCTCAGCGCATTTGCCACGTATTCTTCGACGCTCTCCGACCAGCGGACGATATCAATCTTCTCGCCTGTCAATTCGGTTACAATCGTCTGTACCCGCAAGCCTTTTGGACCTACGCACGAGCCAACCGGATCAACCTCTTCATTGCGCGAATGAACGGCAATTTTCGAACGGAAGCCCGCTTCGCGCGCTACGGAGCGAATTTCAACGACACCATCGTAAATTTCCGGAACTTCCAGCTCGAACAGACGTTTCAGCAAGCCGGGGTGCGTACGGGAAAGAATGATCTGCGGACCTTTCGTAGTATTCTCGACTTTTGTAATATACGATTTAACACGATCGCCGTGCTTGAATTTATCAGTTGGCATCAGCTCAGTCAGCGGCAGTACCGCCTCAACCTTGCCAAGATCGACAAACAGATTGCGAACGTCCTGGCGTTGTACGATGCCATTGACGATATCTTCCTCTTTATCGATGAAAGCATTGTAGATAAGTCCGCGTTCCGCTTCGCGAATTCGTTGCGTCACGACCTGCTTAGCCGTTTGTGCCGCAATCCGTCCAAAATCGCGCGGCGTTACTTCGATGTCAGCAATATCGTCCAACTGGTAATGCGGGTTGATCTCCCTCGACGCATCTATAGTAATCTCAAGACGCGGATCGAGCACTTCATCGACGACTGTTTTGCGCGCATATACTTTAATAACGCCAGTGTGGCGGTTAATATCGACACGCACGTTTTGCGCCGTATTGAAATTGCGCTTGTAGCTGGAGATTAAAGCTGCCTCTATCGCTTCAAGCAACACATCTTTGGTAATTCCCTTTTCCCTCTCGATTTCCGATAACGCTTCAATAAAATCCATGCTCATTGGAATGGAGTTCCCCCTTTCAAAAATAAAAGCCTCTGCCTGGCGTTTCTAGAATACAATAGCCAGTCTAGCACTCGCTACTTTCACATACGGAAGCGTATGCTCCTTCTTGCCCGCTTTCACTTGAAGCTGTTCGCCGTCAAAAGCGAGAAGCTGACCCTCGAACTCTTTCAAACCGTCGATCGGCTCATATGTCGTTATGTAGACATGCTTGCCAATCGCTTTGCGCACATCTTCCGGTTTTTTGAGCGGCCGTTCGGCCCCCGGTGAGGATACTTCGAGAAAATAGTTGTCGCTGACCGGATCATTCTTGTCGAGCTGCTCGCTGAGATATTCGCTGATCCGTCCGCATTCATCGATATCGATGCCGCCTTCCTTATCTACGAATACACGCAGGAAGTAATGGCTGCCTTCTTTCACATACTCAATATCAACAAGCTCAAAGCCATTGCTGTCGAGAAACGGCGCTACCATTTCTTCAACGACGGATTTGATTTTGGATGTGCTCAAATTGCTTTAACCTCCCGTTTGTACGTTCGAAATGGGCTTGATCCATGGAAAAAGCCCAAATACAAAACGTAAAGAGTGGGTTTCCCCACTCTTCTGCTTCAAAGTCTCTATCCACATCATTGCCACAAAAATTATATCATAACCGCATGAAGAGTGACAAGAAATCTTTTCATGTGCTGACAGTTAGAAGAGGGATAGCTGATTCGATTCCGGCAAGCCGCGGAAGCAGCCCATGCCGTTCAGAACCTCGACAATCGTCTTGCTGGCCTTCGATTTCTGCTGGAAATCTTCGATAGACAAGTACTCGCCTTCTTCACGCGAAGCCGCAATGTTCCGGGCCGCATTGTCGCCGATACCGGCGATAGCCGCAAACGGCGGGATAAGCGATTCTCCGTCTACGATAAATTTCGTAGCATGGGATCGATAGAGATCGATCGGCTTGAAGGAAAGTCCTCTAGCCGTCATTTCCAGCGCCATTTCCAGCAAGGAGATGCTGTTCTTCTCCTTCGTCGTCGCGCTAAAGCCTTTTTCTTCAATCTCTAGCAATTTCTTAAGAATCGCGTCATAACCTTGACAGAGTATTTCCAGATCAAAATCCTCGGCGCGGACCGTGAAGTACGTCGCGTAATATTCAATCGGATAATACAGTTTAAAGTAGGCGGTTCGAACAGCCGAGATAACATAAGCCGCGGCATGCGCCTTCGGAAACATATACTCGATGCGCAGGCAGGAGTCGATATACCACTGCGGTACTTTGCAGTTTTTCATCTCATCGATCCATTCCGGCGTCAGCCCCCGGCCTTTCCGTACGCTTTCCGTAATTTTGAAAGCGAGTCCGGCGTCCATTCCTGCTTTATAGATCAAGTATAACATAATATCGTCACGACAGCCGATCACGGTCTTGATGTTACAAGTCCCCTTCTTAATTAATTCCTGGGCATTGCCGAGCCATACGCCCGTGCCGTGGGACAATCCCGAAATTTGCAGCAGATCGGCAAAGGAAGAAGGCTGCGTCTCCTGAAGCATCTGACGAACGAATTTCGTTCCCATCTCCGGTACGCCAAACGTCGCGACCGGCGTCCGAATCTTCTCCGGCGCAACGCCAAGCGCCTTCGTGGAGTTGAACATGCTCATCACCTTCGGATCATTCATCGGAATTGACGTCGGATCGACGCCCGTCAAATCCTGCAGCATCCGCATCATGGTCGGATCATCGTGACCCAGAATATCGAGCTTCAGCAAGTTCATCTCAAAGGCATGATAATCGAAATGCGTGGTTTTCCATTCCGCGTTGACGTCGTCGGCGGGATATTGGACAGGCGTTACATCCTCTACCTCTATATAATCCGGTACAACGACGATACCGCCGGGATGCTGCCCGGTACTGCGCTTTACTCCGGTAACGCCGGCAGCGAGCCTCGACAATTCCGCGCCCCGCCACTTCTTCCCGTGGTCTTCCTCGTATTTTTTGGCAAAGCCAAAGCCGGTCTTCTCCGCAACCGTACCAATCGTGCCAGCCCGGAATACGTTTTTCTCACCAAACATTTCTTTGGTGAAGTTATGGGCTGTCGGCTGGTATTCACCCGAGAAGTTCAAGTCGATATCGGGAACTTTATCGCCTTTGAAACCTAGGAACGTCTCAAATGGTATGTCCTGCCCTTCGCCCTTGGTCACTTGCCCGCATTTCGCACAGCTTTTGACCGGCAAGTCAAAGCCGCTCATGATGCTGCCGTCGAGGAACCATTCGCTGTGCCTGCAATCGGGATTCAAGCACATATAGTGTGGCGGCAGCGGATTAACCTCAGAAATACCAAGGAAGGTCGCGACCACAGAAGAGCCTACGGAACCCCGGGAACCAACAAGGTAACCATCCCTATTGGATTTCTTCACGAGTCGCTCCGAAATCAAATAGTTGGCCGAGAAGCCAAATTTAATAATCGGTACGAGTTCCTTCTCCAAACGGTCGATGACAACCTGTGGAAGCTCTTCCCCGTAAAATGATTTGGCCGTGTTATAACACGTTTCACGGATTTCCTCGTCCGCGCCCTCAATGATCGGCGTGAACAATTGTTCCGGGAACATCTCGAACGGTTCAAACCGTTCCGCAAGCTGAATCGTATTCGTGACAACAACTTCATAGGCACGAGCCTCACCCAGAAAAGCGAACTCGGCGAGCATTTCGTCCGTAGTGCGAAGATGAGCTTCCGGCTTGCGGATATCCTTCAGCGGACTAAAGCCGGTAATGCCATGAATCGCGATATCCCTGAACAGCTTGTCTCTCGGGTTCAAGTAGTGCACGTTGCCCGTAGCAATTACAGGCTTGTTCAGCTCGTCGCCGATCTGGCAAATATAACGGTGAGCCTGTTCAATTTCTGCGCGGCTGCCTACGAGACCCTTTTCGACCAGATGCATGTAGAAATCGACTGGCTGAATTTCCAGCACATCATAGAAGCGGGCAACCTCCAGCGCTTCCTCATAGGATTTGTTGAGCACCGTCTCGAAAAACTCGCCTTTCTCGCAGCCGGATATAACAAGTATGCCTTCGCGAAGCTCAACGAGCTTGCTTTTTGGAATCGTCGCTACCCTTTTGAAATGTTCGGTATGAGAAATAGAAATGAGCTTGAACAGGTTCTTCTTGCCGGCAGCATTCAACGCATAAATATTGCAGTGGAAAGGCCGGGAATTGGATAAGTCCAGTCCTACATAATCATTTAATTGATGAAGTCCGGTAATGTTGCGTTCCGCTGCGTCGCTGATTAGACCATATAATACGCCGCCAAGCGCCAGAGAGTCATCGACCGCCCGGTGATGGTTCTCCAGACCGACTTTATACTTGGCCGCCAGAGTATTCAGACGGTGATTCTTTAGTGACGGATGAATGAACCGTGCGAGCTCCAGCGTATCGAGTACCGGATTCGTTACCTCTGGCATGCCCAGCGACTTGCAATTCGCTTGGATAAAGCCGATATCGAATCTGGCGTTATGTGCCACAAGAACAGAATCGCCAATAAAAGCAATAAATTCACGAAGCATAGGTTCCAGTTCAGGAGCATCCTTGACCATATCGTCGTTAATGCTCGTCAACTGCTGAATGTGATAAGGAATTTTTTCATGCGGATTAATGAAAGTTGAGAAACGATTGATCTCTTTGCCATCCTTCATACGAACGCCGGCAAGCTCGATAATTTTATTGTTTACAACGGAAAGGCCCGTCGTCTCGATGTCAAATACGATATATTCGGTTGTTGCCAGCTGTTCCTCACGGGAATTCAGCACCATCGGCACCGCATCATTGACGACGTTGGCTTCTAGTCCGAACAGTACTTGAATGCCATTCTTCTTCGCTGCCTTGAAGGCATCAGGATAGCAGTGGATATTGCTGTGATCAGTCACTGCAATCGCCTTATGCCCCCACTTCGCCGCTGTTTTCACATAGGCATCGATTGGCGTTACCGCATCCATTGCACTCATCGTCGTATGAAGATGGAATTCAACCCGCTTCTCTTCTGCCTTGTCCTTGCGGTCCGGCGGAGAACCGATTTCGTTCAGATCGCTCGGCATCATAACGAGCTCAGGCTCTTGCATAAACCGGTCGTAATCGACCCGGCCTCTCGCCTTTACCCATTTGCCGTTCGCAATCAGGCTGAACATTTTCAAGTCGTCCTTCGTTTTGGCGAACATCTTCATCGCCATGGAGTCGGAGAAGTCGGTAACGTTAAACGTGTACAGCGTCATTCCATTCCGCAGTTCTTTCACATCAAGCCCAAATATGGTGCCCTGTACCGTAATCTTCTTCTCTTCTTCGCGAATGTTCATAATCGGAACCGGCTCGTCCCGAATATCGTAGCCTACAGATATTTTAGACGGCTGCTCATCATCTTCATTCGCATCGGAATCGGCGGCGCTTTCCATAATCTGAAGAACGGCTTCCCGTTCCTCCTGTACAATTTTCTGCTGAAACTCTTCGTATACCTCTTGTCTAGACGCCCCGCCCGTACCAACCTCCAGCTTTACCCTATAGTTGCGGGCAAAACAGCGGCTGTAGAAGCGCACGATTTCCTCGTCGATCCGTTTTTTCCGGGCAAGCTCAAGGCCCATTCCGTCCAGCAGCGAGATCGTAATCAAATCGCCTTCTGCATCCATGCCGGCTTTCGCCAGCCAGCCGTTAACCGACGCGATTTCCTGCTGTGCCCATTCAATGAACAGGCCCCAATATTCCCTTGCTATGTCCGCAGAAGCAACATTGTCCTCATAGTGGAACTGAAAATCGGTCTCTGCGATATGGGCGAATTTCAGATGTACCGCCTGCAAAAGTCCGCTGTAAGCCCTAGAAGGCACTAAGGACGCTTTGCGAATGCAAAACGTCCATTTGCGGTTGCTTTTGCGGACAATTACCTGATCAATGTACCCGTCTTTATAATAAGAATGGATAAGTTCCTGAGGCAGCTCCGATTGCTGCAGCAGCAATTCGAAGCGTTGCCTCTTATCTCCGGTCTGACTCATGGTTAATCATCACTCCCAACAAACTCCTATCGATCCGATCCGAGCCAGAATTTAGTAGGCGCGTGCAAAAACGACTGTATGCTCAGCATGCTCACCGCATACGAGACAATTGGTTTTCTTCTTCTCAGGCTCAAACGGAATATTCCGGCTCGTTGCGCCTGTCTCTTCCTTCACTTGCTTCTCGCATGCCGCCGAACCGCACCAGCCTGCGAGTACGAAGCCGCGCTTCTCTTCCATCGACGCTTTCATCTCATCCAGCGTCTCGACATCATAGAAGTTGTCCTCGCGGAATTGCTTCGCTTTCTCAAACATCGCCGCCTGAATCTCTTCCAGCATCGTCTGAACTTCCTGGGTCAGATTATCCTGACGGACGATCTTCTTCTCGCCGGTTACGCGGGAGACGAGTACGACTTGTCCATTCTCCATGTCACGCGGTCCAAGCTCAAGACGAAGCGGCACGCCGCGCATCTCGTATTCGTTAAACTTCCAGCCCGGGCTTACATCGGAGCGGTCATCGACGCGGACGCGAACACCCGCCTGCTTCAGCTCGGCAAACAGTTCATCGACTCGGCCGACTACTTGCTCACGCGTTTTGGCTGGGCCAATCGGAATCATGATAACTTGCGTCGGTGCTACCTTCGGAGGCAGTGCCAGACCACGGTCATCACCGTGAACCATAATCAATGCGCCGATAAGTCTTGTACTTACGCCCCACGAAGTCGTATGTGCAAACTGCAGCGTGTTTTCACGATCCAAATATTTAATATCGAATGCAACGGCAAATTTCGTGCCGAGATAATGAGAGGTGCCGGCTTGAACAGCACGGCCGTCCTTCATCATCGCTTCGATGGAATACGTATTAATAGCGCCGGCAAACCGTTCCGAAGGTGTTTTCTCACCTACGATAACCGGAATCGCAAGAAACTCTTCGACAAACTGGCGGTAAACATCCAGCATTTTCATCGTTTCTTCGCGTGCTTCTTCTTCGTTCTCGTGAGCCGTATGGCCTTCCTGCCACAGGAACTCGCTAGTACGGAGGAAAGGCAGCGTCCGTTTCTCCCAGCGGACTACGTTCGCCCATTGGTTAATGAGCACTGGCAAGTCGCGGTACGATTGAATCCACTTCGAGTACATATGTCCGATCATCGTCTCTGATGTCGGACGGATCGCGAGCCGTTCTTCCAGCTGTTCACCAGCCGCTTCAGTTACCCATGGCAGCTCTGGATTGAATCCTTCCACATGGTC
The DNA here is from genome assembly GCF_000513275.1 of Paenibacillus gorillae. GTDB lineage: Bacteria > Bacillota > Bacilli > Paenibacillales > Paenibacillaceae > Pristimantibacillus > Pristimantibacillus gorillae. Next base: position 85,127 of record NZ_CBVJ010000020.1, on the reverse strand, counting down.
CTTTTCCTTCTGGAAAAAATCTCTCCGGGATGAACAATGGGAAGTAGGCGTTGCGGTGTCCGGTTTCTTTGAAGCGGCGGTCCAGATCGCGCTGGATGTTCTCCCAAAGCTCGTAGCCTTCGGGACGGAACACGATGCACCCGCGAACAGGCGAATAGTCCATGAGCTCCGCTTTTTTAATAACATCGATATACCATCTTGAGAAATCCTCGCCCTGCGGCGTAATTTCGGTTACAAACTGTTTATCCTTCGACATAACCGGTTTACTGCTCCCCTCGTACCAATCGCAAAATATCGTTATAGGTTACTACTACCATCAACAGCATTATCATCGCGAACCCGATAAAATGAACCATGCTCTCCCGGTTCGGATCAATAGGACGCCCGCGCAAAGCTTCCAGGCCAAGGAAGATTAGCCGGCTTCCGTCTAGTGCCGGTACAGGCAGCAAGTTGAAAATGCCTAAATAGAGACTGAGCAGCGCTGTCCATGAAGTCAGCTGCGTAATGCCCTGCTGCGCAATTTGACTCGTATATTCAGCTGTTCTTACCGGTCCGCCCAGATCATCGAGTTTAAATTCGCCCATAATGAGCTTCTTGAAGCCTTCAAAAATGCTGATGGTCATCACTTTCATCAGCTTGCCCGCGCCGGTAATCGTCTCTGTGAACGTAGCCGATCGCGTAGGAAGCGATGCGGAAATGCCCACCTTGCCGACTCCTTCAGGATTAGGCTTAGGCGTAATTTCAATCGTATGCTTCACGCCATCGCGAATGATGTCGAACTTCACAGGCACGTTAGCCGATTTACCGATAATATCGATCATTAGATCGAAATCTCCGCCTATCTTCGTTCCGTTCACAGCATCAATCGTATCGCCTTTGTGAAGGCCGGAATTTGCCGCCGGAGAGTTGTCCTGAATCGTACCGACGAACAGCCTGTCGGGATTCTCTTGCGGAATACCCGCCATTTGAATATACGCGGCAAACAAGACAAATGCCAGTACAAAATTCATTAAAGGACCGGCAAAAATCGACAACGCCCGCGCACCAACCGACTTGCTGCCGAATTGGCGGTCAATGGGAGCGATCTGCGTTTCTTTGCCTTTGGCGATCATCAACGCTTGCGGATGTACCGAAAAACGCTCGGTTTCTCCATCAATATCAAGAGAAACGAACAATGCCCGCTCCAAATCGATAGCGGTAACTTCACCACGAATGACACCGCTCCGCTCATCGAGACGGTCCAAATACAGCCTTGTCACTTTCCCGTCCTTCACACGGACGGCGATCGTCTGCCCCTCGCCAACATCAACGATTTCCGGATCTTCGCCGGCCATCCGGACAAAGCCTCCGGCCGGAATGAGACGCAACGTGAAGCGGGTTTCCCCGCGTTTGATCGAGAATAACTTCGGCCCAAAGCCGATCGCAAACTCTCTAACCAAAATGCCGGCTCGCTTGGCAAAGTAATAGTGGCCCCATTCATGAATGGTCACAATCATAAAAAATACGAGCACGGTCAAAAAAACGACCTGAATCATCTCCATAACGAGCCTCCTGTTCGTAACGGCCTGTACATAGATTATCATTATTCTCCCGTTCGATACAAGAGAACCACAGGTTGCCGCAGAAGCTAGATTGCGGCAGCGGCTTGGCGCGCCCAGGCGTCAATTGCCGCGATCGTTTCTACATCATTGACATCGGTTACCGAATGCTTCTCCAGCACTTGCTCTAGCACTTGTTCGATAGCCAGAAAATCAATCTCGCCATTCAGAAATCTTGCAACCGCCACTTCGTTGGCAGCATTGAATACCGTAGGCGCCGATTGCCCTGCTCTACCGCATTCAAAAGCCATCCGCAAGCAAGGGTAGCGTTCGAAATCCATTTCGCGAAAATGCAGCTTTCCGATCGCAGCCAGATCGAGTCTTCCGCAAAGGGAAGGCTGACGCTCCGGATAGGTAAGCGCGTATTGAATCGGTACGCGCATATCCGGCAAGCCCATCTGTGCAATAACGCTATTATCGGCAAACTCGACGTAGGAGTGGATAATGCTCTCCGGATGGATAAGCACATCAATCTGATCGTAGTTGATACCGAACAGCCATTTGGCTTCAATCACTTCAAGCCCTTTGTTTACCATTGTTGCCGAATCAATCGTAATTTTTGCACCCATCGACCAATTTGGATGATTTAGCGCCTCTTGTACGGTTACACCAACAAGCTGCTCTCGTGTGCGATCACGGAATGATCCGCCGGAAGCCGTAATGGTAATACGGCTTAGCGACTTGCGGTCCTCACCGTTCAGGCATTGGAAGATAGCCGAATGCTCGCTGTCTACGGGAATAATAGAAACTCCCTTAGCCTTAGCCCTTTCCATGACGATATGTCCAGCCGTTACAAGTGTTTCCTTATTGGCAAGCCCGATGTTTTTACCCGCTTCAATTGCAGCCAGAGTTGCCGGAAGCCCGCGGCTGCCTACAATGGCCGTAACGACGAAATCGGCATCGTTGTCTGCAGCGGTTTCAATGAGCCCCTCTTCGCCATAAACGACCCGAATCGCGGCAGGAAGCAATGCCTTCGCTTCGTCAGCCAATTCCTTGGTCGCCAGGCAGACGATTTCAGGCCGGAAGCGCAAAGCTTGCTCAACCAGCAGCAAAACGTTGCTGCCGGCCGATAAGCCAATGATCTCATAGCGTTCGGGATCGCTTGCGACTACATCGAGTGTTTGCGTGCCGATTGAGCCAGTCGAGCCAAGAATCGTTAATTTCATCGTTAACCCTCTCTCGCCATACAGCAATTAATATACTAGACAACAAAAAAGCGGGCGCTGCGCCTCCACGACGCTCCGCCCGCTTCCTCTTTGGAACCGTTTATGTAGGCAGCAAGCCGGAAAGAAGCACGAGCGGGAATACGATAATCCAGCTGTCGCAGCGGTCCAGTATGCCGCCATGCCCCGGAAGGATCGCACCGGTATCCTTAATGTCGCGTACGCGCTTATATGCGGATTGAATCAAATCCCCGAGCTGTCCAGCAACTGCGGCAATCAAGCCTATACCGAGCGCTCTCGGCAAGCTTACGACATCAGGCATAGCCAGCGCAAAAGCAACGGCTGTAATGAGCGACAAAATGACGCCGCCTGCCGCTCCCTCAATCGTCTTGTTTGGACTAATTGAAGGCCATAGCTTATGTCTGCCTATAGCTCGTCCCGCGAAATAAGCGCCGACATCCGACGCAATAATACAACCGAGAACAAGGAAGGTCCAGAACAAGCCATGCTCTTCCATTTGTCTTACCGTATCCAACGCGCCAAACCCGTAGCCTACGTATAAAGCGCCAAGCAGCATAAGCGCGGCGCCGTCAATCGTTGTTTTGTTTTTGCTAATAACCGTTACAGTCAGCAAAAGAAACGCTGCAATCCACATCACCATCAAAGCGGAAGGAGCTTCCATGTCCCATAAGGACCAAGGCAGCACGAACGTAAGCATGCCCGCAAAACCGATAAGAGAAGCAGGATGATGCCAAGCGAATCCATTCATACGTACATACTCGGAGAAGCCGATTATAGCCATGAGCACGAGCAAGCCGGCAAAAAATCCATCCGCCGGCCAGCGCAAAGGCGATGAAACCCGCGGCCGCGAGAACGCCTGTCACGATTCTTTGTTTCAAAATTCCAGTCACTCTCCGTTATGGAAGCTTACAAGCCGCCGAATCGCCGCTTGCGGCTCTGATACTGCAGCACCGCTTCTTGAAAATGAGCCTCGTTGAACTCCGGCCAATATACATCGGTAAACCACAGCTCGCTGTAAGCAAGCTGCCAAAGCATGAAATTGCTGAGCCGCAGTTCGCCGCTCGTTCGAATCAGCAGGTCCGGATCGGGGATGTCGCGGCTCAACAAACGCGCGGACATCAATTGCTCGTCAATCTGATCCGGCGTCAAACGACCATCAGCCACGTCTCCGGCTATCGCCTGGATCGCATCGATCATTTCCTTGCGACTGCCGTAGTTAAGCGCAAAATTAAGGACGAGGCCGGTATTGTTGGCCGTCCGTTCCATCGCTTCCTCCAGCGCGTCAATCGTGTAAGAAGGCAAATCGGATTTGATCCCCATCATTCGGACTTGAACGTTGTTCTCAATAAGTTCCTCCAGCTCGATCTCCAAAAACTGCTGGGGCAGCCGCATCAGAAAATCAACCTCGTCCTTCGGACGCTTCCAGTTTTCCGTCGAAAAAGCATACAGCGTCAAATACTGGACGCCGAGCCGATCGGCTTCCCTCACGACGCGTTTGACCGCCTTCATACCGGTATGATGACCCGCAATACGCGGTAATCCGCGATCTTTGGCCCAGCGCCCGTTGCCGTCCATAATGATGGCGACATGATCAGGCACTTTATCTAGCTGAGGCATCTCAGCCTTTGGGGACGATTTGCCTAGTTTGGCCCAAAGTCGACTGATCATCTACGTTCCTCCCACCCGGAATTGCAAACCCCTTCTTGCAGAAGGGACTCGAAGCGCAATTAAACTTCCATGATTTCCTTCTCTTTAACGACAAGTACTTTATCTACTTCAGCGATAAAACGGTCAGTCGCCTTTTGAATATCTTCTTGATGGCGGCGGGATTCATCTTCGGAAATGTCCGTTTTCTCCATCTTTTTCACATCATCATTCGCATCGCGGCGAATATTGCGGATTGCTACCTTAGCTTCCTCGCCGAATCTCTTCGTCATTTTCACCAAATCCGCGCGGCGCTCTTCTGTAAGCGGCGGAATTGTAATCCGGATAGCTGCGCCATCATTCGAAGGCGTCAAGCCCAGATCGGATTTCATAATCGCTTTCTCAATCGCGCTGATCGATGTTTTATCCCATGGCTGGATGAACAGCGTGCGGGAATCCGGTGTATTGACATTAGCCAATTGGGATACAGGCGTCATTGCGCCGTAGTATTCAACTTGAACACGATCAAGCAGAGCAGGCGTTGCACGGCCTGCGCGCAAAGTAGCCAAGTCGCGCTTTAATGCGCCGATCGCTTTTTCCATCCGCTCTTCAGCGTTTTTCTTAACAGCTTGAGGCATTATTTTGCACTCCCTCTCACAATGGTTCCGATTTTCTCGCCGAGCACAACTTTCTTAATATTCCCTTTTTCGGTAATCGCGAACACGACCAGCGGAATATTGTTGTCCATGCAAAGCGAGGATGCGGTTGAATCCATAACACCCAGGTTTTTGCTTATCACGTCCATGTACGTAAGCTCATCATATTTCTCTGCGGACGAATCTTTGAACGGATCGGCGGAATATACGCCGTCCACTTTGTTTTTCGCCATCAGAATGACTTCTGCTTCGATTTCAGCTGCACGGAGCGCTGCGGTTGTATCCGTCGAGAAGAACGGATTGCCTGTTCCTGCAGCGAAAATGACTACGCGGCCCTTCTCCAAGTGGCGAATCGCCCGGCGGCGAATATACGGTTCAGCAATTTGCTGCATCGCGATCGACGTTTGTACACGAGTTGGCACTTCGATTTGCTCCAAAGCGTCTTGCAGCGCCAGAGAGTTCATCACCGTTGCCAGCATGCCCATATAATCGGCAGTCGCACGATCGATCCCTTTTTCCGTTCCCGCAATTCCGCGCCAGATGTTGCCGCCGCCAACAACGATTGCAACTTCTACGCCAAGCGCAATAACTTCTTTCACTTGTTCGGCAATTTCCGATATTACAGAGGCTTCGATGCCGTAGCCATGATTCCCGGACAGCGATTCTCCGCTGACCTTCAATACGATTCTTTTAAACACTGGCTGTCCCAACGTCACTACCTCCATCATTGTACTGCTATTTTGTTGCACCATTGACTGATTGACTTTGCTGCTGTAAAAAGGCTTCCATATAAAAAGCAGGCGGGGCGGACGCCCCGCCCCGCCTGTGCGTTCGGATTACAGTTTTGCTTGAGCCATAACTTCTTCAACAAAGTTATCTACTTTTTTCTCCAAGCCTTCGCCTAGTTCATAACGAACGAAACGACGGATCGAAATGTTTTCGCCGATTGCGCTTACTTTTTCATTCAGCAATGCGGAGATTGTTTTGTCCGGATCTTTAACGAAGGATTGCTCAAGCAAGCAATACTCTTCATAGTATTTCGAAATGCGGCCTTCAACCATTTTGTCAACGATTTTCTCAGGCTTGCCTTCGTTCAAAGCTTGTGCGCGAAGAATTTCGCGTTCTTTCTCGAGCTCGTCGGAAGGTACTTCTTCACGGCGAACAAATTTAGGGTTCGAAGCTGCGATGTGCATCGCGATATCTTTAGCAAACGAACGGAATTGTTCTGTTTTCGCTACGAAGTCAGTTTCGCAGTTGATTTCAACCAGAACGCCGATACGGCCGCCTGCATGGATGTAGGATTCAACTACGCCTTCTGTTGCGATACGGCCAGCTTTGTTAGCTGCTGCGGAAAGGCCTTTCTCACGAAGCAATTCGATTGCTTTCGTTACATCGCCGTTTGTTTCGTCCAGAGCTTTCTTACAATCGAGCATTCCTGCTCCGGTTCTTTCACGAAGTTCTTTTACTGCGCTAGCACTAACTGCCATATTTAGCCCTCCTGATAATGTTCGTTGTTATTTAATCATCCGGTCAAGCAGAAACAGCTCCGCCGTTCTTAGTGGCGAAGCCAAAGTTTCGCGGTGAAATAAAAGCAAATTTATATCGAGAACCTATAAACTCTTATATTTCAAAAAAAGGGCGGTGAGAGGCTTTCACCTTCTGACCACCCTTTGTTGAACTAGCAAGCGTAATGAAGATTAAGCAGTTGTTTGCTCGCCTTGGTTAGCTTCAACAATAGCGTCAGCCATTTTGGACGTAAGCAATTTCACCGCGCGAATCGCGTCGTCATTGCCTGGAATGACATAATCGATTTCGTCTGGATCGCAGTTCGTATCAACGATACCTACGATTGGAATACCAAGTTTGCGAGCTTCAGCAACAGCGATGCGCTCTTTGCGCGGGTCGATGATGAACAAAGCGCTTGGCAGGCGTTTCATGCCTTTAATGCCGCCGAGGAATTTTTCCAAACGGTCTTTTTCTTTGTTAAGGATGATAACTTCTTTCTTTGGAAGAACTTCGAAAGTTCCGTCCTCCGACCATTTCTCCAGCGTGCGAAGACGATCGATACGCTTTTGAATCGTTTGGAAGTTAGTCAGCGTTCCACCCAACCAACGTTGGTTGATGTAGAAGTTGCCGCAACGCTCAGCTTCTTCTTTAACAGAATCTTGAGCTTGTTTTTTCGTGCCGACGAACAGCATAGTGCCACCTTCAGCTGCGATCGAGCGAACAAAGTTGTAAGCTTCCTCAACTTTTTTCACTGTTTTTTGCAAGTCGATGATGTAAATTCCGTTTCTTTCGGTGAAGATATAACGATCCATCTTAGGGTTCCAGCGACGAGTCTGGTGACCGAAGTGTACCCCAGCTTCGAGAAGCTGTTTCATGGAAATAACCGCCATTTCTCCAACACCTCCTATAGTGGTTTTGTTGTGTAGTGCTCCGCCGCCAATATCATCTTTCGCTAAAACTTCCGGCAGCCGGAAGCACCGTTAGCGAAATTAATCGGCGTGTGTTTTTAACACCGTCCATTAATATACCATATTCGTATGCACGGTGCAACAAACTTTGTGATTCAATTATCCATTTCGCTATTTTTCAGCAATTATTCGATGCCTTTTGCTTTCAGTGCAGCACGTTCTTCTTTTGTCAAAGGTTCGCTCTTAATGATCGAGACGACCTCTTTCAGCTGGGGCTTGCCTTTAAACAAAAAATAACCGGCGCGGACGGTGGGCTTCTTAGATCGTTTCATGGCCGCGATAAACGCCGCTTCATCCTCGATCAGACCGTTGTCGGCCAGCAGCTTGGCTGTCCCTGTCAAATTCATGCCGCCCTTAATCTGAAGCACAAGCTCTTGAACCGGAGCCTCCGGTTCTTCCGTCTGCTCAGGCTTCACAGTGCTTTCCGGCTTTTTCTCCGGCTCAGCCGACGCTACAGGTGTTGCAGAAGGTGCAATCGTAGCCTCGGTGCCTGCAGCGGGGCTGCTAACGACAGGCTTATCTGCCGCCTGCTCTTCGACGGCAGCAGCAACAGCGGCATCCAGCTCCTTCTGGGAGAATTGCTTCTCATCGCCTGCGAACAGACTCTCTCCCAGCTTCGCCTGACTCTGCTCCCCGATCTGCAGCAGCTGAAGCAAAAGCGCGCCAACGATGATGCCAATGCCAAGCCCTGTCAAAAACATACGGTTTTTAAGCACGAGCGCCCTCCTCCTGCTTCGCCAGCTGCAGAATAAGCTGCACTTCCCCTTTGTTCATTCCGAGCTTTTTCGCGATCAGTTCAATCGATTTACCCTGGCTGTACAGCTCCAACAACTCGGCATAACGCGACTGAATTGTAGTCGGCGCTGGCACTGCTGCTGGAGCCGGATCAGCCTCCTGTACTAGCCGTACTGGTTCCGCTGCGGGCTGGGCAGCAGGAGCAAACGCTTGCACAACGCTCGCTTCAGCTGCTTGACGCGCCCCCATCTTGAGGCCTTGCATTCGACCAGGCAGTTGCATCCCCCGCTTGTTTCTCCAGTAAATCCAGTCTTCTCTCCAGCTCTGCAATGCGCTGTTCTTTTGCTTCAGCCTGCGCCTGACCTTGCTCACGGAACTTCGTTACGAGCTGCACAAGCTCCTTGTGGTCGAGCTCCGTGTTCTCCATAAATTGTTCCAGCGCAATTTCCATATTACTTGCCGCTGTACCAGAGTTCGACTGCTCTTGCTTTGCTTTCGGAATCAATAAAGCAAGCACAAGTACGACGGCCCCCACTAATACGACATATGTCCATGTATCCATCTGCTGCACCTGCCTAAACTAACGAGTTGATAACTTAAAGCTTCATATCGAAGCGATGGCCTTTGTACGGATGAATCGGCTTCTCATCCTCGGCTTCCTCTGCAGAAGGGTTGCGCTGCTTGTCCCGTTTTCCGCCTTTGGAGCCCTCCTGGTCTTTCCTGATGTTGAGGCCAACCGCATGTTCAAGCCCTTCGTTTCGGGTGCGGGCAAGCTCATCTTGCCGCGTTTGCTGCTCCCCAAGCTTGGTTTGCTCCATGGCAGGGCGTTGGTTAAGCGCACCTTGCACGCCTCCGAGCTCTGGCGTTCTAGGAATAGAAACCTGCAAATCAATCGGTCTGAACGTCATTTCCCGTCCTCCTTATTGGTGCGGTATTGTTATGGGAAAAACGGTACGTGGACAATATCGCCTTCCATGTAACGGAACGACACATGTTGGATTGGATCTTTAAGATAGCGGGTATATCTGCCAATAACAATTTTTATCCCGCCGTATATCGTATGGCTGACATCAACCTTTGCCCGATCCGTATCTTCCAGCGTCTTCTCGATTTCAAGAATGCGATCCCGCATATCCTCGATCTCGCTCATGGACACACGCTTGGTCGCCCCTAGCTTAATCCGCAGCGCCATTTTGTCTTCTGTCAATTGACCTGATGCTGCAAGCTGGTCGAGAATCGTTAATGCTTTTTCCGATTTATCCAGACTTTCCTGAACTTGCCGAAGCTTTTGGCGCAACTCAGTCAACTCCGCGCGCTGCTCCGGCCGGACGCCGACCTCCACAGCGGTAGCAGTGGACATCGTGTTGCCGATTACTCGCGCTGAGACAAGATCAGCCGCTTGAATCGTACCGCCAACAATCAGCCCTTTGGAGCCTGAGCATATGACGCTGCGGCCGGCACGAACGGCAGAATGCATAATGCTTTGCGAGACGAGAACATCTTCTCCTGCACTTACATTGCCGTCTTGGATAAAGGAGCTTTTAATGTTCTTATTCGCTCTCACATGGCCTTTATTACCGGCCATGATGCCGCCGATAATTTCAATGGAGCCTTCCGATTCCAGTTCCGCGCCTTCTACGCCGCCGATAATCCGAATATCACCGGCTGCTTTGATCTTGAAGCCGCTTAGCACATTGCCGCGAATGACGACCGTGCCTATGAAATCGATATTGCCCGTTTTGTAATCGACATCCCCATTAACCTCGTATACCGGGAAGACGTTAATTTTTTCTTTGTCCGTTAACGTAATAAGACCGTCGATCGTAGCATACATCGCGGTCTGCTCGCCGCTAACGACGACATTCTTCCCTGGTTTAAACCTCGCTTGCTTGCCAAGCTTGGCAGCGATCGTTTCCCCGGTAACCATTTTCCCAGGCATCCCGTACTCCGCTTCAACCCGCTCGGCAATAAGCTGGCCGCGCTGGACATTCTTCAGCTGTTTGACCTCCTTGAAGTCCACCGTACCGTCTTCAAGCTCTGCCGGGCGCTGATCCCGCTCCTTCATGTCATAAATGAACCGGATATAGCCGTCTTTGCCTGTCGTTGCCTGCTGCCCTACGGCGACGAGCGTCTGCTCCTTGCAATAGGCCAGCACGTTATTGCATATCTCCGTAAGAAGTTCAGTTCGGATCCCGCTCGTAATGCCTTTGCTAATTAAGAATCGTTCCAGCTGATTAGGCGTGCAATCAAACTCATCCGTAATCCGATTAAATATTAAAAAGGCAGACAGCTTATCGGCAGATGTTTGAATGCGCAGGAACGAATCTAGTAGTTGATCGTCCACCTTTATACCCCCTTTCTAGTGCTGTGTTAATTGATCTTTATGCTTAGCCAACGCTCCACGAAGCCGCAAAATCGCCTTAGAGTGGAGCTGGGAAATTCGCGATGGTGATAGCGACATCACTTCAGCAATCTCGCTTAATGAAAGCTCATCGTAATAAAATAGAGACACGACGGTACGCTCTTTTTCCGTCAGCTTCTCGATCCCGCTTACAAGGGATTCCTTCAAGAAAAATTCGTGAACCTTATGGTCGGGATTTTTCACCCTCTCGTCAACGAGCAGGCTCATCCTCGTCTCCGTTTCTTCCTCCCGAATCGGGTCCTCCAGCGAGCATACAGTCGTGATTGCAATTTCGTGGAGCATCGTTGTAAACTCTTTCTCACTAATTTCCAAATAATTGCTTATCTCGGTATCTGTCACGGAACGCAAATATTGCTGCTCCAGCTTTTGATAGGCCTCTTCCACTCTCTTAGCCTTCTCGCGAATGGAACGAGGTACCCAGTCTCCTTGGCGAAGACCGTCAATAATTGCGCCTCGTATACGCCACGAGGCATAAGTTTCAAACTGCAGGCCGCGGCTGTAATCGAATTTTTCAATCGCATCTATGAGGCCCATTACGCCATTGCTGGCAAGATCGTCGCGGGAAACGTTTTTCGGCAAACCTATCGCCATGCGGTTCGTGACGTAGTCGACGAGCGGCAAATATTGCTCGATCAACCGTTTCTTCGCCTCAAGATCGCCTTCGTCCTTCCATGCTTGCCACATCTCGATGTTCACTGACGCAATCATCGCCTCAACCTCCCGTCAGGTGACGTATTGCTTTTACTAATTGTTCGGGATCCTTATTCTCCGTCGATACCAGCTGCGGAGGATTCAGCGGACGGAATTGCTCCGCTGCCTGCTGTTGCTCTTGATCAAATTTTTCCGTTCTCTCCGCTGCCGGCCGGCTCCCCTCTTCTAGTTGAGCCTTCAACAGCTGATTGATATCATCGCCCTCATCCGGTGTATACAAATCGAGCGCCGTTCCTTTGCCTTCTTCGTTTGCAGCCTGAGCGAGCTCAGATCCGGCATTCATCGCCGGGGGCTGCAGGATGATAGAAATAGCCGCCCTTAGAATAAACGCAAGAACGACAAAGGCGATGAAAGCGTATAAGCTGCGCAGAAGCATGACATCCAGCGGGTTTTTGCCAATCGAGAAAAGCATCGTCAGCGCCGCTCCGACAAGTCCCATCACTATATTCCATCGCCAGGTTCCGATCATTCGTGCTCAAATCTCCTTTGTACCAAGCTGTACGCTTTTTATCAGTAAAATACCGGTGCTGCTGTCAATTTCAATCGTACGTCCATAATTGCCGCCGACATCCTGAGCGATAACCGTAATCATGTTCTTCGCCAGCATGTGTAGACAGGACTCCACGTTGCGCGGACCAATTCTCATGGAATCGGACTGTCCGCTGAACGCAAACATTTGCGCTCCTCCCGCCATCTTTGCAATGGCGCGCCGCATATTCGCACCGGCATCTTTCATCCGGCCGATTAGCTCTGGAATGGCAGTATCGGCATATTTGGCAACGTTAATGGCAGATTCGCGTGCAATTTCCGATGAAGGAAGCATCACATGCGCCATTCCGGCAACCTTCGAAACAGGATCATATAGCGTTAACCCGACACAGGAGCCTAGACCCGTCGTTCGAAGAACTGCCCCGTCCGTGGCGATATTCAAATCCGCCATGCCGACCTTGACCAAATTTTGCTCTATCATTCGGCAGTTACTCCCAAAGCTTTAAATATTTTATTAAAAGATTCGGGGTCGGGTATGAGAAAGAAATGGCCTTCGAGTTCCTGCCGGTCTTCCAAAAACGTCGTTTCGATTAACAAAGCAGAATCGCCCATCTCCCCGTATTGGACCAAGCCATAGCTTAATATAGCACCGGCCATATCGAGAGCAACGGACGGCACCGATGGCGCCATCGTCAAATGGGTGAAATCAGCGAGCGAAGAAAGATAGGAGCCGGCGAGTATATTGCCGATTTCGCAGAGCGCGGACATCTCCATTTCCGAATATCCTTCTTCTATTTCTTCAGGCCTCAAGGAAAGCAGCTGGTTCAACAGCGACTTTGCCGATTGCTCCTGAATAATGAAAAACATATTGCCGGGCGCTTCCCCCTCAACGCGAAGGAAGACCGCTATGACGACCTGCTCGGAACCGCCAACGCGTTCCGCAACTTCCTCGAAGGGCAGCAAGCTGACTTTTGGAACCGCCATATCAACCGGCTTGTCCAGTAATCTAGACAGCGCAGTTGCGGCATTGCCGGCTCCAATATTGCCAACTTCCTTCAGCACATCTAATTCAAAAGCTTCAAAACGGCTGAATAAACTCACCTTACACCTCTAGCTGTTCAAGTTGAATAATTTCATTTTTGTTCAGCACCTCAGACAGATTGAGCATAATAAGCAGTCTGCTGTCGCCAAGTCTAGCAATTCCCCGCAAATATTTCGCTTTAATGCCGCCAACGATTTCCGGCGGAGAATCAATCGTATCCGTATCGATATCGATAACGTCATTCGCTGCGTCAACGATAAAGCCTACCTCGAGCTCACCAGCTGCGACGACAATAATCCGGGAATTTTCCGTCGGCTCCGTCTCGCCAAGTCCGAACCTGCCGCGAAGATCAATAACCGGAACGACGATGCCGCGCAAATTGATTACACCTTTAATGAAGCTTGGCGTTTTCGGAACGCGCGTAATTGGAGACAACCGCTCAATGGTCCGTACCTTGTCAACCTCGATGCCGTATTCCTCGTGTCCCAGACCAAATACTATGACTTTCAATTCTTCTCCCATCGTGAAACCTCCTTATTTAATGAGTGCATTAGGATCAATAATGAGCGCGACTTGACCATCACCAAGGATGGTAGCGCCTGAAACGGCTTCGATATTGGTCAAATATTTGCCAAGCGATTTCAATACAATCTCGCTTTGGCCAATAAATTCATCGACAGTGATGGCCGCCCACTTGTCGCCTTTACGGATAACGACGATTTCGGTCTCTGCTTCGTCCCGCTCGCTGTAGTCTGGAGACTCCAACACCCGGCTGAGAGAAATTAATGGAATAACCGAATTGCGGAATTCGATCATTTTATTGCCATGAACCTCTAGCACTTGCTCCCGTTTAATAATCGCTGTCTCCACAATAGACGATAACGGAATCGCATATTTTTCCGAGCCCAGCTTAATCAGCATGGCTGAAATAATGGACAGCGTAAGCGGCAGCTGAACCGAAAATTTCGTTCCTTTGCCCAGCGCTGACTCTACAGTAACGTTGCCCCCTAGAGACGTAATTTTGGAACGTACGACGTCCAATCCGACTCCGCGCCCGGAAATATCCGAGATCTTATCAGCCGTACTAAAACCGGCAGCGAAGATGAGCATGTGAATCTCGTCATTCGTTAAGCTTTTCGCTTGCGCTTCGGTGACAACACCGTTTTTAATAGCAATTTGCAGCACTCGGTCGCGATTAATGCCATTGCCGTCTTCCTCTACCTCGATGAAGACGTTGTTGCCGCTGTGGAATGCCCGCAAGTGAATCGTTCCCGTCTCCGGCTTGCCCGCGGCAATCCTTTTATCGATCGTCTCGATGCCATGGTCGACGGAATTACGCAGTAAATGGACAAGCGGATCTCCGATCTCATCGATAACTGTCCGATCAAGCTCTGTGTCAGCTCCCGTAATGACCAGATCGATTTTTTTATCGAGCGATTTTGCCAAATCGCGAATCATGCGCGGGAAACGGTTGAATACCGTATCAACAGGTACCATCCGCAGCTTTAGGACGATATTTTGCAAATCGGAGCTGACACGCGCCATGTGTTCTACTGTTTCCGTCAGGTCGCTGCGTTTAATTTCGCTTGCTAGCTGCTCCAGTCTAACCCGGTCGATCAGCATTTCGCTAAACAAGTTCATTAGTGTATCAAGACGGTCGATATCGACACGGATCGTTCGCGATACAGCCGCTGGAGCGCTTGAGGCAGCTGTCTGACTGCGAGCGCTGCTTACTTGGCTGGATGCCTCGTTTTTGGCGGAATCAGCAGAGGGCTCTGCTTTTGTTTCTGCAGGAGCAGCTTCCTGAACTGGCGCTGCTTCCGTAACATGGAGCAATTGGAGTGATTCCTCATCAAGCAGCGTTACCGTTGCCGTCTCAATTTCGGAAATCGAAGTGATCTGCTGTTGAAGGTCCTCTTGAGCGAGCTTGGAAATCGTAAAGACGACAAAGGAACGGTCGAACTTTTCTTGCTCCAAATCTTGTACAGAAGGATCGGACTTGACGATTTCGCCTGTCCGCTCGAGCAGATCGAATACCATATAAGCACGTGCTGCCTTGAGTACACAGTCTTCATTAATGCTTACCGTAATGTGGTAGGCCAAATGACCGCTTTCGATCGATTGCTGCAGAATCGAGGTTTGGAACTCATCCAGCAATCCTTTTGCAGCCGGTTTGTTTGCTGCAGGCGCGGCTGCAGCTGGTGCAGATGCTGCGACAGCAGCATTCGATTTATAATCGCCTTTAAAAATAGATTGCAGCACTGCAACGAGAGCCGTTACGTCTGCTTTGCCTGTTCCGCCGCCGACGATATCCTGTACCATCGCTTCAAGCGCATCAAGTCCTTTAAAAAGCGTATCAAATATAAAGCTGTCCATTTTAAGCTTGCTGTTCCGAACCAAATCCAGCACGTTTTCCATCTCATGTGTCAACGATGCAAGATCCTCATAGCCCATCGTTGCCGACATGCCCTTTAATGTATGGGCTGAGCGGAAAATCGATTGAACAATCGTAAGATCCTCCGGCGCTCCTTCGAGCTGCAGCAGGTTTTCATTCAAGGCTTGCAGGTGATCGTTGGACTCATCGATAAACATCGACAGATAAGCGTTCATATCCATAGTGGTGCACCTCCTGTTAGGACTCTAGCTCTTTAGATCGATTTCAAAACGGCTTGCGCGATAGCTGGTGATATGCGTTGAAGCGGCAGCACTGTCTTCGCCGCCCCGTTCTCCACTGCACTTCTTGGCATACCATAGACGATGCAGGTTTCCTCTGCTTCCGCTATAGCGGTTGCCGCTCCGCTTTCTACCAGCGCCTTCAAGCCCTTCGCGCCATCGCTCCCCATTCCGGTCATAATCACCGCATGTCTCTTTAATGAAGAAAACGGGATCAGCGATTCGAAAAGCACGTCGACTGAAGGGCGATGCCCATTGCGCGGAGCTTGCTGCGTCAGCTTGATATGATAGCCCGATGGATCATGAGCCATCTCCATATGGTAGCCGCCAGGAGCGATGTAGACGACTCCTGCTTGCAGCCTTTCGCCTTGAGAGGCTTCAACAACTTGAAGCTCGCTGAAGCTATCCAGCCGCTGGGCAAGCGATTTAGTAAATTTCGGCGGCATATGCTGTACAACGAGTACAGGAGCCGGGAGATGGGCGGGCAACGAGCAAATCACTTCATGCAGCGCTCTCGGTCCGCCAGTTGATGTTCCAATTGCCACGATATGGCGAAACGGATCGGATTTCGCAGCCGAATGTTCCGGCAAAATTGGCTTGACGATATCGGGCTGCGCTTGAGCAGCTAACCGATCTTTATGTAATGGGGCTGGTACCGAACGATTTGGCAATCGCTCCTGAACCGTCTTGCGTACAGGCTCTGTTTTTCGTTCCGGTATCCCTGGTTTACGTTCATTCGGCACCGAATCCCCTAATTTTTGAGCTTTATCGTCAGTTGGAGCTTTGATAGTTTTCTTAGCAGGCTGCGCCTGTCTCTCCGGCTCCTTCAGCTCGATTCCCGGCAGCCTTCGTTTCATCAGCACTGCGATTCTCAGCTTTTCCAGCAGAAGCTCGCCTACTTGGATGATGTCATTCGAAAAGGCTCCGGAGGGCTTTCGGATAAAGTCAAATGCGCCGTATTGCAGCGCCTTGATCGTCTCTCTTGTGTTCTCCTCGCTTATGCCAGAAAGCATAATGACGGGAGTCGGATGAAGCTTCATAATGGATTGAAGCGCATCGATTCCGTTCATTTCCGGCATTTCCAAATCCAGCGTCACCGCATCCGGCTTTAAGCGTTCTATCGCTTCAATCGCCTCTCTGCCATTGGCAGCTGTGCCGGCGATTGTAAATTGCGGATCTTTCACGATGAGATCGCTGAAAATTTTACGCATGAACGGAGAATCATCTACAATGAGCACGCGATAAGGAGCCATCTTCTTCCTCCTCATTTCAAAGGACTATCGTGATAGCCTGAACATTTTATGTAAAAATCCCTTGACGCCATCCTGCGAAGTTCCAGTTATCGCTTGCTTTGACTCTGTAAACCGCTTGGCAATTTCCTCTACTCCTCTAGAAGCGTCTGTGCCAGGAAAAGCGATTGTAAATGGAACCTGACGTTTCACCGCCTTCGAGACGTTTGGATCATCCGCGATCATACCAAGCGACTGCAAATCCACTTGCAAGAAGCGTTCAGCCGCCATGGTGATCTTCTCGGCGGTTTGTCTGCCTTCTTTCTTGTCTCCAGCACGGTTTACGATCAGTTTAAAGCTCGCGTCTATCCCCTTCGCTTTGACCATTTTGATCAGCGCGTACGCATCCGTGATGGACGTCGGTTCGGGGGTCGTCACGACGATCGTCTCCTGAGCCGCCTCGATAAACGTTACCGTTTCCTTGGAAAGGCCGGCTCCCGTATCGAAGAGGATGACATCATACATGCCGTGGAGCTTCTCAATTTGCCCGGCAAACCATTTCATCTCTTGCTCCGACAGCTCCAATAAATCTTTAAAGCCGGAACCGCCTGCAATGAAATGAAGACCTGCCGGCCCTTCTTGCACAATATCCCAAATTGTTTTATCTTGCTTGAACAGATGATAGAGATGGCTGGTAGAGCTGACGCCCATTAAGACATCGATGTTCGCCATTCCGATATCCGCATCGAACACGAGAACTTTTTTCCCCATACGCTGCAAAGCGATGGCAAAATTCAAACTAAAGTTGGATTTGCCGACACCGCCTTTACCGCTTGTAACGGTGATAATTCGCGTTCCCCGGGTGGCCTCCAGCCCATTCTTCTGCTTCACCAGGTTGCGAAGCGCCTCCGCTTGGTCATTCATTGGCTGGCTCCCCCAGCAATTCATTCACATAGGCTTCGATGCTGAACGGTGCGATGTCATCCGGCACCGTCTGGCCTTTGGCAACGTAAGTTGGAGTCAGCTCGTAATTCATCGCCAGATTAAAGATAGCTCCGTATACGGATGTCTCATCCAGCTTAGTGAATAGCGCTTTGCGGACGCCGTATTTGGAGAAGTTCTCCGCGACAGTCAGCATATCACGCGTCTTGCCAGTCAAGCTGAGCACGAGTATCGTTTCACTGATTTCATTCGTCTGGAGCAGACTGTTAACTTCCGATACATGCAGTTCATTGCGGAAGTTTCGCCCCGCAGTATCCATATAGATTAATTCCTGATTCTCTAACGCCTTGAAGGCTTTAGGCAGGTCCATTGGCGAAAAAACGACTTCTATCGGCACATTCAAAATGTTAGCGTACGTTCGCAGCTGATCGACTGCCGCTATCCGATACGTATCGGACGTGATGAATCCGACCTGCCGTCCCCGCTTAATCGTCTGCTCTGCTGCCAGCTTGGCAATTGTCGTCGTTTTCCCGACGCCTGTCGGACCGACAAAATGGATGATTCTCGCCTCTTCGCTGATCTGGCCGCTAGACATGGGCGCCATCCAATCGGTAATAATTCGCCCGGCAGCCTCCCAAACGCTCTGCACTGCCAACGGAGTCTGCTGGGCATAAAGCCTTTGCTCCACTTCATCCAACAATCGTCTAATAAGCTCGGGCTCTACCTCTTGATCAACCAGACGTTCATAAAGAGCTTCAAGCGCTGCCGGCATGTCCTGGCCTGGCTTACGAACCGACAGCTGCAGAAGTGACTGCTTGATGACGCGAATTTCATCCAGCAGCTCGTCATTGATTCGGCTTAAAGCTTGAGACGGAGGCTGCTGCGGCTCCAACACCGCGGTTGCCGCAGCAGCAGCCTGACTTTCGCTATATGCTGGCTTTGCTGATGCTGCGGCAGCTGCCGAACGCTTCTGCACCGTTTCATTAATGGCTGTCATAACAGCCTCGAAATCGGCTGCTTGCTTGCCTGGCGATTGCGGCTTCGGAGGCGGCGCATTGCTCTCAATCGCCGCGATAACCTCCATCCGCTTTTTGCGGAACATCCCCATAAATCCGCCAATGCGTACTTCCTTCGTATTTAGAATGACGGCGTCTTTGCCAAGCTCACTCCGAATCATCGGCAGCGCTTCTGGCAGATCATTGACGACATACCGTTTCACTCTCATAAGTTCACCACCCCTACGCTTTGAACTTCAATATTCGGTTCAAGCTCGCTGTAGGAAAGAACCGGCACATCCTGCATCGTGCGTTCCACGATTTGACGCAAATACATGCGAATTGTCGGAGAGGTCAACACAACCGGCTGTTGTCCGGACTGAATTTGTCTCGTAACCTGTTCATTCAGTTTGCTGTAAATTTGCTGCGTAGCAATCGGATCTAATGCAATATAGCTGCCTTGATCGGATTGTTGGACCGATTCGGCAATTTTTTTCTCAAGCGCCGGCCCGACAGTAATGACTTTCAGGGTATCGCCGGTGGAAGAAAACTGCTGCGTAATTTGACGAGATAACGCTTGTCTCACATACTCGGTCAGAATATCGGGATCCTTCGTATAATTGCCCTGATCGGCCAATGATTCGAAGATCGTAACGAGATCGCGAATTGAAACTTTCTCTCGTAGCAGCTTTGCCAGCACTTTTTGCAGCTCGCCAATCGATAGAATAGAAGGAATCAATTCGTCGATAAGTGCAGGGTATGTTTCTCTCACGTTATCCACAAGCGCTTTCGTCTCCTGACGTCCGATCAGCTCATGTGCATGGCGCTTAATAATTTCGGTCAAATGTGTTGCAACGACCGATGGCGGATCTACAACCGTGTAGCCGGAGAGCTCTGCCCGCTCTTTCATCGGTTCGTCGATCCAGATGGCTGGCAAACCAAATGCAGGTTCTGTCGTTTCGATGCCGATTACGGAGTCGTCCTCGAAGCCCGGGCTCATCGCCAGATAATGATTGAGCAGCAATTCACCTCGAGCGACCGTGTTGCCTTTAATTTTAATGATATATTCATTTGGCTTAAGCTGAATGTTGTCCCGGATTCGAATGACTGGTACAACAAGCCCAAGCTCCAATGCGCATTGTCTTCTTATCATAATGATGCGGTCCAGCAAATCGCCGCCTTGCTGCGTATCTGCCAGCGGAATTAGGCCGTAGCCAAACTCGAATTCGATGGGATCCACTTGCAGCAGACTGATGACGCTCTCCGGACTGCGCACTTCCTCGATTTGCTGTTCTTCGACGAGAAGCTCGTCCTGCTCTTGCCTCTTCGATATGGACTGCTGCATTTTCCAGCCTCCATAAGCCATAAGCAGCGAGAATGGCAGGGTACGAATAAGACCGATCGGCGTAAATAAACCAAGTAAGGCAATCGTACCTGCAACGACATACAGCAGCTTCGGATACTTGAAGAGCTGGGCTGTAACATCATCGGCCAAATTGCCGTCGGAAGCTGCTCTTGTTACGATCAGGCCCGCTGCTGTAGAAATAAGCAGTGCCGGTATTTGGCTAACGAGACCGTCACCGATGGTCAGGATTGAATAAGTAGACAATGATTCCATGAAATCATATTTATGTACGACCATACCGATTACAAAGCCGCCGATCAAATTGATCAGGAGGATAATAATCGAAGCGATTGCATCGCCTTTAACGAACTTGCTGGCGCCGTCCATCGAGCCGTAGAAGTCTGCCTCGCGCTCGATTTTAGAACGGCGCTCACGCGCTTGCTGCTCATTGATAAGTCCCGCATTCAAATCTGCGTCGATACTCATCTGTTTACCAGGCATCGCATCGAGCGTAAACCGGGCTGCAACCTCCGCTACCCGCTCCGAGCCTTTTGTAATGACAATAAACTGAACAACGACGAGAATAAGGAACACGATAAATCCGATGGCGACTTGCCCGCCTCCAACCCAACTGCCGAAAGTCTCAACGACTTTACCAGCATGGGCATGCGCCAAAATATTCCGGGTCGTCGACACGTTCAGGGCTAGCCTGAATAACGTCGTTACGAGCAGGATGGCTGGAAATATGGAAAAGTCCAGCGCTTCCTTCGTATTCATGGCGATGAGCAGAATCATGAGCGCGATGGATATATTCAGAATGAGCAATATGTCCAGCAAGGGAGTAGGGATTGGGATTACCATCATGAGTACGATGCCGATGATCCCGACCAGAATAACAAGATCTTTTAGTTTCATGATGCTGCCTCATCCCTTTCGGTTTTGATGATTTACTCGGCCTTTCAACTTATATACGTGCGCAAGCACTTCCGCCACAGCCTGGAACAGGTCCGCAGGTATGGAATCTCCGATGTCTGCCCGTTCGTACAGCGCTCTGGCCAGCGGCTTATTTTCCATCGTTATGACGCCATGCTCCTTCGCAACCTCTCGGATTTTAAGCGCGATATGGTCCATCCCTTTGGCGATAATGAGCGGCGCTTCCATCTTAGTAGCGTCGTACTGCAGAGCAATGGCAAAGTGCGTCGGGTTCGTAATGACGACATCCGCCTTCGGAACCTCCTGCATCATCCGCTGCATCGCCATCCGGCGCTGCCTCTCGCGAATTTTGCCTTTAATTAAGGGATCGCCCTCTACTTTTTTGTGTTCGTCTTTAATGTCTTGCTTGGACATCCGCAAGTTTTTGGCGTGCTCGTATCGCTGATACATATAATCGAGCAAAGCCACTACAACTAGAACGGCGCCAATCTTAATACCGAGATTAACCGTCAGTCCGGCTGCAAAATTAAAAATTTGTTCAATCGATAAATGCGGCAGTAATAGAATACGATTCCATTGCCCCGCAATCGTCTGATAGACGAGAAGTCCGATAATGAGCAATTTCGTAATGCTCTTCGCAAACTCAACCAATGATCTTGCAGAAAAAATTTGTTTAAACCCGTTATAAGGATTCAGCTTGCTGAACTTTGGCTTCAGCGGGTCACCCGTCAATAGAAAGCCAAACTGCAATACATTTCCGACTATTGCGACGATAACGGCTATCGCAAAAATAGGAGCCAGAATCAAAATCAAGTCGAGCGTCAGTTCCTTGAACAGAATACGAACATTTCCTTCTGACAACTCCATTGTCAGCTGGTCATTGAATAAATGCTCGAACATAACCATGATACGCTCTTTGAAATAACCGCCAATCATGGCGAATCCCGCGAACACGAACAACAGAATGAAAGAGCTGGGCAGCTCAGCCGATTTGGATACCTGCCCCTTCTTTCTTGCGTCCTGCGTCTTTTTCGGCGTCGCCTTTTCCGTCTTTTCTTGGCTGAATAGCTGCAAGTCGAGCTTCAAGCGGTACGTTCGCACGGCTGCAGCCTCCTTATTGGCCTTCGGCTTGCTGTACGATGCCAAACAACTGCTCCAGGTTGTCGAATAGAATTGCGAACAGCTTATCGAATAAAACCGCCATCCCAGGCATGAGCAGGATCAAAACAAACAAACCAATAATAATTTTGAGCGGTATCCCGATAACAAATACGTTATATTGCGGTGCTGTCTTCGCTAGAAAGCCAAGACCAGCATCCGTCAAGAACATAGATACGGTAAGCGGGGCAGCAATTTGAAGCGCAAGCATGAATGTATGCCCTACCGCCTTAGTTAGAAATTCCGTAATGCTGCCTTCATATAGCCTGCCAAACAGCTCGTTGTCCAGCGGTATCCATTGATAGCTGTCCATCAATGCCGTTAGCAGGTAATGATGGCCGTTCATTATCAGAAAAATCATAATGAGCAGCATATACTTGAAATTGCCGAGCAGCGGCGCGGATGTTCCTGTCATGGGATCGACGACGTTTGCCATCGCAAAACCAATCTGAAGATCCATGAGCGCACCTGCCGTCTGTACAACGGTAAAGAACAGATAAACTATGTATCCTATGAGAAGTCCTACCAATACCTCTCTGAAAATAAATAAAATATATTGCGCATCTGGTACGACAGTCTGCTTCATCCCATATGTCAGAAAGACGATAAAAGAAATAAAGAAGCCTAGACCAATCTTAAAAGCACTCGGCACACCTTTCATGGAAAACCAGCGGTGCGACGACGAAAAAAGCCGTAATTCGACAAAAGATTAACAAAAAAATAGGAAAGCTTTGCACGAACAGATCCATCTCTTCGATTCACAGCCTATCCGATGTATTTATATAAATTATTCAGCAGATTGTAAGTGAAATCGACGATCGTATTTAAGATCCAGGGACCAAATACAATAATGGATAAAAAACCGCTACGATTTTGGGCACAAAGGCTAACGTCTGCTCCTGAATTTGCGTAGTCGCTTGAAAGACACTGACGATCAATCCGACGACTAGTGCAATCACAAGCATTGGTGCGCTGGCTTTCAAAATCGTATAAAGGGCTTGTCCCGCCAAACCGATAATGAAATCAGCACTCATGGCATGTTCCTCCCGTCTTCGTCATGGATTGAAGCTGAGCAGCAGCGATTTGACGATTAAGTACCACCCATCCACAAGCACGAATAAGAGCAGCTTGAACGGAAGTGAAATCATGACTGGCGGCAGCATCATCATCCCCATCGCCATTAATGTGCTGGCAACGATCATGTCGATGACAAGGAATGGAATAAAGATCATAAACCCCATTTGAAAAGCGGTTTTCAGCTCGCTGATCGCATACGCGGGAACGAGTACCGTTATCGGAATATCCTCGAATGATTCCGGCTTCTCCGCCTTGGTGTAATTCATGAATAGCAGCAGATCTTTCTCTCGCGTATGGGAGAACATAAACTTCTTCATCGGAACTGCGGCCGCCTCCAGTGCTTGTGTCTGCGACACTTCACCCTTGAGATAGGGCTGAAGGGCTACTTCATTCACTTGCGATAGAGTTGGCGCCATAATAAAGAAGGTAAGAAACATCGCCAGGCCGATCAACACTTGGTTCGGCGGCATTTGCTGCGTGCCGAGCGAAGTCCGGACAAAGCCGAGGACAATTACGATTCTCGTAAAGCTGGTCATCAGAACGAGAATAGCCGGGGCTACACTCAATACTGTTATTAGAAGCAATATCGATAATGCGCTCGTTCCCGGTTGTTCTCCTCCGTTGCCAAAATTGATCTCGACATTGGGCAGCGGCTCCGCGAATGCATGCGGTTGAAGCAGCATCGCGGCAAGCTGTACGGCGACGATCGATATCCACCATTTATTTTTCATTGTCATCCATCAACCGTTCATTAGGTTTATCGTCTTTAAGCAACGACTCCAACTGCTGTTTACGGTCCGCTTGACGATTCAGTTTGTCGTTCAGCATCGCCTGGAAAGACGTAGAGTCGGTATTCCATTGTCCTTCCGGGGACTCTGCTTCCGTACCGCGCTTGCGGAATCGGCTGAGAACCTCCGACACCGAACCGCCGGACCAACTGCCGGAAGATTGACGCTCAAGCGCGGCGATAATTTGCTGCGCCTGTTCACCAGACTCTACTTTGTCTAGCAGCGTAACGTTCTCGCCAACTCCGACGATGTAAAGCCGGCCTGCAAGCTCAACGACCTGAAGGGAGTTGTTTTGTCCCAGTGCAACGCCTCCGAGCGAACGAAGCGAACGATTCGTGCCCCACACCCGGCTCTTCTGGGACAAAAACTTCATAACAACGACTATTAAGCCGATAACTAGAAATAAAGATATAACGACCCAAATCATGCTGCCGGTCAAATTGCCTGAATCGGAGAAAGCCGGTTTCCCGCTGTCCCCATTCAATTCGCTTGCCGCTGCGTATGCAGGCCAAACCGCGATGCCTGCTGCCGAGAGCATGGATAATTTTGCGCTTATTCCCCTAATTAGCATACCGGTAAACCGTTAGCCGAGCGTTTTCTTAATCGCTTCGATAACGCGGTCTGCTTGGAAAGGTTTCACGATGAAATCTTTCGCACCCGCTTGAATGGCGTCAATAACCATCGCTTGCTGCCCCATTGCCGAACACATAATAACCTTCGCATTAGCATCCAGCTTTTTAATTTCCTTCAATGCAGAGATACCGTCCATTTCCGGCATCGTAATGTCCATCGTAATCAAGTCTGGCTTCAGTTCCTTGAATTTCTCCACCGCCTGCGCGCCATCTTGCGCTTCTCCGACGACTTCGTAGCCGTTCTTGGATAAAATGTCTCGGATCATCATGCGCATAAAAGCTGCGTCGTCTACGATTAGAATGCGGTTTGCCATCTTTTTTTTCCTCCTAGGGTGTTATTGTAATTTTTGAATTCGGTCCCATTGGCTTACAATATCGGTTACGCGTACGCCAAAGTTTTCATCGATAACGACAACCTCGCCTTTAGCAATCAGCTTATTGTTCACGAGAATGTCGACAGGTTCACCGGCCAGCTTGTCCAGCTCGATAATCGATCCTTGGGACAATTCCAATATATCCTTAATTTGCTTCTGGGTCCTTCCTAATTCTACGGTAACCTTTAGCGGTATGTCGAGCAATAAATTAAGGTTTGTTTCATCTGTATTTACGTATGGCTGCTGGTTAAAATTGGCGAATTGTACGGGTTGTACATTTACGCCCCGATTCATCGGATCTCCATACGTTTGCGGACCTTGCGGCTGAGCCGGCATTTCGTAGTACGAAGGCGGCTGTTGCATTTGAGAAGCTGCTGCCGCTTGCATATGCCCTTGTGTATGAGCTGCTGGGGCTTGCTGTTGTGCAACTGGCTGTTGCGGCGACGGCGGCGCTGCGGCCGGTGCTGGTGCACTTGCTGGCTCCTCTGCTCCTCCGCCCATTAACGTTGACACCATTTGCTTCGCGAAGGATACAGGCAGCAATTGCATAATCGTCGAATCAATGAGATCACCAATCATCAGCCTGAACGAAATTTTTATGAAGATATCAACCGGCGGCAATTGGCCCATGCCATCCCCGCTGTCGACATCGAGAATGTCAATGCCTGGAGGCGAAATGTTGACGAAGCGGTTGAAAATGGTAGACATCGATGTAGCCGAAGAGCCCATCATTTGGTTCATCGCTTCCTGCACTGCGCTAATATGTATTTCATTCAATTCCTGAGCCGTAACTTCGCCTTCTCCGCCCAGCATGAGGTCCGCTATGACTTGAGCATCCTTCGTCTTAATGACGAGCGAATTGATGCCTTCAAACCCGTCTACATATTGCACGCTAACGGCAACATGCGGCTTCGGAAACTCGTCAGACAACTGGTCTCTCCGGATAAAAGTAACTTCCGGCGTCGTAATGTCGACTTTTTTACCAAGCAGCGTAGATAGAGCTGTTGCCGCACTGCCAAACGTAATATTGCCGATCTCGCCAAGCGCATCCTGTTCAATCGAGGTCAGAAAGTCTGACAGCACCGCATTTTCAGCGACAGGCTGCTCCGTCTCCGACTCGCCGGATGACTGCTTCAACAACGCATCTATTTCTTCCTGGGACAAATAATCTTTACTCGTCATATTCCTCTTCCGCTCCTTCGTTGACAACTTGATCCACTTGAACGGCTAACCGATCTTTGACCGAGCCGGGACTGCCGATAAATTTCAACTTGTCGCCTACCTTAATTTGCAAGCCTTTGTTGATCGGCTTATGAAGCGAAATGACATCACCGACGGACAAACTGAGAAACTCCTGAATCGTAATCGAAGATTCTCCAAGCTCGGCGACTATCGGCAGCTTAGCCTTGCTGACACGCTGCTCCAGCATTTCCACTTCTTCCGGTATGCGCTCCTTTTTCTGCGACACGAACCAGTGGTGGGCCGAGAGGCGAGGCATAATGGGTTCAATGACAACATGCGGGATACACAGGTTGATCATCCCGGTTGTATCTCCGATTTTAGTGCTAAGCGATATCAGTGCGATCGTCTCGTTAGGTGAAACAATTTGCATGAACTGCGGGTTCGTCTCCAGGGCCTCCATGCGAGGCGAAATGTCGATGACCGTCTTCCACGCCTCCTGCAAGCTTTCGAACGTACGGCTGAAAATCCGCTCCATTACGATCGTCTCTATCTCCGTCAAGTTGTTAATCTTCGACGGGGCTGTGCCTTGTCCGCCAAGCAAGCGGTCAAGCATCGCATAGGCGACGTTAGGGTGAACCTCAAGCACCATTCTTCCTTCGAGCGGCTCGGCTTCGAAAATATTAAGAATTGTCATTTTCGGAATCGAGCGTATAAACTCGTCATAAGGAAGCTGCTCGACTTGAACTACACTAATTTGCACGAACGTGCGAAGCTGTGCTGAGAAATAGGTAGTTAAATATCGCGCGAAGTTTTCGTGGATGCGGGTCAAGCTGCGAATATGGTCCTTCGAGAAACGAACAGCGCGCTTGAAATCATATACCCGTACTTTCTTCGTCACTTCTTCTTTTTTCAGATCATCCGCATCCATCTCACCAGATGACAATGCGGCAAGCAGCGCGTCTATTTCATTTTGCGATAAAACATCAACCAAATCTCTCACCCCCTTCAAGGAATGTCGGCATCAAGTTTCTAAATCTGCGTAATAATAAAGTCAGTAATTTCAACCTTAACCAGCTTTTTGCCTTCTGGCAAAATCGGATTGATCAGGTTTAGAAGCTTCGATTCCAGCATGTCCTCGCCTTTGGAGCCCCTCAGTTCATCCGCTGTCATGTCTGCTATCGTACGATTGATTATCGGCTTTATCTCAATCTCCATCAGCTTGTCGAAATCTTCTTTCGTTTTTTTGCTGTCCAGTTGGAAAGCAAAGCTGATTTTCACAACATAGTCTGCATCCAGCAGATTTCGTGTGAAGCCCTTCAGCTCGGAAGTCACTTCAACCCGCTTATCTGCACTTAATTGCTTGACGACAACCGGTTTGTTGGCATTCGCATCCGGGCCGTTTTCATTAAAGAATGATTTAAACAAAATGATACATACAATTGCGATAAGCGTAATGGCCAGCAATGTAGTAACTAACCATGGCAACATTTTTTTCATGTCTATGGACCCTCCGTTTGTTCGCTCTTATGGGTCGCCGCGTATACGCCGATCGTTCGAAGATAACTCTGTACGAGCAGCAGAAGATCGGACGCGCTTTCCGCCACTATGATTTTTTTGCCTGTCGTCAGCGAAATGATCGTATCAGGCGTCTCTTCTACCAATTCAATAAGAAGAGCATTAATCATGACTTTCGTGCCATTCAAACGAGTTACAGTAATCATAAGCTGCCCCCTTCACATACCGGGGAGGCTTCCGCCTCCCTCCGGTTATGGTCTAGCTAAGCGCGATTAGCGCTTCAGGTTTACAACTTCCTGCAAAATTTCATCCGATGTTGTAATAATCCGGGAATTGGCTTGGAAACCCCGCTGCGCTACGATCATCTCCGTAAATTCGGCAGTAAGATCGACGTTGGACATTTCCAATTGACCAGCGATGATGGCCCCAGTACCAAGCTCTGGATCATTTGCGGTCATAAATTCAAATTCGCCATCCGGATTCGCGTTAGCCGTAACTTGATACAAGTTGCCGCCCATTTTGAGCAAGCCGCTTGGATTGGTCACTTTAACGACACCCAGCTGCGCGACGACTTCCGTACCATCCGCAGTCACACCCAAGATCGAGCCGTCTTGTCCGATCGAGAATGAGGTGTATTCTGGAGGAATCGTGATTGGCGCGCCGCCACTGTCAAGAACAAACAAACCTTCAGCCGTAACCAGCTGTCTGTTCGCATCTGGCGTAAAGTTGCCTGCACGGGTCAGATAAACGGGTTGTCCGTCTGGACTTGGAGATACTGCGAAAAAGCCGTCGCCGTCGATACGCAGATCCGTCGGTTGATTCGTTGTCATCGCACTTCCCGGCGTATGCACGGTATCGATCGAAGCGATCGACACGCCAAGGCCGATTTGACGGGCGTTAACACCTGCTTGCTCACCTTCCGCAGAAGCTGTAACACCAGCCGTCGTTTGGCTCATAATATCGCTGAACATGACGCGGCTACCTTTAAAGCCAACCGTATTGACGTTTGCAATGTTATTGCCGATTACGTCAAGCTTCGTTTGAAAGCCACGCATACCGGATACACCGGAGTACATCGATCTAAGCATTTTTTTGTATTCCTCCTAATTAAATAGTAGATACATTATTCATGGGACTGCTTCAATCGGTCGGCAGCCACCAGGCCCCCTTATCGGTCCAGCCCGTTTCTTGCTTAGTTAAGAATAACTGCGCTGTCTATTTGCGTGAATACATTACTATGAAGCTGATTGCCGTCCATGGCAGTTACAACCGTTCGGCTTGGCACGTTCACAATCATCGCAATATCTTTCATAACGATAAGAGAATCTACTGCGCCTTTCGATTCCGCCTCTTCCACCGCATTCAATATTTTCGTCAATGATTCCGGTTGAAGCTGGATGCCGCGCTGCTTCATGCGTACCTCAGCATGATGACTGAAATTAAGCACCTTGGCATTCAGCATATCGCGGAATTCCGAAGACGGATTCGGCTTTGCTGCTGCTTTGGACTGCTGCATTAATTTCACTGGCATGATATGCCCAATTTTTACGCTGTCGCTCACGGTGTATCAGCCCCTTCCGAGGATGACTCCGAATCCTTGCCGTTCTCCGAATCGCCTTTATCTTCACCCGTCTCCGAGATGGAAACCAAATGATCGAGAAGCACCATCGAATCGTCGCTGAATTTGGCATATTGCTTGCCGTCCGAGAGGACAACGGAATTCACGATACCTTTTGCCAACACAGACTGACCCTGATCATTCATTTCGTACCATTCCACCGTTTTACCGATCAGATTCGATGCCGTTCCAAGGTTCTGACGCAGCAGCCCGAGCTGTGTCGACATATTCGTCAATTGCTCCACCGAAGTGAATTGGGCCATTTGCGCGATAAACTCTTTGTCTTGCATCGGCTGCATCGGATCCTGATTCGCCAGCTGTGTAACCAGGATTTTCAGAAAATCATCCTTGCCCAGCGTCTGGTTTGGCTCCCGCTTGGCCGCGTTCTGCACATTCTTCGCACTATAGTTCGGCCACACGGCAGTTGGACCAATGTTGTTATTCGCCACATCGCTCACCTCCATCCTACTTGCGCATCGATTGATATTCAGTTGATTATGCCGTTACGTTCACTGCCCGGCCAAAGCCGAGATCCTGAATGGCAATCTGTTCAGCAACTTCACTCTCAAAGCCAGCATCGTCAGATATCCGGTCACCTTTGGATTTGTTCTGTCCTGCAAAATTTTGCTGTGCTGTCCCTTGGCCATGCTGGCCGCCGGCCAGTTGAGCTGCGTGTTGTCCCTGCGTAACCTCCAGCTTGTCAACTGATAAGCCTTGCGCCTGCAGAGCTGCACGCAATTGTGCCATTTGATTGTCCAGCACGTCTTTGGCCGACACCGTATCCGTATGGAAGACGGCAGTCAATTGACCGTTTTGCATTGTAATCCGGACGTCGACTTGACCAAGCTGCTCCGGGAACAGTTGAATTTTCGCTTCCGTTTTGCCGCCGTTCAAGATGCTGATATCCAGCTTTTGAACGAATTGTGACATTGTCTCTGCGAATTGATCTGCCGCAACGTAAGGCTGAAGCAGTGCTCTCGCCGCTGGATGCTGGGCTGCTGTACGGAGAACATCTCCAAATACCGCTCCGCTTGGCACTACCGCTCCTTGCTCTTCTGTTCCAGCAGGGAAACTATCGTTCATGCTGTCAGATGCAGTTTCTTCAACTGCTGCAAGCATTACAGAAGGATGAACCGACTGCTGGGTCAAACGCTGCAGCAAAGCTGCCGATGTCGCTGTTGACTGCGTAACGACTGGAGCTGCAAGCTGCTCTCCATCCGCTTTAACAGCTGCTTGATCCTTTGCAGCAATATTGCCTTTCTGCTTCTGCAGCAGCTCCTGCAGCGCTTGAAGCTGTTGACCGATTAATTGTGTCGGTTCCTGCTGCTGAATTTGTTTCAGCGAGCCGTCTTGTACGGCAGCTTGAAGCTGCAGCAGCGAATCCTGCAGTTGAAGCTTCACAGCCGAAGCCGGGTTTTGACCCGTGTCCGAATCGGCTTGTCCGCCATCTTGTACTTGAGCCAGAGTCAACGCTGGAATGCCGAGCAAAGCCAGCAAAGCATTAAACTGATCCAGTACCGAACCCAGCTCTTTTGCCGCTTCATCGCTCCCGGCATCTGCTTCCTGCTCTTCCCCTGTGTCTAGCTCGCCAATTAGGGCATCCAGCATCGACAGTAAATCTCTGGTTTCCTCAGCGCCAATTGTTAACGCGCCGCCACCACCTAGACTTGCTCCAAGGAACACTGCTGCAGGGTCAACTGAGGCCGAACCGCTAGAGGCTTTTGACGAACCGCCGTTCATCTGGTATACCAGCGCTTGCTGAAAGCCTGCGGCACCGCCCGCCTTCGTTTGTCCTGCTCCGCTTGTTGACGCTGCTGCGCCCCCATTAGCGGGTATAGAAGCCATGATCATATCCATTTTTTCACCTCCTCTCGATTGAGAAGCTGTTATTTTCCTGTCATTAGCTTCGATACGAGCTGAGCTGTCAATTTCTCATTAATGCCTGACATCCCGGCTACAATAGCCGAACGTGTATTATCGTCGACCCCGTTCAATATCCGCAGCACTTTACTTGGACTTACATCCGCCATCGAAATAAGCAATTGCGCCGCGCTTTTTGGATCCATCGCTGAGAACGTTGCGTTTAACTGCGCCGTATCAAGCGTTGAAGAAGGTTGTTTTGTCGCATTTGCTGCCGCTTTCGCTTTTTTCAGCTCTGCTTGCAGGGCTGCGATTTGCCGGTCTTTTGCAGGAACGGTATCCTTCAGCAT
Source organism: Paenibacillus gorillae (assembly GCF_000513275.1). Lineage (GTDB taxonomy): Bacteria > Bacillota > Bacilli > Paenibacillales > Paenibacillaceae > Pristimantibacillus > Pristimantibacillus gorillae. The sequence continues at coordinate 53,501 of NZ_CBVJ010000020.1, read as the reverse complement.
AACCGTCGCATCTGCTGCCGTTTGCGGGTTCATTTTTTCCATTACCCGTACCCGGTCATCCGGACGCATCGCTTCCAGAACGAGTACCATATCCTCCAGCGTCATAGCTTGCAAAATCGGTGCCGCTTTACTTGGCGTAATTTTGCCGTACATGCCGGCCAGCTCCTGAATTTTGGCTTGATACTGCTCATCCTCAAGCCCTTTTTTCTCTGAAGCTTTTGTTAATTGATCTAGCTCGGTCTGCAGATTTTTCAATTCCTGCTCTTGAGCTGTTTTTTGCTGTGCGGTTTGAGCCAGCTCATTCTCTTTCTCCGTCAACTGGGCTTGAAGATCTTCGATTTTACGGCCCATGTTGTCCGATTTGATCTCCTCATCGTCTGCCCCGCCGGTCGATGGCTTCGCTTCAGGAAGCACATTCCGAAGTACAGGAATCGAATTACCCAGTTTAAGCATCGAATTGCGCATGTCGGCATTGTACAAAATGTACACGACACCGATGAGCACGACGACAAACAGAATCGGAGTTACGAAAAACATCATTCGCTCAAAACCGTTATAGCTCTCTTTCTCCATATCCGCATTCGCCATTCCAATCACTCCCTCTAGCCTTGCGCTGCAGCTTAAGTTTACGTCGCCGATGCGATGTAGCGAACGGTCGCCATCTCATCCAGCTCATACTGTTCCTTCAGCTGCGTCGCGTACCGGAACCGTTCATGCTCATGCTCTTTCGCTTTCATCCATACCTTCTCATCCTTCATTCGGTCAGCAAGCAGCGAGCGGTTGCTGTCCACACGCATTTGCGCGCGTCTTATATCCCTGAGCTTGCTTTCGATGCAGCTGTCCAGAAATTCCAGATAATGCTGCAGTATTTGCAGCTCCGATAAAGATACGGCCGTCTGCGATGTTTCCATCAGGCTCGCTTCCCACTCTGCACGTTTTGTCCGCAGCTCGGAGAGCGACAGCTCTTCGATTTGCAGTTCGCCGATTGCGGAGGAAAGCAGCCATTCCGCTTGCGTCTTCTCGCTCGTCTTTAAGTCGACGATTTTTTGATAGGAATAACGAAAGGATGCCATTTACGGTTCAACTCCTGTAAAATTCGGTCATTAATCGGTTCTGCGTTTCTTCAAGACTGACTTTTTCATTCGTTTTTTGCCTTGTGAATCCGTTGATCGCATCGATATTATCAATAGCCAGATCAATTTCTTGATTGGAACCGCGCTGGTACGCCCCAATATTAATGAGATCTTCCGAACCTTTATAAATAGAAAGAAGTCGTTTTAATTGATTGGCTGCATCCTGCTGCTCTTCCGTTACGATCTCCTTCATAACACGGCTGATGGAAGCCAGAACGTCGATTGCCGGAAAATGACCCTTATTGGCCAATTGGCGGCTAAGTACGATATGTCCGTCCAAGATGCCTCGAACGGCGTCCGCAATCGGTTCATTCATATCGTCTCCGTCAACGAGCACAGTATAGAACGCGGTAATCGATCCCGTTGGACCGGTTCCCGCCCGTTCCAGCAGCTTAGGCAAGTTCGCAAATACAGAAGGCGTGTAACCTCGTGTTGCTGGCGGCTCGCCTATTGCTAATCCGACCTCACGCTGCGCCATGGCATACCGGGTTACGGAATCCATCATCAGCATGACGTTCAACCCGCGATCGCGGAAATATTCAGCAATCGAAGTTGCAAGCAATGCACCTTTAATCCGAATCAATGCCGGCTGGTCCGATGTGGCGACAACGACAACCGAACGGGCTAGACCTTCTGGTCCAAGATCTTTCTCGATAAACTCAAGCACCTCACGGCCCCGTTCGCCGATTAATGCAATCACGTTGACATCAGCTGAAGTATTGCGGGCAATCATGCCGAGCAGCGTACTTTTACCAACGCCAGAGCCTGCAAAAATACCGACCCGTTGGCCTTGTCCAACTGTTAGCAAGCCGTCGATCGCTCTAACACCGATTCCGAGCGGCTCCACAACGCGCGGGCGCATCAGCGGATTACTTGGCTCGTTATGTGTAGAGTAATGCTGCATCCGGCTTGGAAGGAATGAACCGTCCAACGGTTGCCCAAGACCATCCAGAACTTTACCTAACAGCTCAGAACCGACTTGTACAGTAAGAGGCTTGCCTGTACCAACAACATCGCAGCCCGGGCTTATCGCATGCAGATCGCCAAGCGGCATTAGAATGACTTTATTGTCGCGGAATCCGACAACTTCGGCCTTGATCGGCTTAGTTGCCTTCGACGGGTATATGTAGCAAACATCGCCGATGCTTGCATCCGGTCCTTCAGACTCAACGGTCAGCCCGATGACTTGCGTCACCTTGCCGTTTACGCGGACAGGATCGATGGGAGCTAAATGCTCGACATATTTGGAAGCGTCCAGCTTACTCGCGCTCATCCTGCAATCCACGCTCCTCGCTGCTTTGATGAGCCAGTTGAATGAGCTCGCGCTTAATTTCAGAAAGCTGTGTATCGATTCTCGCATCGATGCTGCCAAAGGCGGAACGGATTACACATCCGGCATCTTTAACCGTTGAATCCGGCAATATTTGAAGCTCGGCCTGCGAGTCGATTGCGAGATTCAGCTCTTCTCTTGCAGCTTGTACGAATGCCAATTGTTCCGGCGATACGCAAAGCGTAATAACGCCTTGTTCCCGCCGTCTGGACAATGACTTTCGGATAAGATCCATTGCAAGATCCGGAGCATCGGCCAATTTCTGGCCAATGATCTTCTCAGCAATCGCGCAGCTAAGCTCGACTAGAAACGGCTCCGCCTCTTGAATAATTTGCTCGCGCATATCGTACGAGGTTTTCAGAATCGAGGCCGCTTCCGCCAGCCGCTGCTCCCATTGCTGCCTGACATCAGCTTCGGCCTGACTGCCGCCTTCCGAATAGCCATGCTGATAACCGGATTCCTTCGAAGCTTGCGATGCTTCCTCGTCAGCTAACCGTTTTTCAAGCCACCAGGCATCGATTTGGGTCTCTGCTTCAGCAAGCAGCTGCTCGCTTTGCTTTGCGGCTTCACGGATTCTTTCCTCTGCGAATGTCTGAGCATCTGTAAGAATCTGATCACGCAGTGAAATGGTCTCTTCGTCCGGACCGGCCGGTTTTTCGTCGCCTATGTCCTCTTGGGCTGGTGCCGCATATTGATTGTGCCAGAGCAGCTCTTTGAATTGATCGACCGAAACGACGCTGTTCGATTTGATGAGATTAGACAATGATATCGTCTCCTCCGCCGCGAGCTATAATAATCTCGCCGGATTCTTCCAGTCTGCGAATAGTAGCGACGATACGGGTCTGTGCTTCTTCGACATCGCGCAGTCGGACAGGACCCATGAACTCCATTTCTTCCTTGAACGATTCTGCCATCCGTTTGGACATGTTGCGGAAAATCGCTTCGCGAACTTCCTCGCTCGCCACTTTGAGCGCAAGCTGAAGATCGGCATTTTCGATATCGCGGATGATCCGTTGAATCGAGCGGTTGTCGATATTGACAATGTCTTCGAAGACGAACATCCGTTTTTTGATTTCTTCAGCAAGCTCGGGATCTTGAATCTCCAGAGCGTCGAGAATCGTACGTTCCGTACCACGGTCGACGCCATTCAATATTTGAACGATGGAATCAATGCCGCCTGCATTCGTGTAATCTTGCGTAACGGTCGCTGAAAGCTTCTGTTCCAATACCCGCTCAACCTGTCCGATGACTTCCGGCGAGGTGCTGTCCATCAAAGCAATTCTGCGCGCAACATCCGCCTGCTTCTCTTGCGGAAGCGAGGACAAAATATGCGAGGATTGCTCCGATTGCAAATACGAGAGCACCAGTGCAATCGTCTGGGAATTTTCGTTTTGGATAAAGTTCAATATTTGAGTCGGCTCTGCCTTGCGGGCAAAGTCGAACGGCCGTACTTGCAGCGTGGCAGTCAGACGGTTGATAACCTCAACTGCTTTTTGCTCGCCCAGCGCTTTCTCCAAAATATCTTTGGCGTACGAAATGCCGCCTTGCGTAATGTATTCCTGAGCCAAGCAAATTTGGTGGAATTCGCTAATAATCGTTTCCCGTTCGCTGCTGTCGATTTTGCGTACATTGGCTATCTCAAGCGTAAGCTGCTCAATTTCCTCTTCCCGCAAATGCTTGAAGATTTGTGCCGAAACTTCCGGTCCCAATGTAATTAACAGAATCGCCGCCTTTTGCCGGCCGGATAAACCGTTTGCTGCTTTCGCCATTTATGCCACCTCTATTCTTCCACAAGCCAGGAGCGAAGAAGATTAACGAATTCTTCCGGTTTGCGTTTGGCCAGTGTTTCAAGATTTTTACGAGCTTGGCTTTCTTGGCTAACATCCATATCCAGCGATGGATATTCGACTTTGATCGGTTCATCGGCAACAAGCTCCTCTTGAGCCGCATTTTTTCTGCGTCTTCGAACGAGCATAACTGCAAGTGCGCCAATAATCGCCAGCGCCGCGGCGCCGATTCCGATTGCCCAGCCTGTGGACAAGCCGCTTACAGAATTGTTTCCGCCATTTACAGCAAAATTTTGCGAAATTACTGCAACTTTTTTGCCGATTAATAAGTCATCATTAACATCCTGTCCCGAATTGGCCAGCTGTGCACGGACAACTGAAGTCAGGTATGAAGTTACGCTCGCGAGCGATTGTTCGTTCAGCTTGCCTTCCTCAACACCAATGCTAATGGACAAATCCTTAATTTGATAAGGAGCGGATTCGATCAGATTGTTAATCCGGTTTACATCGTAATTTGTAATACGCGAGCTTTGCTCGGATTCGGAATTGCCGCTGCCTTGTGCAGCATTGTAACCAGGTACATCCGTTTCACCCGTACCAGCTACACCGCCTGCTTGCGAATTTCCGTTCGTCGAGCTGTTCGTATTTGTTTCTTCGCTAATGATGATGCCGTTATTATTGTTGTTCTCAAGCGGCTTAACCAGCTGCTCTTCGGATTTCTTCTTGTCGAAGTTAAAGCTGCTTGCCACGCTGATTACGAGATTGTCGCCTAACAGCGGACCTAGAAACTGCTGAATGTTTTTCTTCAATTCCGATTCATATTTGCGTTGAATTTGAAATTGTGTTTCAGCTGCTTCTGTCGCGCCGGCTGCAATGCCGTTCGTTGCCGAGGACAGCAGCTCGCCTTGCGGACTCGTAATGGTAATGTTCTCAATAGCCAGCTTTGGAATCGCCGTCTTCACCAGATTGTAATAGCCGTCGATTTCCTTTTGGCTGGGACGGTATCCCGCCGTAAAGTTCATCATGATGGAAGCCGATGCTTGATCTTTGTCTTCCGGAGTGAGAAACACCGTTTCCTCCGGCAAATTGACCAGCACTTTGGAGCTTTCCACGCCCTGCATGCCGTTCAGAAGCTGCTGGACTTCGCCATTCAACGCGTTCAAATATTTAACGTTGAATTCATTGTCTGTCGTGCCGAATGTCGATGAGCCCTCCGAAAAGGCCCCAAAACCCATGGAGCCGTTTTTAACCAGCCCCTGTGAGCCGACGTCCACTTTGACCCGTGAAGCGACCGCGCTTGGAACCGAAATACTTTTACCGTTAGGGCTCAACTGATAAGTAATGCCGCCGCTGTCCAAATAATTCATAACGGCAGCCGAATCCGTCGCATCCAAATTTGTAAATGCAACTTCGTAATCTGTTCTTGTGAATATGTAAGTCAGCAAGATGATGGACAATACTAGTACACCAATCGATGCCCCCAGCCAAATTTTTTGTTTTTTACCCATCTGACCCCAAAACTGTGTTAGCCTCTGGCGTGCTTGGGCGAATCTTTCGTTCACATCGTCACCTCACCCGAATGGTTTACGTCTAGTTCACAGCTACACTTGCATCCGCATTATCTCTTGATATGCTTCAATCATTTTGTTGCGAATTTGCGAGGTAAGCTGCAGGCTGAGCTGCGCTTGTTCAGATGCGACGAGTACTTGGGATACATCGGCTTCTCCGATTAAAAACTTGTCGTTCATGTTATGTACGTTCTTGATCTGCGAGTCTACGCCATTGATGGCTTGCTGCAGATATTGACCAAAGGACTGCGTTAACTCCGCCGGCGTGGCCTGTTTCGGCTGGGCTGCTTCCAGCAGCTTGGATACGGGTTGGACTTGATTTAGCTGAAGAGGTTGGATCATGTTAAGACCTCCGCGATTCTAGTTAGATTATTTGCCGATCTCAAGCGCTTTGACGAACATCGCCTTCGACGCGTTTAATGCCGTTATGTTTGCTTCGTACATGCGGGTTGCCGATATCATGTCCACCATCTCTTTCGCAACGTCGACGTTCGGCATACTTACGTAGCCGTTCGCGTCTGCATCGGGATGCGTAGGATTGTAGACGAGCTTGCTCGGTGTCTGATCCTCGATAATCCGGGTTGCTCTTACGCCTTGCGAACTATTGGATCCATTCAATTGGCCGTTTAATAGTTCAGCGAAATTTTGCTGCGCTGGCTCCAGAACGACCATTTTACGCTTATATGGGACAAATTGCCCATTCACATAGGAAGCGCGAGTCGTTTCTGAATTGGCGATATTGGAGGAAATGACGTCCATCCGAAGTCTCTGCGCAGTCAGAGCGGAGGCACTGGCATCAAAACTATTAGAAATTCTCATTTTTAAATCCTCCCTTCGATTCCAATGCGCATCATCTTCGCATCATGACTGATTTGCTGAATATAGAAGTTGTAACTTAGTTGGTTTTTGGCAAGCAACGACATTTCTCTGTCGATATCGACATTATTTTCGTTATTGTTCATTTTCGTCAGTTGGTCTGTCGACAATTGTGCTGTTGGCATCGATGTGCCTACCCCTATCGGGATATGTCTAGCGTTGGTGCGCTTTCCGGCAAGTTTGCCGGGTGACTGTTGACCCATCTGATCTTTCAGCAACTGCTCGAACATAACCTCGGACCGCTTGTAGCCTGGCGTTTCTGCGTTGGCAATGTTGTTAGCCAAAACCGTTTGACGCATTTCCGCCGCGTTAACCGCTCCCTCCAACCGTTGAAATGATGCTCCGTTCAACAAATTCACGCTGTATTCACCACTTTCGATTTGAAGATGTCACTTAGACGTATTCAACAGAATGTCTACCATTCCTTCTTTCTTCGACACATAATTATGAAAAAAATGAGACGAAGCTGTCGAGATTTGCCGACAAGTTAATATTCACCAATTACCTAAATTATTACAATAAGAAAAAAGCCCTATCTTTGGTGAAAGATAGGGCTTTAGTGGTGGGATATTACGAAATTTCTTATTAAGATTTTATTTTTTCCAGTTCCTGTAACAGCTGGTGATTTAGAATTTTGATGTAGGTACCTTTCATGCCAAGCGATCTCGTCTCAATAACGCCTGCGCTTTCCAGCTTGCGAAGCGCGTTTACGATGACAGAACGTGTAATTCCGACACGATCAGCAATTTTAGAGGCAACCAAAAGTCCCTCTTTCCCTTCCAATTCTTCGAAGATATGTTCGACAGCTTCCAGTTCACTGAAAGAAAGGGAACCGATCGCTACCGATACAACAGCCCGGCTCCGAACCTCTTGTTCCACCTCATCCGCACGCTCCCGCAATATTTCCATTCCGACAATCGTAGATCCATACTCCGCAAGCACTAGATCATCATCGTCAAAAGGTCCGTTTTGCCGGGTTAATACGAGCGTACCAAGTCTGTCTCCCCCGCCTGTAATCGGGACTACCGTCATAATTTCCTGCTGTCCCAGCGTTGGAAACGCTTCGTAAACGCCATTATCCGGCTGAACATTCGTTACCGATTCCTGCATGTCCAAAAAAAGGACATTGCTAGGCTGAGGGAAACGAAGCTCATCTGCCGACATTGATCGTAAAGAATCATGATCATAAGCGTTTACTGCCGCGCAGCCCAGCACCTTGCCTTTGCGGCTGACGACGAATACGTTCGTCTGAATTGTGCTGCTAAGCACCTCCGCCATCTCCCGGAAATTAACCGCCTTGCCGGCTGCTCGCTGGAGCAACCGGTTCAGCGTTCTTGTTTTTGTAAGTAAAGTCATTTTACTACTGCCTCCCAAAGCTCATACCAACTACAATATATATTGACTTAAATCGCGGTTTTGCGCAATGCCTCCGACTTTTTCTCGCACATATTCAGGCGTGATCGTCATCTGATCCAGCGTAATGTCAGGCGCTTCGAACGATAAATCCTCCAGAAGCTTCTCAAGAATCGTGTGAAGTCTGCGTGCACCGATATTTTCCGTGTTGCGATTCACGTCCGCTGCAATGGATGCCAGCTCCTTAATCGCATCGTCCGAGAACTCAATCGTAATGCCTTCCGTTTGCAGCAATGCCGCATATTGCTTTGTTAAAGCGTTTTTCGGTTCTTTCAAAATGCTGACGAAATCGTCAAGACTGAGTGAAGTCAGCTCCACACGAATCGGGAAACGTCCCTGAAGCTCCGGAATAAGGTCCGAAGGCTTGGAAACGTGAAAAGCGCCTGCCGCAATGAATAAAATATAGTCCGTTTTTACCGGACCGTACTTCGTCATGACGGTAGAACCCTCTACAATCGGCAAAATGTCACGCTGCACGCCTTCTCTTGACACATCGGGACCTGAACCTCTTGACGGGCTGGCGATTTTGTCTATCTCATCTATGAAAATGATGCCGGATTGCTCTGCGCGCGTTACCGATTCCGCAATCACTTCATCCATATTGATTAATTTATTCGCTTCTTCCTGAATAAGCAATTTACGTGCTTCCTTGACAGGCAGCTTCCGCTTCTTTGTCTTCTTCGGAAGCAATTGGCCAAACAGCTCCTGCATATTCATGCCCATGCCTTCCGGTCCTTGACCACCCAGCATATCCAGCATATTCGGCGCAGCATCCTCAACCTCGACCTCGACAACCTCGTTTTCAAGCTTGCCTGCAGCCAGATCTTCTTTAATCTGCGAGCGCTTTGCGACAATCGCTTGGTCCTGTTCCGGTTCCTCGACAGGCTCTTTCTCCTGGTTCTGATTGCCGAACAGCATTTCAAACGGGTTTTTGCCGCTTTTTTCTTTTACTTTCGAAGGGACAAGCAGGTGCACCAGACGCTCATTCGCCTGCTTTTCCGCTTTGTCCTTTACCTGTTCCGTACGTTCAGCTTTGACCATCCGGATAGCGGTCTCAATCAGGTCACGCACCATGGACTCTACATCGCGGCCGACATAGCCGACTTCCGTGAACTTCGTCGCTTCTAGCTTCACGAATGGCGCTTTAACCAGCTTGGCGAGCCGGCGGGCAATTTCCGTCTTCCCGACGCCAGTAGGCCCGATCATAAGAATGTTCTTCGGCACAATTTCATCCCGGATATTTTCTTCCAGCATGCTTCTCCGATACCGGTTCCGCAGCGCAATCGCCACAGAACGCTTTGCTTGCTTTTGGCCGACAATATATTTATCCAGTTCCGCAACGATTTGCCGCGGTGTCATCGCATCATTCGCCATCTCTGATCTCCTCCGCTCTTATGAACCGATTTCTTCGACAATGATATTATGATTCGTATAAACGCAAATATCGGCAGCCACTTCAAGCGATGCTTTGGCGATATCTTTCGCATCCATATGCGGAGCGTGCTTTTGCAGCGCTCTTGCTGCAGATAGAGCGTAATTGCCGCCAGAGCCGATAGCGAGAATGCCGTCGTCCGGTTCGATAATTTCACCATTGCCTGAAATAAGCAAGAGCCCTGTCGTATCCATGACGAGCATCAGCGCTTCCAGCTTGCGCAGGATGCGATCCGAACGCCAGTCCTTGGCGAGCTCCACGGCTGCACGCTGCAAGTTGCCGTGATGCTCCTCGAGCTTCGCTTCGAACTTCTCGAAGAGCGTAATCGCGTCGGCGACGGAGCCCGCGAAGCCGGCAATAACTTGACCGCGGTACAAGCGGCGTACCTTCTTCGCTTTGTTCTTCATCACGACGCTGTTGCCGAAGGTCACCTGACCGTCACCCGCTATAGCGCCCTTCCCTTCATGCCGCACGGCGCATATCGTCGTTGCGTGAAATTCCATCTCCATCTTCCGCACCTCCATGATTTTGGCTTGCTTCATTAGGCTAGAGACTAAAGCTAACGCCTTACTTTACGGCTAAATGATCAAAATGTTCCTCTTTAAACTTTGAAATTCCTTCCAGCGCCCGATTTGCGATCGCTTCGTTCTTATCCTTCTTGTTGCGGATACGCGTCTCCAGCGGCGGGAAGAGGCCAAAATTGGCATTCATCGGCTGGAAGTGCTTGAAGTCAGCTGTCGTTATATAATTCGCCATACTGCCCAGCGTAGTGTCGACAGGCAATACGAGCGGCTCAAGGCCACGGGCCAGTCGTGCTGCGTTAAAGCCGGCGATAAGACCGGATGCCGCAGATTCAACGTAACCTTCAACACCGGTCATTTGCCCGGCGAAGAACAGGTTTTCACGGTCCTTTAATTGGTAGGTTGGACGCATCACGCGTGGTGAATTAATGAAAGTATTGCGGTGCATGACGCCAAAGCGAACGAATTCCGCATTTTCCAGACCTGGAATGAGGGAAAATACCCGTTTTTGCTCGCCCCATTTGAGATGCGTCTGGAATCCGACCATATTGTATAATGTACCCGCAGCATTATCCTGCCGAAGCTGGATAACGGCATGAGGCAGCTTGCCGGTATGCGGATTAATCAAGCCAACGGGCTTCATCGGCCCGAACAGCACCGTCTGTTTGCCGCGGCTGGCCATAACCTCAATCGGCATACAGCCTTCGAAGTAAACTTCCTTCTCGAAATCCTTCAACTCAGCCTTCTCCGCTGTCGTCAACGCTTCATGGAAAATATTGAACTCTTCTTCTGTCATTGGACAATTCAAGTAAGCGGCTTCGCCTTTGTCATAGCGGGATGCCAAATAGACCTTGCTCATGTCAATGGAATCCTTGTCGATAATAGGAGCTGCCGCATCATAGAAGTAGAAATACTCTTCTCCAAGCAAATCTCTAACCTGTGCTGACAACGAAGGAGCGGTTAACGGGCCAGTCGCGATTACGACGATTCCGTCCGTTGGAATCTCCTTCACCTCTTCGTTGCGGACCTCTACAAGGGGATGCTCGTGCAGCAGACGCGTTACTTCCCCTGAGAAGCCGTCACGGTCGACTGCAAGCGCACCGCCTGCCGGAACCGCGTTACGGTCCGCACAGCCCAGAATCAGTGAATCCAGCTGCCGCATTTCCTCTTTCAATACGCCAACTGCATTTGACAGGCCGTTTGCACGAAGACTGTTGCTGCAGACAAGCTCTGCGAATTGATTCGTATGATGCGCAGGCGTCTTCGTCTCCGGGCGCATTTCATACAAGACGACCGGAACGCCTTGAGATGCGATTTGCCAAGCGGCTTCACTTCCGGCTAACCCGGCTCCGATTACAGTAACTTTTTGAGTATGAGACAATTTCAGTACCTCCAATAGATGTTCAGACAGCTTCTGCAAAATGCCTTGAGGCCCTTTGCAGTGTGCTGCGAAACGTATTCGTTGTGATGCATAATAATTGGCTGGTTATAACTATGCTGAGATGGTTTCACAGCAGAAATGTCCTCCCCTGTTAGGGGAGGACTCAGATGGTGGCAGACAGGCTGCGGTCCGCTATGCCTGCTCTTGATCCTCGTCCGGCAATTCCTCGGAATAGTCACAAGATGGGCATTGCAGTCTTCCGCCGTTGCGGCTCTTTTTCTCCACCAGCATCGCTTCGCATTTCGGGCAAGGCTTGCCGGACGGTTTATCCCAGGACACATAATCGCAGGTCGGGTATGTATCACAACCGTAGAAAATGCGTCCTTTTTTACTGCGGCGTTCAATGATTTTGCCTTCATGGCATTTCGGGCAAGTGACACCGATGTCTTTCACAATCGGCTTCGTATTGCGGCAGTCCGGAAATCCGGAGCAAGCCAGGAATTTGCCGAAACGGCCCATTTTGTATACCATATGGCGTCCGCACTTCTCGCATACCTCATCGGACACTTCATCTTGAATTTCAATTTCCTTCATTTCCTCTTCAGCGACTTCAAGCCGCTTCTCGAATGATTCATAGAAGGAAGCAAGCACCTTCACCCAATCCTGGCTGCCTTCCTCCACATGGTCGAGGTCACCTTCCATATGGGCGGTAAACTCCGCATCGAGTATTTCCGGGAAAAACTCCTCCATCAACTGGATAACGAGTTCTCCGAGCTCCGTCGGCATGAACTTCTTCTCCTCGATGGCAACATATCCGCGCTTCTGAATCGTTTCCAGCGTTGGCGCATACGTACTTGGCCGCCCTATACCGAGCTCCTCCAGCGTTCTTACGAGCCGTGCTTCAGAATAACGCGGAGGCGGCTGCGTGAAATGCTGCTTCGGATCGATCGTCTCAGAGGTTACGACGTCTCCAATCGCGAACGGAGGCAGAAACTTATGCTCCTCTTCAGTACCGTCGTCATTGCCCTCGACATATACCTTCATAAAACCTGCGAATTTGACTTTCGAGCCATTGGCGCGGAAAACGACATCACCTGAGGACAGGTCAACTGTCATCGTATCCAATACAGCGGAAGACATCTGGCTCGAAACGAATCGTTCCCATACCAGTTTGTACAACCGGAGCTGATCGCGGCTCAGAAACGGCTTCATCGTTTCCGGATCGCGCAGTACGGATGTTGGGCGGATCGCTTCATGAGCGTCTTGGGCATTGCTGTTTTTCTTTGTATAAACGCGAGGCTGTTCCGGCCAGAACGGTGCGCCGTACTTCTCGGTAATATATTCTTTCGCTTCTTCTTGGGCAATCGGAGAAATACGCGTGGAGTCCGTTCTCATATACGTAATTAAACCTACCGTGCCCTCTTTGCCCAATTCTACCCCTTCATAGAGCTGCTGAGCGACGGACATTGTCTTGGAAGCGCGGAAGCCCAGCTTGCGCGCAGCTTCCTGCTGCAAGGAGCTTGTAATGAACGGGGGTGCCGGGTTGCGGAGCCGTTCTTTCTCTTTCACTTCTGCAACCGTAAACTGATTGCCTGCGAGGGCATCTAATACCGTTTGCATTTCCTGTTCGTTGCCGAGGTCGCGTTTCTGGCCGCCGATCGAAATGTATTTCGCTTCGAACGGAACGCCTTTCTGCGTCATTTTGGCCGTAATTGACCAATATTCTTCCGGGATGAAAGCGTCGATTTCATTCTCCCGGTCGATGATGAGCTTTACGCATACCGATTGTACACGGCCTGCGGACAAGCCTTTTTTAACTTTTTTCCACAGAAGCGGACTGATTTTATAACCGACGAGCCGGTCAAGGATCCGTCTGGCTTGCTGCGCATTGACAAGATCCATATTGATTTTGCGCGGCGTTTTGAACGCATCTTTGACCGCCTGCTTCGTTATTTCATTAAATACAACGCGGCATGTATCGGTCTCATCAAGCTCGAGATAGTGTGCCAGATGCCAAGCAATTGCTTCTCCTTCGCGATCCGGATCGGCCGCCAGAAAGACTTGCTTTACTTTTTTGCTGGCATCCTTCAATTCTTTCAATACGGAGCCTTTACCGCGAATCGTAATATATTTCGGATTAAAATCATTGTCCACTTCGACGCCAATCTGACTTTTTGGCAAATCGCGAATATGGCCCATAGAGGCTTTTACGATATACTTGCTGCCCAAATATTTGCCTATGGTTTTGGCTTTGGCCGGTGATTCTACGATTACGAGTGAATCTGCCATTCAGGCGCCCCCTCTCTCCACTGCTAGTTACAATACTATATAAAGTGATCCTGGCTGCTGTTCGATTTTCCGTTTTATACATAAATTTATCAGAAGTGCGCTCAAATGTCCAAACGGGATTGCCGTTATCTGGTGCAAGTCGTTCATAGAAAGCGGCTGATCGCGTAAAATCTCGATCAATTTGCGCTCTTCTGCTGACAAGCTGGACTGCTCGGCTTCCGCGGAATGCCCTTTTTTCAAACGGTTTACACCGGAGATTCGGTTCAACTGCTCCGTCAGCCAAGGAAACTCTTCTATTATATGTTCAACGCGGCTTACAAGCTTTGCTCCCTTCCCAATCAGCTCATTGGCCCCTTCGCTCTTTGGGGATGATATCGGCCCCGGTACGGCAAATACGTCACGAGACATTTCGACCGCTTGATCCGCAGTTATAAGCGAGCCGCTTCCCTTCGCTGCTTCGACAACAAGCGTTCCAAGGGACAGTCCGGCGATAATGCGATTGCGGAGCGGGAACATGCCCGGATGCAGCTTTGCGCCGATCGGTGTTTCGGACAGCAGCAGACCCTGCTCGGAGATCTGTCGATACAGTTCTCTATTCTCAGAAGGATAACAACTATTTACAGCGCTTGCAAGCACCGCTATCGTGCCACCGGCTTTTTGCAGGGCGGCTTGATGGGCAACAGCGTCGATTCCACGTGCTAATCCGCTGATGACAGTCAATCCGCTCGCAGACAGCTGTTCAGCTAATTGCGCCGCTGTATGGCGCCCATAAGCCGTTGGATTGCGTGTCCCGACAACAGCAATAGATGGCCGTTCCAATAATTCCAGCCGTCCCCACGCATATAAGACCCATGGCGGCTGCGGCATTTGGCGCATAGCGGCTGGATACAGGTCATCATAAGGCGTAATAACGGACGCTCCAAGCCGTATGGCGCGTTCGGCTGGTGAATCCTCCTTGAGCATCGGTTCCTGCATCCGAACGGCAGCAGACAGCGCCTGAGCCCGTTGAAAGCCCGCTTCAAGCCAATCCGCTTCCGTCATGCCCTCAGCTTTGGTCCAAAGACTTTGTGCAACCGCCTTCTGAATGGCATGCCAGCCTACTCCCGGCAGCTCGTGAAGACGAACGACCATTTCTTTCGCTTTAGCATGATCAATTGTCATAGGACCAACCCTCTCATAAGGAGGTTCGGCCTGCATTCTTACCTATTGTGCGTTACAGCGCCTCAGAATGCAAGTCGACCTGTCATAATAGAAAACAACTTCTTTGCATGCCGCTCGCGGGACAATAGTGAAGAGCGACTGGAAAATCGGCAGAATACTGCCCGCAATTCAAGCCTTGAACATAAAAAAGCAACCTATCTATCCCCTATAGGGGGATTGATAGGTTGCTTACCTTATCGGTCTTGCTTATAGAAGCCAAGCTCCATTATTTCGCTACGTTTGTGCATTTTTCAAGCAGGCCTTGCTCTTCCAGTACAGCAACAAGCGTGGAGCCCATTTCGGAAGGCGTTGGCGCTACGCGGATACCGCAAGCTTCCAGCGTTTCGATTTTCTCTGCAGCCGTACCTTTACCGCCGGAGATAATCGCGCCAGCATGACCCATACGTTTTCCTGGAGGTGCTGTTGCACCGCCAATGAAGCCGACAACCGGTTTTTTCATGTTCGCTTTAACCCACTGCGCAGCTTCTTCTTCTGCCGTGCCGCCAATTTCGCCGATCATGATAACCGCATAAGTATCAGGGTCGTCATTGAATTTGCTCAAGATGTCGATGAACTCGGAGCCTTTAACCGGGTCGCCGCCGATGCCGACTGCGGAAGATTGGCCGATACCGCGGGTCGTCAGCTGATGAACCGCTTCATAAGTAAGCGTTCCGGAGCGGGAAACGACGCCAACGTGGCCTTTTGCATGAATGTAGCCCGGCATGATGCCGATTTTGCATTCATCCGGCGTAATAACGCCAGGGCAGTTTGGTCCGATCAGCGTTGTTTTGCTGCCTTCCATGTAACGTTTCACTTTGACCATGTCCAGAACTGGAATGCCCTCTGTAATACAGATGACAAGATCAAGACCTGCGTCTACAGCTTCCAAGATGGAATCAGCTGCAAATGCAGGAGGGACATAAATAACCGATGCAGTAGCACCAGTAGCAGCAACCGCTTGTCCTACTGTATTAAATACTGGAAGCGATACGACGGAGCCGTTTTCAAGCGTGATGTCGACGTTCGTGCCGCCTTTGCCTGGAGTTACGCCGCCAACCATCTGCGTGCCGTATTCCAATGCGCCTTTTGTATGGAACAGACCAGTAGCGCCTGTGATCCCTTGCGTGATGACTTTTGTATCTTTATTGACCAAAATGCTCATCGAATTTCACATCCCCGTTAATGAATTCTCGTACGCGTAATTTATTTCACGAGAGCGACAATTTTTTGTGCGCCGTCTGCCATAGAGTCCGCCGCTACAATGTTCAGTCCCGATTCGTTCAACATTTTTTTGCCCAGATCTACGTTCGTGCCTTCAAGTCTAACGACAAGCGGACGATCCAGACCAAGCTCTTTCGCAGCTGCAATTACGCCTTCCGCGATGACGTCGCAACGCATGATGCCGCCGAAAATGTTAACGAAAATACCTTTTACGTTCTCATCGGACAGGATGATTTTGAAAGCTTCCGTTACTTTCTCTTTCGTCGCACCGCCCCCAACGTCGAGGAAGTTGGCAGGGTCGCCGCCATAGTATTTAATGATGTCCATCGTAGCCATAGCAAGACCAGCGCCGTTAACCATGCAGCCGATGTTGCCTTCAAGTGCGATATAGCTCAGGTCGTACTTGGATGCTTCGATTTCTTTCGCATCTTCTTCTTCCAGATCGCGAAGTGCCACGATATCTTTGCGGCGGTACAGCGCGTTGGAATCAAAGTTCAATTTGGCATCAAGCGCCATGACGTTGCCGTCGCCAGTAACGACGAGCGGATTGATCTCGGCAATCGAGCAATCCTTCTCAACGAATGCTGTATAGAGAGCAATCATGAATTTAACCGCTTTGTTAACCAGCTCATTAGGAATGTTGATGGCATAAGCCAGCTTGCGAGCTTGGAATACTTGCAGGCCAATCGCTGGATCGATTACTTCTTTGAAGATTTTCTCCGGAGAATGTGCAGCTACTTCTTCGATTTCCGTGCCGCCTTCTTCCGAACCCATCATGACGACGCGTCCCGTCTCGCGGTCCACAACTACGCCAATGTAATATTCTTTCTTGATGTCGCAGCCTTGCTCGATAAGCAAGCGCTTAACTTCTTTGCCTTCTGGACCTGTCTGGTGAGTCACAAGCACTTTGCCAAGAATTTCGCTGGCATATGTACGGACTTCGTCCAAGCTTTTTGCTACTTTAACGCCGCCGGCTTTGCCGCGTCCGCCCGCATGAATTTGCGCTTTCACGACAACGACTGGCGTGCCCAGCGCTTTTGCCGCTTCTACCGCTTCGTCAACGGAGAATGCTACTTTACCTTCCGGAACAGCTACACCATACTGTTTCAGGACCTCTTTGCCTTGATACTCATGGATATTCATTGTTTGAAATCCTCCATTTCACCGACTGAATTCAGTCATAGGTACACAATCCTTGACTATTGTAGCATCTTTCCTGTTAGATTTCGAGCCTTCCGGTTTTGGTTTTTTGATATGGATTTCATCTCGAAATGAGATTAAACGACACCGATTCGACAGTGCTATGGTTATTATTATGTACGAACCGCGCTCCATCAATGCTTTTATATTGAAAAACATCCATAATATTGACAGTTATTTCTGTCATCCTTTATTATGGATACAACAGCTGTACTACCTGATTTGTTTATACTGTATTAGTCGAATTGGACGTGAGGAAGCACCTTCATCCATCTATTTGGAGGTGTTTTTTGTTATGTTCAGCGTAATGCGAAGCAGCAGTGTGCTCGGTGTTGAGGGGAAAAGCATATTGGTTGAAGTGGATATCGCAAACGGCCTGCCGCAAGTCAATATCGTCGGATTGCCCGATCCTGCCGTGAGAGAATCGGTGGAGCGGGTTCGTGCCGCTATCAAGAACAGCGGGTTTACTTTCCCGATGGACCGGATCACGGTCAATCTTGCTCCGGCAGACATGCGAAAGGAAGGAACGGCCTTTGATCTGGCTATCGCTGCAGGCATCTTGACGGCTAGCGATCAAATCAGCGGCAAGCCGTTCGAGGAAACGATACTGATTGGCGAGCTGTCGCTGAACGGTCTGCTGCGTCCTGTTGCCGGTGTACTGGCTATGATTGAGCAGGCCAAACGCAGCGGCATCCTCAAGGTGCTGCTGCCTCAAGGCAACGCCAAGGAAGCAGCATGGATCGGGGGCATGGAGCTTTATGCCTTGAACTCGCTCGCCGAGCTGCGCGGAGGCGGTACTGGTGAGGGCTGGGATGCTCTCCGCTATATTCAGCAGACGGATTCCCGGGATTCCGTCGCCGGAAGCACGACATTCGCCCAGTCTGAGTCTTTCGGCGACTATAGCGATGTCATCGGTCAGCAGCATGCCAAGCGGGCACTCATTGTTGCTGCGGCAGGCAAACATAACCTGCTCTTCTCTGGCCCGCCAGGAACAGGAAAGACGATGATGATCCGGCGTCTTCCCGGTATTTTACCCCCTTTGACCGAGGCTGAGGCGCTGGAGGTTACGAAAATTTACAGTGCGGCTGGCAAGCTGTCGACCGATGCTCAGGGCCTTATCCAGACGGTACCCTTCCGTTCGCCGCATCATACGATTTCCGCTGGCGGACTCATCGGCGGCGGCTCTGTGCCAAAGCCGGGAGAAGTAACACTGGCCCATCGGGGCGTGCTATACCTCGACGAGCTGCCGGAGTTTTCACGACAGGTGCTGGAAGTGATGAGACAACCGCTGGAGGACGGCATTGTGACAATCGCGAGATCGAAAGCGGTATTTCATTTTCCCGCACGGCTCATGCTCGCCGTTTCCTACAACCCTTGCCCATGCGGCTATTCCGGGCATGAAACGACGGAGAAACGCTGCATCTGCAGCGACGCCGTCATCTCCCGCTACCGCGCCAAGCTGTCCGGGCCGCTGCTCGACCGGATCGATCTCCAGCTCGAAATTCCCAGGCCTACTGAACAACAGGGTGGTACTTCCCCTATCAGCGGAAATACCAGGATGGACTCCGCACATATGCGCCAGCTGGTTTTGTCTGCAAGGGAGCGTCAAGCCCATCGCTTGGCTTCGCAAGGACTGCGTCCCGATACACGCCTCTCTGGCGCTTCGCTCCGCCGCTCCATTAAGTTGCTTCCAGAGGCTCGCGACCTGCTCGAAAATGCGTTAGAGGCGCTTGGCATCAGCATGCGTGCCTATGACCGCATCCTGCGGCTGTCGCGTACTATCGCGGACGTTGAAGGCTGCGATACCGTAGAGGCACAGCATGTGGCCGAAGCGATTCAATACCGGAGGCTGAACGGCTAATTGGCTGACCACTTGCTTGAGTAATGCTAATAGCCGGGCGCATGGGATATGCGACCGGCTTATTGTGCGAGTACATACATTTTATTAAGATAAGACCCTCTCAGGACTTTAACTCGTTCTCTACGCTTCCTTTTTCACATAATAAGACCCTCCGAGGGTCTTAGCCCTGCAGACTCACCTGCCTTCTTCACCGTTTTCGCGCGTTCGGTTAAGGATAAGACCCTCCCGGGGTCTTATCCCGCCCTGAACACTTCATTTTCCCCACCTTAAGACCCTGTCAGGGCCTTAACGCTACAAACTACCTGGCTTTCTTTCTGCGTTTTCCCCCCGCATTATTATTTTTTCGTTAACGAAATAACGAAGAGGGTTGCGTCTTCAGCCGACTCGCTCAGAGTTAGAGTGCCGCCCATTTTCTCAGCCAGTTTCTTCGCAATAGAAAGCCCAAGGCCTAGACCGCCTTCGCCTTCCCTGCTGCGGGATTCATCCCCTCTTACGAAGGGATCGAACAGCTTTGACTTTAATTGCTCTGGAATGCCAATACCGGAATCGCCGATTTCGATCCGGACGAAAGCCTCCTCTTCCTTAAGCGCTATCCTCAGTCTCGTTCCCGGCGGATTATATTTCAAAGCATTAGCCAAAAGGTTTGCTATGATCCGGCTAAACGCCTCAGCATCGAATACAGCTGTCATGGTTCTATCAGGGATGTCCATCCACAGCTCGAACCCGTTTCTTTCGATATCGCCGTACATTTCCGCGACGGACTCCCGCAAAAAGTCACCCACATCGTGCTTAGCCAGCTTTAAAGGATGATCCGGCGAATTAAGCTTCAACAGCTCCAGCATGCTTTCTATTAAAGCGGTCACTTGATTTGATTTATTGTAAATATAGTTCAAATAGCGGTTTTGCCTGTCACTATCCTCTACTTTCCCTTCCATTAAAGCTTGGGAAAATCCTTGAATGCTCGTAATCGGTGTCTTAAGATCATGCGATAAATCGATAATGAGCCGTTCCTTACTTTCTTCCAGCAGCCGTTTCTCTTCTGCAGAGCTTTCAATAACGCTTGCCATATAATTGAAAGTGTCGCTGATTTGCTTAAATTCCTTCTCTGCATGAACGTCGATTCGGGTGCTATAATCCCCGTGCGTCATGCGCTTCAATCCGGCGGCAACCGTATCCAGCGGCTTTTTAATGCGTCTGGCTACCCAGTAGCTGTAAAGAAAAATAAAAAACAAAATGGCAGCAATAGAGCCATAGAAAAATATTTTCACCCGGTAGAGCGGAAACGTCCGATCCTCCTCGTCCAACAAAGGATGGGATGCCATATTTTTTTGGATGGAAACCTGTTCCCGGGGCAGTTTCATCAGCAAATAATGGGGCGGGCTGTAGCTATCCATTGCCGCAATTGAATAATAGTAGGACTGTTTCTCTCCGTTCTCAAGCAATGCGAATAATTCATCCCGCGTGTAAAAGGTTTTGTCATCGCCCTTCTTCCCCTTCGAGCCGATAACGCGAAACCCGTCATCTAACTCCTCCAGCCAGCCGCCGTGCTTCTCCAGCCACCCCATGCTATATTCGCTGGGTTTCTGGGACTCCAAAAAATGAGGCGGCGCTTGCATTCATCGTCTCCGAGGTTTGTGCGTTCTGAAACACATAAATGATACCGGCAATAAAGCAAATCAACACAACGAGCATCAGAAATAGATTAAAAAAGAAAAAATCGAATATGAGCGACGTATGCAACCGCCACCTTTTTCTAATGCTGAACAGGCGCTTCAAATTTATATCCCAGCCCTCTAATTGTTTTAATGTAGGAAGGGTTTTTCGGATGAGGCTCGATTTTTTCGCGCAGGTTGCTCAAATGAACCATGATCGTATTATCATCATAGGCAAAGGCATCATCCCATACCGCCTCATAAATCTTTTTCCGCGTGAGGACGCGGCCGGAATTGCCCATCAGCAGCGCTAAAATTTTGTATTCCGTAGACGTTAGAGGAACAGGCTGTCCGGTCAGGTACAGCGTGCAGCTTTTCGTATCCAGTACGAGTTCTCCCGCTTCCAGCCGTTCTGCCTCTACCTCTGTTTTGTCCACTGCAACTGTATCGAATTGATGCACCCTGCGGAGCAACGCCTGCACCCTCGCAACGACTTCGAGCGGATTGAACGGCTTCGTCATATAATCGTCCGCCCCGACACTAAGTCCCAAAATTTTATCACTTTCCTGACTCCTCGCTGATAGAAACAGGACGGGAAAATAATGCGAATGGCGGATCGTCCTGACCCATTGGAAGCCGTCAATGCCCGGCAGCATCACATCGACGATGGCTAGATCATAGCTGTAAGATTTTATTTTATCCAGTGCAATCTGCGCATTTGCAGCTTCGTGTACGTTATACTCCGGTTCCAAATACAATTTTAAAAGCTCAATAATTTCATGATCATCTTCTATTAACAGTATCGAATAGGTCATAATTCCGCTCCTCTCCGCCTTATTTTACCTCTTTACGGTAAAAAACATAACAGGCGATCCCGAGAAACGCCGCTAGATAAACAACGTTAATCAACAACGAGCCATATAAATTAATATCAGGATAAGGAGCGGCTCCAGTCCCGCCGATGTGCGGATCTGAATCGAAATGCTTCAAATTCAAATGATTGAGCACCACATATTTGGACCATCCGTATTTGGCAATGATCGCGCTTATCCCTCCGCCGACTAGCTGGAGAATGATAGACAGCGACAATGCAAACGGGACGCTCGTTACAGCCGTGCCTATCAATAGGGCCAGTGTAAAATAAAACAAATCGCCCGGTATCGCATACAAAT
The DNA here is from genome assembly GCF_000513275.1 of Paenibacillus gorillae. Classification (GTDB taxonomy): domain Bacteria; phylum Bacillota; class Bacilli; order Paenibacillales; family Paenibacillaceae; genus Pristimantibacillus; species Pristimantibacillus gorillae. Next base: position 31,465 of record NZ_CBVJ010000020.1, on the reverse strand, counting down.
ACACTTTGATGACAGTCAGCAGTGTATAATCGCCGCCATTTTCAAATAACACAAGGCCCGTAACGACGCTTGCCAGACAGGAAAATAGCAGAACTCCGAACAATACCGATACACCCGTAGCATATTTGGACAATAAAATGACGGAGCGGCTTGGCGGGCGTATAAGCAGTTGCTTGATCGTTCCTTCCTTGAACTCTTCCGCAATCGTCTGCGCGCCATAAATGATCATAAATAATAGAATCGGATAATTTAGAACCGGCTGCAGCTTGGCAGCAAATTCAAACCCGGTTAAGCCATGCATCGTTTGTTTCATAATGAGTCCTGCAGCTATAGTAAGCGCCAGTAAAAAAACGCCAAATAGATAGTTTTTCCTCCTGACATGCAGCTTCAACAGCTCGTTTGAAATCAGCCGCATAAATCTCATGATCTCCCCCCCTGCGTCAATTCGAGAAATAGTTCCTCCAGCTTTGCTGTTCTTATGGTCACTTGTACAATACCGATGCCATGCTGAACCAAATCCGATACAAGACCCGGAATCTCTTCTTTCATTACTCTTACGGACATGATATTACTGCCGCTGTTAGAATAAACAACGCTTGGTTTAAGCAGCATTGCCGCCCTTTCAGGATCAGTAACTTCAAGATCTACAGTCACCTTCCCATCCCCGTCTATTTCCTTCAAAGATCGTTCGGCGACCAACTGGCCCTTCTGAATAATGATGACCCGGTCGCATAAAAGCTCAATCTCTGCAATCAAATGGCTGGAGACGATGACGGCCATCCCTTCTGTCTTCGCTAACTGCTGCAAATATTGCCGGAGCTCGCGAATGCCTGCCGGGTCTAATCCGTTTGTCGGCTCATCAAGAATGAGAATCGAGGGCCGATGAAGAATCGCTTGAGCAATTCCTAGACGCTGGCGCATGCCCAGTGAATAGGTTTTGACTTTCCGGTCGATTGCTTCTCCCAATTGCACGAGGCGGACAACCTCCTCTATTCTTTTGTTCGAGACCGGTTTGCTGCTCATGTTCGCATAATGCTTCAAATTTTGCCTCCCGCTCATCTCCTTGTACAATTCGGGATTTTCGACGATGGCTCCGATCTGCTCCAGCGCTTTGCCTCTAGCCGTTCGAATACTGCTTCCGCCGATTCGTATATCTCCCTTGCCGATGGATATAAGCCCAACCATCATGCGAATGGTTGTCGTTTTGCCTGCTCCATTGGGTCCTAGGAAGCCATAGATTTCGCCCGCTTGCACGGTGAAAGACAAGTCTTTTACGATTGTTTTTCCTGCAATGGATTTCGTAACATTCCGCACTTCAATAGCTGCTGTCTGTAACATCGCTTCGTTCCTCCTTATCTGTTTCTAACGGCATAGGTTTGAGCGATATGGTCATGCAAAGCCCGTTTACGTCCGTCAAATCCGGCTAAAATAAATCCGATACATAAAATTACAGCTGACAGCCATCTGCCGACTGTTTCCCGCAAAAGCACATTCCAGAATGACAGCTTTCGGCCATCCTGCCGGATCACTTTAATTCCCAGCATCCACTTGCCTATCGTTCTGCCAGATAGCAGTGTCATTACGAGCATATAAGCTGTCATTAGCCAAGGGATTGTTTGTCCTCCCCAGTTCCCCAATGAAATTAAAAGCTGTGATACACCGTAAATGATGACGGAATCTATCACGAGTGCCGTACCCCGTATCCAAAAACCGGCATATTGAATAGGCTCATTCTCCTGATCCATTATGACTCACCCTCTCTCGATTTCTGCGCGGTTCCAGCTGCCCCCGCTGCTTCTGCTAACGAGTATAGCAACCACCGTCTAAAGTCCCCCTTAATGAAATCTGAAGATTATCTAAAGAATGCCGGGAACGGCAAAAAAGGCTCCGCGCTGCCGCGGAGCCTTTCAAATAACACTCATCCGTTTATTCCGCTTTCTGCTTTCTGCTTAGAATGCCGCTTCGATCTGCTTCAGCTCCAAAACCTCATTACCGTGGTCAAGCGTCACCGTGATCACATCAAACCGAACTGGCTGATCTGTTACAGCATGCTGACGCATGTAAAACTGCGCAAGTACAGCCAGCTTCTGCTGCTTCCGCCGGTCTACCGATTCAGCGGCCGTACCGAAACGGCCGCCGGCTCGGCGCGTGCGCACCTCTATAAAGATAAGCAAGCCGTCCCGGCTAGCGATGAGATCGAGTTCCCCCATCCTGCAGCGCCAATTGCGCTCTATGACGGTATAACCGGTTTCCGTTAAATAGTGAAAAGCCGCAGCTTCTCCTATTTCCCCTGTTAGCTTTCGGCCATCAGGCTTTAATCTCTTACCCGTTATCTCCTTACTTGTACCATTGCTCATCATCTTCTCCTGCCTTGGCCTCCCGGTCTGCCCGGTAGACAAAACTGAGTATTTCGGCTACAAGCGTGTATAGCTCTGGCGGAATCGATTGATCGATATCCAGCTTGGATAATACTTCGACGAGCGAAGCATCCTCCTGCACCGGGACGCCATTCTCTTGCGCTGCATCAAGAATTTGATCAGCTACATGCCCTCGGCCTTTTGCGATAACGACTGGGGCGGTGTTGTCTCCTGGCTCATACTTAAGCGCAACCGCTTTACGCAGCGGCATGGGTTCATTATTAGATTGGCGATTGGCGCTCATATGCGGAAGTCGACTCCTTTATAAGCTGCGGCAGAGATTGGCGCCGGCTCTGCATTTCTCAGCTTGTCCGATCCGGAATCGGCTGACAAATCTCCTTTGAAGGTTGGCGTCGTCCGCAATGACGACAACTGATAGCCGGCTTTGCTCAAACTCTCGGAAACTTCTGTCCTTGCGGTCTCCACCAATCCAGATATCGCAGGATGATCATTCCAAAGATTCAAGCTGACGATTTTGTCCACCACATTGACGTCAACGATCGTATCGCCCAGCGTCTTCATAGACAGATGAAACAAAAGGCGGCAATTGTTAGCATCCAGCTCTCCTTTACGGCCGCGTCGCGTCTGAATTTGTACCGAAGCCGTCTGATCGCCATCCGGTCCGTTTAGCGGGATAAACATCGTCAGATGGCTGAACATCGAGCCGTTCCGCTCCGGTGTCAGCAGGAGCTGTTGTCCCGTTACCTGCTGCACAAGCTGCTGAGCTGTTTCTTTCAACGCTGCTGGAGCATCATCGGATGCGGCGATAGCCATTAATACACTTTTGAGCGATTCATGGGCCAGAGCCTTCGGCGCGGCGGCAGCTTCCTGCACGGCTTGCTGGGAAGCCAAAGACGAAGCGGTTAATGAACCTCGTTCTCCCGCCAGACGCAGCTCCTGTGATGGAGCTGCGTTGTTTGGCTGCTGCAGCTTGTCATTTCCTTCTGCCCCGTTCTGTACCGCCGCCCTAGCTGTTGCTGCGTCTGCTTGCGTACTCGGATGCTCTGCCGTTTTCTGGGCTGCACCTTGAACGCTCCCAGCATCTGTTGACTGTTGAGCTGCCCCACTGCCTCCAGCCGGCGTAAACTGCTTCAGCAGCTGATTCTCATGATCAACGCCCATCCATTTCATCATTTGACCAAGCCAATTGCCAGAAGAACTGCCGGTGGCTGGAGAGCTCGCTTGGGTGACCGCAGCTCCTGTTCCTGCTTCAGCGGTCTGCTGCTGCGCAGCAGCAGGAACCGCAGTCCCTGCTGTTTGACTGGCTGTCTGAGAAGACAGTGTGCCGCTAGTTAAAGCTGCAGCACCTCCGCCTCCGTTTACAGGAACAGCTGCGGCATTCCCGCGCCCTGGCACTGACGCATTAGCACTACTTGCAGCATTCGCAGTATTTCCAGCATTAGCAATACTTGCAGCATTCGCTAAATTGGCGCCATTTGCTGTACTAGCGGCGTTTGCAGCATTTGCAGCACCACTCCCTGTATTGGCGGCATTCGTGGCGGCAACCGCCCCTGCAGCCGTACTGCCTGCTGCATTTAATCCGGCCCCTGTATTACCTCCGCTTAAGGCGGGCGCGTTTGCTGAGCCGCCTGTTGGCGCCTGAGCACTGCCCTCGGCAGCTGCGCGCATGAGCGCACCGCCTTCACCTAGCAATGCTTGCAGCTTAGCAGCAAGCTGCGGCAACTGCGATTTGCTGCCAGCCGCTGCTCCGCCTTCACCTAAAGCACGTGCTAGCTGCTGCTGCAGGGCATCCAGCAACTCATGTGCCGAGCGCCCAAACATAACCTGTTGCATTGCACTTATGGTACCGGCCGTTGCCGGCAGTCCCCGTTTTATAGCTGCAGCGGCCGCCTGCATCCATTGCTCCGCATTTTCACCTTTCGGCATCGCTGATAATGCCTGCTGAAACAACTGGGCGGTCTCACGGTTCATCGGAAATCCGTCACGCCTCAATTCTTTTACAAGCTCCGTCGCCCACTTCTGGTCTGGCAAGCCAAGCAGCTTCACAAGATCCTTAACCATGCTGTCAGGCAGAGCTGCCGTTCCGGTTTCGACCTGCTTTAGCACAATCATGCTGTTTCCGCCGTCCGTCAGCGATTGCGGCTGCACTTGAAGCATTGCCGTTTGTCCTTGCTGCAGCGGCAATTCAAGCTTCGCACGAACTTGAACACCGTTTATTTGTACAATCGCTTCATTATTGTCCATCACTTGCATAACCTGGCCGCGAACGACTTGTCCAGCCTTTAGCTCCATCGTGCGCGCTTCGCCTGCGGAAGCGTCGCCAAGAAAGCTTTTCATAATTTGATTAATATTCATCTATCGGTAGCACCCGCTTCCAATCCGCTTCTTTACCCTATTATAAACCTATATTGTACATATCGGTATAATCCAGGCGGCATTGAAGGAAGGTTTCAACAAAAAAAGAGCATCAAACGCCATGGCGGTTCGATGCCCAATTTAATGCCTTTAGAACAGCTCCTGCTGCTCCACAAATATTTTCCCCAAAAAAGAACGGCGATGCAGCGGGCTTGGCCCGTATTCCAGCAGCCTTTCCCGATGCAGCTTTGTCGCATAGCCTTTATGTATAGCGATTCCGTAAGCCGGATAAAGCTGCTCCCATTCGTTCGTGCACAGTCTATCCCGCGTCACCTTCGCTATGATGGATGCAGCGGCAATCGATTGACTCGTCGCATCACCTTTAATAATAGCAAGCTGCGGCTGCGGCATGTCTACCTTCTCCGCATCTACCAGCAAATAATCGGCTGCGGCTCCCAGCGATTGAACGGACAGCTTCATAGCAAGCCTCGAAGCCTGCTTAATGTTGATCCGATCGATCGTTTCCGAATCGACTCTCGCGGCCGACCAAGCGACGGCATTCTGTATGATGACTTCATAAAGCTCTTCGCGTCTCTTCTCGGACAGCTTCTTCGAATCGTTTACGCCTTCCAGCTCCAAATGCGGAGGCAAAATGACGGCTGCCGCTACAACGTCCCCAAACAAGCAGCCGCGGCCTACCTCATCGACGCCGGCGATAGCGGAATAGCCTTCCGCCCACAGCCTTTGTTCATACTCCAGCATTGTCAGATTTCCCCCGGTTCCCCTATTGCCCATGATGCAACCTTGCTTATTCCCCTTTGGATTGCACCGATGATCCGGCTGCTGCCGGGAAAGGAGCCTCATACGAGATTCGGCCAAGTTTCCCCGCTCTCATCTCGCGCAAAATCACGCCGGATGTTTTCTCCAGATCCACTCTTCCGCCTCCAACAAGACAGCCTCTGCGGCGGCCGATCTCTTCCATAACCCGAACGATTTCGTCAGAGTCCTCCGTATCCTTCGGCGGTGCATCCAGCTCGAACCGCTCTTTCAGTGCCGGCCAATACCGTTGTACCAAATCCTTGACGGCAAAAAAAGCAATATCCTCGACGTTAAGCACCTGCTCCTTGATCGCTCCCGTCATCGCAAGCCGGTAGCCAACGAGCATGTCCTCAAATTTCGGCCACAGGATGCCTGGTGTATCAAGCAGTTCCATTTCCGTTCCAACCTTAATCCATTGCTGGCCCTTCGTTACGCCAGGACGGTCTCCGGTAATTGCAATATTCCGTCCGGCCAGACGATTGATCAGCGTTGATTTGCCAACGTTTGGAATGCCTACGATAAGGCCGCGTACTGCCCGCGGATTAATTCCTTTGGATATCTGACGTTCGATCTTCTCATGCAAAATCTGTCTGGCCATGAGCGGAACTTCAGATACTCGTGTACCGGTTGACGAATCTAAGGCCAATACTTCATGGCCTTCATATTTGAAATACGTGATCCACTGCTCCGTAACTTTTGGATCGGCAAGATCGGACTTGTTGAGCACGATCAGTCTCGGCTTCCCGCCCAAAATTTCATCCACCATAGGGTTGCGGCTCGATAACGGAACGCGCGCATCCAACAGCTCAATGGCAATATCGATGAGTTTCAGCTTGTCCTGTATTTGCCTTTTTGCCCGGGTCATATGACCGGGGAACCATTGAATGGTCATTTCCTCACCTCACTGCAAATCTGCTTCTCTATTGTTAATGCTTAATAAAGCTTACTTTACTCATTGGCCAGAAAATAAAATCAGCGCGGCCGATCAGCTCTTTCTCAGATACGAAGCCGATGTCACGGCTGTCCTGGCTATTGTCGCGATGGTCGCCCATGGCAAAAATATAACCTTCTGGCACCGTGATCTCACTGTTTTTATCGTTTGGATAATTGGACGTAGGCGATTTATTCTCATTGTACAGACGTCCTTCAGCATGAGCCTTTTCAATCGCTTCCTTAATATACGGCTCATCAATCTTTGTATCGTTAACGAATACATCGTCCCCGTCTACCCGAATTGTTTCGCCAGGAAGTGCGATAACACGCTTAATGAAATCTCTGCCTTGATCCGGCACATGGAACACAACAACCTCACCATGCTTCGGCTCGCGGATATTGTACAGTATTTTATTGACGATTAAGCGCTCGCCCGTCTCGAAGTTAGGCTGCATGGAAGGCCCTTCGACTATGAACGGAGAGAACAGAAACTGCCGAATAATGAAGACGAGAATGATGGCGATCGCAAGCGCCTTAATCCACTCAACGATTTCCTTGGAGGCTCGTCCGCCCTTCTCCGGCCTTTTGCCGTTTGCTCCGGCCAGTTGTTCTGCTCGAGACTCAATTTGATCTTCATTTCGGTTTTGTGATTCCATTCCTACGCCTTCCTTCTATCTGTAGTCCGTTCATCGCTGGTAACTGTTCATGAATAACGAAAAGGAGCTTGTTTTCGCAAGCCCCTCTTGTCGTTTGATCTTAACGAATTTCTTTAATTCTTGCTGCTTTACCACGAAGGCTGCGCAGGTAGTACAGTTTAGCGCGACGTACTTTACCACGGCGTGCCACGTCGATTTTGTCGAGTTTAGGCGAGTGCAGCGGGAAAGTTCTTTCCACACCTACACCGTAGGAAATTTTACGTACTGTAAACGTTTCGCTGATACCGCCGCCGCGACGTTTAATTACAACGCCTTCGAAAAGCTGGATCCGCTCACGCGTTCCCTCGATAACTTTAACGTATACTTTCAACGTGTCACCGGGACGAAAGTTAGGAAGGTCTTTGCGAAGCTGCTCTTGCGTAATCGCTTGTACGAGATTCATCTTGGATTCACTCCTTCCACCATAGACGTTCTTAATAACTCGCCATGTTCTCATTGAACAGGTTCATCACTATTAGCGGACCGTCCGAATAATACAAACAACATTTGAAATTTTATCATATTGGGCTATAAAATTCAACATGTTTTTACTGGACATCATTAGGTATACTGAAATAAACAACTAGTGTAGAGAGGATATCCCTTATGCCCCGACTATCAAGAGCACGAACTGCAATCTTTTTTTATCAATTGTTCTAGGTTTGACAGTACTATTCCCGACACAGCCATCCTTGGTAAAAGCAGAAGGCAGTGCGGTTACAGCTGCCGGTGAAAAATTTCCGGATACGAAAAACCACTGGGCAAGCACTTACATCGCTTGGGCCGTTGAACAAAAACTCGCCGCCGGTTATGAAGACGGAAAATTCCGTCCCGACCGCAACATTAATGAAGCCGAATTTCTGGCTCTGCTCCTTCGGGCTTACGGAAACAAAGAGACGGCAGCAGCCGGCGCTCCGTGGTACGAGCCTTACTACAGTTACGCCAAACAGCAGGGCTGGCCGCTCATCTACGACGTTGCAGATGACAGTTCCTTCCGGCGCGGACAAGCCGCTTTACTGATGGTAAGCGCGGCAACCGGCAAACGCCTGACAGAGAAACAAGCGATTCAGTGGCTTCTTGACGAGAAGCTTACAACAGGCCGTACAGCGCCGACGGTAGCCGGCTACTATCCGCAAGGTACGCTTACCCGGGCAGAAGCGTTGACATTCCTTTACAGGCTGTCGCAGCATTCCGCGCAGCTTTCTTCGAATAAAATTCCGCCCGAAGCTGCAAATCCGGCAGCCTTACGGGGAGTTGCAATTGGCGATACATTTGCTAAAACCAAGATGATCCTCGGAGAAGCTCAACGCAGCGATGAAACCAAGGAAGGCTTCACATGGCAAGTATACAATGATGATTACAGCCGTTTCGCCATGATCGGCACTCGCGGCGGCAAAATTGTCGCCTTGTTCAGCAATACGGCCACTAGCTGGGAAGTCAAGCCGAAATTAAAGCTTGGGATAACCCTTGCAGAAGCAATCTCGATTATTGGCAGCAAAAACGGCCAAGAAAACGAGTTCCATTACACCTATGTTTCCGGAAGTATTACGACTACTTTGTTTATCGACCGTTTAGACGGAAATCGCATTATCGGCATTCTGCAAACGGATTCCAGCGCGTTCGGCCAGTCTGGAAACGCCAGTATTTCCTTGCTCCAAGAAAGCTATGAGCAGCAAAGCTTTGATCTGGCCAATGCGGAGCGCTCCAGACGCGGTATCTCGTTATTCACCCAGGACGCCAAAGCATCCAAATCGGCTAGAGGTCACAGCAAGGACATGGCTGACCGGAAGTTCTTCAATCACGAGAATCCCGACGGCAAATCGCCGTTTGACCGAATGAAGGCTCAAGGCATTACCTATCGAAGCGCCGCGGAAAATATCGCCGCCGGTCAAACAGACAGTATGTATGCCCACTTCAGCTGGATGAATTCACCCGGTCACCGCAGCAATCTGCTGAGCAAAACTCTAACGAAACTCGGTACAGGAGTCGCTTTCGGCGGACAGTATGGTGTCTATTATACCCAGAACTTCTATACCCCATAACTAAAAGAGGGACCGATCATCGCGAAAATCAAATCTTCGCGATGATCGGTCCCTCTTCTATGAATCCTAGTTCAAGCACGCGGATTCTATTGCTGCTCTTCCTTGCTGAGCGAGGCCAGCCATTTCCGTTCTTTCGGCGTCAGCTCGGCCGTCTCCAGCAAGTCCGGACGTCTGTGCAGCGTACGCAGCAGCGACTGCTCGCGCCTCCACGCGTCGATCCGGCTATGATGGCCGGATATGAGCACCTCCGGCACCTCCCAGTCACGGAACACAGCAGGACGCGTATAGTGCGGATACTCCAGCAGGCCGGTACTATAGGAATCGGTTACTGCCGAGCTTTCATTACCCAATACGCCTGGCAGTAAGCGTACAACGCTGTCGATAACCGTCATCGCCGGTATTTCGCCTCCGGTCAGAACGTAATCGCCAATCGACAACTCATCGGTCACGAGATGCTCACGAATTCGTTCATCATAGCCCTCATAATGGCCGCATATCAGCACGATATGCTCCTCCTGGGACAACTCCTCCGCTTTACGCTGCGTGAATGTCTCCCCTTGCGGGCACATCAGAATAATACGCGGCGGTTTGCCTTGCGGTACAGCGGCCATTAGATCTTCGACAGCCATAAATACAGGCTCTGCCTTCAACACCATCCCGCCTCCGCCGCCATAAGGATAATCGTCTACTGTATTATGCTTATTGTTGGAGTAGTCGCGGAAATTAATCGCTTTCAGATCAACGATGCCTTTATCCTTCGCTTTACCCAGTATGCTCGCGTTAAACACGCCTTCGAACATCTCTGGGAACAATGTTAATACGTCTACTCGCATCGCTTACATCAATCCTTCCAGCAGACGTACCTTCACCAGCTTGTTTGCCACGTCAACGTCCAGAATAACGTCGTCAATGACCGGCAGCAGCAATTGCTTGCCCTTAGGCTTGAGCAAGTCTACGACCCAGACATGGTTAGCTCCTGGACTTAATATTTCGGAGATCGCGCCTAGCTCTTCTCCATCCTCTGTGACAGCCTTACAGCCGATGATCTGATGGTAGTAATATTCGCCGTCCTCCAGCTCGCCTTGTTCAGCTTCTGAAATTTTCAGCAGCCAGCCTTTATATTTCTCGACCTCATTAATATCGTTGAAGCCCTTCAGCTTCAAGACAAACATTCCTTTTTGCTCACGAACCGCCGTAATTTCAACCTCAATCTGACGGCCGGATTGCTCATCCTGCAGAGACAGCTTATTGCCAACTGCAAACCGTTCTTCCGGAAAATCGGTGCTTGGAAGCACTTTAACTTCTCCGCGCAGTCCATGCGTATTGGCAAGCTTGCCCACCGTGTACCATTTGTTTGCCATATGTATCAACCCTTTTCGTTCAATACTTCTCTATTTTGAAAAAGGGTTAGGATAAATTATCCTAACCCTTATCGATATGTGATTACGATATGATGTCAACGATGACGCGTTTCTGAGATTTGACGGCGGCGGACGTCACGACGGTTCGCATCGCTTTCGCGATGCGGCCCTGCTTGCCGATAATTTTTCCGACATCATCGGAATGTACCGACAGCTCGTAGACGGTGCCTCGCTCATCATCCTTCTCATGGACGCGCACGTCCTCTGGATGGTCCACCAACGCCTTTGCTATGACAAGAATCAAATCTTTCATCTCAAGGCCCTCCGCTGTTCAACAGTTATTTCTGTTGCTTAAGCTCATGGAACTTTTTCAGGACACCTGCTTTGGAAAGCAAGTCGCGAACCGTATCAGATGCTTGTGCACCTGTTTGCAGCCATTTCAACGCTTTCTCTTCGTCAATCGTTACTTGAGCCGGTTGTGCAACCGGGTTGTAAGTACCGATTTCTTCGATGAAGCGACCGTCACGCGGGGAACGGGAGTTGGAAACGACAACGCGGTAGAATGGAGCTTTATGAGCACCAATGCGTTTCAAACGAATACGTACTGCCATGTAAATTCACCTCCTTCGAATAATGAACGCAGCTGAAGCAGCTGCTATGAATTAGAACGGAAACTTTTTGCCTTTACCCATCAAGCCCTTCAGGCCTTTCATGCCCTTGGAGCCCTTACCCATCATCGACGAGAATTGCTTCATCATCTTACGCATGTCATCGAACTGCTTGATGAGGCGGTTTACTTCGGCAACCGATGTTCCGCTGCCTGCAGCAACGCGCCGGCGGCGGCTATGGTTCAAAATTTCCGGTTTTTGCTTTTCTTCCTTCGTCATGGAGCGGACGATAGCCTCGACGCGGTCGATTTGCTTCTCATCCACCTTCATGTCTTTCATGCCCTTCATCTTGTTCATACCCGGCAGCATGTCCATCAGCTGGTCGATCGGGCCAAGATTACGGACTTGAGCCATCTGCTCGAGGAAATCATCGAACGTGAACTCGGCATTGCGCATTTTGCGCTCCATCTCTGCCGCTTTGTCGGCATCGATGTTGGCTTGCGCCTTCTCGATCAAGCTGAGCATATCGCCCATGCCGAGAATCCGGGAAGCCATACGATCCGGATGGAAAGGCTCCAGGGCGTCAATCTTCTCGCCCATTGCCGCAAACTTAATCGGCTTGCCCGTAACGGCTTTAACCGATAATGCGGCGCCGCCTCTCGTATCGCCATCCAGCTTCGTCAGCACGACGCCTGTAAGCTCCAATTGCTCATGGAAGCTTTGCGCAACGTTTACGGCGTCTTGACCGGTCATTGCATCGACGACGAGAAGCACTTCATCCGGCTTCGTTACCTGATGGATTTGTTTCAGTTCCTCCATCAATGCTTCGTCGATATGCAGCCGTCCGGCAGTATCGATGATCACATAGTCGTTGCCGTTATCCTTCGCATGCTGCAAGCCTGCGCGGGCAATTTCAACCGGTGAAGTCTGGTCGCCAAGCGTAAATACCGGCGCGTCGATCTGTTCACCTAACACTTGAAGCTGCTTGATCGCAGCTGGCCGATAAATATCGCCTGCGATAAGAAGCGGCTTATGATTGCCCTTTTGCAACAGACGAGCCAGCTTGCCTGTCGTCGTCGTTTTACCGGCGCCTTGCAGGCCGACCATCATAAGCACGGTAGGCGGTTTATTCGCTTTCGCCAGCTTGCTCTGCGTCCCGCCCATCAGCTCGGTCATCTCTTTGTTGACGATATCGATAATGACCATGCCAGGCGTAAAGCTTTTGGACACTTCCAGACCAAGCGCTTTCTCTTTTACTTTGGCGATAAAATCTTTGACGACTTTAAAGTTAACGTCGGCTTCAAGCAGCGCCAGTCGAACTTCGCGCATTGCTTCGTTGATGTCATCCTCAGTTACTTTGCCTTTGCCTCTCAGCTTGCCGAACACATTTTGCAATCGGTTAGTTAAGCTCTCAAATGCCGCCATGATCCATCACCTCCGTTTTCATTCTGTCGTTGTTAATCGTTCTATCGCGGCAAGCAGCCGTTTTTTCTCGTCTTCCCCAACTGCAAGCTCGGCTATGCTCCGCTCCAGCTCTACTACATGCTGCTGTCGCGATTCATGCTTCGCTAGCAATTGAAGCTTGCCCTCGTAGCTTTCCAGCACTTGTTCCGCACGCTTGACATGCTCGTACACCGCTTGCCGGCTAATGCCGGATTCCGCGGCGATCTCGCCGAGCGAATAATCGTCGTGAAAATAATATTTGAGAAAGGTTCGCTGCTTTTCAGTAAGCAAAGGCTCGTAGAAATCGAACAGCAAGTTGATTCGGTTCGTTTTTGCAAGGGCATCCGGCTCTTCAATAAGCATCCTTGATCCCTCCGCCGCGTCCCATTCCCGGCTTAGCGTAAATATACCGCCGGTCTTTGACGTCTAGTCTGTTGCGAGTCCGTCAAGGAAATATCCTTTACACCTGCGCAACGTCTTTTATCTTACACGATGGCAGATATCACTGTCAAGCTTTTCGCCTTGTCACCTTTAATCCTCTTGCGGAGCCTGTTCGGTCTCACGCTGAATAAGTCCAGCAAACAGCGCGTGCACGAATTGCTCGGAGTCGAACTCCTGCAAATCGGTCATCTTTTCCCCGAGCCCTACCAGCTTCACTGGCAGGTTCAGTTCATTGCGGATCGCAATGACAATTCCGCCCTTCGCCGTGCCATCCAGCTTCGTGAGCACCAACCCGGTTACGCCGCTTTTCTCGCCAAACAGCTTCGCCTGGCTAAGCGCGTTTTGACCTGTCGTTGCATCCAGAACGAGCAAAACCTCGTGCGGCGCTTCTGGAAGCTCGCGTTGAATAACACGGAAAATTTTGTTGAGTTCCTCCATCAAGTTCGACTTGTTCTGCAGACGACCTGCCGTATCGCACAACAGGACGTCTACTCCGCGCTGCTTCGCAGCTTGCACCGCATCGAACATAACCGCAGCCGGATCAGAACCGGAAGACTGCTTAATAACATCGACGCCAACCCGCTGTCCCCATACCTCTAGCTGCTCAATCGCGCCTGCACGGAACGTGTCCCCTGCTGCCATCAGAACGCTTTTACCCTCGCTTTTGAACTTATGGGCGAGCTTGCCGATCGTCGTCGTCTTGCCGACGCCATTGACGCCGACGAATAAGATGACCGTAATCTCTCCGCTCTTCGCCATTTGCAGTCCTGGATTGCTCTCGCCCTTGAGCAGACCGATCAGCTTCTCGGAAAGAACCGGCTGCAAATCGGACGCATCCTCGATTTTCCGTTTCTTCACTTCACTGCGGAGTTCTTCGATTAGCTGCATTACTGTATTGACGCCTACATCGGCGCCAATTAGAATTTCTTCGAGCTCCTCATAAAACTCTTCATCGATTTTTTTCCTTCTCGTAATCAGCTCTTCCACCTTTTCCACAATAGCGGTCCGGGTTTTGGACAAGCCTTCTTTGAAAATATTCGTAACCGCCTCCGTCTTGGAAGCGATGCTTTCCTTCAGTCTCTTAAAAAACGCTCACGTATGTTTCCTCCCTACAGGTTGCTCTTAGGCGTCTTCTCTCTTGCTCTCTTGCTCTCTTGCTGACTTCCATCTTCTATCTGTCTGTTCATGCTTGAATCTGCACGTTCAGCTTGACACTGACCGGAACGGCTAAGCAGTTGCAGGCTCTTCTTCATCGACCTGCTCCTCCAGCCGGACGGATACGAGCTTCGATACGCCGCCTTCTTCCATCGTTACGCCGTATAACACGTCGGCTTCCTCCATCGTTCCTTTACGGTGGGTAACGACAATAAACTGCGTAAGTCCGGAAAACTCTCGTAAATATTGGGCAAAACGAGCAACGTTCGCTTCGTCAAGCGCCGCCTCGACCTCATCGAGAACACAGAACGGAACGGGTTTAACTTGCAGAATCGCAAACAGCAGCGCGATCGCTGTAAGCGCCCGTTCACCGCCGGACAACAGCTGCAGGTTTTGCAGCTTCTTGCCTGGCGGCTGGGCTACGATATCTATCCCTGTATCCAGAACACGATCCGGCTCCACAAGAACGAGATCCGCTCTTCCGCCTCCGAACAGCTTCGAGAAGACGACGACGAAATGGCCGCGTATCGCCTCAAAGGTCGTTCTGAACCGCTTCGACATCTCTTCATCCATCTCGCGAATGACCTGATACAGTGTCGTCTTCGCTTCCACCAGATCATTCTTTTGCTCGGTAAGGAATTCATATCGTTCCTTCACCCGCTCGTATTCGTCAATTGCACCCAAATTCACATCGCCAAGCGCTGTAATTTGACGTTTCAATTCACGAACCGCATTTTGCGTGCCTATCACATCTTCCGGAACCGGATAACGCTCCTTCGCCAGCTCAAAGCTCAGCTCGTACTCCTCGCTTAGCTTGCGCAGTAAATTATCGAGCTCCACATCAAGCCGGTTGGCTGCAATTTCCGTCTGACGAAGCTGTTCATCGACGTTGCGAAGCTGCGCCCGCTGCTCCTTCGTCTCGCTTTCGCCTTGCTCCAATTCACGCGTACGCTCGGAGCGGGCTGAACGTTTGAGATCCGTCTGCTCAGCGCATTCCTGCTTCTTCAATCGCAAATGATTCAGCTGCTCGATTTGTTCGACCGTCTCCTGCCCATGGCGAGCCAGCTCCTCTTCCTGCTGTGACAGCAGCGAACGGTAACCGCTCAGCTCCTGCTTAGCCCGCTGAATATCGCTGCGTACCCGGGTCGCTTGATCTTCGAAGCTGAGCTTCTCCGAATCCGTCTTGGCAACGGCGATTTTCAAGTCCGTCAGCTGCCCTTGAAGCTCTTCCTTGGCGGTCTCGCTCGCTTTACGGCGGTCTTCCGCCAACCGGATTGCTTCCTGCAGCCTAACTTCGTCTGCTTGCAGCTGCTCCAGCCGCGTCTCCGCCTCGGCAGCAGCTTGCTCCATCGACTTCCGCTCTGCCAAGTGGCTGTTGCGGTCGGCAGAGAACAGCTGCTCCTGCTCGCCAAGATGCTTCGCTTCGTTATTCAACTGCTGCAGCTCGGCTCTTACCTGCTGCTCTTCAATCCGGCTCTGTTCAGACCCTGCACGCAGCTCCTCCATTTTATGATTCAATATGGATTGCTCCTTGCGCAGGTCGCTCAGCTTGTCCCGCAGCTGTGTAATGGTCGATTGCGCTTCTTTGATTTCCTTATCCAGCGCTTCGATTTGACGGCCCCTGCCAAGCAGGCTTGCTCCTTTTTTCTGCAAGCTGCCGCCGGTCATTGAACCGCCCGCATTAACGACATCACCTTCCAGCGTCACAACGCGATAGCGGTACTGGCATTTCGACGCGATCCGGTTGGCCTGTTCCAGCGTTTCAGCAAGCAGCACGTTACCCAGCAAGCTTTTGACGATTGCCTCGTACTTAGAATCGCTCCCAACCAAATCGGCTGCTACCCCAACGAAGCCCTCTACATCTTCAGCCAGCCGCTTATCATGCTCCGAAATATGTCTTCCGCGGATGACATCAAGCGGCAGGAACGTAGCTCGTCCCAACTGACGCTGCTTCAGGAAGCTGATCGCAATGCGCGCTGACTTCTCGTCTTCCATCACGATATGCTGCATCGCTCCGCCAAGCGCAGTCTCAACTGCCGTCTCCAGACGCTCCGGCACCCGAATAAGCTCGGCTACCGCGCCATGTACGCCAGCAATACCGCCTGATGAACGGCGTGAAGCTTTCAGAATTTCCCTGACACCTTGCATAAAACCGTCCAGCGCGTCCTGCATTTCCTTCATCGTATCGCGGCGGGAAATTTGCGATTCCAGCTTTTGCTCCCATTTGCGAATGGCAGCCGTCGCATCCTCGACGTATTGTCCGGTTTCTTTGGACTTTTCCGCCTCGTCAATATATTTGTTACGGTTTGTATTAATGGCTTTCAGCGTAGCTTCGAGCTGCTTTTCCAGTTCCAGCCGTCTAGATGTAAGCTTCTGATGCTGCTCATTCCACTTGGCTTCGTCGTCCGACAGTCTCTCCATCCGGCGTTGAACAGCTTCCTGCTGCTGCGCCGAATAACGGATCTCGTTCCGCAATTGCGCCATTGTACTCAGCACGTCCAGCAGCTCGCCCTTTAGCAGTTCCTCGGCGTCCGCCACAGCACTGCCGGCGACCCCGATCAAATGAACTTCTTCTTCAGCCAGCTTTGTCTTCAGTTCTGCTAGTTGAAGCTCCAACACGGCTGCTTTGCTTCGGAACTCCGCTTCTTCTTTCGTTAGGGAAGCGATGCGTTCGTCCTGCGCAGCAGTCGTTTCTTCCAGCTGGCGTTTATTTTGCTCCAGGTTGCGTTTGCGTTCCTTGAGCACCTCGCCGTAGCCTTCGCATTTCTCGTACTCCTCGCTGTACTGGAGCATCGATTCATGCAAAGCGTCCAGTGCTTCCTCCAGCTCGCGCAAAGCATGCCGGTCCTTTTCCAGATGTGCGTCATGCTTGCTTACGACGGTAGACAGCTCTAACTGCTCCCGCTTCAGCCGATCGAGCTTTTCGTTGGCTTCTGCCCAGGAGCTATGCACAGTCTCGATATTATGTACGTACATCGATATCTCTTGCGTCTTCAGCTGTTCCTTGAGCTGCTTGTAATGAATCGCCTTCTCCGACTGCTCACGCAGCGGCAGAACCTGATCCTCCAGCTCTGTTACCAGATCGTGAATACGAAGCAGATTGCCTTCCGTTTCCTCCAGCTTTTTCTGCGCCTCGCGCTTACGCGACTTGTATTTCACAATGCCGGACGCCTCTTCAAATATGCCGCGGCGATCCTCGGAACGCGTACTTAAAATTTCCTCAATCCGGCCCTGGCCGATGATCGAATACGCTTCCTTGCCGATGCCCGTATCCATGAAGAGCTCCGTAATATCCTTCAGCCTGCAAGGCTGCTTGTTAATCATATACTCGCTGTCGCCGCTCCGGTGAACCCGGCGCGTAACCGTCACCTCGTTGTACTCCAGCGGCAGCGCGCCATCACCATTGTCGAGCGTTAATGACACCTCGCCATAGTTGACCGCCTTGCGTGCATCGCTGCCGGCAAAAATAATGTCTTCCATCTTGCCGCCGCGCAAGCTCTTTGCACTTTGCTCGCCGAGCACCCAACGGATGCCGTCCGAAATATTGCTTTTGCCGCTGCCGTTAGGCCCGACAACCGCGGTAATGCCGGTAACGAACTCCATCTCCGTTTTGTCGGCAAATGATTTAAATCCCGCTAATTCGATCCGTTTCAGGAACATAACTTGGCTTTCACCTCAACGTATATTGTAACACAACTTGCAGGTACCCGTTAACCATTTTACCTTGCCACGCTCGGCTCACCGCGCTTTTAGCCGATATCGGCCGTGTTTGCCGCCTGCCCTTGTCCACGCCTGGACAAAACTGATTCTTTATAAAGCGCACGGTAAACAATACATCTTCATGCACCTTCATCTAGCAAGTCTTATATATAAGAGTTGCTCTCCGCCTACAGCATACTTTCTCGCTATTAAGCATGAAACTTCCTTATTAACAATTCCAATTGGAGGTTTTCAAGCTATAGCGCAAGAAAAGTTCAGAACAGCGGAGCTTCATTTACGCCAAGGTTTGACTCCATATACTCCCTCCGCCAAATTCCTTGCCCAAATAAAAACGGGTTTGTTTCGCAAGCGCCGCCTTACTGGACGCGCATTCGAAACAAACCCATCTTCTATTCAACCGACAACGATTGCCACGCTTGCGACGCGGCGCGCTGCTCCGCTTCTTTCTTGGTTCGCCCTGCTCCGCTGCCGTAAGGTGTCTCTCCGAGAAAAACCTCGACGACAAACTCACGATCATGCGCGGGCCCGCGCTCTTCGGTAATCCGGTATTCCACCGGACCAAGACCGTTATGCTGCGCACGCTCCTGCAGCTTGGACTTGAAATCCTTCACAAGCAGACCATAGTCATTGGACTCGATGAAAGGGAACATGTGAGCTTGCAAAAATACCCGCGTCCGATCGATCCCAGCATCCAAGTAAATCGCGCCGACAAAGGCTTCGAACAAGTCCGCCAGCAGTGCAGGACGCTGTCGTCCGCCAAGCTGTTCCTCTCCTCGTCCGAGCATAACATGCGCGCCAAGATCAAGGCGTTCCGCAAATTGCGCGAGCGATGGCTCACAGACAACGGATGCACGCATCCGTGTCAGCTCGCCTTCCGGCCGCTGCGGGTAGGCAGAGAATAAATATTCTGACACAAGCAATTGGAGCACAGCGTCGCCGAGAAATTCAAGGCGTTCGTTGTGCTCGATGGAACTGTGCTTGTGCTCGTTCACGTAAGACGTATGCGTAAACGCCTGCTTCAGCAGCTTCAGCTGTTTAAACTTGAGCTCCAGCCTGAACTGGAGCTCATGGAATGTATCACGCTTCATAAACTTTCAACACGATCGTTGCATTGTGGCCGCCAAATCCGAAAGAGTTGGACAGCGCCGTACGAACATCCGCTTTACGCGGCTTATTCGGTACATAATCCAGATCGCACTCCGGATCCTGGTTTTCCAGGTTGATGGTCGGAGCAATAACGCCGTTTTGCAGCGTCAGGCCAAGAATAACGGCTTCAACACCGCCAGCGGCACCGAGCAAATGGCCCGTCATCGATTTGGTCGAGCTGACAGCGACTTTATAAGCGTGGTCTCCCAGCGCCTTCTTAATCGCTTTCGTCTCCGAACGGTCGCCTACAGGTGTGGACGTACCATGCGCATTGATGTAATCGATGTCGCTTGGCTCAATTCCAGCATCCTTAAGCGCTCTTGTCATGCAGCGGGCAGCGCCGTCAGGATCAGGCTCAGTCATATGATGAGCGTCACCGCTCATGCCGTAGCCGATGACTTCAGCGTAGATCCGTGCACCGCGTTGCTGAGCATGCTCTAGCGATTCAAGAATGAGAACGCCAGCACCTTCACCCATTACGAAACCGTCGCGGTCCGTATCGAAAGGACGGCTTGCTTTTGCCGGCTCATCATTGCGCACCGACATTGCACGCATAGAACAGAATCCTGCAAGACCGGTTGGACGAATCGTCGCCTCCGCGCCTCCGCAGATCATGACATCGGCTTCACCGCGCTGAATTAGCTTGAACGAATCGCCGATAGAATGCGTACCCGTTGCACAAGCAGTAACCGCCGTGCTGTTCGGGCCTTTCGCACCAGTCAGAATCGATACTTGCCCAGAACCCATATTTGCGATCATCATCGGGATAAAAAACGGACTTACACGTTTTGGTCCCTTTTCAAGCAAAATGTTGTGCTGGTCTTCCCAAGTGCCAAGTCCGCCGATACCGGAGCCGATCATAACACCAATGCGTTCTGCATCGACATTCTCCCCGACTACGATTCCGGAATCCTTCACCGCAGATAAGCTTGCAACGGATGCAAACTGTACGAAACGATCCATGCGGCGGGCTTCTTTTTTATCTAAATTAAATTCTTCAGGATTGAAGTTTTTAATTTCTGCAGCAATTTGTGTTGGATATTCAGACACATCAAACGCCTCGATATGAGAAACGCCCGATTTGCCCTCCAGCAGATTGCCCCAGAACTGATCCAATTCCGATCCGAGTGAGGTCATGACCCCCATGCCAGTTACGACAACTCTCTGTTTCATTCGATTCACCTCAAGAACAGCTATTTGGATGCGCTTCTTAACGCATCTTGATTTATATATAAAAAGCTTGCCAGCTCATTCATGCCTTCATGTTGGATGCTATCGCAACCCTGCTTCATATGGAGAGAAGTCCCGTCTGTTACAACGGGACCCTGGCTTCCTTAGTTAAGAGATTGTATGTAATTAACTACTTCTCCCACTGTGGTGATTTTCTCTGCATCTTCATCAGAGATCTCCATATCAAACTCGTCTTCCAGCTCCATGACCAATTCAACGACATCAAGAGAGTCAGCGCCGAGGTCATCTTTAAAGGAAGCTTCCAGCGTGACTTCCGCTTCGTCTACGCCAAGTCGGTCGACGACGATACGTTTTACACGTTCTACTACTTCGGACATCCGGTTCACCTCCTCTTTGGTATTATACGAGAATTAAAGATAAAATGCCATACGTAACCGTTTTAATTCCTGCCCGGGCCGCGTCGGCCAAGGGCTGGCGCGGCTTTTACGCATCCTTACATGTACATGCCGCCGTCCACATGGACGGTCTGGCCTGTCATATAAGAAGCAGCATCGGAAGCGAGGAATCTCACCGCATGGGCGATATCCTCAGGGTTTCCGAGACGGGCAAGCGGAATGTCCTTGGCAAGCGCATCGCGAGTCTCCTCGGGCAGCTTGTCCGTCATATCCGTCTGAATAAAGCCCGGAGCGACGCAGTTGACTGTAATGCCGCGAGAAGACAATTCACGCGCGCTTGCTTTGGTAAGTCCGATGACACCCGCTTTCGCGGCCACATAGTTGGCCTGCCCCGGATTTCCGAGCACGCCAACAACCGAAGAAATGTTAATAATGCGGCCTGAGCGCTGCTTCATCATCGTCCGCGTTACGGATTTGATCCCGTTGAAGACGCCCTTCAAGTTCGTCTCAATAACTTGATCAAATTCTTCTTCCTTCATACGCATAATTAAATTATCTCTTGTAATGCCCGCGTTATTCACCAAAATATCAAGCGCTCCGAATTGATCGACGACTTCTTTCACCATCGCATCGAATTCATCCGCTTTCCCGACATTGGCTTTGAGCGTAATGGCACGTCGTCCAAGCGCTTCTACCGCCTGCGCCGTCTCCGCCGCAGCCGTTTCGCTGCCCGAATAGTTGATCGCAACATCTGCACCGGCTTCTGCCAGCGCAATAGCGATCGCCCGGCCTATGCCGCGCGATGCGCCCGTAACGAGCGCTTTCTTGCCTTCCAAACTGGCAAACATCGCATACCCTCCTCAGCAAAATATAGCATTAATTCAACGCTTCGATCGCCGCTGCACTGTTAATCGAAGTGACACGAACGTTTTTATCGATTTTTTTGATCAGGCCCGCAAGCACAGTGCCAGAGCCAATCTCAACAAAATGATCAACACCTTGCTCGATCAGATAACGAATACTGTCTTCCCAAAGTACAGGCGAATACACCTGTTCAACGAGCAGACGGCGGATATCGGAAGCTTCCTTCACCTGTGAAGCCGTTACATTGGCAATAACCGGAACAGCCGCATCCCCCATGCTTACGCCTTCCAGTACAACACCAAGCTTCTCAGCCGCAGGCTTCATCAGGGATGAGTGGAACGGACCGCTGACTTCCAGCGGAATAACCCGCTTCGCGCCTGCTTCTTCTTTACCGCGTTCTACGACCGCTTGAACGCCAGCAGATGTTCCGGAAACGACGATTTGCCCCGGGCAGTTCACATTCGCCAGCTCAACCGCATTCCCGTCAGCTGTAACAGCCGCGCATAGCGCAGCTAAAGCCTCGCGCTCCGCGCCTAATACAGCCGCCATTGCGCCTTGACCGCTAGGAACTGCTTGCTCCATAAATTCACCGCGTGCTCTTACCGTACGCACGGCATCAGCAAACGACAAAACGCCTGCCGCGACTAACGCGCTGTATTCGCCTAAGCTATGACCCGCGACATAATCGGGCTTCAAGCCGTGTCCTTCGAGCGCTTCAAACAAAGCAACGCTAACCGTCAGCAAAGCCGGCTGCGTATTTGCAGTCTGCTTCAACAGCTCGTCCGGCCCGTTAAAAGTAATATCGCTAACCGAAAAACCAAGCGCTTCGTCTGCTTGCTCAAAAATCGCGCGCGACGCAGTTACGGAATCGTACACGTCTTTCCCCATACCTACCGCTTGCGCGCCTTGACCGGGAAATACAAATGCTATTTTACTCATAAATAAGTTCCCTCCGTTACCATTTCAGAACCGATGCGCCCCAAGTCAGACCGCCGCCAAAGCCGACAAGCACCAGGCAATCGCCTTGTTTGACTCGTCCTTCTTCAACAGCTTCCGCTAGTGCAATCGGAATCGATGCAGCGGAAACGTTGCCGTATTTGTCGAGGTTGATCATCGCTTTCTCTTCAGGCAAATCAAGCCGCGTAAGAGCGGACCGGATAATTCGGATATTCGCTTGATGCGGTACGAGCAGATCGATGTCTTCCTTCGTCAAACCGGCTTTCTCCAGCGCTTCTTCAGCGGCTCCGCCCATAATGCGCACGGCGAATTTGAACACATCGTTGCCGGCCATTTGAATATAATGCTGTCTTGCTTGAATGCTCTCTTCCGTAGCTGGCGTACGGGAACCGCCGCCGTCTACTTTGAGCAGCTCTCCGCCGCTTCCATCTGCGCCTAGCACGAAGGACTGGAAACCCCGTCCTTGCTCGACAGGGCCTAGTACGACCGCACCAGCACCATCGCCGAACAGAATACAGGTGTTTCGATCCGTATAATCCGTAATCCGCGACAATGTCTCTGCCCCTACGACCAGTACATGTTTGTACATGCCTGTTGCGATCATATTCGATGCAGTAGCCAAGCCGTAAATAAATCCGGAGCAAGCCGCCGACAGGTCAAAAGCTGCCGCGCGCTTTGAGCCCAGCTTATCTTGCAGCAGGCAAGCGGTCGAAGGAAAAAACATATCTGGAGTGATTGTAGCTACAATGATGAGATCGATGTCCTCTGCCGTAATTCCAGCTGCTTCAATTGCTTGCTTAGACGCTTCATATGCCAGATCAGATGTTGCCTGCTCCGGCGCCGCAAGTCTACGCTCGCGAATGCCGGTACGGGTTACGATCCATTCATCATTCGTTTCTACCATTTGCTCCAGCTCTTGATTCGATAAAATCCGGTCGGGAACATATTTGCCCGATCCAATAATGCCTACAGGATGTAAACTCAATTCTGCTCACTCACTTCCCGCTTATTTCCGCTGCGATCGATTCGGTCAGTTGTCCTTGAATTGCCGTCCGTGCTTGACGTACCGCGCTTTTCACTGCCAAAGCGTCAGATGAGCCGTGGCATTTCATGACCAGTCCGTTCAAACCGAGCAGCGGCGCGCTGCCATGCTCTTTATAATCCATCTTTTTCTTCAGCTTCCGGAGTCTTGGCAGCATAATTGCCGCCGCGAGTTTCGTCATCATGGATTCGCCGAAAGCGTCCTTCAAGTAATTCAACAACGACCCTGCGGTTCCTTCCATCGACTTCAGCATAATGTTGCCAGCGAAGCCGTCACAGATAAGAACATCGCAGCTGCGCTGCAAAATATCCCGCGATTCCACATTGCCGATAAAATTTATAGGAGCATCTGCCAGCAGATCATAAGCCGCTTTCGTCAGCTCATTGCCCTTCTTCTCTTCCGTACCGACATTAAGCAAGCCAACTCGCGGCTTCTCCATGCCATGCACTTTGGAGCGATAGATGCTGCCCATAATGGCGTACTGAAGCAAATGCTCCGGCTTCGCATCCATGTTGGCTCCTAAATCAAGCGCAAGAACGCCGATATCATCCATCGTCGGCAGCATCGGCGCAAGCGCAGGGCGCTCTATGCCGTCCAGACGGCCGACAACGAGCAGGCCCGTCGTCATCAATGCGCCGGTATTCCCTGCCGAAAGCATGGCATCCGCCTGTTTTTCCCGAACAAGCTGTCCAGCTACGACCATTGAAGCTCCCTTTTTCCGCCGAACAGCCTTCACAGGCTCATCATCAGCTCCGATTACTTCATCTGTATGGTGAAGCTGAAGATTGGCCGGCTTCTGCCCCTGGAGCAGCGGTTCAATAACCACCGTATCTCCAACGAGGAGCAATTCCGTATCCGGCCATTCCTTTGCAGCCTCAACCGCCCCTTGTACAATTAATCCGGGGGCATGATCGCCGCCCATTGCGTCAATGGCGATCCGCATGTCCGTCTCCTCCTTCGTTTTCCGCATCTCCGGCAGTACGATAAATGACAAAATTGCCTTGGAACACCATCTCGTCGCCCACATAGGTAAACAATTCTACCTTGGACTTGTTCCGTTCGCCGGAAATGGAGCGTACATATGCTTTCGCAATGCATTTTTCACCCAGCTTGACCGGCCGGATGAATCGGATGTCCGCCGTTACCGTCAAAGCAATTTTGTCATCTATAATAGCAACCGCCAATGAATTTGCCTGCGCAAATACATGATGGCCGCGGGCAATACCGGTACGAGAGAAAACATGTTCATCACGTATTTCAAATATCGATATACCGCTTTTGTCCAGCTGCAGATCGACGATATCGCCAATCACCTCATGCAGCGGCAGTGACCGAACCGAATCGTAGGAGCGTTCAGCCATCAGCTTCATCCGCTCACGCAGCTCAGGAATGCCCAGCTCCATGCGATCCAGACGGATCGTCTGAATGCTGATTTTCAAATGGCGGGTGAGCTCTCGGTCCGTCATAAACGGATTTTCGTCAATTAACCGGGCGAGCAGCTGATGCCGCTGCCGCTTGGGCATGCGTTCCATCGTCGGCACCACCTTTACAGTATAGTGACTCCCATTCTATTTTAAAACTAAAGCTGACCGCTTTGTTTCAAATGCAAGAATATATAGGCTCATTCATATAAATGCACGCTTATAAATTAACCTAGCAGGCGGCATAGCCGTGTCCGCAGGGTGCTTTATAGCTGATATTATCACCAGGTACTAATCATAAGTATATAAAAAATAGCACCTCATCGCAATGAAGTGCTATTGTGGGAAATCCCGAGATTATTGAGCAATAATCTCTTTCGTTTTGTAGTATCCGCACACTTTGCATACGTGGTGAGCCAGTTTCAGCTCTCCGCATTGCTCGCATTTTACCATACCCGGCACCGCCAGTTTGAAATGCGTGCGACGTTTGTCGCGGCGAGTTTTGGACGTTCTTCTTTGAGGTACTGCCATATTTCCCACCTCCTTCACAAAATCAATCAGCATTGCGTTATTGTTCTTCTTTGAACAAGTCCTTGAGCACTGCCAGACGGTGATCAATCCGTTCCGTCTTGCAGCCGCATGTGTGTTCATTTAAGTTTTGCCCGCAAGTTTGGCAAAGACCCTTGCAATCGTCACTGCATAACGGAGCAAAAGGCATAAAGAGCTGAAGCGCTTCTTCCACAAAAGGTTTCAGATCCAGTCTGTCTCCAGCCACTGCAATGACGTCATCCTCCTCGTCGTCGCTCTCCCCCTCGTCCGATTCGGACGCTGGCTTGAACTGCTCGAAGAAAGGAATAACCGTGTGCTCTTTCACAGGGTCCAGGCATCTGGAGCAAGCAAGCTCCCAATCGATGGACAATTCGCCGTCAACTGTAATTCCGCCTTCGTTGCCTATTACTTGAAGCGACACATGGAGCGGACCCTTGCTAATGACATCGCTGCGTCCTTCAAACAGGGCGGTTACGTCGATGGACTCATCCACCTTCGCCTTCAACCCCTTGGACATTGTTTCCTGTACATGAAACTGCATCAGATCACCCCAAACAAACAAAATTTATTATATCTATCCCAGCACTGTTTTGTCAACATTTTCACGCCTTTCACTATCCTGCCGTGAATCCCGATCCCGCTCTATGCTATGATGGATCATATATTCATTCGAGAAGCAAGGAGCGGCCGTATGCGAACAGTAGGACTAATTGTCGAGTATAACCCGTTTCACAACGGACATCAATATCATTTGCAGCAATCGCGAAAAATAACGGGCTCTGATTCTGTCGTCGCTGTCATGAGCGGCAACTTTCTCCAGCGCGGCGAACCCGCGGTTATGGACAAATGGGCGCGTACGGAAGCTGCTCTGCGCGGCGGCTGCGACCTCGTCATCGAGCTTCCGGCCGCCTACGCCACACAGGCCGCGGAATGGTTCGCATACGGCGCTGTGGCCTTGCTGGAGGCTACAGGCGTCGTGGATGCCTTCTGCTTCGGCACAGAGAGTGGCGAGCTGGATGCGCTGCGTGAAGCGGCCTACATCGTTGCACATGAGCCACCGGGCTTCAAGGCGCTGCTCAAGGAGGAGCTGGCAGGCGGCAGTGCTTATCCAAGCGCGTACAGCACCGCAATTAGTGCATACCTTCGGTCTATCGGCCGGGATGAAGTCTCTAGATTTCCTTTCGCCCAGCCAAACCATACACTAGGTCTGCATTATTTAATTGCGCTAGAGCGGCTTCAAGGACGAATGGAGCCTTATACGATCCGCCGCGAGAAATCTGATTACAACCAGACCGACGTGACGGATCAGGCAATCGCCAGCGCTACGGCGATCCGCAAGCTGCTTCTGGACAAGCGGGAGCTGGCTGGCAGCCGCCCTTACGTTCCTGCTTCTACATATAGCGTCATGGAACAGGAGTGGGCGGCAAGCCGTAGTCCTGTAAGCTGGGAAACCTTCTCCCCCGCTTTGTTCCACAGCATCGTCACACGCACCCCGGGCCAGCTTGGCGAGCTTCGGGAAATTGCCGAAGGGCTGGAGCACCGCTTAGCATCCGTAATGCCCAAGCTTGCCGGTTCCAGCGTTGAATCGCTCCTCGAAGCGCTGAAGACGAAACGATATACGCGCACCAAGCTGCAGCGGGCGCTGTTATCCATATTGCTTGGACACCGCAAGGAGGATTTTACGGCAGACAAACTCGCCTCCGGCATTCAGTACATTCGTGTGCTTGGTTTTACCGAGAAAGGCAGGGAGCTGCTCCGCCGGATGCGCAGCCATGCCGCGCTGCCCGTGCTCTTAAGCGCCTCCAAGGCGGATGAGCCTTACCGCTACCTCCAGTTGGACGTTCAAGCCTCCGCAGCTTACATGCTGGCTCAGCCGGGACACGCTTCGGCAGCAGCGATGTACCGGGATTTCACTGGCAAGCCGATTATGATTTAGCGGATTGTACAGCTTCCAGTGCCACTACTGCTTCCTTCAGTGTCGACACGCGAACAACCTGCATCGAGCTGCGGATTCGTTTCGCTTTTTTCACCGCTTCCTCGTAATTGCCGGCAGGTGCAAGAAACAGCTTTGCGCCTGCTTGATGAGCGGCTACTATTTTATAACCAATCCCGCCGATTTCTCCAACCTTTCCGGTTGGATCGATCGTACCCGTACCTGCGATTATTTGTCCGCCGGTTAAATCTCCGTCTGTCAACAGATCCAATGACTGCAAAGCGAACATGAGGCCGGCCGAAGGGCCGCCGATTTCTCCCGCATTGATAGACAGCGCTAGATTCCCGTCAATTGGCGCAAGCTCCCGGTATTCGGAAAGCTGAGCGCCTCCAAGCGCCAATGAGAGCCGTTCCTTCGTCAAGGTCCCGTTAAATGCCTCCAGGCTCATCGTAAGATCAAGCTCCGATTCGTTTCTTAATACCGTCAACTGAACTTGATTCCCGGCTTGCTTAGTCCGCCATACAGCCGCTAAATCTTCCAATCCCGCAACCTCTTTGGCTTCTGCTTTTATAATTGAATCGCCTGGCAGCAAGCCATTTTCCGAACGGCTCGAACTTGACACCATCACTCCTGCAGGAACTGTATGGTAAGGTACGTGGGCGAACCGGTACGCCGCTTCGATGGCATCATTCTGAGAGCCGTGCATGATGACATTCATCCGCTGCTGATACTGCTGATCGGTATAACCTTTCAGAATGTTAGTCTTGGACATCGCTTCTGCATCCCGCTGCCAAGTGGCACGGATTGCTCCCCAATAATTCGTGTCTGTCAGCTTCACTGTTGTCATGAGAAAAGCTCCGTTTTCCACATTACTCATAACCGGGATTTCCCCATTGCTTTCTGGCCCCATCGTGACCATAGAGCACGTCCCAGCCGCGATACCCGGTTCATAAATGACATACGGGGATGGCGCGAACAATAGAAACCACATGAAAGCTGCCGTCGCGGCAACAAGGGCGATATTTTTCCATCCAATTCGTTTGAATCCCTCTCCCATAGCTTCCCTCCTCTCTTCCATACTGCCAGCTAACTGGTCTATCCTTGTCCAAGCAAGCGTACAATTTACAATCGGCTAAGCTGATAGTGACAACGAATGTATAGTCAAATCAAATGGCCAGTAAAACCTTGAAACATTTCCAGTTTGCTGTTACTAAACAAGCAGAACGGCCTGTACGAGCAGCCTGTTAGCTGCCAAGGTCGTCTCAAAATCGCCTATATAAAATGGAGTGATCGGCCCATGGCCCGAACGATTTTGCTTGCTATTATATCGCTTACCCTGATCGGGGCCGTCATTCGCATGCCGGACGCCGCTTTTCAAGCATCCCTGCAAGGATTAACCGTCTGGTGGACGATTGTGTTCCCCGGACTGCTTCCATTTCTTGTCCTCTTTGAAATGATCGTCGCGTTTGGCCTCGCCCACGGTCTTGGTGTACTGATGCAAACCCCAATGCGCAAGCTGTTCAAACTGCCGGGAGATGCCGCACTGCCGCTTGTTCTAGGCTGGATGTCGGGCTTCTCTGCAGGAGCGGAAGCTACCGCTGAGCTCAGACGCCGTGAAGTGCTGTCACAGCGCGATGGTCAACGGCTGCTCGCTCTGTCTCATATGCCGAACCCGATGTTCATGCTTATTGTGATCGGAGCAGGATTTATGCATCGTCCTGAGCTAGGCATTATTATTGCCGCTGCCGTATGGCTATCGGCCCTGTGGACGTTCGGGCTGCAGGCACTGTTCCGCAGACGCAGACCCGTTCAAACTGCTATGAACCCTCGGCGGGGCGGCCTAGTCGGGGGAACTGACGGTGACGGCGGCAGTCTGCTGCGCAGAGCCTCAGCGGCAATCACCTCCGCTCGAGAGGAGGATGGCCGCGGCTTCGGCAAAGTGCTTGGCGACGCCGTTTACTCCGGCGTACAGAAGCTCATGGTTGTCGGCGGCTTTATTATATTCTCCTCCGTGGTTGCTCGCCTGGCGCAGCCGCTGCTTCATTTCGCTGCGCCTAATGGTGCGCTGGACCTTGCATTGCCTGCGCTGCTGGAAGGCCATATCGGCGCGTATGCTGCTGCCGTCTGGCAAGGGCCGCTGAGCAGCGTATCCGTCAACGCTGCGCTTGTCGCCGCTGTGCTGGCTTGGAGCGGCATCAGCGCTATTTTGCAAGCGGGCTACGCCATATCGGGCACCGGATTGAAGCTGCTCCCCTTCATCGGCACGCGTTTGCTCCATGCGGTGCATGCAGCGCTATTCGCTCTGCTGCTGTGGAAGCCTGCGCAAGCTGCCCTCGCTTGGCTGCCAATGCCGCTCCCCGTCTTTCTTGGCGGCGACGGTGGTGCCGGAAAAACAGAGGCCGCCATGCTTTCGCATGGCGACCCCATCAATGCGCCGCTGCCGCTGGCTGTCAGCGACCTGCCTGGTCTATGGCCGTATGCGCTTTCGTGCGCAGCAGCCGTTGCAGCAGCTTTTGCGTTGCTGTCCTTGTTAATGAAATGGATGCCTCCAACCGGCGGAAGCAGGCGCTAAGCTTATTTATAATTTTTCGATCAGACGACGTTCTACCGCTTGCGGCACCAGTTCCTTGACCTCGCCCTTAAACTGAGCGATTTCCTTCACAATGCTGGAGCTCAGATACGAGTACTTCGGATTCGTCATCATAAAGATCGTATCGATATCACTGTCAAGCAAATGATTGGTCGATGCAAGCGTAAGCTCATATTCAAAGTCAGTAACCGAGCGAATGCCCCGGATAATGACGTTGGCGTTACGTGATTTCATGAAGCGTACAAGCAAGTCCCGGAAGCTGTCTATCGTAACGTTCGGTATGTCGCTCGTTACTTCACGAAGCATCTCTTTCCGCTCCTCAACCGTAAAAAGCGGATTTTTACTTGTATTATTCAGCACCGCTACTATTAATTGATCAAATTGCTTTGCCGATCGGCGTATAATGTCCAAATGTCCAAACGTAACTGGATCAAAGCTGCCGGGATATACCGCCACGCGAAGCTTCTCACTCATCTGCTTGTCCCCCATTCATGCTGTCAGACGGTATGTATCGGTAAATGGTTACCGCTGTATCTCCGTACTTGGATTGTTTCAACTGCTCGAATTGCTCAATATGCTCGGGGTAAAGATGCGCCGCATCATGCTCCACGACGATAATGGCATCTTCCTCCAGCATGGACCGCTGTGCCAGATCTGTCATCAGTTCATCCATCTGGGTCATCTTATATGGAGGGTCCAGAAACACGAGCTTAAACACGACTCCCCGCTTCTCCAGCAGCTTGATCGCCCGCTCTGCATCGTTGCGGTAAATTTCCGCCGCGCTGCCCATCCTCGCCATCTCCGTGTTATGCCGGATAATATCAATGCTTATTTTCTCACGGTCGATAAATATCGTCCGCTCAACGCCTCTGCTCCAGGCCTCAATTCCGAGTCCGCCGGTGCCGGCAAACAAATCCAGCGCCACGCCTCCGTCGAAATACGGCCCGATCATGCTGAAAATCGCTTCCTTCACCTTATCTGTCGTAGGACGCGTATTCATGCCGGGAACGGCTTTCAGCGTACGGCCTTTTGCCGCGCCTGCAATGACTCTCACTGCATTTTGCCCCCTTCGTATACTGTCCCGCTTATCGTAACATAATTTATAGCCGTTGAAAAAGCTTCTGTTCCTGCAGACGCGGTTTTGCAATTTTTTTTGGATGCCAAGGTATATTCCCCCACAAACCGGACAAGATAAAATCATCGGCGTCGGAAGATGCCGTAGACAACCGCGGAGAAGACTTACGTTTCCCCATAAGCTCTTCGTCCGGTTTTCTCCTCTCCCATGAAAGAGGCTCTCGAAAGAGGGCCTCGATTTTTTTTCGAATAAAGCCTTATAAATAAAGGGTTTTATACTTATTCGAGTTTCACTAAAGTGAAATTGTCGTTCAAAAATCTTGTATGTTAATTACTCGTACAGATTAATAAAA